>NZ_CP067101.1:1272727-1909090 GCF_016616425.1 Bradyrhizobium diazoefficiens
TCCGCTCTCCGCATCCTCCGTAATCGGCAAGGTGCAGACAGCCTATTTCCGCATGATCAATGATCATGGCGGCGTCAATGGACGCAAGATCACGTTGATTTCCTACGACGATGCGGCGACGCCGTCCAAGACCGTCGAGCAGGTCCGCAGGCTCATCGAGAGCGACGAGGTGTTGTTCACATTCGAGACGCTCGGCAATGCCTCGAACATCGCGGTTCAGAAATATCTCAATGACCGCAAGATCCCTCAGCTCTTCGTGGCCGGGCGGTCGACGCGTTTCGAGGATCCGATCAATTTTCCCTGGACGATGGGATTTGCTCCCAATCTGCGCACGGAGATTCGCGTCTACGCGCGTTTCATCCTGGACAACTATCCGAATGCCAGAATCGGCCTGCTCTATCAGAACGATGAGACCGGCAGGGATTATCTGACCGGGTTGAAGGATGCGCTCGGCGCAAGGGCAGGCGAACTCATCGTCAGTGACGCTTCATACGATGTGTCGGACCCGACCGTCGACTCGCAGGTCGTGCGCCTCAAGGCGGCCGGTGTCGACGTCCTCATCGACATGGCTGCCTCGAAATTCGCCGCCCAAGTCATCAGAAAGATGGCAGAGCTCGATTGGAAGCCCGTTCACCTCCTCGGCGTGGGCTCGTCCTCGATCGACGCGGTCCTGAGCCCGGCGGGCATCGAGAACGCAAAGGGCATCATCTCGGCGAGCTCGTTCAAGGAGGCCGCTGATCCGACCTGGCGTGATGACGAAGGCATGAAGCGATGGAGCGCCTTCATGGACGGCTATTATCCGGGAGGCGACCGGAAGAGCATCTTCACGGTCTATGGCTATAGCGCCGCCGAGTTGCTGGTCCAGGTCTTGAAGCAATGCGGGGACAATCTCTCGCGCGAGAATGTCATGGCGCAGGCGACGAGCCTGAAAAACGTGAAGCTCGATCTGCTGCTCCCGGGGCTCTCCGTCAACACCAGCCCGACCGACTATCGTGTGGTCAAGGAGTTCCGGATGATGCGTTTCACAGGCGAACGATGGGAGGCGTTCGGACCGATTGTCAGCGATTGATACTGTACGGTTGTTTGCGGCTGCTGTTCGCGCCGAGTTGGCCGCTCTACCAGGGATGCCATGCCAACCGCTCACACCACCATACTAAGGACAAACAATAGTTCGTCATGTCGGTGGTTGCGTATGGTTCCCTCCCTGGGCACCATTCACTCTCCTTGTTCGACCCCTTGTTCCCGTGAAAAACATGCTCGCCGCCGAGTGCGGCGAAGCCGCACCGCGCTGACGGTGCACTCGATGCACGCTCGCGAGAATTTCGCGGCCGCGGGGGCGCTGCTCAATGATGATGGGCCGATACGCCCTTGACGCATTGCGTCAACAGATCCGCGGTGGCGGATTGGCCGATATCACCGAGACTGATCATGCCGACCATCCGCTTGCTCTTGTTGATCACGGGTAGCCGGCGGATTTTCAGCGTCTCCATGTGATGCACGGCTTTCGTCAGGTCATCGTCTTCCCGGCAGCAATGGATGCCTTCGGTCATCACCTCCCGCGCGGTCATGCGCGCAGCGTTGAAGTCCCTGCTCGCGAGACCTTTGCAGACGATATCGCGATCGGTCACCATCCCGACCAAATGGTCGTCTTCGCCGATCGGAATACAGCCGATGTCGTGCCCTTGCATCAACTTCGCGATCTCGATGATCGGGGTGTCGGGGCTGACCCAATCGACGCCCTTGTGCATCACGTCTCTGACTTTCATGGAGGACCTCCGTTGCGAACGCAGCCCCCGCCGAATTGACTATACATCGAACCGGGTGCGGCCGCACGCGCGAAGGTGCGTATCGGAATCATCTCGCCGCCACGCCGCGTCAGTCATGCATGCTGAAGCGTCCAAGCGGTGCACTGGCCGTCAGGCGCGCGAACTGCGCATGGGTAGGCTGGAGCAGAGCTACGCCGGCGCTATCCATGCACGCCCTCGCTGCACGGACTTTTCGCTAAAGAGGGTTCGGTGTGATGGCGATAGAGGGGGCCAACCCGCGCCTCAACGGAAGGCGCTGGCCGTCGCTGCGGCAATGAGTGGGGAGGCGGCCGGTTGGAATAGCATAGATATATCAATAGCATAGGAGTTAGTAACTTTGTTCCGCACCATTCCGCTGATGTCGGACGGCCTGAAAGCTCGGCTGCTCTGCCGCATCCGTGCGCTGTACGCGTCTGGCTGCCGCTGATATGCTCTTGGCCATAGGGACAGTGAATGGCGGCTGGCCACAAACTTTTCCCGCGATGTCGGCTTTCTGATCGGACTCGATCCCGCTCGCACTTTCTTGCATTGCCTCGATATAACGTTGAACAAATTCCCCCCGGCTGCCAGGTCCCCCGCTCACATTTGGGAGATGTGTCATGGCTGCATCGGACTGGCGTCTCGAAGGCGAATGGATGAAGAATTGCAACTGCGCGTTTGGCTGCCCCTGCGATTTCAATGCACCGCCGACCCACGGCTATTGCCGGGGCCTGTTCGCCATGCGAATCGCCAAAGGACATTTCGACGGAACCAAGCTTGACGGTCTCTGCTTCGCGATCACAGTCGATTTCCCCGGCCCCCTGCATGAAGGCAACGGGACGATCCAGCCAATCATCGACGAACGCGCCACGCCGGAGCAGCGTCAGGCGTTGTTCAATATCTTTTCCGGAAAGCATTCCGCCGAGGGCACGTTCTTCCAGATTGTCAGCATGATCGTAACCAAGATCCACGATCCGGTGTTCGCACCCTTCGAATTTTCCTTCGACAAGAACGGACGCGTCGCAAGACTCGTCGCCACTGGCGTCCTCGAGACCGACGTCGAGCCGATCAAGAATCCGGTGACGGGTAATCCGCACCGCATCCAGGTGGTGATGCCCGAAGGATTCGAGCACAGGGGTGCCGAGGTCGCGTCCGCCAACATCCGCTCGACCGGCGCTATCCCGTTCGAGACCCACGGCACGCACAGCTCGCTCACCAATGTCGTGCAGACGCCCGAGGGCGTTGCGGCATGATGCGGCACTGACGTCGAGATAAGATCTCGGCGTCGGCCTCTCATCGCTATCCTGGACAAGCCCATGCAGGGGCGCTTGATGCTGGAACACCTGCTCCATCGTGACCGGCTGATCGTCGCGATCGGGACCGCCGCAGTGGCAGCGCTCGCCTGGGCCTATCTCGCCAGCGGCGCCGGCATGGATACCGAGATGATGGCCGATATGCCGGACATGGCGCCAATGCCGTGGACGCCGCTCTATGCCGCGCTGCTGTTCGTGATGTGGTGGGTGATGATGATCGCGATGATGGCACCGAGCGCGGCGCCGACCGTTCTCTTGTATGCGACTGTCAAGCGCAAGCAGGCGACTGCATCCCGGGCCGCAATCGATGCCTGGATCTTTCTCGCCGCCTATCTCGTGACATGGGCGGGGTTCAGTGTCGCTGCGGTCCTGGCGCAATGGGCGCTCGAACGCTTCGGGTTGCTGTCGATGGCGATGGCCAGCACCAGCGCTACTTTGGGCGGCGGCATTCTGGTTGCCGCAGGGCTTTATCAGTTCACGCCGCTCAAACACGCCTGCCTGCGCTACTGCGAGAGCCCGCTGCTGTTTATCAGCCGGCATTGGCGGCCCGGCACGCGCGGAGCATTCCGGATGGGATTTCGCCATGGCAGCTACTGCGTCGGCTGCTGCTGGTTTCTGATGGTATTGCTGTTCGTCGGCGGTGTGATGAATCTGGCCTGGATCATCGCCATCGCGCTCTATGTCGCCGCTGAGAAGCTGCTCCCGTTCGGCCAACGATTGAGTTATGCGGCAGGCGCGGTCCTGATCCTGTCCGGCGCGATCGTTCTTGCGCGCGCGATGTGAGAGGCTGGTGCAGACGACCAAACGGTATTGCCCTGCGAGTACCGGGTGGTTGCCCCAAGCCGATCTCCGTGATCATACGGATATTGTAAGCTGAAGAATTGAGTTTTGTCCCAACCGAACCTTAAGGCTGTTCGGCCTAGCTTCGCGAGATGAACAGCAGCCGCGCGCCGCTTTCGGCCGCGGCGGTCCCTGCGAGGCGGAGACAGGCGATGCCATCACTGGCGGTGAGCGCGGTTCTGCCCTGGCAGCGGAAGCGAGGACGCGTGTCGTGAGGCCAGCAAGATCAGTCCGCAAAGCCGGAAGAACGATCCTGCGAAATGCTCCGCTGCAGATCGCATTGTTCTTCCTGCCTCTGGTCTGGATCGGATATTTCGCGATCACCTCGTCGGAGCGGGCGGATGCCGTCCAGCAGGCGCGGTCGCACGGCGACAGCGTCGCCGAATTGTTCGAGGAGAATACCGAGCGCATCTTCGAGCGCGTCGACCAGTCGTTGCTGGTCGTGCGGGCACTCTACGCTGAGGATCCCCAGACCTTCAGCCTGAAGTTCTGGTCCGACAAGACGCGCATTGCGACCGGTGACGTGGTTCAGTTCTCCCTGATCGGCCTGGACGGCTACATGCTCGATACGACCTCGGGCTATTCCGGTCCGCCGCTCTATCTCGGCGATCGCGAGCACTTCATCAACGTCATGACGCAAGCCGATGATCGCCTCTACGTGGCGAAGCCGGTGGTGGGGCGGGTGTCGCACCAATGGACGATCCAGCTCGCAAGAAAGCTGTTCGACCTCGCCAGGAATCCGGCCGGCGTGGTCGTCGGCTCGCTCAGCGTCGACGTCGTCGGCAAATTCTACGACAACGCAAAGCTCGGCGCTGGAGGAACGCTGGTCCTCAGAAATGCGAACCAGGTCGTGCTCGCCGCGCGCGGCATCGACCAGGGCCCGGTGTTGGGGCAGCGTGCGCCGAACCGCGTCGAAGGCGAACTGCGGGATGGCTTCTACGCCCAATACTGGAACGAAAGTCATCCCAACCGCAATGACAGGCTGGTGACCGCGCGCAGATCGCGGCTCTTTCCACTCATCTTCACGGTGGGTATTTCGGAGCGCGAGATCTATTCGCGCGCGGCTAGCAGGCAGCGGGTCTATCTCGGTGGCGCGCTGCTGCTGACGGTCATCATCCTGACTGCAACGATGTTCCACTGGCGGCGCCGACAGGCGCTGGATCGCGCCCAGCGCGAGCTGCGCGAATTCGCCAGCAAGTTCGAAGACGCGCTCAGAAATCTTCCCCAGGGGTTGAGCATGTTCGACGGCCGCGACCGCCTGATCGCATTCAATCGACAATGGCTCGAACTCTATGGCCTTGTGCCGGAGGAGATTCGGATCGGCATGGATTTCCGCGAGGTGTTTGCAAAACAGACCGCCGTGCTCGACGTCGAGGCTTACCTGGTCGATCTGAAGAATCGGCTCGCCCAGTCGGAGCACACTTCGAACACGGTGCAGTTTCCGGATGGGCGGGTCATCTATATCTCCTACGGACGGCGCGAGCGCGGTGGCTGGGTCGCCACCCATGAAGACATCACCGAACGCAAGGCATCCGAGGATCGGATCGAACGGCTCGCGCATTACGACAGTCTGACTGGATTGGCCAATCGCAATCTGTTCAAGGAGCGCATCGACGAGGCACTCGCGACGTCGGGCGCCTCGGGAGCTCCCTTCGCCGTACTCCTGCTGGATCTCGACAAGTTCAAGTCCGTCAACGACGCACTCGGTCACCAATGTGGCGATGCCTTGCTGAAGCAGGTTGCGGGCCGCGTCAGGGCGCAGATCCGTGACGCCGACACGGCGGCGCGGATCGGCGGCGACGAGTTTGCCGTGATCGTCGCGCCGGGCCGGGTCGCGACGCGGGATGGGGCTGCAAGCCTCGCAGGGCGGCTGCTTCGGGCCATTGCCGAGCCTTATGAGATCGACGGTCATCCCGTCGTGATCGGCTGCAGCATCGGCATCGCCGTGGCTGCCGAGCATGGCAGCCGCGTCGATGAGATCCTTCGTAATGCCGATCTTGCGCTCTACAAGTCGAAGAACACCGGCCGGAACTGCTTCCATACCTACTCGGTGGAGCTCAAGGCTGAAGCGGATCAGCGCAACGTGCTCGAGATCGAGCTTCGTGAGGCGATCTGGCGCGAGGAAATCGAAGTGTTCTATCAAACCGTGACCGAGCTCGGCACCGGCCGTGTGAAATCGGTCGAGGCTCTCGCGCGCTGGCATCACGGCACCAGGGGCTTCATTCCACCAACCGAGTTCATTGCGGTTGCGGAGGCGGGTGGACTGATCGTCGAACTCGGCAACCAGGTGCTGACCAGGGCGTGCCGGGATGCGGTGACCATGCCGGGCGACGTCAAGGTCGCGGTGAACCTGTCCGCCCTGCAGTTTGCCGGCACTGACCTCGTCGACACCGTGACGTTCGCACTGGCGCAGAGTGGACTTCCGCAAACCCGGCTCGAGCTCGAGATCACCGAGAGCGTGTTTCTCGCCGACACCCAGGAAAATCTCAGGACCCTCCAGCGCCTCAAGGCGCTCGGCGTCTCCATTGCGCTCGACGATTTCGGGGTCGGTTACTCGTCATTGTCATATCTGACGGCTTTTCCGTTCGACAAGGTCAAGATCGACAAATCCTTCATCGACAGGATTGACCGTTGCGAGACCGCTGCCGTGCTGAAATCCATCGTGCAGCTTGCCAAGACCCTGAAGCTCTCGATCGTCGCCGAGGGTGTCGAGACCTCCGAACAGGTCAGACGGCTCCATTCGCTCGGAATTTCGCTCGGCCAAGGTTACTACTTCAGCAAGCCGGTGCCGCTCGCCGGCCTGTCGTGGCAAGCTCCCGCCACGCGGCGGAGACGGCGGACGGCCGCGTGATGCGAGGCCGACGAGGTTCGGTCCGGCCCCAGATCGCGCCCCACCATTCCTGGCACTCCGCTTGCTCAACCATGACCAAAGGCAGGTCTCAATGGAGAGACCGTTTCAGGTTGAGGCAAGCGATGCAGGAAGTGTCCCGTTCTGGTGCCGTTGGCGAACTCCGGCTCGACGCGTTGATCGCCGATCTGTGGTGGCGCGTTCGGCTCATCAACACCGATATTCACCAGGAAGAGGCGCGCGCCGGCGTGTTCGACGTGCAGCAGCCGACCTATCCGCTGCTCGCGCTCAACCTTCGCGTGCGACGCGACAATCTGGTGTCGACGATCGGCATGCTCGAGCAGCGGGCGAGATCCTTGTCCGAAGCGGCTTGAGAGCCATCTCGGACTGCGCCGAACTCAGGCTCTCCGGTGGTTCCCTCGGTGGCTGCCATGACTGCCGCGAACACCGCGAGGTCTGTTTTCGCTGCGTCTCCGCGTGATCGGCGACACATATCGTTCCGATGGGTCACTCTGCCTGTTCCCTGCGGAAGTTACGGCGACACGCGATGCGCGATCTTCGTGGACGCCGACAATCGCCCCGCGCGCAGCGCCGATATCCATTCGCGATTGTGAGGCCTGAGCACGCGCCGGCTCCCTGCCGCCATGCTATGGCTGTTCCCGCAACTTCCCGCGCTCACGGCGATCGTCGACGATCGCGCCAGGGGCGATGAGAAGAGCAACGGGCCGGCGGTGTAAAGCGCATTCCGGAGAAATTGCATGAAGCCCTACGTCATCTGTCTGATGCATTCCAGCCTCGACGGCCGCACGCATCCCAGCCGCTGGCGTCCGAAGGGAGCGGGGACGGACTGGTTCGAGAAGGTCCATGACGAGCTCGGCGGCGATGCCTGGGTGATCGGCCGCGTCACCGGATCGGAGTTCGCCAAGGGCAAGCCATATCCGACCGAGACGCGCGAGAAATTTCCGCGCGAAAGCTGGTTCGCACGGCGCGATGCAAAAACCTACGGCGTCGTGCTCGACGCGCAGGGCAAGATCGGCTGGGGCCGCTCGGACATCGGCGGCGACCCGATCGTGGTCGTGCTGACCGAGAGCGTGACGGATTCGCATCTCGCTGGCCTGCGCGGCGAGGGCGTGTCCTACATCTTTGCCGGCAAGTCCGAGCTCGACCTGGCGCTGACGCTGGACATTCTCGCCCGCGAACTCGGCGTGAAGCGCCTGCTGGTCGAGGGCGGCGGCGTCGCCAACGGCGCGTTCCTGCGTGCCGGTCTCATCGACGAATTCAACCTGATCCTCAGCCCCGCGATCGACGGTGCTAGCGGCGCGCCCTTCGTGTTTTCTTCGACGGCAGCCGACAGCGACAAGCGCGCGCCGATCGCGGCGGTGACGCTGGAGAGCACGCGGGAACTCGGCGGCGGTATCCTGCTGCTGCGCTACCTGATCAAGAATGATCCGCAAGCCGCGTGCCGGTAACGCGCGGCCATGCCCGAGACATCCGAGCACATCGTCATCGTCGGCGCCGGCGCGGCCGGCCTGATGGTGGCGCGCGCGCTGGCGCGTGCCGGCCGGAAGGTGACGGTCCTGGAGGCCCGCGCACGCTGTGGCGGCCGCATCCATCCGCTGCCGGCCTCGGAGTTCGGCTATCCCGCCGAGGGCGGCGCCGAATTCATCCATGGCGAGGCGCCGATCACGCGCGGACTGCTGCGCGAGGCCGGTTTGTCCCGCGAGGAGATCGAAAGCCAGCGGTGGAGCTTCGACGGGACGAAGCTGTCGCGCGAAGCGCGCGACAATCCGCACAAAGCACAGCTTCAAGCCGTGCTGAAGGACTTGAAGGAGGATCTCTCCGTCGCCGAGTTCCTGCGCCGGCATTTTGCCGGGGACGACTATGCGCCGATGCGCCATTCGATCGTGCGGATGGTCGAGGGCTATGACGCGGCCGATCCCGAGCGCGCCTCGACCCTGGCGCTGCGCGAGGAATGGATGGATGGCGGGCACGCTCCGCAGGCGCGCATCGATGGCGGCTACGGCGCGCTGATCGAGTTTCTGGCGGCCGACTGCCGCCGGCGCGGCGTAACCATCCATCTCGGCTGCGTGGTGTCGGCGATCGAGGAGGACGGCCACAGAGTGACCGTTCGCCGCGCCGGCGGCGACGGGCATGCCTGCGATCGCGTGATCCTCACCGTGCCGCTGCCGCTGCTGCGCGAAATCGCTCTGCCGGCACGCGCGCGCGCGAAGCTTGCTGCTGCCGACGACATCGGCTTCGGCAACGTCGTCAAGATCCTGCTGCGCTTCGCGCGGCCATGGTGGCGTGAGCGAGGACAGGATCTCGCGGCCATGACTTTTCTGTTGTCGGACCAGACGATCCCGGTGTGGTGGACGCAATATCCGAGCCGGCATGCCGTGCTCACCGGCTGGCTCGGCGGCCCGCGCACGGCGGAGCTGGACGGCCTCGATCCGCAACGGCTGATCGAGGCCGGGCTCGATTCACTTGCCGCCATCTTCGGCCTGTCGCGCGAGAACATCGCGCGCAAGCTCGTGGCGGCGGCGGCGACCAACTGGGCGCACGATTCCTTTGCCCGCGGCGCCTATTCCTGGGCGACGCCGCGGACGCGCGCGGCGCAAATGGTTCTCGCAAGCGCCCACGGTCCTGTGCTGTTCTCCGGCGAAGCGCTTTATCGCGGCCGGGACATGGGCACGGTGGAAGCGGCGCTGGCAACCGGTTTGGAGACGGCAGAAACGATCTTGCAGAGATGAGAAGGCCCGCATCTCTGCAGGCCTCTTGTCTTGCTGGCGTCTACTGCGCCGTCTTACCAGCGTCCGGTACCGAAGCTGAAGGTCACGCCGGGGCCGCCGCCGCCGTAGTACCCGTACGGTCCGCCGCCATAATAATAGCCGCGATGGCGCGGGTAATAGCCGTAGCTTCTATAATAGGGTCGGTAGTGGCCGTAATGCCGCCAATGATGGCGACCATGCCAGCGATGGTGCCTGCGGTGCGCGCTGATGTCGGTGGACTGGCTTTCTTGCGCGGTCTGCTTCGCGCTGACCGGGCCGGCCGCGTTGGCGGTGGTTCCACCGGCAAGCGCCGCAGCACCGGCAGCCATCGCGACAAAGAGATACTTCATGTCATCACTCCAGTTGAATGCCGTGTGACAACGGGCGTGCCTCCGCCATGTTCCGGCGTCGAAACGACGCAGACGTTGGTTCCGACTGACGGGCGTCAATGACCGTGAATGATTGAACGCCGCGCGTTCTATTGTCGCATCACGCCGCCTCGCCTCGCTATTGCCCGGATGTCACGCGGTTCCGAGCGACGCGATCACGTCCTCCGTCGTGACGATACGTGCGAACTCGCCGTTGAGGTTCGACAATGTCATGGCATGGATCTCCTCGGCGGAGTGCTCATCGCCGTCGGGCCCGATGCGGTCGAACGTCCAGGTCGCATCGCGCACGAGCCATGCGTCGAAGCCGAGATTGCCGGCCATCCGCGTCGTCGTCTCCACGCAATGATTGGTGGTGGCGCCGCAGATCACGAGCGTGTCGATGCCGGCCGCGCGCAGGCGCTCTTCCAGATCGGTGCCGATGAAGGCGCTATTGACGCGCTTGACGATCACCGTTTCGCCCGGCTGCTCGCGCGCCTCGTCCTTGACGGCATAGCCGGAGCTTTGGGGAAGGAACGACGAGTTCGGCTTCGTGCCTTCATGGCGAATATGAAAGATCGGGGCGGCGCGCGCCCTGAACGCCTTCAGGAGGCCGGCGATGCGCGCCACCGCATCCGGATTATTGCGCCGCTTGCCCGCCGTCTCCCATTCGTCGAATGCGCGCTGCACGTCGACGACAATAAGAGCGGGCAGGGGGTGCGGCATGATCGGACCTTTCGGGCGGCTGGTCGAAGCGAATATGCGAGGCGACGGAGACGGCGCGCAATGCCGATCTTCCCTCGTTTCGCGACGTCATTGCGGGTCCGTAGCCCGGACTACGCTTTTCCGCTCCGGGCTATGCGCTGCTCGTGCCCCGGACGCAGCGCAGCGTCTCTTCGACGGTGCGCTGCAGAGCCGGGGCCCATATTTCCGCGGATGCCTTTGCCGCTTGGGTCCCGGCTCTGCGGAGCAGCGCTGCGCGCCGCACCGCGTCCGGGACACGAGCGGGTTATGCCGGCTGCCGGATCCGCCTCACGGATGCGGATCGGGAAAGCCGTGACGTTCGGATAGCGCGGCGAGGATCGCGTCCTTGTCGGCGACGAAGGCCCGGCCCTGATAGCTGCCGGTCTGGTGCGGCGACGTCGCTCCGTCTGCCAGCACCAGCAACGGCAGCGACTGGTTCTCCTTGCCGACCTGTGCGATCACCGGCTGTCGCGGCCGCGGCCACGCGATGCGCTCGACGTCGAGTCTTTCGGCGAGTTGTGGAAACGAGGTCAGCACGCCCTCGATCAGCGCGCAATGCCAGCAATAGAAGCGTCGGCCCGGAAAAGCTGGGTCCTCGAAACCGGGCTGCAGCAGAAACAGGCGGTCGCGCGTCATGCCGCTACTTGAACGGGTCCTGAATCGACGGCGCCGACTGGCGGATGCGGCGCACGCTGACCGGGGTGCCGTCGGAGACGAACAGCAATTCGTAGCGCCGGCCCTCGCTGTCGGTGGCCGAGCAAGTGACGTCGTTCACCTTCCTGGCGGCGAAATTGCCGGTCTGGCGGCAGAGGCCGGTGGAAGTCTGCTCGACCGGCACCGGCAGGCCGTCGATCCTGGGGCGGTCCTTGGAGTTGAGCAGCATGCGGTCGATCGGCAGCTCGTAGGAATTGTCGTCAGCGCGCTTGCCATTCTCGCCGGAGAACGACACGACGTGGCTGTCATCGGAGGGATCATCGACTGCGATCGCGAAATTGACCCGGCCCGCGTCGCCATGAGCGTAGGCCATCGTCTTGCAGGCGAAGGTGCGCCCGGCGACCTTGAACGTCTTGCAGTGGCCGGACATCAGCGCCAACAGGTCGATCAAGCCGTTCTGCTGCGCCGGCGGATTGTTGACCGGGATGGGCTTGGAAGTCTCGGCAAAACAAGGGCTTGCCAAAGCGGCAAGGGTGGCGGCCAGAACAAGGCCGACGGCCGGCAGCGGTCGGCAGAGGCGCATCGGAAGGCTCATGTGCCAGGGAACCACGGGCGAGTTCCATCCAACAACCATCGAACCGCAAATTGGTTGCGATCCCGTTCGTTCTGCAAGACCCGTCTGGAATACCACCGCACCACCCCGACGGCGATTCGCCCAAATCGCCCAAGCCGTCCGTCCGGCACTTGCCGCCACGCCGGTGTTTTTTTCGTGGCAACGCTTAGCCCATCGCCGTCTGCCATCGCGTATCGCGAAGTGACGGCCGGCGGTGCAGCCGGGCGTCCAGCACGGCGCGGGCGCGGGGCAGTTCGCCGCTGCGCATGAGCGCGACGATGTAGGTGTCCTCGACCAGTTCGCGCTGGGCATGGCTGCCACCGATCCGCACGACCTCGCCGAGGACAGGCGCGAGCGTTTGCACGCAAGTCCCGTAATCCTCATCCGCAAAGGCCGCCAGCGCGCGGAAGATCGCCGGCACCACGGCGCCGGCCGGCAGCTTGCCCGCGGCGAGCCGCTGCTCGATGGTTGCAAGGCGCGCGGCGAGCGCCTCGCGGTTTTGCGTCGCGGCCGCGAACAGCGCCATGTGAACGTCGGCGAACGACAGGCTCGATTTCGGAAAGAGCTTTTGCGCGGCGGTGTCGGCTTGGAGCCACAGAGCCGTCGGCACCGTGTGGCCATAGGCCGACAGGCGCCAGAGCAGCGAGGCGGCATCGGTGATGACGTTGAGCGGCGGTGCCTGGCTGGCCGAGGGCTCGAGCACGTCGGCATAGATCGACAATGCACGCGCCGCATCGCCATGCTCGAGCGCGCCGAGCGCCTGGTGCCAGCGGATATGGCCGTGCAGGATTCCGGCGCGGTCGTAGGTGGGGATCCAGTCGTCGACGAGGCGGTCGGCCGCCTCGATCGAGCCGTCCTCGAACATCGCGTGCAGCACCGCATGCGCGGCATGGGCGTTCTGCCGGCGCAGGTTGAAGCCGCGCTCGGTGACGCCGCGGCCGCGCGCGACATCGCCGTTCTCGGTCATCGCCCAGCCGGCCATGGTGAGGAACCACCAATCCTCGCCGTAATGCTGCGCGACGCGCTCGCACAGCTCATGCCGCGCGCGGTCGTGGTCGGCCATGCCGGAGAAGGCGAACAGGCCGAACGCGCCGAGCGGCAGCGACAGCACCAGCGCATCGCGCGGCCAGCTCTCGACGTGCCTCAGCGTCGATGCGATCGCCTCTGGCAGCCGGCCCTCGATCGCAAGCGCCAGCGTCTCGACATGCGAGCGCTCGCGCTCCGTGCCGCGCTTGGCGACCAGCTCGCGCGCGAGCGCCGCCTTGCTCCGTGCCAGATCGCCCTGCTGGTAGAAGGCGTGCACGCGGGCGCGGGCGATATGGGAAAGCGCAAAGTCCGGGTCGGCCGCAATCGCGCGCTCAAGCGTTTCCGCCATGCCGGTCCAGCCGGCAAGCATGAGGTCGACGCCTTCGCGATACGCGCCAGCAGCCGCATCGGATGCGGTGGAGAGAGGCAGGCCGTAGCGGTCTTCGTATGGCATCGTCGCCTCCGAAAATTCACGCCGTCCGCGCGCGGCGGCCTTCGATCGGGTAGGCCGGGTCGTTGTAACCCGGCGTCGAGGGATGGCCCGGAACGACCAGACGGTCGATCAGTGCCTCATCATCCGCGGTGAAGCGATAGTCGAGCGCGCCGATATAACCGTCCCATTGCTCCTCGGTGCGCGGGCCGGCGATCACCGACGAGACGAAGGCGGAGTTCAGCACCCAGGCGACTGCGAACTGGCCGGCGGTGATGCCCCTTTTCTCGGCGTGGGTCTTGATCTCCTGTGCGAGCCGGACCGATTCCGGCCGCCATTCCGTCTGCATCATGCGGGTGTCGTTGCGGCCTGCGCGTGTCTCCTTGTCCGGGGCTGCATCGGGCTTGTACTTGCCGGTGAGGACGCCGCGCGCCAGCGGGCTGTAAGGCACGATGCCGAGGCCGTAATAGGAGCAGGCCGGAAAGTGCTCGACCTCGGGCATGCGGTTCATCGCGTTGTAATAAGGTTGGCTCACCGCCGGCCGGTCGATGCCGAGGCGGTCGCAGATGTTGCAGATCTCGGCGACGCGCCAGGCTCGGTGGTTCGAGACGCCGAAATAGCGCACCTTGCCCGCGCGGATCAAATCGCCCATCGCGCGCACCGTCTCCTCCAGCGGCGTCGCATGGTCTTCCTTGTGCAGATAGTAGATGTCGATGTGGTCGGTGCCGAGCCGCGTCAGGCTTTCGTCGGCGGCCTGCAGCACCCAGCGCCGTGACAGCCCGCCGCGATTGGGATCATTGCCCATCGGATTGGCGAGCTTCGTCGCGAGCACCCAGGCGTGGCGATTGCCGGCAATGGCGCGGCCGACCACCTCTTCGGAGGCGCCCTTCGAATAGGCGTCCGCCGTATCGATGAAGTTGATCCCGGCATCGAGCGCTTTCGCGATGATGCGCTTGGACGCGGCTTCATCGGTCGGGCCGCCAAACATCATGGTGCCCAGACAGATCGGCGACACTTTCAGGCCGCTGCGGCCCAGGTGGCGGTATTGCATGGGCGGATCCTCGCATTGGAGAAGGCAGCATAGCCAGCAACGCCCGTCATTGCGAGCGCAGCGAAGCAACCCAGGACTGCATCCGCGAAGAGATGCCGGATTGCTTCGCTGCGCTCGCAATGACGCATGGCTGAAGCTGCGCACCATACTCACAACTGTCATCGCCCGACCTTGATCGGGCGATCCCAGCATTCCAGAGGCCGTAGTGATAGAGCTGAGGAGCCGCGGTGTACTGGGCGCCCGGTCAAGCCCTACGACGTTCACACATCTTTTTTGGCACTGATCGGCGCGCTGAAAAACACGAGTCTTCTCAATGCTTGCTCGCCAGGTGACGCCCTCGTTTTTCGAAGCCAGAGGGTCATCTAAGTGCCTGTATTTGAGTCGGTTTTAGAGATGTGTGAATCGAGTAGGGTCAAGCCGGGCGACGACAGCGGAGTGTGTGGTGGGCCGCGGCGCCGGCCCGACGCGGGCCTAGCCTGGTCCCTTCAAGATCTTGAACACGCCATTCGCCATCACGATGCAGCGGTCATCCACCGTCACCTGCGTGCTCATGAAGATCAGGCTGCGCGTCGAACGCACCACGCGCGGGCGGGAGATCAGGATGTCACCGATCTGGCCGGCCTCGACGAAATGGTTGTCGAGTTGCACCGTCGCCATGAACTCCCTGCCGGAGACGTAGCGGGCGGTCATGCCGCAGGTGCGGTCGGCAAAGGTCATCATCACGCCGCCCTGGACCATGCCGCGGCGGTTGTGGTGCTTGTCCTCGGTGGCGAGTGCGAATTCGTATTGGCCATCGACCTTGCGCTCCCACAGGGGGCCGATCAGATGCATGAAGCCCGTGGTCTCCAGGATGGTCCAGCCGTCTGATTTCAGCCTTGCGGCGGCCTTGTTGGTCATGTCGTCGTCCGTTCCGGTGCGGGCCTTGCGATCTCGTTTCATCGGGGCCGGACGTGGTGTAGTCAAGCATGATGAGACCGTTCGACGATGCCACACGGCGGAATATCGCGGCTGCCTGCGCCGCCTTCACGCGGCTGCCGCAGGAAGAAGCGCCGGCGATGCTGAAGCGCGCCGCGGTGGCGGTCGCGCTGACCGCGAGCGAGGGTGATGACACCGCATTCCTGCTCACGCTGCGCGCATCGCACTTGCGCGCCCATCGCGGCCAATGGGCGCTGCCGGGCGGCCGCTGCGATCCCGGCGAGACGCCGGTGAAGGCGGCGCTACGCGAGCTCGACGAGGAGCTCGGCCTGCGGCTCACCGGCGCGGAGGTGCTCGGCAGCCTCGACGACTATCCGACCCGCTCCGGCTATCTGATCACGCCGGTGGTGGTGTGGGCCCCGAGCGGCGCCGCGATCACGCCGAACCCGGACGAGGTCGCTTCCGTCCATCACGTCGGGCTCGATACGATCGAGGGCGATGACGCCTTCGATTTCGTCGCGATCCCCGAGAGCACGCGCCGCGTGATCCGCTTTCATCACCAGCAAAGCCTGATCCACGCGCCGACCGCAGCGCTGATCTATCAATTCCGCGAGGTGCTGGCAGGCCGGCAGACCCGCGTGGCCGAGCTGGAACAACCGGTGTTCGCCTGGAAGTGACGATGGTAAACGGCGCGTTAACGTGACGGTTACCGGATGGCTGCTAAGACGGCAGCATGCATCGATCGATTCGAAATAGCCTGACGCTGGTTCCATTCGCGCTTGCCTTGCTCGCGCCTGCCGCGCGTGGCGGTGAGGCCGACGCGCTGCCGCCCGCCGTCCGCGACGCCAACGCCCAATTGCTGTCGCAGTTCTTTGCGCAAGGCGGGGCCTCGCCGGCCGTGCTCGAATATCGCCGCAAGCTCGCGGAATATCGGGCGGCGCGCGCGGCCTTCGACGCCGAGGCCGGCGCCTATTGGAGCCAGATCTACGAGAAGCGGCGCACCCGCAACGCCAAGCGCCGCAGCGGACAGCAGGTGACGCTCGACGATTACGTGCTGGAGCATCCGCCGCTTTATAACGGGCCGAGAAAGCCGGTGAATCCGGAGCCTGAGGAAACGCCGGTCCGGCCCCCCCGCAGGCCGATCCCGGTGGTCGCCGACTTCCTGCGCGCGGCGAAGGAGCTCTACCAGTTCACGCCGCAGCGCCCGTCCAGCGAGATCGAGTTCAAGCGCGCCTATGCGCGCTACGCGCTCGCCTGCGGGCTGACGCGCGAGCAGGCCGTGCGGGTCTACGCGTTCGAGACCGGCGGGACCGGCAGCCACGACGTGCAGGCGGGAATCGAGCATGGCGGCAAGCGCGCAATCTCGACCGCGATGGGCTACAATCAGCTGTTGACCACCAACAGCGTCGAGCTGATGGCCGAGCAGGGCCATGAACTCATTCGCGCGCTCGCCGGCAAGGTGGCGCGCACGTCGGGGCCGGCGCGCCAGTCGCTCGAGCACAAGCTCACCGTCCTGAAGAAAATGGTGGCGTATGCGAAGTCGGTGCCCGATTCCTGGTCGGAGCACGAAAAGATCGGCAACACGGCGCAGGGCTGGGCCATGCATGCGATGGTGCTCGACATCGATGTCGGTCCGATGCTGCAGACCCACAAGCTCCTGACCTCGGTGCTGTTCGCCCGCGCCAAGGGCTACACCCGTCCGCTCACCGCGGCCGAGCTCGAGATGATGAATCTCACCGGCGACGGCACCGGGCTCGACATGGTGACGATGCCGCAGGCGATGCGCGAGCAGGTGCCGACCTCGAATTTCTTCCAGCGCGGCGGCTACGAGCGCAACCCGGTCGCGATCCGCCACAACACGGTGGCCAAGCTGCTGGCGGTGACGGATGCGCGGATGGACTCGAACAGCAGCAAGGCCGGCGCACGGGAGCTGGCGGGAGCATTCTAGCCCTTTGCCGCGCCACATCGGCGCCGTCGTCCGCCGTCGTCGCCTCGCCTACTGATCCGGCCCGAACTTGAACTTGCCGTCGCCTTCCAGATATGGGCCGTGGCGCATGTAGAGCTGGCCATTCTGGCCGATGAAGAACAGCGTGCCCTTCGGCACCTTCTTGGCGCCCTTCAGCAATTCGCCAGCATTGCTGGTGCCCATCTTGTAAGAAAGAGTCGAGCCGTCCTTGCCGTAGGCGTAGCCCCTGTCGGGCTTGAGCTCCCACGGCGTTGCCGGGGCTTGCGCGCATGCGGGCACGGCGAACGCGCCGAACAGCGTTACGAGTGCAGCCGAAGCAAGTGCAAATGTCTTGGCCGAAAATGCCATCATTCCATTCTCCCCGTCGTTAGGGTGCCCGGCTTGAACAAATCACGAACGATAAGTCCGGGTCAATTTGCGAAAGCGCCGCAGCACATCACGTCTTGCCCAGCAGCTTGTGATTTTCCCTTCGTCCCCTCGCGACTATGTTCCGCTTTCCGTCTAGAACGCAACTCGACAAAATTATTGGTAGGGATGATTCGGATGCGCCACGTGATTAGACTTTGCTGGGCTGCTGCATTGTCGTTGATGGCGCTGGCGCCGGCCGCCCGGGCCGATGGTTACCAGCTCAGCCACAACCAGCGCATCTCGTGCAGCCGCGGCCTTGCCCCGGGCAAGCTGAACACGGCGACCTGCAAGTCCTACACCTACCTCTTCAACACGAAGACCTCGGAATATTTCCGCTGTCAGGTCTCCCTGGCGCTGACCCGCGACAACAAGGAGGTCATCAACGTCCAGACCGACGGCGGCTGCATCAAGAAGCCGCGCATCTTCGAGACCGACGGCCACTACGATTTCGACGCCACCGAGACCGAGCCGCCGAATACCAATTCGTTCTTCGGCCCCGGGGGATATTCGGTCTGGGCCGCCGATGTCGGCGCACAGAAGATCCGCGGCTGCATCATCATCTCCTCCGGTCTCGGCTCCGACATCGCCAAGTGCCTGGATATGACGTTCCAGTGAGATTGAGCGCGTTCAAACCTCATTGGCGGGCGCGCATCATGCCGCTCCGGCTGCGCCACGTCGCCGCAGTCGCCAAGTTCCCGATTATTGAGCCGGATCGGCCGTTTACCGCAGTCCTGTTTTGCCTTTTGGATGGGTTGACCTGCTGCCCTCATCCGGCCAGTTTCGCCCCGGTTTGGGGAGTACAGACATCATGAAACGGACGATTTTCGGCGTGGCCGCGGCTTTTGCTCTGGCGGCGTCGGCACCTTGCGCGCAGGCGCAATCCTTCATCAACGTGCTGACCGGCGGGACTTCCGGCGTCTACTATCCGCTCGGGGTCGCGATCGGAAAAATCTACGGCGACAAGATTCCGAACGTTAAGACGCAGGTGCAAGCCACCAAGGCGTCGGTCGAGAATTTGATCCTGCTGCAGCAGGGCCGCGGCGAGCTGGCGTTCACGCTGGGTGATTCGCTCAAGGCCGCCTGGAACGGCGAGGAGGAGGCGGGCTTCAAAACCAAGCTCGACAAGCTCAGGACCATCGGCGCGATCTATCCGAACTACATCCAGATCGTCGCCACGGCCGACAGCGGCATCAAGACGCTGGCGGACCTCAAGGGCAAGAGCCTGTCAGTGGGTGCGCCGAAGTCGGGCACGGAGCTGAATTCGCGCGCGATCCTCGCGGCGGCCGGCATGAGCTACAAGGATCTCGGCAAGGTCGAATATCTGCCATTCGCCGAATCCGTCGATCTCATGAAGAATCGCCAGCTCGCAGCGACGCTGCAATCGGCCGGCCTCGGCGTCGCCTCGCTGAAGGATCTGTCGACCTCGAGCCCGATCACGGTGGTGTCGGTGCCGAAGGAGACCGTCGACAAGATCGGCCCGCCCTTTATCGCAGCAACCATTCCGGCCAACACCTATGCCGGCCAGGATAAGGACGTGCCGACGGCTGCCGTCGTGAACTATCTCGTCACCAGCACGGCGGTGTCGGACGATCTCGCCTATCAGATGACCAAGCTGGTCTATGAGTCGCTGCCGGAGCTCGCCAATGCGCACGCGGCCGGTAAGGCGATCAAGCTCGAGACCGCGGCCAATGGCAGCCCGGTTCCGCTGCACCCTGGCGCGATCCGCTATTATAAGGAAAAAGGGCTGATCAAGTAAGCTCGGCTCTCTCGCCGTCGGACGTCATGGCCGGGCAAAAGCGCGAAGCGCGTCTTCGCGCAGATGTCCCGGCCATCCACGTTCTATGGCCATAACCGGAATTGGTGGATGCCCGGGACAAGCCCGGGCATGACGGCACGGGTGGACCGTGCCAAGCTAAAAGCGCTGGACGGCTAAGGACAAATTGGATGCTGGAAAAGGCAGAGGGTACGGCTGCGCCCGTCAAGGTCGAGTTCGACAATTTCGAGCACGGCTTCCCGGAAGGTTTCGGCCCGGGCTGGTGGGGGCATCTCGCCTACTGGATCGGCATCGCCTTCGCCACCTTCCAGCTCTATGTCGCCGCCTTCAACTATCTGCCGAGCCAGGTGGTGCGCGGCGTCCATGTCGGCTTCCTGCTCCTGCTCACTTTCGGCCTGATCGGCAATTTCACCGCCAGAAGCGATCTCGGCCGCGCGCTCGGCTGGGCGATCGGCGCCGCCGGCTTCTTCTGCGGGCTCTACCAGTGGATCTTCTACGCGGACCTGATCGCACGCGACGGCGATCCGACGCGGCTTGATCTCGTGGTCGGCACCCTGCTGGCGGTGCTGATCTTCGAAGGCACGCGGCGCTTGATGGGCGCGGCGCTGCCGCTGATGTGCGGCGCGTGCCTCGTCTACTGGTTCTTCGGGCAATATTTGCCGTCGCCGCTCAACCACCGCGGCTACGACTTCGACCAGATCGTCACGCATCTGTCGTTCGGCACCGAAGGTTTTTACGGCGTGCCGATCTATGTGTCGGCGACCTACATCTTCCTGTTCATCCTGTTCGGCTCGTTCCTGGAGCGCGCCGGCATGATCCAGCTGTTCACCGACGTTTCGCTCGGCCTGTTCGGCCGCACCCGCGGCGGCCCGGCGAAAGTCGCGGTGTTCGCCTCGGGCATGATGGGCACGATCTCCGGCTCGGGCGTCGCCAATGTCGTGACCGTCGGCCAGTTCACGATTCCGCTGATGATCCGGTTCGGCTATCGCCGGGCGTTCGCCGCCGGCGTCGAGGCCACGGCCTCGATGGGCGGGCAGATCATGCCGCCGGTGATGGGCGCGGTCGCCTTCATCATGGCCGAGACGCTCGGCGTGCAATATTCCGAGATCGTGAAAGCAGCGGCCATCCCGGCGATGCTCTACTTCGCGTCCGCCTTCTGGATGGTGCATCTGGAGGCCGGCAAGCACGGCCTCATCGGCATGAAGCGCTCGGAGACGCCGAGCGCGTGGCAGGCGCTGGTCAAGGGCTGGTATCTCGTGCTGCCGCTCGCGGCCCTGATCTACATGCTGTTCGAGGGCTTCACGCCGCTCTATGCCGGCAGCATGGGCCTCGCGCTGACAGTGGCGCTGATCCTGGGCGCCAGCATCACGGCGGGTGTCTCGGCAACAGTCATCCGCTACATCTTCTGGATCGGACTTGCGCTCGTCGTTGCTGCGCTCTCGCGTGACGGCCTTCAGATCGTGCCGGTCGCTTGCGTCGTCGCCGGGTTGATCGTGATCACCGCCTTCGTCCGCGGCGGCTTCGCGGCGTTGCGTGCCTGCCGCGATGCGCTGGCCGAGAGCGCCAAATCCGCCATCACCGTCGGCATGGCCTGCGCCATCGTCGGCGTGATCATCGGCATGATGTCGCAGACCGGTGTCGGCACCATCTTCGGCGGCTGGGTCATCGGGCTCGGCGAGAAGAGCCTGTTCCTGGCGCTGATCATGACCATGCTGCTGTCGATCCTGCTCGGCACCGGCATCCCGACCATCCCGACCTACATCATCACCGCCGCGCTGGCCGCGCCGGCGCTGGCGAAGTTAGGGGTGCCGCTGATCGCGAGCCACATGTTCGCGTTCTACTACGGCATCATGGCCGACCTCTCGCCACCGGTGGCGCTGGCGGCGCTCGCAGCGGCGCCAATCGCGAAGGAGAATCCAGACAAGATCGGCTGGGAGGCGATGCGCATTGCGCTCGCCGGCTATGTCATCCCCTTCATCTTCGTCTATTCTCCGGCATTGATGCTCCAGGCCGGCGATCCCATGGCGGCCAAGCTCGGCTTCTACGGTGCGGTGGCGCTGGCGGCTTTGAAGGCGCTGGCGGCGATCGCCTTGTTCGGCATGGTGGCGATCGGCTTCCTGTTCACGCGGCTGACGCTGATCGAGCGCCTCGTCGCGCTCGGCGCCGCGTTCTGCCTGCTCGGCGATTTCCCGTTCAGCGATACTGCGGGTTTCGTGCTGACGGTGACGGTCGTGCTGTGGCAATGGCGGCAGCGCCCGCTGTCGCCGGTCGAGGCGGCGTGAGCCTCTGTTTCCTGACAGCGGGGGGCGTGAAGGCGCTGGCGCTCGCCGTCTTCACGCTGGCCTGGACGCATTCGATCGAGAAGGTCGAGTGGCAGGAGGACTGGCGCGTCACGCCACATGGTCTCGAACTTGTGCAGGCGAGGGTGAAGGGCTCCGGCGCCGGCATGGAGCCGCCGCCCGAGGCGCGGCTCGTTGGCGGCTGGTTTCAATGGCAGCCGAAGCGGGCGCCGATGCAAGAGGTCGTGCTCGGCAATTCAGGCACTGCCGGCGAATGGCGGGTGTGCCATGATGGACAGTGCCGGACGCTGTCGCAGATTGTCGGCCATCCGGTCGGTGCAAACGTGACGAAGATGAAGGTCTGCAACGATCCGTAGGCCGGATATCGCTTCCGTTATCGGGCTACAAGAACAACAAGGGAGAAACGCGATGGATCGGCTCAAGGGAAAGGTTGCGATGGTGGTGGGGGCCGGCTCGATCGGGCCCGGCTGGGGCAACGGCAAGGCGACCGCGGTGACCTTTGCGCGCGAGGGGGCGCAGGTGCTTTGCGTCGACCGCAACAGTGCGGCGGCCGAGGAAACCGCCAAGATCATCAATGACGAAGGCGGCAAGGCGACCGCCTTCACGGCGGACGTGTCCCGGCCAGCCGAGGTCGAGGCGATGGTGGCGGCGTGCCTGAAGGCCTATGGCCGTATCGACGTGCTCGACAACAATGTCGGAATTGCCGAGATGGGCAGCGTGGTCGAGGTGACCGAGGAAAGCTGGGACCGAGTCTTCAGCGTCAACCTCAAGAGCGCCTATTTCGCCATGAAGCACGTCATACCCGTCATGGTGAAGCAGGGCGGCGGCTCGATCATCAACATCTCCTCGATCGCCTCGATCCGCCATATGGGCATCTCCTACGTGACCTACGGCACCTCGAAAGCGGCCATGAACCAGATGACGCGCACCACCGCGATCGAATTCGCGCGCCATCATGTCCGCGTCAACGCGATCCTGCCCGGCCTGATGAAGACGCCGATGGTCGAACATTCCGCAGGCCTCGCCGCCAGCTACGCCAAGGGCGACGTCGAGGCGATGTGGCGCGCCCGCGACGCGCAAGTGCCGATGGGCCACATGGGCGATGCGTTCGACGTCGCCAACGCCGCGCTGTTTCTGGCGTCGGACGAGTCGAAATATGTGACGGGAATCGAGTTCGTGGTCGACGGCGGGATCACCTGCAAGGCGGGGGCATAGCCCCAATCTCGTCGTCCCGGACAAGCGCGCCTCGAGCGCGCGCAGATCCGGGACCCATAACCACAGGCAGGCGTTGCCGTACGAGTTGGTAACTCCGAGTCGTCGTCAAACCACATGCTGTGGTTTATGGGTCCCGGATCGGCGCTCCGCTTCGCTGCGCTTGTCCGGGACGACGACGGAGGTTTTGGCCGCCTACTGCGCCAGCGCCAGAATCCCGCCGGCGAACGAATGCCATGCGGCGGTCTCGCTAATCGGCCAGTTCAAGACCTTCACCGCCAGCAGCGCGAGCGTGCCGTAGATGTAGACCGGATGCACACGCCCTTCGGTGCGCCAGTCGCGTACGATGGCGACGACAAGCAGAAGGGAGGCGACGACGGCCGGTGCGATCGTCACCGGCACCGGCGGCGGGCCGGGCGGTCCCGGAGGCGCCAGGAAGGTGAGGAACCAGCGTGCGATGGCGGCATCGAGGATCGAGACCGCCGCCAGCAGCATCAGCCGCTTGTGAATCTCGGGCTTGCGCGTGTTCATGATCGCGAGCACGAATACGACCGCGAAGAACGCGATTCCGGTCATCGGCACGATCGAGAAGGCGATGCCGGCCTCGCGCTGCCCGAGCGCTGCGGAATGCTGCATCACGTGAACGGAGGCGAGGAACCCGAAGATCGTCATCGCAGTCGCGAGCGACACGCCGGCGATGCCGAGCGAGCGGTGATTGACCACGCGGCCGGAGGCCGCGAGCCAGGTCTGGAGCACGAGATACAGAGACCAGGTGAAGAACAAGAGTCCGTGAAAGTGAATCACGGGGCTCGTGGACAACGTCCGGTTGGCGAGCGGCACCCAATAGGTCGGCGCGAACCCGAGAAACGCGGTGGCGGCGCAGGCCAGGGACATATGGAGATAAAAATATCGTGCAGGCGACGCATCTCGCGCGCGGACACGACGGTCGTCGGTCAGGGTCGTCATCAGCGGTGAGTCTGGAGACGCGGCGTTTGGTTCAAACTCCGCTGTCGTCCCGGACCGGCGCGCTTTGGACGGGCTTGTCCCGGACGACAGCGGAATCATCCCCCCGCGCTCAATTCTGCGCGATCGAGCTCCTCTTCGATCCGGTGGAAGGCGTCGTCGCCGATCACCTCGGTGGTGCGGAGTTCGAGGATCGATTTGCGCGCGGCCTCGATGGCGCGCCGGCGCAGGGGATCGGCGGGCAGTTCGCCATTGGCAATGCCCCCATTGGGATCGGTCTCGGCCTGCATCAGGATGGCGCGATATTCGAGCCGCAGGATTTCCGCCTCCTCCGACGGATCGCTCTCGATCGCATCGAGCGCTGCGCGATAGGCGACGGCGCGGGCGCGCGCGACTTCGGCGCCGACGGGATCGTCGTCTTCGAGGCCGAACGCCAGGATCAGCGGCCGCAGCGTCAGGCCCTGGATCACCAGTGATCCCAGCACCACTGCAAACGCGATGAAGACGATGAAGTCGCGATGGGGAAAGTTCTCCGGCAGCGCGAAAGCGGTGGCGAGCGTGACGAGACCGCGCATGCCGCACCAGGAGATGATCAGGCCGCCTTTGGGCGAGGCGACGGCCTTGGCATCGTTCGGATGATAGGCCCCCTGCGCGACCAGAACGCGCAAGGTCGTGCGATAGAACGTCACCCAGCCGAGGCGGACCACGATCACGGTCAGCAGGATCCAGGCCGCGGCCACGCAATATTCCCAGCGCACGTCCGCATCGAGCCGGGTCCAGATCGGCCGCATCTGCATGCCGATCAGCATGAAGGCGAGCACGTTGAGCACGAACACCATCGTCTCCCAGACCGCATAGGACGGCACACGCAGCCGCGCCGGGATGCGCGCCGGGGCGGTGCGCGCAACCGTGATGGCGTAGACGACAATGGTGAGGATGCCGGAGAGGCCGAGATGCTCGGCGGCGATCCAGACCATGAAGGTGGTGGCGAATTGCATGATGATGGCGCTCGGCGCCTCCCTCACCCGCTCCATGAACAGCGGAATGATACGGCCTGCGAGCAGGCCGGCGACGACGCTGCCGGCCAGCGCCAGCGCCATGGTCGGCGCGACCTGGCTCCAGGTCAGATGCTCGGTAGCGACCGCGCCGACTGCAATGCGATAGATCAGCAGCGCGCTGGCATCGT
Organism: Bradyrhizobium diazoefficiens; assembly: GCF_016616425.1. Classification (NCBI taxonomy): domain Bacteria; kingdom Pseudomonadati; phylum Pseudomonadota; class Alphaproteobacteria; order Hyphomicrobiales; family Nitrobacteraceae; genus Bradyrhizobium; species Bradyrhizobium diazoefficiens. The sequence continues at coordinate 1,297,888 of NZ_CP067101.1, forward strand.
TGAGCAGGCTTTCGCCCTCCAGCACCTTCACCATGCGGTAGGGCAGCTTGACCTGGCTCAGGATCGCGACCGCAGCGGCCGCATCGGGCGGCGCCACGATGGCACCGAGCGCGACCGCGGCCGCCCACGGCATATCGGGCATCAGCCGGTGCGTGACGAAGGCGACACCGGCCGTGGTCAGGCCGACTGCGGCGACGACCAGGGTCGAGACTGGAACCCAGTTGTTGCGCAGATCCCGCAGCGAGGTGTCGAAGGCGGCATCGAGCAGCACCGGCGCGACAAAAAGCGCCAATGCCAGGTCCGGCTCCAATGCCCAGGACGGACTGGACGGCACGAAGGCGATCAGCGCACCGCCGATCGCAAGAAAGGTCGGGTAGGGGACCTTGATCCGCCGCGCCAGCGCCGATAAGCCAACGGCGCCAAGCAGGAGCGCGATGATCCATTCGAATGTCGACACGATGATCCCCGAGGCCGATTTGAGCGGCGCCACAAGCTAGCACCAATCCGGCCGTATGATGGATAGTGCGGCCCCGAGGCAAAACTTACGGCAAGACCGAAAGCAAGGCTTCCGACTGCAGCGAGCATGCGTTTTCAAAAACTCATTCAATCGTCAGGTGCCGTATTGCTATGCGTGCTCTCGCTCGCCCCCGCTCACGCTGCGACCGGCGGTGAGCCGGTTGCGGTGATACAGCTCGACGTGGCGTCATGCCTCGCGGCGGCCGCGGCCGACGACATGGACAAGGCCGCGACGGCCTGCGCCGCGGTGATCGATCATGAGAAGACAGCGAAGGAAGATCTGATCAAGGCGCTGATCGCGCGCGCGGCGCTCTATGCGCGCCACGACCAGGTCGACCGCGCCATCGCCGACGACAGCCGCGCGCTTTTGCTCGACCCGACGCTTGCCGACATCTTCAATGCGCGCGGCGAGCTCTGGCTCAAGAAGGGTGACAAGCCCAAGGCGGTGCGGGATTTCGGCGCGGCACTGAAGATCGATCCGAACCACGAGAAGGCCAAGGCCAATCACAAGGCGATGGCGCGTGAGCTCGAGCGGATCGGCGCGCAGATGGCCGTTGCCGGGAAGCCCAGCTTCAATTGCGCGCGAGCGCGTCGTGCGGTGGAAAAGGCGATCTGCGGCAATCCTGAGCTCGCCGATCTCGATCGCGAAATCTTTGCATCGAATGCCCGTGCGATCCGAAAGGCGCGCAACGCGGGCGAGGCCAGAGCGCTCCAGCGCGAGCAGGATGAGTTCATCGCGCGCCGCAATGCCGGTTTCGGCCAGCCGGGGTACGATTTGAAGAAGGCGATGCAGGAGCGGCTGGAGCGGATTAATGGCACGGATGGGCATTGAGATCGTCGCCTCTCCCCGTAGGAACGGGGGAGTGAAGCGCCGGTGCGGCAGCAGCGCGCCGTCTCGCCCCCATCCGCCGAAAGGCCCATCCTTTTCAGCTTGAACCGCGGCCCGTTCCCGGGAAAATAGCCGTCAAACAAGGCCGGCAATTGATCTTGGTCATGGCGGGACGCCTGTCCCGCCACAAGGGTCAGGGGCAGGCGAATAAAGGGAACGGGAGCGCGGGAATGAACGTCGACGGTAAAGGTCGTTATCACGAGGTTCATGCGCGCTCTCTCGCCGACCCCGAAGGTTTCTGGGCCGAGGCGGCGAAAGAGATCGACTGGATCGAGCAGCCGAAGACGATCTTCGACCCCTCGCAAGGAACCTACGGCCGCTGGTTCACCGGCGGTGTCGTCAATACCTGCTACAATGCGCTCGACCGCCATGTCGAACGGGGCCGCGCCGATCAGGTTGCGCTGATCCACGATTCGCCGCTGACGGGCCGCGTTGCCAGATTCACCTATGCCGAGCTGCTGAACGAGGTGCAGGCGCTCGCCGCCATCATGCAGGATTTTGGCGTCGCCAAGGGCGATCGTGCCATCCTCTATATGCCGATGGTGCCCGAGGCCGTCGTCGCAATGCTCGCCTGCGCGCGGATCGGTGCGGTGCACTCGGTGGTGTTCGGCGGCTTTGCGGCGAAGGAGCTCGCCACCCGCATCGACGACGCTCAGCCGAAACTCATTCTCTCCGCAAGCTGCGGCATCGAGCCCGGGCGCATCGTGCAGTACAAGCCGCTGCTCGACGAGGCGATCAGGCTGGCCGGGAGCAAGCCGAAGGCCTGCATCGTGCTGCAACGACCGCAGCTCATCTGCGATCTGACGCCGGGCCGGGACTACGATTGGGCGAGTCTGCGCCGCAAGGCGCTGAACGACGGCAAGAAGGCCGCTTGCGCGCCTGTTGCCGCGACCGATCCGCTCTACATCCTCTACACCTCGGGCACCACGGGCATCCCGAAGGGCGTCGTGCGCGACAATGGCGGACATCTCGTCGCGGTGAAATGGTCGATGTTCAACCTCTATGGCGTCAAGCCGGGCGAGGTGTGGTGGTGCGGCTCCGACATCGGTTGGGTGGTCGGCCACAGCTACATCGTCTACGGCCCGCTGCTGCAGGGCGCGACGACGATCATGTATGAGGGCAAGCCGGTCGGCACACCGGATGCGGGCGCGTTCTGGCGCGTGATCTCGGAGCACAAGGCGGTTGCGTTCTTCACCGCGCCGACCGCGTTCCGCGCGATCAGGAAAGAGGATCCGGAAGGAAACTTCATCCGGCAATACGACCTCTCGAAATTCCGCACCCTGTTCCTCGCCGGCGAGCGCGCCGATCCGCCGACGGTCGAATGGGCGGAAGCCCAGCTGAAGGTGCCGGTGATCGACCATTGGTGGCAGACCGAGACCGGCTGGTGCATCGCCGGCAATCCGGTCGGGCTCGGCATGCTGCCGGTAAAGCATGGTTCGCCGACGGTGCCGATGCCGGGCTACCAGGTCGAGGTAGTCGACGAGGCGGCGAAGCCGGTGGGGCCCAACACCATGGGCTCGATCGTCATCAAGCTGCCGATGCCGCCGGGCTGCCTGCCGACGCTGTGGAATCAGGATGCGCGTTTCAAGCAGGCCTATCTCAGCGAATTCCCCGGCTACTACAAAACCTCGGATGCCGGCTACAAGGACGAGGACGGCTATGTCTTCGTCATGGGCCGCACCGACGACATCATCAATGTCGCCGGCCATCGGCTCTCCACCGGCGGCATGGAGGAGATCCTGGCCTCGCATCCTGATGTCGCCGAATGCGCCGTGCTCGGGGTCAAGGACGCGATCAAGGGCGAGGTGCCGTGCGGCTTGCTGGTGCTCAAGGCCGGCGTGAAACGTGCACCCAGCGAGATCGAAAAGGAGATCGTCGCGCTGGTGCGCGACAAGCTCGGCCCGGTCGCCGCCTTCAAGCTCGCGATCACCGTCGGCCGCCTGCCCAAGACGCGCTCGGGAAAGATTCTGCGCGGCACCATCAAGAAGATCGCCGACGGCGAATCCTGGACCATGCCGGCGACGATCGAGGATCCCAAGGCGCTCGACGAGATCGGGGAGGCGCTGAAGGGGAGAGTGTGAGGTTTGCTCTTCGGTCGCGGCCCAGTGAGGAAGGCGTGATGCTGTTGCCTCAGCCCCCGCTGTCATTCCCCGCCTTCGCGGGGAATGACAGCGGGGGGAGATCGGCATTCAACCAGGGACTTACAATCTCCGCATTCCCAGCTAAACAGGGCCGGCCAACAGGGGACCTCGTATGCCACTCGCCGCCGCGCCGCGCCTGCTTGCAGCTGTGCTGCTCGCCATCGCTCTCTCCGCCTGCTCCGCGCGCTACCAGACGCCGGTGGCAATGGGCGTTGACGATGACGACGCGGTCTGCCAGAGCCGCGGCTATGCGCAGGGCTCGCCGGAATACGTAGCCTGCCGCAAGGACCGCGATGTCCAGCGCAACGCCGCGACCGCGCGTGCCGACCGCCGCCAGCGCGATCTCGGCGAATACATGCTGAACCATCCCGATCGGCCGTAGCGCGCGCCAGGGACGCGAAAACAAAAAAGCGGCAGGAAAACCTGCCGCGTCTTTGCTTGCATTTAACAGCGAACGAAGAGAGCTGAGCCCTACTCCTCCTCGTCCTGTTTCTTGCCGCCGAGCGTCTTCAGCTTGGCGAACACGGCATCGACGTTGAGGTCGTCGCTCGACCGCTCGGCCGGCTCGAACTCGTCTTTCTTGGTGGTCTCGGAGGCCGGCAGCAGCGTGGCGCCGCCATAGGCTGCGTCGATCGGCTTTTCCTTGGCGGCGCGCTGCACCTCGAAATCGAGCTCGATCTGCGAGCAGAGCCCGAGGGTGACGGGATCGATCGGGGTGAGCTGGGACGTGTTCCAATGGGTGCGGTCGCGCACGCTGGCAATGGTGCTCTTGGTGGTGCCGACCAGACGCATGATCTGGGCGTCCTTCAGCTCGGCATGGTTGCGCAGCAGCCAGAGAATGGCGCTCGGGCGCTCGTGGCGGCGCGAGACCGGGGTGTAGCGCGGGCCCTTGCGCTTGGGCTGCGGCGGCAGCACCACCTTGCTCTCCTGCAGGCGGAGCCGGTAATCCGGGTTCTTCTCGCCCTTCTCGATCTCTTCCCGGGTGAGCTGGCCGTTGGAGAGGGGATCCATGCCCTTGATGCCCTGGGCCGCATCGCCGTCGGCGATGGCGCGCACCTCGAGGGGGTGCATCTTGGTGAAATCGGCGACCTGGTCGAAGGTCAGCGCGGTGTTGTCGAGCAGCCAAACGGCGGTCGCCTTGGGCATCAGAGGTGCGTTGCTCATGGCAAATCTCCTTTGTGCTTCGCCCACCCCTCTGGAGGCGAAACCGGTGGTCATCAGCGATGACTGGGAATTCGCGCTATATAAGCCCGGAGGGGGTGGCCACGCAATGGTTCTGCTACAGATAGTGCCTTGACAGCGCCCGAAAGGGGGCCCAATTCCCTGTAAGCCCGTACCTGGCCCTATTCCATTCATCGACCGCTTCCCGCCCATTTGGCGAGGTGATTCGGTCCCGAGATCGCTCAATGTCAGCCAAACCAGACCTCAAGATCGTGCTTTGTTCTCCCCGCGGCTTCTGTGCCGGGGTGGTCCGGGCGATCGACACCGTGGAACGGGCGCTCGATAAGTACGGCGCCCCCGTCTATGTTCGCCACGAGATTGTGCACAACAAATACGTCGTCGACGGGTTGAAGAAGAAGGGCGCCATCTTCGTCGAGGAGATCGCCGAAATCCCGGAAAACACCACCGCGCCGGTGGTGTTCTCGGCCCATGGCGTGCCGAAGTCGGTTCCAGCCGACGCCCAGTCCCGCAACTTGTTCTCGCTGGATGCGACCTGCCCGCTGGTGACCAAGGTGCATCGCGAGGCCGCGATCCACTTCAAGCGCGGCCGCGAGATCTTCCTGATCGGCCATTCCCATCACCCCGAGGTGGTCGGCACGCTCGGCCAGCTTCCGACCGGCGCCGTGACCCTGATCGAGACCGCCGAGGATGCCAAGACGATCAGTCCGAAGGACCCCAACAACCTCGCCTTCGTGACCCAGACCACGCTCTCGATCGACGACACCGCGGAGATCGTGGCGCTCCTGAAGGAGCGCTTCCCGAACATCAACGGCCCGCACAAGGAAGACATCTGCTACGCCACCACCAACCGTCAGCTCGCGGTGAAGAAGGTGGCGCCGGTGGTGGACGCCCTGATCGTGGTCGGTGCGCCGAACTCGTCGAACTCGCAGCGTCTGCGCGAGGTTGCCGAGCGCGAGGGCTGCCGGATCGCGGTGCTGGCGCAGCGCGCGGCCGACCTCGACTGGGAGAGGTTCAGCAACATCTCGAGCCTCGGCATCACCGCGGGCGCCTCGGCGCCGGAGGTGATCGTCGAGGAGATCATGGACGCGTTCGCCGAGCGCTACACGCTGCATGTGGAGACGGTCTCGGCCGCGGAAGAGAACGAGTTCTTTCCGCTGCCGCGCCAGGTGCGCCCCGAAGCCGCCGCCGAGTAGAGCTCTATGGCGGTCTACACCGACGTTGCCGCCGACGAGCTTGCGGATTTCCTGAAGCAATATGATCTCGGCGAATTGCTCTCCTACAAGGGCATCGCCGAGGGCGTCGAGAACACCAACTTCCTGCTGCATACCAGCCAGGGAGGCAGGCAAGCCTCGTTCATCCTCACGCTCTACGAGAAGCGCGTGGCGAAGAACGACCTGCCGTTCTTCCTCGCGCTGATGACGCATCTGGGCGAGCACGGCATCGATTGCCCGTTGCCGGTGAAGGGAAGAGACGGCGAGGCACTGCGCGAGCTGTCGGGGCGTCCCGCCGCGATCATCACCTTTCTCGAAGGCATGTGGCCGCGCAAGCCGAACGTGGCCCACTGCTCCGGGGTCGGTGCAGCGCTGGCGAAGATGCATCTGGCCGGTGCGAACTTTGCGATCAAGCGCGCCAATGCGCTGTCCGTCGCGGGCTGGCGGCCGCTGTTCGATGCGGCTTCAAGCCGCGCCGACGAGGTGCAGCCGGGCCTGCGCGCGTTCCTCGCGACCGAGCTCGACTATCTCTCGAGCGGGATCTGGCCGACCGATCTGCCGGAAGGCGTGATCCACGCCGATCTTTTCAACGACAACGTCTTCTTCCTCGGCGACCAGCTCTCCGGGATCATCGACTTCACCTTCGCCTGCAACGACATGCTGGCCTATGACGTCGCGATCTGCCTCAACGCCTGGTGCTTCGAGCCGGATCATTCCTTCAACGTCACCAAGGCGCGCGCCATCCTCAACGCCTATGGCCGGGTGCGAAAGCTCACGCAGGCGGAAGAGGCCGCGCTGCCGCTGCTGGCGCGCGGCGCTGCGATCCGCTTCCTGCTGACGCGGCTGGTGGACTGGCTCAACGTGCCCGCAGGCGCGCTGGTCAAGCCAAAGGATCCGCTGGAATATGTCCGCAAGCTGCGCTTCCACCAGAGCGTGACGAGCGCGCGCGATTATGGGCTGATGCCGTCGGGGCTGGTGGCGTGAGCGAGCGTCCCAATGTCACGATCTATACCGATGGCGCCTGCTCGGGAAATCCCGGGCCGGGCGGCTGGGGCGCAATCCTGAAGTTCGGCGACAAGGAGAAGGAGCTGAACGGCGGTGAGCGCCACACCACCAACAATCAGATGGAGTTGATGGCGGCGATCTCGGCGCTGGAGGCGCTGAAGAAGCCCTGCACCGTCGATCTCTACACCGACAGCCAGTATGTCCGGCAGGGCATCACGGGCTGGATCTTCGGCTGGAAGCGCAACGGCTGGCGCACCGCCGACAAGAAGCCGGTGAAGAATGTCGAGCTATGGCAGCGCCTCGACGCCGCGCTGAAGCAGCACGAGGTCCGCTGGCATTGGGTCAAGGGCCATGCCGGCCATCCCGAGAACGAGCGCGCCGACCAACTCGCGCGCGACGGGATCGTCAAGGCGCGGTTGCAGCAAAGGGTGGCGGAGTAGGCGGGGCAAAAGCGCCACGTTTTCCGCTGTCATCGCCCGCGAAGGCGGGCGATCCAGTACGCCGCGGCCCATCGATTCAAGAATTGCCGTCTCTGGAATACTGGATGCCCCGGTCAAGCCGGGGCATGACAGCGCCACGTGGCTGGCCGTGGTGATCGCCTTACAGCTGCCCGAGCAGCGTATCGCCGCCGGAGACCTCGACCTTGCCGGGCATCGCTTCGAGGTTCAGCTTCTTGACCACGCCGTCCTCGACCAGCATCGAATAGCGCTTGGAGCGGATGCCGAGGCCGTTACCGGAGGCGTCCATCTCCATGCCGATCGCCTTGGTGAAGTCGGCATTGCCGTCGGCGAGGAAGATAGCCTCGTCGCGCTGGTCGGTGTCGCGCTTCCAGGCGTTCATGACGAAGGCGTCGTTGACGGAGACGATGGCGATGGTGTCGACGCCCTTGTCCTTCATGGCATAGGCATTGAGGAAGATGCTCGGCAGATGCATCTTATGGCAGGTGCCGGTGTAGGCGCCGGGCACCGCGAACAGCGCCACTTTCTTGCCCTTGAAGATGTCGTCGGTGGTCTTCACCTGCGGACCTTCCGCGGTCATCACACGGAACTTCGCCTCGGGCAGCTTGTCGCCAGTCTGGATCGCCATTGTCAGTCTCCCTGAAACTCGATCCCGCCTTTTAGACCGTGCGGCGGGCCTGCACAATATTGCCGGCAGGCGAAGCGGTGAGGCCTGGACCTTTCCTTGGGCGTCTGATTGGGCCCTTCACCATGATGTCATCAACCGGAAAAGCCGCCAGCGTCGAGAAAGACCTGCTCTTCCTCGGTGGTGTCGCGGCCGAGCAGGCGGTTGCGGTGAGGAAACCGGCCGAACCGCCGGATGATGTCGGCGTGCTCGCGGGCATATTTCAAGTTTTCGGCATTGCCGGTGTTTTGAAACAGCGCGACGCAATGCAGCTGGTCGGCCAGGTGCTCGGAATGCATGAGGGGCAAATAGAGGAATTCGAGCAGGACCGGATCGACCCTGGTATCGACGCCCCGGTGGATCGTGCGGCGGGCGACGTCGCGTGCCAGCGCATCGCTGGCAAAGGCCTCCGGCGTGCCGCGAAACATGTTGCGGGGAAACTGGTCGAGCACGATGACCAGCGCGAGCGCGCCGTCGTCGCTGTCTTCCCATGATGCCAGTTCGCCGGCGATCGCCTTCTGCCAGAGTGGAAGAAAGCGGCGCCGGACCTCCGCGTCGAAAGCTTCGCTGTGCTTGTACCAGCGCCCGCGGCCGGCCTCGCGCCAGAAGGCGAGAATGCCGGCCGGTCGGATGTCGCCGACGTCGGTCATGAACCGGAGACGCGCTTACGCCGCCTCCGCCTTCTTCTCGTCGCGAAGCTGCCGGCGCAGGATCTTGCCGACATTGGTCTTCGGCAGGTCGTTGCGGAATTCGATGTGCTTGGGCACCTTGTAGCCGGTGAGCTGCTCGTGACAGAATTTGATCACCGCCTCGGCGGTGAGGTTGGGGTCCTTCTTCACCACGAAAGCCTTCACCGCTTCGCCTGACTTGGAATCGGGGATGCCGATCACGGCACATTCCAGCACGCCCGGATGGCTCGCGATCACTTCCTCGATCTCGTTCGGATAGACGTTGAAGCCGGAGACCAGGATCATGTCCTTCTTGCGGTCGACGATCTTGGTGTAGCCCTTCTCGTCCATCACGCCGATGTCGCCGGTGCGGAAATAGCCGTCCGCGGTCATCACCTTGGCGGTCTCTTCCGGCTTGTTCCAGTAACCCGACATCACCTGCGGACCCTTGGCGCAGATCTCGCCCGGCTGGCCGAGCGGCACTTCGTTGCCGTCGTCGTCGCGGATCGAGATCCAGGTCGAGGGCACCGGAATGCCGATCGATCCCGAGAACTCGGTCGTGGTTGCCGGGTTGCAGGTCAGCGTCGGCGAAGTCTCCGACAGGCCGTAGCCTTCGGCGATGAAGCAGCCCGTCACCGCCTTCCACTGCTCGGCCACGGGACGCTGCACCGCCATGCCGCCGCCGTTGGAGATCTTCAGCTTGGAGAAGTCGAGCTTCTTGAAGTCGGGATGGTGCATCAAGCCGTTGTAGAGCGTGTTCACGGCGGGGAAGCTGTTGACCTGGTATTTCGCCAGCTCCTTGACGAAGCCGGCGATGTCGCGCGGGTTGGGGATCAGGAGATTGCAGCCGCCGGCGCGCACCGCGAGCAGGTAGCAGGCCGTCAGCGCGAAGATGTGATAGAGCGGCAGCGCGCAGACGATCATGAGCTGGTCGACATGCGGCGGCGCGGCCAGCGCCGGCTGGAGCCAGGCGTCGTTCTGCAAGACGTTGGCGACGATGTTGCGGTGGAGCAGGGTGGCTCCCTTGGAGAGGCCGGTGGTGCCGCCGGTATATTGCAGGAAGGCGACGTCGCCGGGCGATAGCTTCGGCTTGTTGAGAGTCATGCCGCGCCCGGCCGAGAGCGCGTCGTTGAAGGACACCGCGCCCGGCAGCGACCAGGCCGGTACCATCTTTTTGACGTGGCGGACGACGAGATTGACGATCACGCCCTTGAAGCCGAGCAGGTCGCCCATGCTGGCGACGATGATATGCTTGACCGCGGTCTTCGCGATCACCTGTTCGACGGTGTGGGCAAAGTTCTCCAGCACGATGATGGCTTCGGCGCCGGAATCCTTGAGCTGATGCTCGAGCTCGCGCGGAGTGTAGAGCGGATTGACGTTGACCACCGCAAAGCCGGCGCGCAGCACGGCGGCGGTCGCGACGGGATATTGCAGCACGTTCGGCATCATGATGGCGACGCGGGCGCCGCGCTGCAGTCCGCGGCCCTGCAAATAGGCGGCGAGCGCGACCGACATCTGGTCGAGGTCGCGGTAGCTGATCGACTTGTCCATGCAGATGAACGCCTTGCGGTCGGCGAACTTGGTGAAGCTCTCCTCCAGAAGGTCGACCAGCGATGCGTATTGGGTCGGCTCGATATCGGCGGGCACGCCGGGCGGATATTGCTTGAGCCAGATGCGCTCCATGGAAAACTCCCCTCATCTACCGGAGCCCGTTGTGTCTCGGGCTTGCCTCATTGCCGCCAGTATCGAGCCTGCCGGAACGGGTGGCAAGCCGCCGAGGCTTAGGGCAAAGGTCGGGGAGTGGCTACTGGAATCATCGCGCGAACGGCGCTGCCGCAGGTGCGAAGCGCGAGCGGCAGCTTAATTCCGGGCGGCGCTAACTGTCGTTGGCCGGCTTGGCGGGCTTGGTCACGGCCTTGGGCTTGGCGGGCTTCTGATCGCCGCTCGCCGCCGGCTTCTCGGCCGGTTTTGCCGCCGCCTCATGCTTGGCGGCAGCATGCCTGGGCGCCGCCGGCTTCGCCGCAGGCTTGCCGTCGCTCTTGCCCTCAGCGGGCGTGGCATTTGGCTTCGCCGCCGCCGCCTTGACGTCCTTGTTGGTGTCCTTGCCAGCGACTTTCGGCTTGCCGGCCGCGTCAGACTTCTTGGCCACGCGCGACTTCTTGCCACGCGGTTTGGACGCGGCCTGCTGGTCGGCATCCGCCGCGACCGCCGCGACAAGAGCAGCACCGGTGCGCGTCGGGCCGGTATAGACCAGCACGGGCTCGGCCGGCGCCGGAGCCGAGGCCATCAGCTCGGAGGCCTTCATCAGGGGCGGCTGGAGGCCGGCGGTGAAGAAGGTCACCTGGGCTTCGCCGCCGGTGGCCGAGGTCGATCCGGTCGCGGCGCCATTGACTGCAATCAGCGCATCGTCGTCGTCGCTGGCCGGCCGCTTGCGATGGCTGCCGCACATCTCGTCGCGCAGGTCCGGCGGCGAGGCGTCGACCGGCACGAGCTTGTCGACGGTGCCGAGCGAGGGGCGCAGCCATGACAAATTATCCTGATTGAAGCCGCGCTCCAGCAGTTGCGCCGCCTTCACCGCGCGTGCGGTGCCGGAACTGGCGCCCAGCACCACCGCGATCAGCCGACGGCCATTGCGCGTGGCCGAGGCGACGAGATTGTAACCGGAGGCACAGATGAAGCCTGTCTTGAAACCGTCGGCGCCGGGATAACGGCCGATCAGCTTGTTGAAATTGCCGGTGACGCGCTTACCGAAGCGGATCGCCGGGATGTGCACGAAGTATTCGTATTCCGGCAGGTCGCGCAGGAACGAGCGTGCAAGGATGCCGAGGTCGCGCGCCGACGTGATCTGGCCGTCGGCGGGCAGGCCGTTCGGATTGACGTAGCTCGTCTGCGTCATGCCGAGCTTCCTGGCGGTGTCGTTCATCATCGCGGAGAAGCCGTCGATCGAGCCGCCGACGCCTTCGGCAAGCACCACGGCCATGTCGTTCGCCGACTTGACCATCATCATCTTCAGCGCGTTGTCGACCGTAAGCTGCGTTCCCGGACGGAATCCCATCTTCGAGGGCGATTGCGAGGCCGCCGTCGGCGATACCGTGAGCAGCGTGTCGAGCGTCAGTCTGCCGTCCTTGACCGCCTTCAGCGTCACATAGGCGGTCATGATCTTGGTGACGGACGCCGGATACCAGGGAATGGTCGCGTTCTCTGCCTGCAGCACCTTACCGCTGTCGGCCTCGATCAGCAGCAGCGCTTCGGCGCTCGCCGCACGCGGCGCCAGCAGTGCGACACATGCGAGCGTCGCAGCGAACAGGCTGAACAGGGATTTGCGAAGCAGCGGGCGTAGGGCGTGCACTATCCGATTCCGGTCCTTGGAGACCCGCCGGTTCCGGCGGCTCTCGTGATCTGATTGTCGGTTCTGAAATCCGGCGCCGCCGCTTGCGGCGTCGCAAACCTATACCGGCTCGTGCGGCGAGAATAGGGGGACTGGTGCGGTATTCCGCAATGAAATAGGCCGGAATTTCGACGATGCTATGGGGAGTCGTTATTTGGATTTGGCAGCAGTTGCGGCACCCTCGGAAGCTGTCACGCTGGGCCGCGCGTTCGCTCGAGCGGTTTCATGGACCATGAACTGGGCCCGGGCGAGCTCGGCAAAATGGCCGGCTTTGGCCACGAGTTCATCGAAAGTTCCGCTTTCGATCACGCGCCCATTCTCGAACACCAGGATCCGCGTGGCGTTGCGGATGGTGGAGAGGCGGTGGGCGATCACGAAGGTGGTGCGGCCCTTCATCACTTCGTCGAGAGCGGCGTTCAACTTGGTCTCGGTGACGGCGTCGAGCGCGCTGGTGGCTTCGTCCAGGATCAGGATCGGCGGGTCCTTCAGCAGCGCGCGGGCGATCGACAGACGCTGCCGCTCGCCGCCGGACAGCATGCGGCCGCGCTCGCCGGCATTGGTCTCGAAACCGCCGCTGCGTTCGATGAATTCGAGCGCTTGCGCGCGCTCCGCCGCCTGGCGCATCTCGGCCTCGGTCGCATCCGGCTTGCCGACGCGCAGATTCTCCGCGATCGAACGGTTGAACAGCAGCGCTTCCTGGAACACGACGCCGATGTTTCGCCGCAGCGAGGTCAGCGTCACGCCGCGCACGTCCATGCCGTCGATCCTGATGAAGCCGGATTGCGGATCGAAGGCGCGATGCAGGAGCGCGATCGCGGTCGATTTGCCTGCGCCGGTCGGGCCGACCAACGCGATGGTCTGGCCGGGCAGTGCGGTGAAGGTAAGGTCCTCGATCGCCGGCCGCTTGCCGTCATAGGAGAAGGTGACGTCGTTGAACTCGACGAGCCCGGACAGCCTGCCGGCATCGATCGCGTCGGGCCGGTCGTGCACCGCGGGCACGGCGTCGAGCACGCCAAAGAACTCGCGCAGGCGTGGCGCTTCCATGAACACGCTGTTGATGAAGCTCACGACCTGCTCGAGCTTCTGGATCAGCAGCGTCGCAAAGCTCACGAACATCACGATCTCGCCGACCGAGGTGAGCCCCTGGTCGTGCAGCGCGATGCCGAGCGTGAAGATCGCGAGCACCGTGATGGTGGTGGAGGCGCGCGTGATGACGGTGACGAGCGCCCACCACGACAGCACCGGCATCTGGGCTTCGAGCAATTGATCGGCGACGGAGCGCAGTCCCCTCACCTCGGATTCGATACGGACGAAGCTCTGCACCAGCGCGACATTGCCGAGCGCATCGGAGGCGCGGGCGGAAAGCTCGCTATAGTGCTCCTCGACCGCCATCTGCATGCCGAAAGTCCTGCGCACCACGAAGGTGGTCAGTGCAGTGAAGACGACGCAGAGCACGAACAGGAGGATCGCGAGCCGCCAGTTCAGGTAGAGCGACAGCGGCAGCAGCACCGCGACCGAGAGGATCGCGGCAAAGTGTTCGCGGAAGAAGCCGAGCCACAGCCGCCACAAGGCGTCGGTGCCGTTGAGCATCACCTTCATCAGCCGGCCCGAATGGGTGCCGGAGTGGAAGGTCAGCGGCAGTTGCAGGATGTGCTCGAAATAGTCGGTCAGTACTGCCTGGCGCTGGCGGTGCGAGAGCCGGTCGGCTTGCAAGGCCACGAGCGCGCTGCACGCAATGGTGAAGAGCCCGAACGCGACCCAGGCCGCCAGGAACGGCCAGGCCGAGTTCGAGCCGGCGACCGTCTTGCCCGAGAGCACGTCGACGATCCGGCCGAACAGCACGGGTTCGGCGAATTGCGAGGCCGCCAGCAGGAGGTTGGCGACGGCGAGCAGCCAGCCCAGCCGCGCCTCCTTGCCGAGCAACTCGAGAACGCGGGTGTAGAGACGGGGGATGGACATGCGGGCGAGGAACTCGGGCGGATAACGGAGCCCGTATTCTAAGCAGGGATCGCCCGCGAGATACAGCGGAAGCTATCGGTCTTGCTCAATTGATGAGCCGGCTTCGGCGGCAGGAGCCGGTCGTCGACGATTTCGCCCGCGGTCCGCCGCTCGCGGAATTTGAAGTCCTGCGCGATCCGGTCGGTCGAACGCTCCAGGCATAGCGCAGCACGACGAGATCGGCTGCGGGCACGCCGCGGTCGCGCAAGTTCACCGCGGAAAGATAGCTGAAGCCCGCGAGGGCATCGACCCGACTTGCGGACAGGATTGGCTCGCGTACCGCCGCGCTGGTCTTGTGGAATTTGGCGCGCGGTGCCTTGATGCCGTTCCGCTGCGCCCGCGCGATGTCGACGAGCGCAAGCTCGCTGTCGCCCTTGGCGACGCCTGCGAGCGCCTCCCGGCGATCCGGTTGCGCTGCTGAAGGACGTTGAGACGCTCGGCGCTGAATCTGCCATCCCCCGCCGCAAGGAAGAACGGCACCATGCTCGCGACTGACGGGCGGTCGAAGGTGAAGTGGATCGCAGCAGACGGCGCAGCCGTCTCGGCCGCGCTGAACGAGTGTCGCAAGCAAGATCGAGAGGGCGAGCAGGTCCGCGCCAACATGAATGGCGGATGAGCAGCGGTTGCGTCACGATCACGCAACCCCGTTCAGCTTGTGCCGGGGGTGGGGAACCCAACATGGGATGCGGGTGTTTGAAAGACATGAGCCTGTCTGCAGGCACTATTCGAGGTCCCAAGGAGGGTCCAGGAGATGTTTGACAGTCTTTCGAAGTTTACCGGCCGTAAGGCCGTTCTTGCCACTGCCGCGGTGCTGGCGTTGACCGCGGTTGCCCCGACCGCTTCATATGCCGGCGGTCGCCACTGGCATGGCGGTGGCGGCGCCGCGGCCGCAGCTGCGGCTTTCGCTGCCATCGGCACCGGCCTCGCGATCGCAGCGTCGCGCGACGCCTACGCTTACGATTACGGCCCGGCCTATTATGGCGGTCCTGCCTATGCGTATTATGGCGGTCCTGCCTATTATGGCGGCCCCGTTTACTACGGTTCCGGCTATTACCGACATGATCCGAACTATCCGTATCACGGAATCATCGGTCGCGACCCCTTTGCCACTTGCAGTCGAAGCGGTGCAAATTGTTGGTAAGGGTTGATGAAGACAAGCTGGCGCGTTTGCAGCGCCAGCTTAATTTTCATTTATTGTCGGGCGTTAACGTGTTCGCCATTGATTTAGAGTAGTTCTGAGTACATGAGTGATTCGCTCGAGCGGCTATATCTGGCTGTGCTCGCGGCCAGGGATCTTGATCCGGCAACATCGCGTACGGCCCGGCTGTTTCAGCGCGGGCCCTCCAAGATGGCGAAGAAGCTCGCCGAAGAGGCCATCGAGGTCGTGATCGATGCCGTCAATGGCGACAGCGAAGCCGTGACCCGGGAAAGCGCCGACCTGCTCTACAATCTCACCGTGCTCTGGGCCTCGGCCGGCGTGCGCCCTGAGGACGTCTGGCGGGAGATGACCCGGCGGGAGGACATGCTCGGTATCGCCGAGAAGCTGCCGAAATCTTCGATGAAGCTGCCCAAGGTCGCGTCCCCGGGCGTGGCCGCCAGGCGGCCGATTGTCGCGCTCGAGGGCCGTACCGCGCGCAAGCGCCACTAGAGACGTCACAAATCGCTCAAGAAACTCGCGGTGGACAAATCCATCCCATGGTGCTTCATCGCGGCGCCATGCTGAAACGTATCTACGATTGGTGCATCGACGCCGCCCACAAGCCCTACGCGCTCTGGATCATGGGAGCCGTGGCTTTCGCGGAGAGCTCCTTCTTTCCGGTTCCCCCGGATGTGATGCTGATCCCGATGTCACTGGCACGCCCGCAGCGCGCCTGGCTCTATGCAATGGTCTGTACCATCACCTCGGTGGTCGGTGGGCTCCTGGGCTATGCCATCGGGGCGCTGCTGTTCGACTCGGTCGGCCACTGGCTGATCCAGGTCTATGGCCTCGGCGACAAGGTCGACGCTTTCCGCGCCTCCTATGCGGAGTGGGGCGCGATGATCATTCTGCTCAAGGGGCTGACGCCGATCCCCTACAAGCTCGTCACCATCACCTCAGGCTTTGCCGGCTACAATATCGTCCTGTTCATCCTGTGCTCGATCGTCGCGCGCGGCGGACGCTTCTTCATCGTCGCCATCCTGCTCAATCGCTATGGCGACTGGATCCGGGTCAAGATCGAGAAGCATCTCGGTCTCGTAGTGGCGGTCGGTGCCGCCGTGCTGGTGCTTGGCTTTGTGGTGGCTATCAAGCTGATCTAGCGCTGCAGCGGCTTTGCTGCCGGGCCGGCTTCGGCTACGGTCGCGACCATGATGGTTCGATCCGGCAATCCGGTCCTGCGGCTGGCGACGCTGATTTTCATGGCGCTTTCGCTCCTGCTCGGTGCCGGCGGGACCGGATGGCCGCAATCCGCCCCGGCGGCGCTCGGCCTCCAGGGGCAGGGAGCCCAGGCCGTGCCGTCAGCACCCGCTCCATCGGCGTCGCCGGCGCGCGAGGAAAACCCCGGGCTGATCAATGAAATGGGCAAGCTGTTCGACAAGCTGCCCTCGATCCTGCCGCCGATCAAAAGTCCCAGCGAAACCATGAACGACCTGTCGCGGCTCGCCAGGCCCTCGACCATGGTGTCGGGGCGCGTGGCCTGTCCGGCTTCGTCGAACGGTGCGCCCGACTGCAAGCAGGCTGCCGACCAGCTCTGCCGGAGCAAAGGTTACAAGGAAGGCAAGAGCCTGAATGCCGACTCCGCGGAAAAATGTTCGGCCAAGGTTCTCATTCCGGGCCGGCAACGCAAGCCGGACGACTGTCGCACCGATACTTTCGTGACCAGCGCGCTGTGCCAGAACTGACGTGAAGGTCTCGCGTGCAAGCAATAGGAGCGCCCATGAGCCGCACGGAGCAGGACTTCCTCGGACAGCGTGAGATCGCCGACGACATCTATTACGGCGTCCAGACCATCCGCGGGAAGGAGAACTTCCACATCACCGGCATTCCGATGAATCAGGAGCCTTACTTCGTGAAGGCGCTCGGTTACGTCAAGAAGGCCGCCGCCATGGCCAATCGCGATCTCGGGGCGCTCGACGCCAGGGTCGCGGACGCGATCATCCTCGGCTGCGACCGCGTCATCGCCGGCGACATGATGGATCAGTTCGTCACCGACTTCATCCAGGGTGGGGCCGGCACCTCCACCAACATGAACGCCAACGAGGTGATCGCGAACCTCGCGCTGGAATCGCTCGGCTTTGGCAAGGGCGACTACCAGCACGTCAGCCCCAACGATCACGTCAATTACGGCCAGTCGACCAACGACACCTATCCGACCGCCTTTCGGCTGGCGCTGATCCTGCGGCTCGAGAGCTACATGACTGCGCTGCGCCAGCTCCAGGAGGCCTTCTTCACCAAGGGTCGCGAGTTCGACCGTGTCCTGAAGATGGGCCGCACGCATCTCCAGGATGCCGTGCCGATGTCGCTCGGGGCCGAATTCCGGGGATGGGGCACCACGATCGGCGAGGAGGTCGACCGCATCTCGGAAGCCCGGGCGCTGCTGCGCGAGATCAATCTCGGCGCCACCGCGATCGGTACGTCCGTCACCGCTGCGGTCGGCTATCCCAAGCTCGCGGTTCGGCATCTGGGCGCGCTCACCGGCGTCGATTTCGTTCTCGCCGGCGATCTCGTCGAGGCGACCTCGGATACCGGTGCCTATGTGCAGCTCTCCGGCGTCCTGAAGCGCACGGCGAGCAAGCTGACGAAAATCTGCAACGACATCCGCCTGCTCGCCTCCGGCCCGCGCGCCGGTTTCAACGAGATCAACCTGCCGCAGCTTCAGCCGGGATCCTCGATCATGCCCGGCAAGGTCAATCCCGTCATCCCCGAGGTGGTCAACCAGACCAGCTTCCTCGTCATCGGGCTCGACACCACAGTGACGCTCGCCGCCTCGGCGGGCCAGCTCCAGCTCAACGTGATGGAGCCGGTGATCTCGTTCGCGCTGTTCTTCTCGATCCGCACCATGGAGCGCGCGGTCAACAGCCTGCGCGAGAACTGCGTCGTCGGCATCACCGCCAACGAGGAGCACACCCGCAACGTGGTGCTGAATTCTCTCGGTATCGTCACGGTGCTGAAGCCGCTGCTCGGCTACAAGCAATGCGCCGAGATCGCACGTGAGGGCTACAAGAGCGGCAAGTCGCTGCACCAGATCGTGGTGGTCGAACGGAAATTGCTGACGCAGGAGAAATGGGACGAGATGTTCTCGTTCGAGCGTCTGATCAATCCGGACTTGATTGGGTGATTTATCGTCACGCGCAGCTGCCGCACCTCTCCCATGGGGTCGGCGCGAAGCGCCGGGTGAGTTGATCGCCGCACCCGAATTGCTGCGCGATTCAACCTCTGCCTGCGGGAGAGGTGAAAAGCGAATTCCGCGGCTTGGAATTGCGGCACCGGCATCCATCCCGGCGTCAAAACGCAATACTTGACAGTGGAAAGATAGCCTTGTTGGTATGGCGCCCGGCCTTCCATTGACCAGCCAACAGAGGATCCGTTTCGCAATGTCCATGCCTGCCTTGTTCAAAGGGCGCCTGTCGATCCCCGTGATCGGCTCGCCGCTCTTCATCATCTCGGTGCCCGATCTCGTGATCGCGCAGTGCAAGGCAGGTGTGATCGGCTCGTTTCCAGCGCTGAACGCGCGGCCACCGGAGCTGCTCGACGAATGGCTGGCGCGGATCACCGAGGAGCTCGCGGCCTATGACCGCGCCCATCCCGACAAGCCGTCGGCGCCGTTCGCGGTCAACCAGATCGTGCACAAGTCGAACAACCGGCTCGACCACGACATGCAGCTCTGCGCCAAGTACAAGGTGCCGATGATCATCTCCTCGCTCGGAGCCCGCGAGGAGCTGAACCAGGCCGTGCACGGCTGGGGCGGCATCGTCTTCCACGACGTGATCAACCAGAAATTCGCGCACAAGGCGATCGAGAAGGGCGCCGATGGCCTGATCCTGGTGGCGGCCGGCGCCGGCGGCCATGCCGGCACCATCTCGCCGCTGGCTTTCGTCGCCGAAACGCGAAAATGGTTCGACGGTCCGATCGCGCTGTCGGGGGCGATCGGCAACGGCAGGGCGATCCGTGCCGCGCGCATCCTCGGCGCCGACTTCGCCTATATCGGCTCGGCCTTCATCGCAACGAAGGAAGCCAACGCAGTCGAGAAGTACAAGGAGATGATTGCGGGCTCGACCGCCGACGATATTGTCTACTCCAACCTCTTCACCGGCGTGCACGGCAACTATCTGAAACCCTCGATCCTTGCTGCCGGCATGGATCCCGAGAATCTGCCGACCTCCGATCCCTCCAAGATGAATTTCGGCACCGACGCCTCCGGCGAGCGCGCCAAGCCGAAGGCCTGGAAGGAGATCTGGGGCTCCGGCCAGGGCATCGGCAGCGTCGAGGGCATCTTGCCGGCCGCCGAGTTGATCGCGCGGTTCAAGAAGGAGTACGACGAAGCGATCGATCCGCCGTTGTGATTGCTGCGGGATCGAGCGAGACATGACCGCCATCTACCGCGTCGACGGCAACAGCGTCGTCACCAGCCCGGATGCCGCCGGCCCGTGGGACCGGCGCATGCAGCATGGTTCGGTACCGTCCGCGCTGGCGACGTGGGCCGCTGAGCGCATTCCGACGCCGATGCCGATGAACATTGCACGGGTGACAATCGACCTGATGCGCCCGGTGCCGGTGGCGCCGCTCACGATCGAATCCGAAGTCTTGCGCGAGGGCCGCAAGATCCAGCTCTGCGAAATCAAGCTGCTTGCCGATGGCGTGCAGGTCGTCGGCGCCACCGTGCTCAAGATCAGGCACGACACACTGTCGTTGCCCGCGGACGTCAAGGAGTTGCCGGTCACGCTGCCGTCGCCGGAGGACTCGCTGGCCGAGGATGGCCACGCCGCCACCAGCCCGTTCGTGCGGTCGGTCTCGATGCGTGCTGCGCGCGGCCGCTTCGGTCAGGCTGGCGCCGGCGCGATCTGGTTTCGCCTCGACCATCCGCTGATCGCAGGTGAAGCGGTTTCGCAGGCGATGCGCGCGGTGGTCGCCGCCGATTTCTCCAACGGCACCGCCTCGACGCTCGACTTCCGCGCCTGGACCTACATCAATGCCGATCTGACCGTGAGCTTTTCGCGCCAGCCCGTCGGCGAATGGATCCTGCTCGACGGCGACTCCTGGATCGGCCCCGACGGCGCGGGCCTTGCGATGTCGCGGCTGGCCGACCGGCAGGGCTATTTCGGCCGCGCGGTGCAGAGCCTGGTGATCGAGAAACGGTGAACGTCGCCGCAAGCGCTGCTGTTGCTGCGTGAGCCGATGGAACGGCAGGCTTCCGCCGCCGCGGAAGGGATGCTTGGCATCCTGCCTGTTCATGCTCCGTAGAAGATCTTGATCTCCCACAGCACCACGATGATGGCCGTGATCAACGTGACCGCGGCGACTGCACTTTCCAGGGAAGCGACTCTCATTTCACTCTCCGCTTCCCCAGCCCCATCGGCGATCTAGTTGATTCCCTGATTCGCTTGCAATTGCGCAGGCGTCACCGCCGCACACTCCATTGCGCGTTGTGGTGTCGGGGCCACAGCGACACCGTAGAATTCCGGGGTATTTACCCCACCATGCGGTCGCGGCCGCTCCAGAAGCCCGCGCGCAGCACCTTCTTGTCGACCTTGCCGACGCCGGTCATCGGTAATTGCCTGACGAACTGGATCTGCTTGGGCGCATGCGCCGAGCCCTTTCGCGTCTTGACCAGGTTGATCAGCTCGTCCGGATCGGGCCTTGCGCCCTCGCGCGGCACGACGATGGCGGTGACGGCTTCGCCCCATTTCTCGTCGGGGATGCCGACGACCGCGACCATGGCGACGTCGGCGTGTTGCGACAACACGTCCTCGACCTCGCGCGGGAAGATGTTGAAGCCGCCGGACACGATCATGTCCTTCTTGCGGTCGAGGATGAACATGTAGCCACGCTCGTCCTTGCGCGCGATGTCGCCGGTGTGGACCCAGCCGTTCTTCAGCGTCTCGGCGGTGATGTCAGGCCGCCTCCAGTACTCCGCCATCACATGCGGGGCGCGCACGCAGATCTCGCCGGCCTCGCCCGTCCTCACCTCCTGGTCGTTGTCGTCGAGGATCCTGACCTCGCAGGCTGCGATCGGGAAGCCGCAGGACAGGAACAGCTCCGGCGTCCTGGGATCGTGATCCGCCTTGCGCAGCACCGAGACCGGATAGCATTCGGTCTGGCCGTAGAGCTGCGAGAACACCGGTCCGATGCGGTCGATGCCATCGACCAGTCGGCTCGGCGACATCGCGGAGGCGCCGTAGAGCACCAGCTCGAGCGAGGACAGGTCGGTCTTGCCCAACGCAGGATGGTCGAGCAGCACGTAGATCATGGTCGGCACGAACAGCGTGAAGTTGATGCGCTCGCGCGCGATCGTGGTCAGCACGGTCTCGGGATCGAATTCCTTCAGCATGTGCACGGTGCCGCCGCGCATCAGGGTCGGTAGCACTTTCGTACCGGCGACATGACTGATCGGAGCGACCGTGAGATAGCGCGCCGCGTCGGGGATCTCGAAGTCGGCGAGGATCGCGGCGGCTGCGCCGGCATTCTCGCGGTGATAGCGCAACGCGCCCTTGGATTTGCCGGTGGTGCCGCCGGTGTAGTTGAGCGTGGAGAGATCGTCGAGGCTGGCGAGGCACTGCGCGCTGACATGTCCCGCGTTTTCGATGGCGGCCGGCAGATCGACGCCATAGCCGGCTGGTCCCATGGTGAAGACCGCCTTGAGCCGGGCCGCCCTTGCGGAAAGCTCGCCGCCGCGGTCGCGGAAGGCGGCCGCATCGACCACCAGCATCTCGGCCTCGGAATCCTCGAGCTGGAACAGCTGGTCCTCCAGCGATCCCAGCGGATGCAGCCAGGTGATGCAGAGCCGCGACAATTGCGCGGCGACGCCGGCGCACCATGTGTCGGCGCGGTTCGCGGTGAGGAAGGCGACGCGCGCGCCGGGCTGCAGTCCAAGCCGCATGAACACCCCCTGGATGCGTCCGATCAGGTCGATGGTGCCCTGATAGCTCAGCGATCCCCCGGGCCATGCGAAAGCGGTGCGGCCGCGATAGCGCGATAGCGCCCGTAGCGTCTGCGCGCAAGTCGGGGACGATGCGTGGAGCGGATCGGACATATGTTTCCTCGTTGCTTTGTCACCGGCTTGTGGCGTGCCAATGTTGCTGATGACGCTACCACAGAGACTGCGGCAGGAAACGACAAAGCCCGCGCAGTGACAGGGAGATTTTGGTGACATCCGATCGACTGCAACGCTTCGGCGATCGTCTCGCTCTGCCTCTGATCGCAGCTCCGATGTTCCTGGTATCGGGCGTCGAACTCATGGTTGCGGCCTGCCGCAACGGGATCGTCGGCAGCTTTCCCACCGTGAACTGCCGCAGTACGGACCAGTTCGATGAATGGCTCACCGCGATCGAGACGCAGCTGCGCCGGCACGAAGATCAAATCAGCCGCAAGGCAGCGCCGCTCTGTCCGAACCTGATCGTGCACCGCTCCAATGCGCGGCTCGAGCAGGATCTCGCCGTCCTGTTGCGCCATAAGCCGGAGATCGTCATCACGTCGGTCGGCTCGCCCGCGCTCGTGTTGAAGCCGCTGCACGATGTCGGGGCGCTGGTGCTGGCGGACGTCGCTTCCATCCGCCATGCCGAACGCGCGGCGGAAGCAGGTGCCGACGGGCTGGTGCTGCTGACCGCCGGCGCCGGCGGCCAGACCGGCTGGCTCAACCCGTTCGCCTTCGTCCGCGCGGTGCGCGCGTTCTACGACGGCATCATCGTGCTCGCGGGCGGCATCAGCGATGGTCATGCGCTGCATGCGGCCGAAGTGCTCGGCTGCGATCTCGCCTACATGGGCACGAAGTTCATCGCGACACGCGAGAGCATGGCGGACGGCCGCCACAAGCAGATGCTGGTCGAGAGCTGCGCCGACGACATCCTGCTCACCACTGCGTTCACGGGTTTGCAGACCAGCATGCTGAGGCCGTCGATCTTGGCCGCGGGGCTTGATCCCGACGATCTGCCGACGCGTGGCGCGATCGACATCGGCAAGGACATCGACATTGCCGCGCGCGAGAGCAGGCCAAAGCGTTGGCGCGACATCTGGAGCGGAGGGCACTCGACCTCGGGGGTAACGGACGTGCTCCCCGTCGACGAACTCGTTGCGCGAACGGTGATCGAATATCGTGAGGCGAGAGCGCGCCTCTTCCCGTAGAATTGCGGAAAGGCAGGGTCCGCTTCGTCCCGATCACAGTTAATCGAGCGCTCGCTCGAAACGTCTCACTTAACGGCAGATTAACCAACGCACGCCAAGAATCCCTCACGGCCGCCAATCAGGACCGAGAGGGACAGGCGATGGACTTCGATTATCTCGACACCAAGACGGCGGCTTCGCTCGACGAAATCCGCGTTCGGGTCGCTCATGCCCTGGCCCGCCATCCGCTGTGCCGCAACGTGCGTTTCGACGTTGTCAGCGTTCCCCGCACCCGCCGGGGCGGCAACTGGACGGTAACGCTGCAATCGGTCGAACCGCGCGCGGTCTGGGAAGCCTCGGAGATCGTCGCCGACATCCAGGACGCCTACGTCCTGTCGGCAGCTGCCTGACTTCCTTGAGGTTTCCAGGCGACGTCGCCCCAGTCCCCGCGCGATTGCCGCCGCAATGGCACCGTTAGGCCTTAATTATCGCCCAGTTTCCGGGCAGTCATCACGTGGACTTGAAGTCGGGCGCGGAGAGACGTTTGTCCAAGACCATCACCATCCTCGTGCTGACCTGCTTCCTCGTTCTGGGCGCCGCCACCACCGCCATTCTCGGCCGTGACAGCGTGCCCAGCGTCAGCGAAGAGATGCTCGCGCAGACGCCTCCACCCAAGCCGCTCGCAACCAACCGCGCCGCCAAGGCGGACCGTCTCGTCCCGACTCTTGCCTTGGCTTCGGCCACGATCGAGCCGGTCCAGGTGCCGGCCGACGGGTTTTCGCAAGCACCCGTGCAGGACGAGCCGCTGCGCCAGGCTTTTGCCGCTGCGACGCCGGCGGATTTCCCGATGCCCAAGCCGTCGTCGAGCGTGTCCGAAGCGCCCGCCGCGGCACAGATGCCTGCCGTCGAAGTTCCGGCCAAGCCGAAGGTTGTGGCCAAGCCGCAGCCGCAGAAGCCCTATTCACTGCTGTCCGACGTGCAGATCGCGGGCATCAGGAATCGTCTGAAATTGTCGTCGTCGCAGGAATATTACTGGCCCTCGGTCGAGACGGCGCTGCGCAATGTCGTCCGCAAGATCTCCGCCAACAAGCTCTCCAATCCGCATGCGCCGGGCGTGCCGATCGATCCGAACTGCGACGAAGTCCAGCAGTTGAAGTCGGCCGCGATGCCGCTGCTGTTCCAGTTGCGTGAAGATCAGAAGGAAGAAGTGCGCAAACTTGCCCGCACCATTGGGCTCGAAAAAGTCGCACAGCAGATCTGACGGCGTTCCCTTCCCAGGAACCGCGCAATATCAGGAACATCCGGCAATCCCACCGCGTTGCTCGCTCCAAAAGAGGGAGTGGATCAATGCGCGCCTCGACAGCCTATTTCCTCGGTGCCGGAACCATTGTCGCGGCCATCGCCATTGGTCTCGGCGGCGGCATCGTTGCGGGCAACATCATGAATCCGACCGCGCCGAAACAGCGCCCCGACACCAGCAAGATGGCGCAGCGCGCCGAATCTGCCGGTGCGCCGACGGAGACAAACGCGCCGTCGGAACGCATCAATTACCTCACCGGCTCTCGAACCTTCGGCGCGATAATCCCGGCGCCGGCCCGGGCTGATGCAAAGCCGGAAGCGGTAAAGCCTGCCACGCAGCCCGCTCAGGCCAATGCCGAACCGCCGGCACCACCGCCTTCACAAGCGGCCGCGGTTGAGCCGCCGAAGGAACAGTCCAAGCCGGCAATCGCATCGTCCTCGAAGGCCGTCAAATCTGCCGAACAGCAAGCATCGGCCGACCCGACCTCTTCACCCGAGAACGCCTATGCCAAGGCCAGGGAATCGGACGTGAAGCGCGCGGCGTCCGAACGGCACCGGGTGGAGCGTCGCCAGCGCCGGTCCGAACGCCGGCACTACGATTCCCGCGAGCCGCGCGGCCTGGGCGACCGCACTGATTGGGACGATGTCGCGCGCAATATCCGCGAAGATTCCGATGCGCGCGATTACGCCGACCGGCCGCGCGGCGGCTTCCCGCAGATCAGGCTGTTCGGGCCCGACGACGACTAGCGCTTAGCCCGCGATTCGCGGCTGCAATGGAAGATGGTGCGCTGTCATTGTCCACCGCCATCATGTCATTCCCGCGCGCCGCAATCCGCCCAGATAAAGCGTGCGATCCTCGTCCCGCAGCATCGGCAGGTCGCGCGTCGCGGCGTGCGGCGGCATCGCCGTCCTGCTATCGTCCGGCGTAGCACAGCGTCACGCCATAAAAGGCGTGCGCCATTGCGAAGTCTGGATTGAGCGTCAGCACTGAAAGATCTGCCAGGTTCACCACGATCGCGTGATGGCGGCCATGCTGCTTACGGATGGGAATCCATTTCAGCACACGCAATGCCGCCCGATGGGAGTCCGGGCTCGCGCTCCGCGCGCCCGGGAATGACGAGAGTGTCGGGCTTTGTCCTTTGCCGAATTGCGCCGACTGCGTAAGCTATCGTCCAGACAACACCAACCACGAAGAGCTCCATGCCCGCTTTTGCCGCCTCCACCACCGTGCTCGACTCCATGCTGTTCCGCGACGCCTTCGGCACGCCCGAGATGCGGGAGGTGTTCTCCGACCTCGCGCTGGTGGCGCGCTATGCCGAGGTCGAGGTGGCGCTGGCGAAGGCGGAGGCGACGTGCGGCGTGATTCCGCAGGAGGCGGCCGAGACGATTGCGGCGCGGACCGACGTCGCTGCGCTCGATTTCGATCTGTTGCGGCAGGAGACCGACATCGTCGGCTATCCGATCCTTCCTTTGGTGCACCAGATGGTGAAGCAATGCGGCGAGGCCGGCCGCTACGTGCATTGGGGCGCGACCACACAGGACATCATGGACACCGCCGTGGTGCTGCAACTCCGCGCTGCGCTGCAGATCGTCGAACGCGACATTGACGAGCTCCGCAGCATCCTGGCGAACCTCTCGAAACGCCATCGCGACACGCCGATGGCGGGCCGCACCCACCTCCAGCAGGCGCTGCCGGTGACCTTCGGCTACAAGACCGCGATCTGGCTCGCAATGTTCGATCGTCACGCCGAGCGGCTGGCGCAGCTGAAGCCGCGCGTGCTGGTCGGCCAGTTCGCCGGCGCTGCCGGCACGCTGGCTTCGCTCGGCGACAAGGGTTTCGAGGTGCAGGAGGCGCTCTGCACCGAGCTGAAGCTCGGCGTTCCCGTCTCGACCTGGCACGTCGCGCGCGACGGATTTGCCGAGGCCGTGAATTTTCTTGCGCTCGTCACCGGCTCGCTCGGCAAGATCGCGCTCGACATCATGATCATGGCCTCGACCGAGTTCGCCGAGGTCTACGAGCCTTTCGTCAAGGGGCGCGGCGCCTCCTCGACCATGCCGCAGAAACGCAACCCGATCTCGTCGGAACTGATGCTGGCGGCCTCCAAGGCGGTACGCCAGCACGCCGGCCTGATGCTCGACGCCATGGTGCAGGATTTCGAGCGCGCCACGGGTCCCTGGCACGCCGAATGGATGGCGATCCCCGAAAGCTTCGTGCTGACCGCCGGCGCGCTGCACCAGGCGAAATTCGCACTCGCAGGTCTCATCGTCGACGAAAAGAAGATGAACGACAATCTCGCCGTCAGCCGTGGCCTGATCGTGGCCGAAGCGGTCATGATGGGGCTCGCGCCGCAGCTCGGCCGGCAGGAGGCCCATGACGTGGTCTATGATGCCTGCCGTCAGGCCAATGAGAAGTGCATGAGCCTGGCCGATGCGCTCTCTGCGGACTCGCGGATCGCGAGCCGCATCGATCGCGCCACGATCGAGGCGCTCACTTCACCAAGAAATTACCTCGGGCTCGCGCCCGCCATGGTCGACCGGGTGCTGAAATCAGCAACGCGATGAAAACCAAAATGCGTGAAACTGCGTATCTTCTCCGTGTCGCAAGGTGCTCGCGCACTTGCGCCTAGCGATGCTAGACTTAGATTGAATGGTAGACTTCCGGCAGAGGGCCCCGCATGACTGATCACCGCAATTCCACCGCTTCCATCGATCCCAACAAACTCGATCGGCTGGCCGAGGTGGCGGTGAAGGTGGGCCTGGGCTTGCGGCCGGGACAGGATCTTCTTCTGACAGCGCCAGCAATCGCGCTGCCGCTGGTGCGGCGGATCGCCGTGCATGCCTACAAGGCCGGCGCCGGTATCGTGACGCCGATCCTGTCGGACGAGGAGATGACGCTGGCGCGTTACCGCCACGGCCACGACGGCAGTTTCGATCGTGCCGCCGGCTGGCTCTACGAGGGCATGGCCAAGGCGTTCTCGGACAACACCGCGCGGCTCGCCATCGTCGGCGACAATCCGATGCTGCTGTCGGGCGAGGATCCTTCAAAGGTGGCGCGCGCCAGCAAGGCGAATTCGATGGCCTATCAGCCCGCGCTGGAAAAAATCGTCAATTTCGACACCAACTGGAACATCATCGCCTTTCCGAGCCCGTCCTGGGCCAAGCAGGTCTTCCCCGATGATCCCGAGGACGTCGCGGTCGGCAAGCTCGCGGATGCAATCTTCGCAGCCTCGCGCGTCGACCGCGAGGACGCGATGGACAATTGGGCGAGCCACAATGCGGTGCTGCGCGAGCGTACCAACTGGCTCAACGGCCAGCGCTTTCGCGCGCTGCAATATTCGGGGCCCGGCACCGACCTCACGATCGGGCTTGCGGACGGCCATGAATGGGAGGGCGGCGCTTCGCTCTCCAAGAACGGCATCAGTTGCAACGCCAACATCCCGACCGAGGAGGTCTTCACGACGCCGCATTGCCGCCGCGTCAACGGCCACGTCGTGAGCTCGAAGCCGCTGTCCTACCAGGGCACGCTGATCGACAACATCGCGGTGCGCTTCGAGGACGGCAAGATCGTGGACGCAAAAGCCTCGCGCGGCGCGGAGGTGCTGAACAAGGTGCTCGACACCGACGAAGGCGCCCGGCGCCTCGGCGAAGTGGCGCTGGTGCCGCATTCCTCGCCGATCTCGCAGAGCGGACTGCTGTTCTACAACACGCTGTTCGATGAGAACGCAGCGTCTCACATCGCGCTGGGCCAGTGCTATTCGAAATGCTTCGTCAACGGCGCGCAGCTCACGCCGCAGCAGATCGCGGCGCAAGGCGGCAACCAGAGCCTGATCCATATCGACTGGATGATCGGTTCGGGCGAGACCGATATCGACGGCATTTTGTCCGATGGCAGCAAGGTCCCGGTGTTCCGCAAGGGCGAGTGGGCGAAGTAGGCGCGGTTCGTTTGCGCCGCGGCGTGGCGCAGCATCGCGTTGTTGTCGATGCTGAAGCGGTTGAACAGTGTCGTGAACGGACTGCCGTCGGTGGCCCCGCACGATGGCGTCGGAAGCAGCGACCGCCTCCCGCGCACTTTGTCGCACCCCCGAAAAGATCGGTTCATGTGCGCGAATTTGCAGGGAAATTGCGACGTTAACCGCTTTGCGCCTGCAACTTCCGGCTGATTGTCGAGGCCTGCGTAAGGAAGAATTAAAAACCGGCCACTAGCGTTGCGAACGTCATTGAAAGCAATCCGGGTCCGGCCCGGCCAAAGCCTTTTATATCGCCTGGGGAAACAGATGTCGCGTTCATTGATTGAAATCGGTAGTTGCAATGTGGATCTCGAGCCGCGGCCGATCGAGCCGTCCTGGATCATCGAGGGCAATCCCGTGTCGCGCTCGCACATCCTGTCCACCAGCGCAGACGGCACCGCCTCGACCATCATCTGGCACTGCACCGAAGGACGCTTCAACTGGTACTACGATATCGATGAGACGATCATGATCATGGAAGGATCGATCGTGCTCGAAAGCGACGGCATGCCGCCGAAGCGCTACGGCCCCGGCGACGTCATTTTCTTCCGCGACGGCGCCCATGCCAAATGGCACGTCGAAGGCTACGTCAAGAAGATCGCCTTCTGCCGCAAGACCAATCCCATCATGATCGGTTTCCTGATCCGCGTCGTCAACAAGCTCAAGAAGATGTTCGCCCTCACCGGCGAGCGGCGTCCGGCCTCGCTGATGGGCGCAGGCTAGGACTCACAATAAGGTTTCAAGGACGCTTCCCAGCGACCACGACGAAGAGGGGACGGGATCAGCATCCCGGCCCCTCTTTTCGTCATGACGGGAGTTCGAGCCGGTAGACATCGGTCGCGGTCTGCGAGAACAGCGCCGCCTTCTCCGCCTCGCTCAGAGGCGAGGCGATACGCTTGAAAGCGTTGAAGATGACCTGGTAGCTGCACTGGCCCTTGTCCGGCGGGAAATTGCTCTCGAACATCGCGCGCTTTGGACCAAACGCCTCGATACAGGTCTCGACGTAGGGCCGCCAGGCCGCGGCAAGTTCCTCGGATGACGGCGGCCTCTCGCGCAAATGGAAGTCGTAGCCGAGCAGGCACATTGCGAGGCCGCCGAGCTTGACCACGACGTTCTCGCATGTCGCGATCTCCCGGATCGAGGCGCGCCACTGCGGAAACACCTCCTCCCGTCGTCCGGCGAAGCGGCCGATTCCGGCCGGGCCGCCGCAATGGTCGAGCACGATCCTGGTGTCAGGGAAGGCGCGCGCGAGCTCGGTGAGTTCATCGATCTGCGGATGGAACAGCCAGGCGTCGAAGCTGAGCTTCAAGGGTGCGAGGCAGGCAAATCCTTTGCGGAAGCTCGGGTCCCGTAACAGCCCCTTTGGCCTGTTCGCATACATGCCGGCGACAACGGGGTCTTCGTCCCAGGCAGAGGAATGCCGGATGCCGCGGAAGCGCCCGTTGCCGGCCGCGATCTCGGCTTCCAGCACGCCCTTTGCGGCGTCACCCAGCAGAAGATTGGCGTGGCTGACGATGCCGGCGCAGATCGCGGCCTTGCCGTAAGCACCGCTCGCGCTCATCGCGGCGACGCCGTTGGCGAACTCGACTTCGCCGACGGGCCGGAATGCCTCGGGCCCGTGCGCGCGGTACATCGAGCGGCAATCGACGTAGACGGTGGCGACGATGTTGTGGCCGGAGGCAATGTCGGCCGCCATCTCCTCGATCAGATAGCGGTGACCGCGATTCCAGAGATGGTGATGGGGATCGACGATCGGCCGCAAGGGATCGATGATCTCCTCCTGATGCAGCGCGAGCCAGTCCTCGCGCGGCTCGACGAACAGCCCGCTCGTGTTGGCAGGTAGACCGCTTGCGGCCATCGGCGTTCGCTCCCTTTATGTTCCTTGTGCCGATAGCCTACCATCTCGTCTCGTCACGCAGCTGCGCGCGCCATGCAACCGTACCCGTTGCGGCGAGCACAGCGGCGCTGTCGTCAGCTCTTGCGTCGCTTCGCCCTCACATCGACGGCCAGCCGCCAATTGGTTGCATTTGCCGGTTTGGCCTCGCCGAGCCAATGGAAGGAGTCGCCGGCGATCTCCGTAAAGCTCCAGCGCGTCAGTTCGCCGGCTTCGTTCGTGCCTTCCTGCACGATGTCCTGGCCGCACGGGCGGCCGATCTGCTGGCGGAATACGCTGCGGCCGGGATCGAACCAGGAAATCCGCCACGCATCAATGGTCGGATCGTAAACACGCAGCGTCGTGCCGTACCAGTTGCCGGCGATCGGAAAGACCGGGCCGCCTGCGGGGCGGGGGATGATCCAGACGTCCTGGACCGCACGGCCCTCCAGCACCCAGCCGAAATGGATCTCGCCAAATGCGGTGTGTTTCGTTGCATGGGGCCCATGGGCGGTGACCTCGGCATCCCAATCCCCAACGAAGCGGCCATAGAGCTGAAGCGCTGCTGCATGCTCGGGGTTTGGTCCGTCCGCGTGCAAAAATCTCGCAAAGTCGGTCATGTCGATCTCCTGTTGGGAGGAGATCAGCACGAGCGTGTCCAGTGAGACTTGGAGAAAATTGCGCGTCAAACCCCGTCGAGGATGATCACCGTCGGCTTTGGCGGCAGCGCATCCCGCGACATCCGGAACGAACGCTCGCTGCGCCGGTCGATCTCGAACTGCTGGCCGATCCGGCGCATGAAATCGTCGAGCGGCGTGGCGAAGCGGTGCATCGGCAGCACCACCGAGGCGCGCAACCGCTTGGTGATCTCCGAGATGCCGTCGAGCGACATGGTGTAGGTGCCGTCGATCGGCACCATCACGATATCGAGCCGCCCAATCTGGGCGAAATGGCTGTCGTCGAGCTTGTGATGGAGATGGCCGAGATGGCCGATGCAGAGGCCGGCGACCTCGAAGATGAAGATCGAATTGCCGTCGCGGATCATGTCGGTGCCGGCATCGTCGCCGAAATAGCGGCGGATGTCGGTCGTGACATTGCGGAAGAAGGTATCGCCGATGCGTTCCGATATGATGGCCGGCTTGCCATCCTCGCCCCAGCCATGCAGCACGTGCGGAATGCGCTTGTCGGGGAAGAGTGTGTAGTGGGTGCTGTGGGCGCGGTTCATGGTGACGACGTCGGGCAGCCGTCCCACCTGATAGGCGCCGCTATAATCGGTCGCGATGCGCAGGCCGCCGGGCGTGTCGATGTAGTAGGTGGAATGGCCGGCGTAGGTGATCGCGACCTCTGCGGCGCTAGCGGCCTGTCGGAACGCGACTGGCAGGATGCGCGGGGCCGCGTTGGCCATCGCCAGGCATTCGCTGCGCTGAGGCGGCTGCTGGGCAAGTGCAGGTGCAAGGGATGCGCCGAACAGCGCCACAGCCGCGGAAACCAGTCGCCACATGCATCCGTCCCTGATGACTTCGGGCGAAGTCTAGCGTGCAATGCGGCGTGGGGCCAACGGGCTGCGATCAACAGAGCGTCAGTGTCGCAGCTCTCACGCCGGACTTTTGTTCGCCCCCTTTATTCCCGCCGCGGGCTGAACTTCCAGGTGAGGGCGACGAGGCTCGCGGTAATCAGGCCGCTGACGAGGCTGGCGATCGGCAAGGCGAGCAGTAGCGCGGCGGTGGCGGCCCAGCCGATCGAGGAGAAGGCTTCGGCAAAGGTCGCGAGCCGCGACGAGGTCTGGCGGCGGCGGAATTGGGTGCGACGGGCCTGCACCCGGAACCAGAGCTGGATCGCAGTTGCGGAGGCTGCGCTGATGATCACCGCGCCGCCGCTGACCACCGCCTGGTACGGTGAAGTGAAGGCCAATGCTGCGACCAGCGGGCAGAAGATGACGGCGATCGCGATCAGCACCACCTCGATCTTGGCGCGGATGACGCCGGATGGGGCCAGCGGCGCGGTCGCGACCAGGTCGGGGGCGTCCTCGCCCGAGATGGTCAGCCAGGCAAGCCCGCCGGCCAGTTGTCCGGCCGCCATCACGATGACGGGCGTGATCAGCGTCAGCGCCGCAGCGCTGTCGGCAAAATTGCGCCAGAGCAGCAGCGCCGGCGGCACCAGATAGAGCAGTTGCATCAGGGTCTGCGAGATCAGCCAGGGATCGCGCCAGAGCAGCAAGAATTCCTTGCGCCGCAGCGCCTGCTGCCGCGACCCGGCGCGGAACCGGCGCTCCTTGGCGCGCTTGCTGCCGGATGCGCCGTAAGCCGCGGCATCGATCGCCGTGTCGGCAAAGCGGTGCGAGAAGATCGCCATGACGCTTCCGAGCAGCACGAGGGCGAGCGCCAGGAGCAGCAGCAGCGCCTCGCTGTCGCCCATCGCCGCCCGCGCCGGCCACCACCAGATGCTGTCGACATCGGGGGCATGGGCGGCCACACTCCCCGAGGTCAGGATCGTGAAGCGCGACAGTGTGCCGTAGGACATGATCGCGGCCACCTGAAGCGCGATCACGAAGCCGGCGCCGATGATTGCGGCGAGGATCTGGGCGACGAGGCGGGTCCGCGCCGGGCCGATCAGGCGGAACAACAGGATGGTGACGGCGATCGCAATCGCCGCGGCCGACAGGCCCATGGCGACGACAACCACGAATGCGCTAAGCCAGCGGGCCCCGCCGCCGATCACGAGCACGTCGATGAAGGGCGTCGAGAACAGCAGTGCGAGTGCGGTGACGGTCAGCCCGATGGCGGCGATGCGGACCGAGAACAGATTGGCCAGCGTCGCCGGCGAGGACATGATCAGATCGAGATCGGCACGGGCGTAGAACACCCGCGTCACCGATTCGATCGCCTGCGACAGCATCAGCGTCCAGGCCAGAAACATCGTCGCCGAGATCACGATCAGCGAGGATTTGTCGAGCGGCAGTTGCAGATCGGCGAAACGGCCGATCACCGCCCAGGCCGGCAAGTGCAGCAGTGCGGCGAAGCAGAGCAGGCCGATGATTGCGGCGCGCGTCCGCTTGCGCCGTCCGCCAGTCATCATGGCGAGCCATTCGCGCCAGGCGAGCCGGAGCTCGTGCCGGGCAAACCAGGAGAGCGCGGTTGCCGAGCTCATGCGGCTTCCGGAAGCGTCACCAGCGCAATGAAGAGATCTTCGAGGCTGGTGTCGGCATGGCCGTTCTGTTGGCGCAGCTCGGTGAGCGTGCCTTCGGCCACCAGTCGGCCCGAGGCGATCACGCCGATGCGGTCGGCCATGCGCTCGGCCACCTCGAGGATATGCGTGGTCATGATGACGGTGCAGCCGGCGCGGACGCGCCCGCTGAGCAGGCCCTTCACATGGCGGGCAGAGACGGCATCGAGCCCCGTCAGCGGTTCGTCAAGGATGATGAGGCGGGGATCGTGCACCAGTGCGCCGGCCAGCGCCACCTTCTGGCGCATACCCTTCGAAAAACCCTCGCAGCGCTCGTGCCGGTGCGGCTCGAGGCCGAGCGAGCTGAGCAGCTCCTCGGCCGCCGGCTCCGAGATCGATGGCGCGATGCCCCACAGCCCGGCGACGAATTCGAGATATTCGAGCGGGGTCAGCTTGTCGTAGATCATCGGCTCGTCGGAGACCCACGCCATCACCTGCTTGGCGGCGACGGGGTTTTGGAGCGCATCGACCCCGAAGATCGAGACCGCGCCGGCATCGGGGCGCAGCAGGCCCGCAACCATGCGCAAGCTGGTGGTCTTGCCGGCGCCGTTGGGGCCGACCAGCGCATAGAATTCGCCGGCGTGGATGGTGAGATCGAGGCTGTCGACCGCCAGACGGTCAAAACGCTTCGTTAACCCCAGGACTTCCAATGCCGAGCTGTCCGGCTTCATGACGGCCACACCTTCCGGTTTTGCATCGCCTGCGACCATGACCCGAAGATATTTCGGCACCGTGAATCGCGGCGCAGCAAATTCCGTCATCTGGATTGGACTAATGGCAAGTCACCGTTTGTTGACAGCGCCGGACGGTTCAGGCTGAATTGATTCCGGACAAATGGCGCCAACGCGGCGAAACGACTGCGTAGCGACTGGACACAAGATACGGCAAGGCGGTCGGGAAGAACCGCGGTTGTATCGGGAGGACGCGCGTCAATGCTGGATTTCGTTCAGCAGCTGGTCAGCGGTGTCGCGCTCGGCTGTGTCTACGGCCTGATCGCGCTCGGCTTCGTGCTGGTCTACAAGGCCACCGAGGTCGTCAATTTCGCCCAGGGCGATCTGATGATGCTCGGCGGCTTCTTCGCCTTCACCTTCATCGGCATGATGGGCCTGAACTACTGGGTCGGCTTTGCCGGTGCGGTGGCCGCGATGGCGCTGTTCGGGATGCTGGCGGAACGGTTGGTGGTGCGGCCGATCCTCGGCTACCCGCAATTCTCCATCATCATGGCGACCATCGGCCTCGGCTATTTCCTGCGCTCGATCGCCGGCATGATCTGGGGGACCGACGATCTGAAGATCGAGACACCGTTCAGCCAGGGCGTGCTCCGCATCGGCTCGCTGGTGCTCGCCTACGACAAGCTGTCGGTGATCGCGGCGACGATGATCCTGTGCACGCTGCTCTATCTGTTCTTCAACAAGACCACGCTCGGCACGGCGATGCGCGCCAGTTCCGAGAACATGCTTGCCGCCTACTATATGGGCATCCCGGTCAAACGCGTGGTGTCGATCGTCTGGGCGATCAGCGCCGCGGTCGCGACCTGCGCCGGCGTGCTGCTCGCGCCGATCACCTTCATTCATTCCAATGTCGGCCTCGTGCTCGGCCTGAAGGCGTTTCCTGCCGCGGTGCTCGGCGGCTTCGGCTCGATCCCGGGCGCAGTGGTCGGCGGCGTCATGATCGGCGTGATCGAGAGTATGGCCGGCTTCTACCTGCCCGAAGGCTGGAAGGACGTCGCGCCGTACCTCGTGCTGCTTGCCGTGCTGCTCCTGAAGCCTGAAGGCCTGTTCGGCCGCCACGTCCGCAAGAAGGTCTGAACGCATGCGTTTCCTGTTCAAGACCGACTACGAGGACGACATCAAGCTGTTCCCGCATTCGGGCTACGTTATCTCCTACGGCGTCCTGCTCGCGCTGCTGCTGATCGCGCCCTTTGTGCTCTCCAGCTATGTGATGAGCCAGCTCGTCTTCGTCTGCATCTATGCGACCGTCGGCGTCGCGCTGCTGATCCTGACCGGCTTTACCGGCCAGGCCTCGCTCGGCCACGCCGCGTTCCTCGCCATAGGGGCGTACACGGCGGCCTATTTGCAGAGATACAACGTGCCGTTCCCGGTCTACTTCCTCGCCGCCGGAATTTTGACCGGCATCATCGGCGCGATGGTCGGCTTTCCCGCCCTGCGCCTGACCGGCATCTACCTCGTCATTGCCACCATCTCCTTTGCCCTGATCGTCGAGGAGATCCTGGCGCGCTGGGAGAGCGTCACCAACGGCAACGAGGGCATGCGGGTCAAGACGCTGTCGCTGCTCGGCGTCACCGTCCCGCGCGACAGCCCCACCTTCTATTTCCTCTGCCTCTCCGTGCTGGTGCTGACCATCGTCGGTACGCTGAATCTGCTCCGCTCGCCGACGGGACGCGCCTTCGTCGCGATCCGCGACTCCGAGACGGCGGCGCGCAGCATGGGCGTCAATGTTGCGCTCTACAAGGTGAAGTCTTTTGCGATCTCGGCGGCCATCACCGGTTTTTCTGGCGTGCTGTTCGCCCACAAGCTCTCCTTCATCTCGCCGGAGATGTTCACGCTGCAGCTCTCGATCGAGTTCATCATCGTGATCCTGATCGGCGGCACCTTCAGCCTGCACGGTGCCGTGCTGGGGGCGATCTTCATCGTGATGATCGATCCGTTCCTGACGTATCTGAAAGACGACATGCCGGGCACGATCGCCGGCATCGCCGCGACATTCGGCGCCGGCCCGGCCACTGCGGGAAATATCCAGTCGAGCGTCGCCGCGTTTGCCTCGCTCAACGGGCTGAAGGGCGCGATCTACGGCATCGTCATCGTGCTGTTCGTGCTGTTCGAGCCGCTGGGTCTCTACGGCCGCTGGCTCAAGATCAAGCTCTTCTTCCAGCTGTTCCCGCTCTACAAGCGCGCCACCTTCAAGCGGCAGAAGATCTACGTGAAGTCGGAGCGGAATCGATGAGCTATTTCCGCGCCGAAAACCTGTCGCTGCACTTCGGCGGCCTCAAGGCGGTCGATGCGGTCTCGTTCGCGATCGAGAGAGGCGAGATCCTCTCGATCATCGGGCCCAACGGCGCCGGCAAGAGCTCGATCTTCAACCTGATCTCGCGGATCTACCGGCCGAGCTCGGGCCGCATCTTCTTCGAGGACCGGGACATCACGGAAGAGCCGGCCTACGACATCGCAAAACTCGGCATCGCGCGCACCTTCCAGAACATCGAGCTGTTCGAGAATGCCACCGTGCTCTCCAACCTTCTGGTCGGCCGCCATCGTCACTCGACCACGCAGCTCTGGCAGGAGCTCCTGTTTCTGCCGAGCGTGCGGGCCAACGAGAAGGTGCACCGCCGCAGGGTCGAGCAGGTCATCGAATTCCTCGATCTCGAACCCTATCGCGACAAGCTGATCTCCGGCCTGCCTTACGGCGTGCGCAAGGTGATCGAGCTGGCGCGCGCCCTGTGCTCGGAGCCGAAGCTGATCCTGCTCGACGAGCCGTCGTCCGGCCTCAATGTCGAGGAGACCGACGACATGTCGTTCTGGATCCGCGACATGAAGAGCGAGCTCGGCATCACCGTGCTGATGGTCGAGCACGACATGTCGCTGGTCAATCGCGTCTCCGATCGCGTCATCGCGCTGAACTATGGACGGGTGCTGGCGACGGGGTCGCCCGCTGAAGTGCAGCAGCACCCCGATGTCGTCGCCGCATATCTGGGAGCCTGACGCATGGATGCCGCCGTGACGCCGGATATCATTCTGAAACTCTCCAACATCGAGAGCTATTACGGGCCGATCATGGCAATCCGCGGCATTTCGCTGGAAGTGCCGCGCGGCCGCATCGTCACGCTGCTGGGGGCCAACGGCGCCGGCAAGACCACGGTCCTGAAGACCATCTCGGGCATTCTCGATCCGCAGAAGGGCGCGATCGAATTCCTGGGCAAGCCGATCCAGCGCGTGGAAGCCGACAGGATCGTGCGGCTCGGCCTCAGCCATGTGCCGGAAGGGCGCGAAGTCTTCCCGTTCCTCTCGGTGCGCGAGAACCTGATGATGGGCGCTTATCCGCGCAAGGATCGTGACGGCGTCGCGGAGGATCTCGACCGCGTCTACGGTTACTTCCCGCGGCTGAAGGAGCGCATCAACCAGCCAGCCGGCCAGCTCTCCGGCGGCGAGCAGCAGATGCTGGCGATCGGGCGCGCCCTGATGAACCGGCCGACGTTGCTCTTGCTCGACGAGCCCTCGCTTGGCCTGTCGCCGCTGCTGGTGAAGGAGATCTTCACCATCATCCGCCGCGTCAATGAGGAGCAGGGCATGTCGATCCTGCTGGTCGAGCAGAACGCCAAGGTGGCGCTGGAGACCGCGCATTACGGCTATGTGCTGGAGATCGGCCGCATCGTGATGAACGACCGCTGCGACCGCTTGATGCATTCGAAGGACATTCAGGAGTTCTACCTTGGCGCCAAGGAAGCGGGCGCGCGAGGCGAGCGGCGCTGGAAAAAGAAGAAAACCTGGCGCTAGAAGATTTGGCGTTAGAGGCAGACTTGGCATTAGAGGCAGATTTGGCATTAAATGGACGAGCCCATCCGTAAGACATAGACCGTCGTCAAGGCAGGCAGCGGAGGGGAGAGCGACAAGGAGGACAGGCGCATGGTCCGACCGGCGGTGCTGACGGTCGCTGATACGATCGCAAAGAGCTTTTTGCGCGCCGCCGAGACGCGGGGCGATCGGCCGGCGATCCGCGAGAAGAAATTCGGCATCTGGCAGCCGACCAGTTGGCGGCAATGGCTGGAGATCTCCAAGGAGGTCGCCTATGCGCTTCGCGCCTCCGGCTTCAGGCCCGGCGACGTCGGCTCCATCATCGCCAACGCCGTCCCGGAATGGGTCCATGCCGACATGGGCATCCTGTGCGCCGGCGGAGTCTCCTCCGGCATTTATCCGACCGATGCGTCGTCTCAGGTCGAATATCTCGTCAACGATTCCGGAACCAAAGTGATCTTCGCCGAGGACGAGGAGCAGCTCGACAAGATCCTCACCTGCCGCGCGCGTTGCCCATCCTTGCAGAAGATCATCGTGTTCGACATGGAAGGGCTCAGCGGCTTCTCCGACGACATGGTGATGTCGCTCGACGAATTTCGCGCGCTCGGCCGCAATCACATGGTCGGCCGCGAGACGCTGTGGCAGGAGATGATCGACAGCCGCAGCGCCGGCGACCTCGCCATCCTCGTCTATACCTCCGGCACGACCGGTCCGCCCAAGGGCGCGATGCACGCCAACCGGAGCGTCACGCACCAGATGCGGCACGCCAATGATTTCATCCCGGCGCGAGAGGACGAGGATAGGCTGATCTTCCTGCCGCTATGCCACGTCGCCGAGCGCATCGGCGGCTATTACATCTCGGTCGCGCTCGGCTCGGTGATGAATTTCGCCGAGAGCCCGGAAACCGTGCCGGACAATCTGCGCGAGGTGCAGCCGACCGTCTTCCTCGCAGTGCCGCGCATCTGGGAAAAATTCTATTCCGCCATCACCATCGCACTGAAGGATGCGACGCCGCTGCAGCAATGGGTCTATCGCCGCGCGATCGGCATCGGCTATCGCTTGGTCGATTGCCGGCTCGAGGGGAGGATGCCGCCGCTGTCGCTGCGCATCGCCAATCGTCTCGCCTACTGGGCCGCGTTCCGCAACATCCGCCGCATGATCGGGCTCGACCGCTGCCGCATCGCCTTTACGGGCGCGGCGCCGATCGCGCCGGAGCTGATCCGCTGGTATCTCGCGCTCGGCATCGACATGCACGAGGTCTATGGTCAGACCGAGAATTGCGGGGTCGCCACCATGATGCCGGCGGAGCGTATCAAGCTCGGCTCGGTCGGCACTGCCGTCCCCTGGGGCGAGGTCGCACTGTCGCCCGACGGCGAGATCCTGATCAGGGGCGACTTCCTGTTCCTGGGCTACCACAACCAACCGGAGAAGACCGCCGAGACCATCGACTCCCGTGGCTGGCTGCACACCGGCGACGTCGGCAGCATCGACAACGAGGGGTTCGTCCGCATCACCGACCGCATGAAGGACATCATCATCACCTCCGGCGGCAAGAACATCACGCCGTCCGAGATCGAGAACCAGCTCAAATTCTCGCCCTATATCTCCGATGCCGTCGTGATCGGCGACAAGCGGCCCTATCTCACCTGTCTCGTGATGATCGATCAGGAGAATGTCGAGAAATTCGCCCAGGATCACGACATCCCCTTCACCAATTATGCGAGCCTGTGCCGGGCGACGGAGATCCAGGACCTGATCTGGCGCGAGATCGAAGGCGTCAACGGTAATTTTGCCCGCGTCGAGAGCATCAAGAAGTTCTACCTGATCGAGCGCCAGCTCACGCCGGAGGACGAGGAGCTGACGCCGACCATGAAGCTGAAGCGCGGCTTCGTCAACAAGCGCTATGCCGCCGAGATCGAAGCGATGTATCGCCAGCGCGCGGTGGCGTGACGCGCAGGAATATTTGAGAAAGCGAAGAAGCGATGGCCCCGCCCTTCGCGTAACACGGGCCCTTAGGAGAGGAGACGTCAATGTCGAAATCGTTCAGCGCATTCGGCCTTGCTGTGGGGGCCGTGGTGCTCACCTGTCTGCCGGCCGCGGCACAAACCAAGGTCACCAACCAGGGGATCTCGGCAACCGAGATCGTCATCGGTACTCACCAGGATCTGTCGGGCCCGATCAAGGGCTGGGGCGTTCCGGTCGCTAACGGCATGAAGATGGCGGTCGAGGAGATCAACGCAGCGGGCGGCGTCAACGGCCGCAAGATCCGCCTGGTCGTCGAGGACAGCGGCTACGATCCGAAGAAGGCCGTGCTGGCCTCGCAAAAGCTGATCGAGCGCGACAAGATCTTCGCGATGGTGGGAGCGATGGGATCGCCCACCGTGCTGGCCGCGCAGGACATCCTGCTCGACGCCGGCGTACTTCAGCTCTTCCCGCTGACGGCAGCCGAGTTCACCTTCAAGTTCGATCCGGCCAAGCCGCAGGAACGGCTGAAGTTCAACAATCTGCTGCCCTATGTCGAGAGCACGCGGGCGGCGCTGAAATACATGATGGAGTGGAAGAACTTCAAGAAGCCCTGCATCATGCATCAGGACGACGAGTACGGCAAAAACGTGCTCGACGGCTTCAATCAGCAGCTCGCCGCCATGAAGGTGAAGCCGGCTTCGATCACCAGCTACAAGCGCGGGGCCTCCGATTTCAGCGCGCAGGTTGCCAAGATGAAGTCCGACGGCTGCGATCTCGTCGTGCTCGGCGCGGTCTTGCGCGAGCCGATCGGCACCATGAGCGAGGCCAAGAAGCTCGGCTGGGACGTCACCTTCCTCGGCGCCACCCCCACCAACGTGATGGAAGTGCCGATGCTCGGCAAGGAGGCCGTCGAAGGCCTGTACGCTGCAAGCGGCTTCGAGATTCCCTATGCGGACACCGCGAAAGGCAAGGTCAAGGACTGGCTCGCCAACTACAAGAAGATGTTCAACACCGACGCCAACACGCAGGCGATCATCGGCTACAATGCGATGATGACCTTCGCCTTCTACGCGCAGAAGGCGGGCAAGGATCTCACGGGTCAGAAGATGCTGGACTCGCTTGAATCGGGCGAAAAATTCCTCGACATCTTCAACTCGCCGCCGACCAAGTTCTCCAAGACCGACCACCTCGCCAACACCATCACCCAGGTGCAGCAGGTCAAGGGCGGCCGTTGGGTGCTGGTGAAGGACAATCTGATGTTCTGATGCTTCGCCTTCACCCTCGCCTGGAGGGCAGGGCAATCGCATATGGGAGCGATCTCGTCGGTGGCCATCCTTCGAGACGCCCGCCGTTGGCGGGCCCTCAGGATGAGGATCTAGTGCGTTGCGCTAGCTTCAACGGGTACCGATGCCGCTTAGCCTCACCTGAGGAGACCGCGAAGCGGTCGTCTCGAAGGATGAGGCGTGCACTCAGGTCGCGCAAAATGCCATGTGCGATAGTCCTGCCCCTCCAGGGGCGGGTAGGAGTTCACGACCCCCCACCCGCAGTGCCTGAATTCACCGGCACCAGCTCGTCCTCCTGGCAGCGCCAGCCGTCGGCGGCCTTGACGAAGGCGAAGGTCCGCTGGATCCTGAGGCGACGCGTCACGTTGAAGGCTTCTGCGGAGCGCTCCTTGTTGGCGGTGCCTGGCTGCGGACGGCCTGTCCTGGCGTCCCAGCAGGTGCCGGTGCAGCTCAAGGCGACCTTGCTGCACATGGTGAAGGGCGCCAGCACGGCCATCTCGATCTCGCCCGTGACGTGTGCCTCCTGCTCGGTCACCTGGCTGTCGAGCGCGTAGACGCGGTTGATGCGGAGGAAGTTACCGCACGAATTGGCCGCATGGATCCGCGCCGCGCAGAAGTCGACCGCGTCGGAGTCGGGCGAGCGGGCCGCGACTTGCCGGCCAAACACTTTCCTGGGCTCGCCTTTCGCCACACGGATCTCGTCGGTCTTGCGCCTCAAATGTTCCGAGAGACAGGCCTCCGCGGCTTCGAGCTCCTGAAGCGGCACGTTCTCCTTGCCGACCAGATTGCATTTGCGATCGCGCTCTCTCGTCCACCGGCCATATTCGGCGAAGGCAAAGCGCCGCGACCGGGTCCAGCTTGCCGATCAGGCCGAGCACCTCGCCATTGAGCTCCGTTTCGGCCAGCGCCAGCGACGGGTCCGCGCAAATCAATGCGCCCGCTGCGGTGTTGGCTGCGAGACAGTCGAAATCAGGATCGCGCACGATCGCGGCGCGCTCCTCGGTCACCTTGAGCAGGCACGTCTTCACCCGGTCGAAATCGTCGGTGCGGAGCGCAGTCTGGCCGACGATGCCGCAGCTGAGATTGCGCTGGCGGATCCAGATCGCATTCTCCTCGATCGCCGGCAGGCGATCGGGCAGGCGGGCGAGCCGGGCTTCGATCGCCGTGTTCAGCTTCTCGGCGGC
Organism: Bradyrhizobium diazoefficiens; assembly: GCF_016616425.1. Taxonomy (NCBI): domain Bacteria; kingdom Pseudomonadati; phylum Pseudomonadota; class Alphaproteobacteria; order Hyphomicrobiales; family Nitrobacteraceae; genus Bradyrhizobium; species Bradyrhizobium diazoefficiens. The sequence goes on from NZ_CP067101.1 coordinate 1,340,665, forward strand.
GGCGGCAAGCGTGGCGTCACCGCAGAACAATTGATTGCCCGAATCGCGAATCCGCTGGCAGTTGTTCTTGGCAAACAGCGGCAGCCTGTCGGCGATGGAGGGTGGTTCGGATTGCGCGAAGCCCGGTGCCGCTGGCAGCACCAGCGGTGCAAGAACAATCAGCACATCCAGCACAGTGAAGCGCATTCCCTTCGTCTCCCAGCATTGGCCGCGGCCATGCTAGCGTCCCGCATGGCGCGGTGGAATGGCGTTGTGCTGGGTTGCTGGTATGAGGCCCGTTACCCCATCTACCAGATCAGTCAACGTGGCTCGGCGGCCATCGAAAACCGCATGGGTTCGTCGACATATTTCATCACAGCCGACTGGTAGAGCGCGAACAGCGGCTGGTAGCTCCGCGCAGCGTCGTCCTCGACCATCGCCATGCGGCGGTTGTCGAGCATCAGCCAGTGTCCGTCGAGCCTTGCTGCAGCAATCGCATGCTCTTCGCCGGCGCGGGTGTCGCGCACCACGATGATGCGGAGATCCTCAAGCGCAATTCCCGCCAGCCGCAGCGCGGCCAGCTTGGCGATGGCGTAGTCTTCGCAATCGCCGGCGCCGCGCGCGAAGGTCGCAAGCGGCGAGTTCCAGACATCGTCAATGCCGTCATCGGCGGCCCGGATGGCAAGGTTGACGGCGCGGTTGGTCTCGCCGAGCCGCGCGCGGCCCTCGCGGGCGCGTGCCTGGTCGACGATGGCGAGCAGCTTCAGGGCCGCAGGCGATGCGCAATTGTCCCGGTCGCCGTCGCATAGCGCGAGTTGCACCATGTCGTCGTCGAACCTGTCCTTCAGCGCAAGCCACTTTTGCCGCAGTCCGCCAGAGGAGATAGCGAAGGCGAACACGCCGAACGGCTCGGCGGATTTGCGCACGAGAAGGCCTGCTCCCGGTGACAGCAGCGTGCCGGCGCGAAGCTCGGCGGCCGATCCAAGCAGGATCAATCCGCACACGATAAGGATTGCGCGCCAGGCGCGCGCGCGAGCAGCGATCTCCATCTGACATCCCCTTCCCAAGCTTCGCCAGGTCTTCCTCGACCTTGACGTGCCGGGCTTTGTTGCTTTCGTGGAGATAGTGCGAGACAGGCCGTTTTGTTCGGCTTAACGCGCTCAGCAGGGGTCCCCAAAATCGGCAACAGGCTGAAATGGGCCTGCCCAACTTGCGTAAAATTTTACGATTCCCCCGCTAGGAGGTGCCATGCTGTCGCGAAATGGCGTCAATTGCAGGCATAGGTTGTGGGGGCTTGAATGTGACCCTATGGCTAACGATCCGTTATTTCACGGGTTCTGTGTGTTAGGTCACAGATTCAGCTGCGTATTTGCCGCAGGATATTTCAGGGTTTCACCAACGAAAGCTGGTGCAAGTATCTGCTCTAAAATTATGGAGCGTATTACTTAGAAATACTGGAAATTGATGCAAATGCGGCGAGATCACCCCCGGAGTACCTGAAACATTACTATGATTTATCTAGGGAGGCGCGGCGCCGCGGCGACTCCTTTGGCCAAGTGACGCGAAATCACACAAGCAATAGACGGTATCGCTAAGGACTTGGTAATGCTATGCAAGCTTAGGCAGTTGATACTTACTTAGATTTTAACCCTTTTTACGGTGCCCCCGGTTGAATTACGCTGGCCAATTTGATGGCGCGATTTCCTTGGACGGTCAGGGTTCCCGCCTGACCGCCGACGCCCATGTCGATTCCTTTACGGCGAAAGCGCACGGTCACGTTCCCGATGGCGCGTTCGTTGTTCCCGATCCCAACCTGATCTTTAACGGCGAGTTCAAGCGCACTGGCCTCGATCTCGTGCTGTCCCACGAGGGCCACGAGTTCGTCGTTCACGATTATTTCAGGGGTGACAAGCGTGCCGCGCTCGCCTCGCCTGATGGCGCCCACCTCACTGGCGACGTCGTCAACGCGCTCACCGGCCATGTCCAGGTTGCGCAGGCTGCGCCCGGCGCCACCGCAACCCAGGTCATCGGCCATGTCACCAAGCTCGTGGGCAGCGCAACCGCGGTCCGCAACGGCGTCTCGGTCATCCTGAACAACGGCGACAATGTCGAGAAGGGCGACGTGGTCTCGACCGGCGCGGATTCGACGCTCGGCATCACCTTCATCGATGGCACCGTGTTCGGCCTGTCCTCCAATGCGCGGATGGTGCTGAACGAGATGGTCTACGACCCCAACGGGTCCAGCAACTCCTCGCTGCTCAGCCTCGTCGCCGGCACCATTACCTTCGTCGCCGGCGAGACCGCCAAGCACGGCGACATGAAAGTCGACACGCCGGTCGCCACCATGGGCATCCGCGGCACCGCCGTGCTGACCCAGATCAACTTCGTCGTTCCCGCCGGCGGCGGCGATCCGCAGCCGCAGGCGAGCTTCCAGGTGCTGGTCGAGCCGAACGGCACGACCGGCTCCTACATTCTGTTCGACAAGGTCACGCTGCTGCCGATCGCGACGGTCAACCAGGCCGGCCAGATGATCCAGATCAGCGGCGGCAACGTCTCGATCTCCAATGCGCTGATGTCGCCGGACGTGCAGAAGCTGATCACGGACGTGTTCACGCTGAAGTTCACCGACAACAACACCAACACAAAGCTGACCACGAATTTCACCGACACGCTCACGCCGATCAGCCAGGATCTGGCGTTCAAGTCGGGGTCCGGCCCCGTCGTGATCGCGACATTCGTCAATCTCAATCCGCAGGGATCGGAGGCGCCCAGCACCTCCACGCCGCTCATCGTGCGTATTCCCGGCCAGCCGGTCGTGCAGAGCTTTGATGCCAGCGGCAATGTGAAGGCGGCGTTCTCAATGGCCGAGCGTGCTGGCACGACCGGCGACACGCATACCGATACGATTTCCGGCCTGATCAGATTCGTCGATCAGAACCTCGGCGACCGGCCATCGGTGAGCATCAGCCTCGCCGAAGCGCCGAACTACGTCTACAAGGACGGCGGCCAGCAGGACGTCACCGGCTCGCTCTCAGCGCTCCAGAAGCAGGACATCGCAGCGACGCAGATCCAGATCAGTGTCGTCGCCGACGCCGGTAACGACAACAACGGCTCGGCGGTCTGGACCTACACGATTCCCGACAATGTCTTCGACTTTCTCGCCGCCGGCGAAACGCTGACGCTGACCTACATGGTCCGCGTCGACACCAATTTCACGGTGAGCCCCGAGTCCAAGTTCATCCCGATCACGATCACGATCACGGGAACGAACGACAAGCCGGTGATCACCACCAGCGTTCCGATCATCAGCTTCGAAGGCGGCACCAGCGTGCCGGGCGGCCCGCTCATCAGCCATGTGCCGGCCGCGGGCACGCTGAACTTCGCCGACGTCGATCTTACCGACACCCACACGGTAGCCGTGACGCTGACGAGCGCCAGCCTGCCGGACGGCAGCGCCGTTCCGCCGGGCCCGCTCGCGGAGTTCCAGAGCGCGATGTCGGTTGCGATCACGTCGGGCGCCGACAGCACCGGCGATGGCACCGGTACCATCAACTGGTCGCTGGCCGACCTTCCTGTCTACCTCGCCGACTTCATTCCGAAGGGCGAGGTGCTGACGCTGGTCTACACCGTGACGGTCACGGACTCGCAAGGCGCAACCGCGCAACAGACCATCACCGTGACGATTACCGGCACCGATGCTCCGGCGGTGGTGTGGATTGCGACCGAGAAAGACGGCGCTCCCCCTGGCGGCTTCTGGAAGGACGCAGCGAACTGGGCAACCGGCACCGTTCCGACCATCGATGATGACGTCATCGTCATCACGGATCAATTGCACGGCCTGACGCCTTCCTATCCCGCCATGATCGACACTGCGGCCTACGCGAAGTCGATCACGATGAACGATTTCGGTGGTCCGCCGCCGCAGTTGATCAACCAGAGCTCTCTGACGATATCAGGTGCGCTCAACATGAGCGCGGATTCGATCCTCACCAACGCAGCGACCGGCACGATGTCCGTCGGCGGCCTGGCTGAGATCCTGGACACCAGCATACTCACGAATGTCGGATACCTGACGCTCAAAGCCGGCGGCGATTTTGCCAGCGGCACCACGATCGCCAACTCCGGCACCATCGAGCTGTCCGGCGGCACACTGAAGACGCAGACCGACATCGCCAATGCGGACGGAACGCTGAAGGTCGACACCGGCACCACGCTGAACGTCGACAGCTCGACGGTCGATGGCGGCACTGTTACCATTCTCGGTACACTGGAGCTCGACGGCGCCAGCCTGATCGAGAACGGCACACTGAACAATTCCGGCACGGTCAACATCAAGGGCACGGCCGAATTTGCCAATGAGGCCGTCTCCAACAGCTCGATAGGCACGATCAGGACACTGGCGAATGGCTGGCTGACGATCCACCAGGGCTCTGTTGTCACCAATAACGGCAACGTCACGGTCGATGCCAGCGGCAAGCTGATCGTCGGCGGCGCGACCATCAGCGGCGCAGGGACAGTCACTGGCAATGGCGAGATCGACCTCGCCGGCGATGCCGTGCTGAGCGGCGGCGTGCTGAACAACAATGCGACGTTCAGGGTCAGCGGCGCCGCCAACGCGCTGGATAGCGAGAGCATCACCAATGCCGGCACGATCGAAGTGCAGGCGGGCGGCGCGCTGGCAATCGATCAGGGCTCGACGGTCGACAATTCAACCGGCAACGTCATCGTCGATGATAGCGCTGCGCTGAGGCTGGATGATGCCACGATCAGCGGCGGTGCCATCAAGGGCGCCGGCGCGATCAACGTCACTGGCGCCAGCAAGATCGACGGCGGTACTACAGTCAGCATCAGTGCGGTCACCGCCGACGCCGAGCTGACGCTAGACGGCATCGCCGTCTCCGGAACCGTCATCACCGACAAGTCCAGCATCGTGCTCGATGGCACCGTCAAGCTTAATGACGGCGCTATCATCAAGGGCACCTCCGCCGCGTCCAAGGGTGCGATCACCAACAACGGTACGCTCGAGATTTCCGGTGCCGCGACGCTGCTTAACGACGCCCTCGCCAACACCGGACACCTCGTCAAAATCGACGACGGCCAGAGGCTGACGCTGTCCGGCACCGAGATATCAGGCGGCACCATCAACAATTACAGCGGTGCGCTTGGCGGCACAATCCATGTCACCGGCAACAGCACGATCGACGGCAATGCTACGCTGAACCAGGGCGCGATCACGGTCGAGAGCGGCGTCACGCTGACGCTGGACGATGTGACCGTTGCGGGCACGGCGATCGCCAATGGCGGCACCGTCGAGGTCGACGCAAGCAAGAAGCTGACGCTGTCGGGAGCGAGCCTGACGGGCGGCACGCTCGCCGTCTCCGGTACGGTGGCTTCGTCCGGCACCAGCACGGTCACCAACTCCTCCATCACCAACAACGGCCTGATCGAGGCGATCGGCGGCCTGCTGACGCTCGCCGCCACGACTTCGGCCTCCATCGCCAATGCCGGCACGCTTCAGGCCAATGGCGCCGAGCTCGACATCGACCACCAGGCGGTCACCAACACCTGCACGCTGGCCGCAATCAACGACGGCGCGCTGAGGCTGACCGCGATGACAGTGGCCAACACCAGCGGAACGGTGTCGGTTGAGTCCGGATCGACGCTCGATCTCGCCAGTGCGACCATCGACGGCGGCACGGTGACGGTCGCGGGCACGCTGGAATCGACCGGCACGAGCGCCATTTATGGCGCCGACATCACCAACACGGGCACGATCACCGTCACCAGCGGCACGCTGACAATCGATCCCGGCACGCTGCACGCCATAGTCAATCGTGACCTGATCGAGGCGGTGAACGGCGGCACACTGAAGCTGACGACCGCGACGATCACCAATGCCGGCGCGACGATCGCAGCCGACGGCACCTCGAGGCTTTATCTGACCGACATCTCGATCAATGGCGGCAGCCTGACCAATGCCGGCAATCTCTACAGCGTCTCCGGAAGCAATTTGGTTTCGGCTGCGGTCACCAACACCGGCACGATAGAAGTCGAGGCCGGCAGGCTGAATCTTTCCGGAGGCATCACTGGCATCGGCACGCTGATCGTCGATAACGGCGCGACGCTTGAGCTCGGCGGCGCAGACGCGCAGACCGTCACCTTCGCCGGCGGCGGCAACACGCTTCAGCTCGACAAGGTCGCCGGCCAGAGCTTCACCGGCACCATTGCTGGCCAGTCGACCAAGGCTGGCACGTTCACGGTGACAGGAACTGCTGATATCACGACATCGGTCGGCGATGCGCTCGACTTCACCGCATCGGGTGGCTCTCCCGCGACGCCCGCCGACATCGTTCTCACGCCCGCCGGTGCGCTGACCGGCGCGGCCAGGGGCATCTATGTCACCCAGAATGGCGCGGGCGATATCTCACTGACGGCGACCGGCAACATTACCGGCCTTGCCGGAAACGGCATTACGCTGCGCATTGGCCTGACCGGCTCCGGCGATATCACGGTGAACGACCTCACGGGCAAGGCGACCGGGACCGGTGCGGGCTCGGTCGGCCTGCTTGCCGAAAATCTTAGTGCCGGCAACAATGGCAACATCACCGTCAACCAGCTCGGCGGCGCCGCGGGCGGCGCATTCGGGATCGATGTCCATACCGAGGGCGACGGCAATATCGATGTCACGGCGGGTGGAAATGTGACGGGTGCCTCGATCTACGGCATCCGCACCCGCAGCGACGGCTCGGGCAGCACAACGGTCAGGACGGAGGCCGGCAGCGTCGTCACGTCGGGAAGTTCCGGCGTCGTTGCGGTCAACCGCGCGGAAGTGCTCTCGCTCCTGGATCACAGTTCGATCACGGTCACCAACTACGGCACGGTCAATTCCGGCGCGAGCCTCAATCAGGCCGACAATGCGCCGGCCGGGCTCGAGGCCGGCTATCTCGGCGCAGGGACTGGCGCTGCCGCCAGTACCAGCGTCTATGGCAACGTCGTCATCAACAATTACGGCGACGTCACGGCTGCGAGCGGCTACGGCATCCACGCCTACAATTTCGGTAATGGCGACGTCACGGTCAACGAGGGCGCCGGCACTAGCGTCATCGGCGCCGAGATCGGTATCCGCGCTCAGGCGCTGAGCGGGGGTGCCGGAGATATCGCCGTCACACTCGGCGCCAGCGCCTCGGTGACGGGCACGACCAGCTACGGCATACTCGCCTACGGCATCGACAGGGGCGACATCAGCGTCACCCTGGCTGCGGGCGACGACATCATATCGGGCAGCTCCGGTGTCGTGGCGGTCAACTACGCGGCGGCGATTGCAAGCGCGGTGGGCAGCACGATCTCCGTCGTGGCGCACGGCACCATCCATTCCGGTTCCGCATTGAATAGCGATGGCACCACGCCGGGCGCGATCGTTGCAGGTTACAGGCCCGGTGGCAGCTCGAGCTTCTCGAATGCCGTCTACGGCGACGTCAGCGTCACGAGCGATGCGACCGTCACCGCGGATGCCGGTTTCGGCATTGATGCGTTCACCTATGGCATCGGCGACGTCGCGGTTACGACCGGCGCGACCTCGCAGGTCACCGCCGCGGGGACCGCGATCGGCGCCTTCAGTCACGGCGGTGGCGACGTGACCGTCACCAATGACGGCTCCGCCACCGGCGCCGTCGGCCTGTCGGTTTTGGCGGCCGGCGCGGGCGGTATCACTATCGTCAATCACGGCAACATCACCGGGACGAGCCGCGTCGGTATCAGCGTCACGCAGAACGATGCGGATGCGGCAGGCGATCCGATCGCGACCGGCTCGACGCATATCACGAACAGCGGCTCGGTCGTGGGTGCGGCCGGTCATGCTGCGATCTTCATCCAGGAGAACGCGACCGGCGCGGCGACGGTCGACAATTCCGGCACGATCGGGCTGGCCCTCGCCGCGACCGTGACCGCGACGACTTATGCGATCGTCGAGACCGGCGGCGCCATCACCATCAACAACACCAACCATATCAACGGCAACATGTCGGTCGTCAGCGCGACCTTCAATAACAATGCCGGTGGCATCTGGACCGTCGCCGGCAGCAGCGTCTTCGGCAATGTATCCTCGATCGTCAACGCCGGCGAGATCGATCTGCTCAATGGCGCCTCGATTTCCGTCTCCGGGCTCGGCATCACCAATTCGAACGAGATAGAGAGCTGGGGCTCCGCGTCGATCACGGGCACCATCACCAACAACCACTCCATCGAGGTCCACACCGGCACGCTGACGCTGTTCGGCTCGCTGTCCGGCTCTGGCTCGGTCACGATCGACGCCGGCGCGACGCTTGAGATCAAGAACACGGTGGCGCAGACCGTCACCTTCGCCGGCGCCGGTGCCGAACTCGAGATCGACACCGCGATCTTCGGCGGCTCGATCGCCGGCTTCACCACCAACGAGAAGATCGATCTGTCGACCATCATCTGGGACAGCGGGACCACGGCGGTTTACGACGCTCTGAGCGGCAATCTCGTGGTCAGCGACACGCATAACCACAGCATCTCGCTCAAGTTGCTCGGCAATTACAGCGACACGCATTTCATCACCAGCAGCGACGGTGCCGGCGGCACCATCGTCGAGATCGCTCCGACCGATGAATGGACCAACCCTGCCGGCGGCGACTGGAATGTCGCGTCGAACTGGAGCCTGGGCGTGCCGGCGGCCAGCTACGACGTCAAGCTCGACGCAACCGGAACCTACACCGTCGACAGCACGACCAGTGTCACGATCGACGACCTCACCGTCGCGTCGGGCGTGACGCTGCTGACCGAGCCCGGCACCGTGTTCACGGTGAACGGCGGCGTCGTCCTCAACGGCCTGATTGAAGCCGGGCCGTTCTCCGGAAACAACATTTCGACAATCGATGTCAAGGGCGACGTCAATGGGACCGGCGCGATCGAGATTTCCAACAAGGCCGTCGTGGAGATCGAGGGGGCGGTTTCCGGGACGCTGGTCAATGGATCGTTCTCTGGAATCATCATCTATTACGACAACGGGCTCGGCACCCTGGTCCTGGATGATTCCAAGGAGTTCCATGGATTGATCTCGGGCTCTCCGGCCGGGGCTCCGCTGTCGTCCGGCAACGAGATCGACATGAAGGACCTCGCCTGGACGTCCACGATGTCGGCGCAGGCCAACTACAACGCGGATACGAACATCACAACGGTCGGCTTCTACAATGGCGCGACGACGGTCACCCTGTCATTCCTCGGCAGGGATGTGAACTGGCACCTTCAGAGCGACGGTCATGGCGGCACCACCGTTTATGATCCGCTCGCCGACACGCCGATGACGATCGAGAGCGGCGCGGTGTTGAACCTCAGCGAACCTTCCGCAGAGCAGGTGACCTTCGCCAACGAGACCGGAACCACCGGCACCTTCGCGATCGAACACGCCGCCGATTTCACCGGCGTCATCAACGGCTTTGCGGGTGACGGCACCGTCGCCAATTCGGACCTCCTCGACCTCAAGGACATCGGCTTCTCGACACTGACCGGAGCGATCTACACTGAAAACGCCGACCATCTGGGCGGAACGCTGACGCTGAGCGACGGTACCGATACCGCGACCATCAACTTTGCCGGGAGCTACACCATCGACAGCTTCCATTTCGCGAGCGATGGCAACGGCGGCACGCTGGTCATCGATCCGCCCACGGGACCTACCCTCATCGCGACCAGTGGGCAGGACCAGTTCGCCTTTGCGAATTCAACGCTTCCGGTTCAAAGTACGATCATCGATTTCGAACTGGGCCAGGACAAGATCGACCTGCGCGAGCTCGCCAATATTCATTCCTTCAGCGACATCGTCATCACGCAGCGGGCGAACGACGCGCTGGTCACGCTCGATGACCATCAGTCGGTCCTCCTGAAGAATCTCGTCGCGAGCAGCCTGCATGCCAGCGATTTTATCGTTGCGACCCACGCCTGACGGGCCTTCGGCGCGATTGCGGTGCCTCGCTTGCGACGGATTCCGCTGTCAAAGGGCATAGCTGATTGCGTATTGTCGTCCCGACATCGGACGAAGGCGGGTTGCGGGAAATTCAGGCGGTATGAAGCGGCTAGGACTGTTGCGGCGGTGGTTTGCGCGGAAGTTCGGCTTTGCGCGGTTGATGTGCCTTGCGCTGCTCGTCCTGTTCGCCGGCGCTCGCCTGTGGGATCCGCCGCCGATCGAGGAATTGCGGCTGCGTACCTTCGACATGTTCCAGCTGATCGATCCGCGCCACAAGGCGGCGCGGCCGGTCGTCATCGTCGACATCGACGACAAGAGCCTTGCGAAGCTCGGCCAGTGGCCATGGCCGCGCACGCGGATCGCCGATATGATCCAGAACCTCACCAATAGCGGCGCGGTGGCGATCGGTTTCGACGTAGTGTTCTCCGAACCTGACCGGCTCAACCCGGATCTGGTCGCGAGCCAGATGCGCTATCTGGACGACGCCACCCGCGCCAAGCTGCGCGAGCTGCCGACCAACGACCAGATCCTCTCCGAGGCGATCAAGCGCTCGCGCGTGGTGCTGGGCGAGACCGGGCTTCCAGATGTCCTGTCCGAACTCGATAGATCGCTTCCGCTCACGGGCGTGGCGACGGTCGGCGAGGAGGGCGCGGATCGCTTCCTGTTCGAATTTCCGGGCTTGTTACGGAATGTGCCAATCATAGAGAAGGTTGCGGCCGGCCGCGGCCTGTTCTCGATCAGGCCCGAGCGCGACGGTCTGATTCGTCGCGTGCCGATGATCATGCGCGCCCAGGGCAACATCATGCCCTCGCTCAGCCTGGAGATATTGCGCGTCATCACCGGCACGCCGACGCTGCTGGTGAGGACCGACAAGGCAGGTATCCGGGCGATTCGCCTTAAGGGCGTCGAGATTCCGACCGATAAGAACGGCCAGTTCTGGATGCATTACGCCCGCCAAGATCCCTCGATCTACGTCTCCGCGGCCGACGTGCTCGACAACGGTGTGTCGCCGAGCAGGATCGCCGGCAAGCTGGTGCTGATCGGCACCTCGGCAGGCGGGCTCAACGACATCAAGACCACGCCGGTGTCCTCGACCATGCCCGGTGTCGAGATCCATGCCCAGGTGCTCGAGAGTGTGCTGAGCGGCGTGGCGATCTCCCAGCCGAACTACGCGCTCGGCGTCGAATTGCTCTCCGCCCTCGTCATCGGCCTCCTCGTCATCATCTTCACACCGAATCTCGGCCCCGTGCGCCTCGTGCTTGCGGGCGCGGCCTTCGCCGCCATCCTGGTCGGCGTGTCCTGGTTCTTCTACGCGCGGTACCGCTATCTCATCGATTTCACCTATCCGCTGCTCTCGACCACGGCGATCTATCTGACGCTGATCTTCGCCAGCTTCGTGCGCGAGCAGCGCGAGCGCGTGCAGATTCGCGGGCAGTTCGCGCAATACATGTCGCCGGTGCTGGTCGAGCAGCTCGTGCAGTCGCCGGAAAAGCTCGTGCTCGGCGGCGAGGAGCGCGAGATGACGATCATGTTCTCGGACGTTCGCGGCTTCACCACGATCTCGGAGAGCTACAAGCACGATCCGCAAGGGCTCATCACGCTGATGAACCGTTTCCTGACGCCGCTGACCGACGTCATCATCGAGCAGAAGGGGTATATCGACAAGTACATGGGCGACGCCATCATGGCGTTCTGGAACGCGCCGCTCGACGATGCCAAGCACGAGGTCAACGCCTGCGAGGCCGCGGTGCAGATGCTGGAGAGAATCGACACGGTCAACAAGCAGCGCGAGCAAGAAGCCGCCGACGGCGGTCACGTCTACATCCCGCTCAATGTCGGCATCGGCCTCAACACCGGCATTGGCGTCGTCGGCAACATGGGTTCCGATCTGAAGAAGAACTATTCGGTGCTCGGTGACAGCGTGAATCTCGCCTCGCGCCTCGAAGGGCAGACCAAGGAATACGGCTTTCCGATCATCGTGGGCTCCAGGACTGCGCTCGCCGCCAAGGACAGGTTCGCGATTCTCGAGCTCGACTTCATCATGGTCAAGGGCAAGACCGAGCCGGAGGTGATCTATGCCATCGCCGGCCGCGAAGACGTGATGCATTCGGGCGCCTTCCAGCGCCTGCGCAACATCACCATCGAGATGCTCGCATGCTACCGCGGCCGCGATTGGCCGGGTGCGCTGGACGCGATCGAGCGCGGCCGCAACAGCGAAGACGCCGACACGCTGGAAAAGCTGTTCAGGCTTTATGAGGCCCGCATCAAGGATTTCCAGCTCAACCCGCCGCCGGAGGGCTGGACCGGGGCGTATGCGCTGCTGACGAAGTAGGAGCTGCGCCACCACTCTCGCAGGGAGAAGACCGCATGACGAGACCGACACCGAAAGAGATCAAGCCCATCGCGCAGATCGCCGGCGTTCCTGTGGACGACGAGATCGCGACGCGCATCTCCAATTCCATTGGTCCTGCCTTTGAAGGCTTTGCGGTGATCGCAGGCACGCTGCCGTTCGACCTCGAGCCTGCGCTCTATCCGATCGTACAGACGCAGAAGGTGACGAAATGAGCACTGAGCCCGCCTTGATGACGCTCACCGAGGTCGCGCGCGCGATCGCGATGAAGCAGGTCTCCTCACATGAGGTGACGCGCGCACTGCTGCACCGCATCGCACAGTGGCAACCGCATCTCAACGCCTTCATGTCGGTCGAGGCGGAGGCGGCACTGACGGCGGCCGAGGCCGCCGACGCCGAACTCGCCAAGGGCAATGTTCATGGTCCGCTGCACGGCGTGCCGCTCGCGCACAAGGACATGTATTACGACGCCGGCAAGGTTTCGACCTGCGGCTCGCTGATCCGCCGTGATTTCGTGCCGACCGTGACCGCCACCGCTTTGCAGCGGCTGAAGGACGCCGGTCAGGTTCGCCTCGGCACGCTGCATCTGGCCGAATTCGCCTATGGCCCGACCGGGCACAACGCCCATTACGGCCCGGTGCGCAATCCCTGGAACGTGGCCCACATCACCGGCGGGTCCTCATCCGGCTCCGGTTCGGCGGTGGCCGCGCGCCTGACCTATGCGGCGCTCGGCTCGGATACCGGCGGCTCGATCCGCATGCCCGCGCATTTCTGCGGCGTCACGGGGCTGAAGACCACCGTCGGCCGCGTCAGCCGCGCCGGCGCAATGCCGCTGTCGCAATCGCTCGACACGGTCGGCCCGCTCGCCCGTACCGCCGAGGACTGCGCGCTGCTGCTGGCCTTGATGGCCGGTGCTGACCCGCTGGATTCGACCTGCAGCCACGAGCCGGTCTCGGATTACGTGAGTGCCACCAAGGGCTCGCTGAAGGGCCTCAAGATCGGCGTGCCTGCGTCCTTTTATGTCGACGACCTCGACAGCGAAGTCGCGCGCGTGCTGGACGAGACCATCGCGGTGCTCAAGCGCGAGGGCGCCGATATCGTCAAGGTCGAGCTGCCGGACCAGCGGCAATTGAATTCGGCGAGCCAACTCGTGCTTGCGGCCGAAGCTGCTGCCTTCCACAAGCGCTGGATGATCGAGCGGCCGCAGGATTACGGTTCGCAGGTCCTGATGCGGCTTCAGAACGGCCTCGCCGTTCCCGCCGTCACCTATCTCGAGGCGATGCGCTGGCGCGGCCCTGCGCTCGCCGCGTACAATGCCGCCACCGCTGGCGTCGATGCGGTGATCGCGCCGGCATCTCCGGTGCCCGCGCCGACGATCGAGGAGAGCGATGTTGGCGGCGGTCCGAACGCGCCGGCGCTGCTGCAACGGCTGACGCTGTTCACCCGTCCGGTGAATTTCCTCGGCCTGCCGTCGCTCACCGTGCCCTCAGGTTTCACCAAAAGCGGCCTGCCGGTCGGCATGCAGCTGATCGGCCGCTGCTTCGATGAAGCGACCCTGCTCACCATCGGCGCCGCCTTCCAGCGGGTCACCGATTATCACGCTCGATTGCCGAAACCGCCGACATGATCAAGCCCGTCGGCATCTCAGGCCTCGATATCCGCTTCGGTTCGGGTGTCCGGCCGGGCTCAGGCTCACAACATTTATACCCCCATTCATCCTGGTTCCCGTTCCATGTGGCCGTTCACGCCAGAGGAACCTCACTTATGTACATTTCCGACGAAGGCCTCCTTGTCATCCTGTTCGTCGGTCTGCGCCATCGGCGCGGTCATTTTGCTCCTGATGGTGCGGCTGGTGCGTGGGGGCGGCCGGCTCTAACCGCCATTCCCGGCAAATCGGAACCCTCAGCCTCTCCCTTTTCCAGGGAAAAGGCTGAGAGCCCTGCAGGAAAAAAAGCCGCAAGCCTGTGAAATTCCGGACTTGCGCGGAAGGCCGGTCGAGGTAGATGTGGCTCATTGGGAGCCTGGATTAATTCGACTGCGGACGGACGGAAAAACGCGATGTTAATCCGGGCCGGTTACTCCTGAATTCGCCACTGAAATCAGGGGCTTTGCCCCTTACCCGAAAGAGATCAGACTGATGGCAGCCGGTCCTGGCGTCCGCCGTTCAGAGCTCGGTGACGCCTTGCGCGCTTGTCGCACGGCGTTCGTCGGCGTCGGCTTGATGAGCTGCATGATCAACCTGCTCTATCTGACGGGGTCGATCTTCATGCTGGAGGTCTATGATCGGGTGCTGCCGAGCCGCAGCGTCCCGACCCTGGTCGGCCTGATCATCCTCGCCGGCTTTCTCTATATGGCGCAGGGCGTGCTTGACATGATCCGCAACCGTATCCTGGGGCGGATCGGCACCGCGCTGGATGAAGCCCTCAACAAGCGCGTGTTCGACACCATCGTGCGCTTGCCGCTCCTGGTCGGCAGCCGCAACGAAGGTCTTCAGCCGCTGCGTGATCTCGACAATGTCCGCTCCTTCCTCGGCGGCATGGGCCCGAGCGCGTTCTTCGACCTGCCCTGGCTGCCGCTGTATCTCGCCATCTGTTTCGCCTTCCACGTCATGATCGGCGTCACCGCACTGGTCGGCGCCGTCATCCTGGTCGGCCTGACGCTGGTTACCGAGTTCATGTCGCGCCAGCCGGCGCGCGAGGCGATGGGCCTTGCCGCCCAGCGCAACGATCTCGCCCAGGCCAGCCGCCGCAACGCGGAAGTCATGGTGTCGATGGGCATGGCCGGCCGGATGAACCAGCGCTGGAGTGAGGCCAACGAAAAATATCTCGCCGGCAATCAGCGCGCGAGCGACGTTGCCGGCGGACTGGGTGCGGTCGCAAAGGTGCTGCGCATGATGCTGCAATCGGCCGTGCTCGCGGTCGGCGCCTATCTCGTCATCCACCAGGAGGCGACCGCCGGGATCATCATCGCCGGTTCGATCCTCTCCGCCCGGGCGCTGGCGCCGGTCGACCTCGCCATTGCGCACTGGAAATCCTTCGTCGCGGCGCGCCAGAGCTGGCACCGTCTCACCCGCCTTCTGGAGCAGATGCCGGCGCAGACGATGCCGACCCAGTTGCAAGCGCCCTCCGGCCGGCTCTCGGTCGAAGGCGTCGCCATGGTGGCCCCCGGCGACCAGCGCCTCATCGTGCAAGATATCAGCTTCGCGCTCGCTGCGGGCAACGGCCTCGGCGTGATCGGCCCGAGCGGCTCCGGCAAGTCGTC
The DNA here is from genome assembly GCF_016616425.1 of Bradyrhizobium diazoefficiens. NCBI lineage: Bacteria > Pseudomonadati > Pseudomonadota > Alphaproteobacteria > Hyphomicrobiales > Nitrobacteraceae > Bradyrhizobium > Bradyrhizobium diazoefficiens. The sequence continues at coordinate 1,356,240 of NZ_CP067101.1, forward strand.
GCTGATCCGCGCGCTGGTCGGGGTCTGGCAGCCGGTGCGCGGCAAGGTGCGGCTCGACGGTGCGGCGCTCGATCAATGGTCATCCGACATGCTAGGCCGGCATATCGGCTATCTGCCGCAGGATGTCGAATTGTTCGGCGGCACCATCGCCCAGAACATCAGCCGGTTCGATCCCGAGGCGACGTCCGACGGCATCATCGCGGCGGCGAAAGAGGCCGGCGTGCACGAGATGATCATCAAGATGCGCGAGGGCTACGACACCCAGGTTGGAGAGCAGGGCACCGCGCTTTCCGCAGGCCAGGCGCAGCGCGTGGCGCTGGCGCGCGCGCTCTATGGCAACCCCTTCCTGATCGTGCTCGACGAGCCCAACTCCAATCTCGACGCCGAAGGCGACGAGGCCTTGACCCGCGCCGTCCGCGCCGCGCGCGAGCGCGGCGCCATCGTCGTCGTGGTGGCGCACCGGCCGATCGGCGTCGAGGCGGTCGATCAGGTCCTGGTGCTGCGCGACGGCCGCATGCAGGCATTCGGCCCGAAGGAACAGGTGCTCGCGCAGGTGCTGCAGCCGCGCGCGACGCCGCCGGCACCGATCAAGATCGTCAGCGAAGGCGGAGTGGCCAAGTCATGAGCACGATGGCGATCGGCGGCCCGAAACCTGCCGCGAAGAAGACCGTGCGGGATTCGATCAAGTTTCACCTGATCCTTGGCCTTGCGATCGTGCTGGTCATGGTCGTCGGACTCGGCGGCTGGGCATCGACCGTGCTGATCTCCGGTGCGCTGATCGCGCCGGGCCAGATCGTGGTCGAGTCCAATGTCAAGAAGGTGCAGCATCCGACTGGCGGCGTGGTCGGCGAGGTGCGCGCCCGCGACGGCGACCTGGTCAAGGCCGGCGACATCGTGGTGCGGCTCGACGACACCGTCACCAAGGCCAACCTTGCCATCGTCACCAAGAATCTCGACGCCGCGCTGGCGCGTGCGGCGCGATTGCAGGCCGAGCAGCGCGGTGTCGACAGAATCGAATTTCCGCAAGCCCTGCTCGAGCGCGCCAACGATCCCGACGTGAAGCTGCTGATCTCCGCCGAAACCAAGCTGTTCGACGTCCGCGTCAACGGCCGCACCGGACAGAAGGCCCAGCTTCGCGAGCGCATCACGCAGCTCAACGAGGAGATCGCGGGGCTCAGCGCCCAGGAAAAGGCCAAGGATCAGGAGATCGCGCTGGTGCAGAACGAGCTCACCGGCGTGCGGGAGCTCTACGACAAGCATCTGGTGCAGATCTCGCGGCTGACCCAGCTCGAACGCGACTCGGCACGGCTTAACGGGGAACGCGCGCAATACGTTGCTTCGCGCGCCCAGGCCAAGGGCAAGATCACCGAGACCGAGCTGCAGATCATCCAGGTCGACAAGGACGTGGTGAGCGAGGTCTCCAAGGACCTGCGCGAGACCAACGACAAGATCGGGGAACTGATCGAGCGCAAGGTCGCCGCCGAAGACCAACTTCGCCGTGTCGATATCCGCGCACCGCAGTCCGGCATGGTGCTGCAATCGACGGTCCACACCGTCGGCGGCGTCGTCACCGCCGGCGATACCTTGATGCTGATCGTGCCGCAGGCCGACGATCTGCAGGTCGAGGCCAAGGTCAATCCGGTCGACATCGACAAGCTCCAGATCGGCCAAAAGACGCTGCTGCGACTCTCCGCGTTCAACCAGCGCACCACACCGGAGCTCAACGGCCTCGTCAGCCGCGTCTCGCCCGACGTCACCACCGACCAGCGCACCGGCCAGAGCTACTACACCATCCGCGTCTCGATGCCGGCCGAAGAGGTCGCCCGCCTCGGCGACGTCAAGCTGATTCCCGGCATGCCGGTGGAAGCCTTCGTCCAGACCGGCGACCGCACCATGTTGTCCTATCTGATGAAGCCGCTGCACGACCAGCTGATGCGGGCGTTCCGGGAGAAGTGACGCACGAAAGCGCGTCGCTTCCCCCGTCATCGCTCGCAATGACGACTCGGCCGTCGGTTTGCTATACTGCGACTGCAACCAGCAACCCGGTGGTCGAACAATGCAATCTCCCCCCTCCATCGCCACCGAATCGTTCTCCGACGCCGGCCTCGCCGTTGCCCGTCTCGAGGAAATCTACGAGCGCAACACCAAGTTCCTGCGCGAGCGGTTCGAGGCCTATGTCAATGGCGAGGCGATCACGGCGCGGGTGCGGGCCCACTATCCCTTCGTTCGCGTTACCACCGCGACATATGCACGGCTGGATTCGCGTCTCGCCTACGGCTTCGTCGCCGGGCCGGGCGTGCACGAGACCAGCGTGACGCGGCCAGATCTGTTCCGCAGCTATCTTGTCGAGCAGATCGGATTGCTGATCCAGAACCACGGCGTGCCTGTCGAGATCGGCGAGTCCGCCGAGCCGATCCCGATCCATTTCGCCTACCGCCGCGACATCAATATCGAGGCCGCCATCACCACCAGTGAGAACTCGCCCGTCGTGCGATCGCTGCGCGATGCGTTCGACGTGCCCGATCTCGCCACCATGGACGATGCCATCGCCGACGGCACCTTCATGCTCCAGCCGGGCGCGCCGGAGCCGCTGTCGCTGTTCCGGGCGACCCGTGTCGATTACTCGCTGCGCCGGCTCTATCACTACACCGGCACCGACCCCGAGCATTTCCAGAATTTTGTGATCTTCACCAACTACCAGTTCTATGTCGACGCCTTCGCGCAGCTCTGCCAGCAACGGCTCCAGTCGGGCGAGGCTGGTCTCGAGGCCTTTATCGCACCCGGCAACGTGATCACGCGCAACGGCGGGGCGACGACCGGAGACGTTCCCGCGCGCACGCCTCAGATGCCGGCCTTCCACCTGGTTGAACCCGGCTATCGCGGCATCACGCTGATCAACATCGGCACCGGTCCGTCGAACGCACGCAACGTCACCGACCATGTCGCCGTGCTGCGCCCGCATGCCTGGCTGATGCTCGGCCATTGCGCGGGCCTGCGCAACACGCAGCGCCTCGGCGACTACGTGCTCGCGCATGGCTATGTGCGCGAGGACCATGTGCTCGACCGCGAACTGCCGCTCTGGGTGCCGATCCCGGCGCTGGCCGAGATGCAGGTCGCGCTCGAAGAGGCGGTCGAGGACGTCACGGGGCTCGAAGGTTTCGAGCTGAAGCGCCTGATGCGCACCGGCACCGTCGCAAGCGTCGACAACCGCAACTGGGAGATCTCCGGGCCGGCGGTGATTCGCCGCCTGTCGCAGTCGCGCGCGGTCGCGCTTGATATGGAATCGGCCGCGATCGCCGCCAACGGCTACCGCTTCCGTGTGCCTTACGGCACGCTGCTGTGCGTCTCCGACAAGCCGCTGCACGGCGAGATCAAGCTCGCGGGCATGGCCAGCGAATTCTACCGCCGCCGCGTCGGGCAGCATCTCGAAATCGGCCTGAAAGCGCTGGAGCGGCTCAAGCAGCAGGAATCGGAGCGGCTGCATTCGCGGAAGCTCCGCAGTTTCGCCGAGGTGGCATTCCAGTAGGGTGGTCGTCATTCTTTGCTGCTGACAAGCCGGCGGATTTTCAGCATTGTTCGGCGCGGGGGCTCGACCGGGACGACTTGATGCCGCTCATGCGCGACAGGATCATTGGCCATGATCTCGAACGGCTGGCCTTTCGCTTTACCATGCTGAACGACGACGAGGTCGTACAGTGCCAGATCAGCGACGCCGCAATGGACGAGCTCGCGGGCATGCAGGGCACCGAAAGCAGCGCGCGGCAGGCGCAGTTTCTGTCACTGCGCGAGACCATTGAGCGGATCGCGTCAGATCTCTATGACGAAGCGCCGCGATTCCAGGGGTATGTGGTGCGGATTTTCATGAGGCATTTGGGAAGATAGCTGCTGCTCCATCTTCCGCTGTCATCGCCCGGCTTTGACCCTACTCGATTCACACATCTCTAAAACCGACTCAAATACAGGCACTTAGATGACCCTCTGGGTTCGAAAAACGAGGGCGTCACCTGGCGAGCAAGCATTGAGAAGACTCGTGTTTTTCAGCGCGCCGATCAGTGCCAAAAAAGATGTGTGAACGTCGTAGGGCTTTGACCGGGCGATCCAGTAGTCCGAGACGATCGTTGTTCAATCGATGAGCCGCGGCGTACTGGATGCCTGCCTTCGCGGGCATGACAGCGGTGTTGGTGGTGAGACTGATCCGACTGACTCACACGGCCAGCAGCTCACCCTGCTAGCTTCCTCAGCAACAGCTTCAACGCTGTCGCAGCAAACACCTGCATGTTGCCGAACCGGTCGTGGCTGCCCGTCTCAAGTGTCATCACCTCTGCGGCGGCACCTGCAACCGCCATGCAGCTATGACCCGCGGCGTCGCCGTAGCGGTTGCCGGTGGGGCCGGCTGCGCCGGTCTCGGACAGGCCCCAGTCGCTGTTGAAGCGCGTTCGCATCTGCTCGGCCAGCAGTTGCGCGTAAGGCTCCGACGAGGAGCGAAAGCCCTTCATTCCTTCATCCGAAATATCCATCAGCACGCGCCTGGCGTCGCGGGTATAGACCACCGCACCGCCGAGGAAATAGGCGGATGCGCCGGGCACTGCGAGCAGGCTGGCCGAGATCAGGCCGCCGGTCGAGGATTCCGCGACTGCGATGGTCTGCTTGCGCGCGATCAGTTTGGTGGCGACCTGTTCCGCAATGCCGATGAGCTCTTTCATTCCCTGAACCTCTCACTTCCCCGCAACCGAGCTGCGCCTTCCTAGCATATGCCAGCTGCCCTGGCCGAGTTGCGGGCGGCGGGCAGGCCTGCTTGAATAGCGGGCACGAGACAAAAAGACGAGGACACGTGAAGGAGACGTTATGGCGTCCCTGATCGCCGGCGGGGTGGATTGCGATGTGCATCCGGCTGTGCCGCATCTGACCAGCCTGCTGCCCTACCTGAACGATTACTGGCGCGATCAGGTGACGACGCGCGGCATGGTCGATCTCGTCTCGCAATCGTACCCAGCGAAGTCGCCGATCACGGCGCGGCCCGACTGGCGCCCCGAGAGCGGCAAACCCGGCGAAAGCCTGGAAGACATGCAGCGCCATGTGCTCGATGCTTTCAAGCTCGAATACGCCATCTGCAACCCGCTCTACGGCGTGCAGATGGTATTTTCGGAAGACATGCAGGCCGCCTTCTGCCGCGCGCTGAACGACTGGCTGGCGCGGGAATGGCTCGATCGCGATCAGCGGCTGCGCGGCTCGATCGTGATCCCGACGCAAAGCGTCGAGAAGGCTGTCGCCGAGATCGAGCGCTGTGCGCAGGACAGGCGCTTCGTTCAGGTGCTGATGCTGGTTATGGGCGACATGCCGCTCGGCAAGCGCGCGCTGTGGCCGATCTATGAAGTCGCGGAACGGCTGGAACTGCCCGTCGGCATCCACGCGGGTTCCGCCTATCACAATCCGCCGACCGCCGTGGGGTGGGGTTCCTACCATATCGAGGACTATGTCGGGCAGGCCCAGGCGTTCCAGACCCAGCTCACCAGCCTGATTGTCGAGGGCGTGTTCGCCAAATATCCGCGCCTGAAAATGGTAATGCTGGAGTCAGGCGTCTCCTGGATCTCCCCCTACCTCTGGCGCCTGCACAAGTTCTGGCGCGGGGTCCGGATGGAGACGCCGTGGGTCGACCGCGCGCCGCTGGATATTGTGCGTAGCAATATCCGCTTCTCGTTACAGCCATTTGATGCGCCGCCGGACGACGCGACATTAATTCGCCTGTTTGATCATATGCAGTCCGACGAATTGGTCCTATTCTCCACGGACTATCCGCACTGGCAGTTCGACGGCCAGGACGCGCTGCCCGAAGGTCTGTCCCCCGATCTCGTGCGCAAGATCATGATCGACAATCCGCATGCAACCTATCCCCGCCTGAAATGAGCCCGCTGCCAAGGAGGCAAGGCGATGAATATCCAGTTCCGCGAGAGCCCAGAAGCCGCGTCCCCCCTGACCGCCAAAACCGCGATCGCGGACTGCGACATCCATCCGGCACGCGCCACGCGCACCGAGCTCTATCCCTATCTCGCCAAACGCTGGCAGCATCATCTCGAAATCTACGGCGTCCATGCCTATCAGGGCATGACGGAAGGCCCGCCCTATCCGAAGGCCCAGCCCAATGCCTCGCGCCGCGATGCCTATCCGCCCGAGGGCGGGCCGCAGGGCTCCTCGCTGTCCTTCATGCAGAAGCAGCTGCTCGATCCCAACAATGTGCAACTGGGCGTGCTCAATCCGCTCAACACCGGGCAGGGCATCCGCAATCACGAGCTCTCGGCGGCCTTGTGCTCGGCGATCAACGACTGGCAGATCGACAAATGGACCAGCAAGGACAAGCGGCTGAAGGCGTCGATCGTCGTCGGTAACGAGGATGGTTTGTCGGCCGCCGCCGAGATCCGCGAGCGCGCCGGCGACAAGAATTTCGTGCAGGTGCTGCTGCTCAGCCGCAACGTCGAGCCGCTCGGCCAGCGCCGCTACTGGCCGATCTATCAGGCCGCGGAAGAAGCGGGGCTTCCTGTCGGCGTCCACGCCTTCGGCTTCGGCGGCAACCCGATTACGCCGTCGGGATGGCCTTCCTACTACATCGAGGAGATGGTGGGACATTCGCAGTGCCAGCAATCGGCACTCGCGAGCCTCGTGCTGGAAGGGGTGTTCGAGCGCTTCCCGAAACTGAAGATGGTGATGATCGAGGCTGGCTTCGGCTGGGCGCCGTCGCTGGCGTGGCGGCTCGACAAGGCCTGGCAACGGCTGCGCAGCGAAGTGCCGCATGTGAAGCGGCCGCCCTCGGAATATATCCGCGAGCAGGTGTGGTGGACCACGCAGCCGATGGAGGATCCGGAGCGGCGCGAGGATCTGTTCGACGTCATCAACTGGATCGGCTGGGACCGCCTGCTGTTTGCCACCGACTATCCGCATTGGGACTATGACGAGCCCTCCCGCGTGCTGCCTGCGGGCGTCAGCGAGGCCAATCGCGAGGCGTTCTATCTCGGCAATGCCAAGAAGCTCTACGGACTGGCTTGATGGCGCGTCATGTGATTGCCGCGGTCGACGAGCTTCCGCCGGGCGCGCGAAAATTCCTCGAGATCGACGGACGGCCGATCGCGGTCTTCAACATCAAGGGCGAATATTTCGGCCTGATGAACCGCTGTCCGCATCAAGGGGCGGCGCTGTGCGAGGGCCCGCTGATCGGGCTCGCGCAATCCAGGGAGCCCGGCGAGATCGAATACACCAAGTTAGGGGAGATCATTCGCTGCCCGTGGCACGGCTGGGAGTTCGACATCCGCACCGGACAGTCCTACTGCGACCCCCGCCGCTTCCGCGTGAAGGCGTATCCCGCCCATGTCGAGCCGGGCGCGAGCGTGGTGAAGGGTCCGTATGTCGCCGAGACCGTCACGGTGAAGGTCGAGAGCAATTACGTGGTGGTGGAGCTGTAACCTCCTGTCGTCACGGGCTCGCCTCTCCGAGGCGCCGGAATGACATCCTCGGTCGATTTGCCTGCCGAAGCCGGTGATCTTCAGGCTTTATTTTGCGCTGCCGCGATCATCCAGTCCCGGAAAGCGACCAGTTTCGGCGCCTCGCGGCGGCCCTCCGGCGAGACCAGGTAAAAGCCGGCATCCGCCGGCAGCGCGATCTTGAAGGGCACCACGAGACGGCCCTTGGCGATGTCGTCCTGGACGTAGGACGTTCGCCCCATCGCAACCCCGATGCCGTCGATCGCGGCCTGGATGGTCATGAAGATCATGTCGAAAGTGATGCCGGGCTGCCTGGCGATATCGGCGGGAAGGCCAGCCGCCGTCAGCCACAGTCGCCAGTCGTCGCTGTTGGCGTTGGATGTGTGCAGCAGCGGATAACCCTTCAAATCCTCCGGTTGGCGCAGCGGCTTGTCGCCGCGCAGCAGCGAGGGACTGCACACCGGAAACAGCTCGTCCGCCATCAGCCAGTCGGCGCGCAGGCCGGGCCACTGACCGCGGCCGTAGCGGATCGCGGCATCGACATTGTCGCGCTGGAAGTCGACGAGACTTGTCGAGGTAGTGATGCGGACGTCGATGCCGGGATGGCTTTCCTGGAAAGCGGTCAGTCGCGGCAGCAGCCATTTTGCGGCAAGCGAAGCCAGCGTCGAGACTGTCAGCACCTTGTCATCGTCCTTGCGGAGCAGCCGGTCGGTCGCAAGCCTGAGATCGTTGAAGGCGGCGCGGACGCCGGGCAGGTAGTCGCGCGCTTCCGGCGTCAGCGCCAGCGCGCGGTTCTGCCGGACGAACAGGCGGATGCCGAGCTCCTCCTCGAGCCTTCGGATCTGATGGCTGATCGCGGTTTGCGTCACGTTCAGCTCGGCGGCCGCCAGCGTGAAGCTGAGATGGCGCGCGGCGGCCTCGAACGCCCGCAACCCGTTCAGCGACGGCAATCTGGCAGTCATCTGGCAGCAGGATACATGACGTTATTTCATGCGAATGAGTACAAATTGTCGTTTGTCGCAGTGCAGTAGGAAGCAGATACTCGCGGCCAAGTTAGCTCCAGGAGCTGAAAATGTCTACTTTGACCCACAACTCGATGACAAATCATCATGCGCTCGGCCTGATCCAGCAGATCGGCGAGACGCTTCACGTCTGGCACGAGCGCTACCGTAACAGGCGCGAGCTCGCTAACTGGACTGCCCGGGATCTCCAGGACGTCGGCCTGTCCTGGTCCGACATCGCTTTCGAGGCCGACAAACCTTTCTGGCGGGCCTGATTGGCCGCCAGGCCGGCGCCGCCTGATCGTGGGGGCGCCGGCGGTCCCTTTTGTGAAGGGCTCGTGTCATGAGCACGCTCCGCCTCGAAGACCTGAAGCACTATTCCGATACGCTGCGCACCCGGCATGGCGAGAGGCTCGACGTCCGCTTCGTCCAGCCTCGCGACACCGACGAGCTCCAGCATTATTTCCGTACGCTCTCGACCCGCTCCCGCTACAACCGCTTCTTCGGCGCCATCAGCGAGTTGCCGGAAGGGCTGCTGCATGACTTCCTCCGCGTTGGCGAGCGCGAGCGCTTCACGATCGTGGCGACGATGATGGTCGACGGCTTCGAGACCATCGTCGCCGAGGCCCGCTACGCGCTGCACGCCGATACCGCGACGCTCGAATTCGGCCTGTCGGTCGATGACCGCTGGCAGGGCCACGGCATCGCCACCGCGCTGCTGAAGAATCTCGAATGCCGTGCCGCCGCGCTCGGCGCCGAGCACATCTTCGGCGACACGCTGCGCTCCAACGAGGCCATGGTCTCGCTCGCCCGCAAATCCGGCTTCGCCTTCGTCAATTATCCTGACGATTGGAAGCTGGTGCGGTTCGACAAGGAGATTCACGTCGCGCCAAAGGACATTCCCTGCGCGAGCTGGCGTCTCGCCGCTCTTTCCCGTCAGACCGCAAGCCCCTCAGCCTCGGCCTGACATCACTGCAAGCCCGGCTCTGGTGAACCAGCGCCGGGCATTTTTTGCTACCCAATCCGTCATCCTGAGGCGCTCGTTCTGCGCCCTTTCGCAGAACGAGCCTCGAAGGATGAGCGGCCCGTCCGCTTCTCCTTTCGCCGGGTAGCGGTCGGGCCGTCGCCCTTCGAGGGCCGCTGAAGAAGCGGCCGCCTCAGGGTGACGGTCGAAGAGTTCCGAATGCGCCTACTTCCCGGTGAATACCGCTTTCCTCTTCTCAATGAAGGCTTGCACCGCCTCCTTGTGATCGGCCGTCGTGGTGAGGCGGATCAGGCGTTCGGCCTCGTGATCCCTGGCGGTTTCGAAGTCGAACAGCACCGCCTCGTCGAGATTGTCCTTCATATAGCGCAGCGCGAGGCGCGGGCCTTCGGCGAGCGATTTTGCCAGCGCGAACGCCTCGGCCTGCAGATTGTCGTCAGGCACGACGCGGTTGACGAGGCCGATGGCCTCGCACCTGGCAGCATCGACCCGATCCCCGGTGAACATCAGTTCGCGCGCCCGTGCAGTGCCGACCAGCCGGGTGAGCAACCAGGCGATGCCGTAATCGCCGCTGAGGGCGATGCGGGCATAACCGGTGGCAACGAAGGCCGACTGCGCGGCAATGCGGATGTCGCAGGCCATCGCGATGGCGAGCCCGGCGCCGACCGCGGGACCGGGCAGCGCGGCGATGGTCGGCTTGCGCACCGATACCAGCGCGCCGGTGAGCAGTCGCTGGCGCTCCTGCAGATCGGCGATGCGGTCTTCAAGCGGCATATCGAGCTTCGCCTTGTCGCGATGCGCGCCCATGCCCTTGACATTGCCGCCGGCGCAGAAGGCTTCGCCTGCGCCGGTGAGCAGCAGCGCGCCGACGCCGGGATTCTCGCCGCAGCTGCGGATCATCGTGCGCAGCGCCGGTGTCAGCGCGTCCGACAGCGAATTGCGTGCCTCGGGCCGGTTCAGCGTGATGACAGCAACGCGGTCGCGGATGACGCAGAGCAGTTCATTGGTGCCGGTGTCGATGGTGGTTTCGGTGCTCATGTCGCTCCCTCTCTTTCGTCACTGCGAGTTTGGATCGGCGCTTCGCTCTTCGAGCTACGGCGGACAAGTCGTTCGCAATGACGGGTGTTGTTGTCAGCTCACCTCAAAACTTCTCCACCCAGGGCCGCAGCTCGAGCTCCCAGCTCCAGGCGCTGCGCGGCTGCTGCAACACGCTCCAGTAACTCTCCGCGATCGCATCGGGATCGAGCATCGAGTCGGGCTTGTCCGCAGCTTCCGTCCGCGCCGCGCTGCGGATGCCGCCGTCGATCACGAAATGTGCGACATGAATGCCTTGCGGCGACAATTCGCGCGCCAGGCTCTGCGCGAGGCCACGCAGCGCGAACTTGCCCATCGCGAAGGAGGCCGACTGCGCATAGCCCTTGACGCTGGCGGAGGCACCGGTGAACAGGATCGCACCATGCTTGTTCGGCAGCATGCGCTTGGCCGCCTGCTGCGCCACCAGGAAGCCCCCATAGGCGCTGACCGCGATGGCCTGTGCAACGTCGGCCGGGATCAGGTCGAGGAACGGCCCGCGCGTGCGGCCGCTGGCGTTATAGACGACGAGGTCCGGCGTGCCGATCTCGCGCTCGACGAGGCCGAACAGGCGTTCGACCTCTTCGGGCTCGGTGGCGTTGCATGCATAGGCTTTCGCGCCGGTCTCGGTGCAGAGCGCGCCAAGCTTCTCGATCTTTCGCGCGGCCAGCGCAACGCGAATGCCTTGCGCGGCGAGCAACCGCGCCAGCGAGGCACTCAGGCCTTCGCCGGCGCCGACGATGAGAGCGATCTTGTATTTCGGATGTTCCATGGCGTGATCTCTCGGAGACAGGGAGAGGCTGATCTATGCATGGTCCGCGCTGACGGCCAGCCGGGGCAGCCACAATTCCGCAGAGCGAATTGCTCCATCGCGGCGATCATGCCTCCCTGACAATTTGCGACTTTATCGCTATCCTCGACCGGAGCATGATCGACATCATCTCACGCGGCAAGCGCCAAATCAGCGCAAGATGTCCGTAAGACGGAAACGAAGAGGGCGATCATGCACAAGCCGGTCACAGCGCAGCCGCAAAACGTCGCGACCGAGCAATCCGGCCTGTTGGCGCCCGATACGTCAGGCATGAACTTCTACCGCGCCGATCCCACGCTCGCCGACCTGTTGCGCATCCATCTGCCGGACACGCTGTTCCGCCACATCGAGCCGCATCTCGATCGTCTCGGTGAACTCGCTGGCGGTCCGCTCGACGACTGCGCGCGGCTCGCCGACCGGCACACGCCGGTGCTGCACCAGCGCGACAAGTTCGGCCGCGACGTGCAGTGGATCGAATACCATCCCGCCTATCGCGAGCTGGAGAACGCAGCGTTCGGCGAGTTCGGCATCCACGCGCTGTCGATCCGCAAGGGAATCATGGGCTGGCCCGACAAATATCCCGTGGTCGCCAAGCACGCCTTCACCTTCCTGTTCAACCAGGCCGAATTCGGCATGGGCTGCCCGATCAACGTCACCGACGGCTGCGCAAAGCTGCTGGCGAATTTCGGCAGCGAGACGTTGAAGGCAAAATATCTCGACGGCCTGACCTCGACCGACATGAGCAAGCTGACCCAGGGCGGCCAGTTCATGACCGAGAAAGAGGGCGGCTCCGACGTCGGCACGCTCGCCACCCGCGCCGTGCAGGAGGGCGATCATTGGCGTCTCTATGGTGAAAAATGGTTCTGCTCGAATGCCGATGCGAAAGTCGTCATGCTGTTGGCGCGGCCCGAAGGCGCCGGCCCCGGCACGCGCGGCGTCGGCCTGTTCCTGATGCCGCGCTTCCTCGACGACGGGTCGCAGAACCACTACCGGATCGTGCGCCTCAAGGACAAGCTCGGCACGCGCTCGATGGCGTCAGGCGAGATCAAGCTCGAAGGCGCCATTGCCTATGCGGTCGGCAAGCTCGACCGTGGCTTCGTGCAGATGGCCGAGATGGTGAACTCGTCGAGGCTCTCCAACGGCGTCAAATCCGCCGCGCTGATGCGCCGGGCCTATCACGATGCGATGACGGTGGCGACCAACCGCGTCGTGTTCGGCCAGCGGATCATCGACCTGCCGCTCGGTCGCCGGCAGATGCTGAAGATCATGCTGCCGGTCGAGCAGGCGCTGTCGATGAGCTTTCTCACCGCGGACGCGCTCGACCGCGCCGAGGCCGGCAGCCAGGACGCGGCAGCGCTGCTGCGCATCCTCACGCCGACGCTGAAATTCCGCGCCACGCGGGATGCGCGAAAGGTCTGCGGCGATGCGCTCGAGATGCGCGGCGGCATCGGCTATATCGAGGAATTCGTCACCGCGCGCCCTGCTGCGCGATGCGCATCTCGGCTCGGTCTGGGAAGGCACCGGCAATATCGTGGCGATCGATGCGCTCCGTCGCGCGGTCGGCCGGCACGGCGCGGAATCCGCGCTCGCCGCCGATCTGCACGCCCGGCTCGACGACAGCGCCTCGGTGCCGCAGGCCTGGCGCGAACGTCTGCACGGCCTCACCGATCGCGCCGTCGGCTTTGCGCGCGAGGTCGCGGGCAAGGCCGAGAACGAGGCCGATGCGCGGCGTGCGACGAGCCTGCTGTATCATGTCGCAAGCGCGGTTGCGCTCGCCTGGGAGGCGCACCGGATCCACGAGATGCGCGGCGATGCGCGCCGGCTGCTGCTGTCGCGGCTGGTGATCGATCATCGGGTATTATCGCGCGATCCGTTCCGGCTGACGGAAAATGCGACGCAAGCCAAGATCGCCGCGCTGCTGCTCGGCGATCGCGCAGCCGCCATGAGCGAGGTTGGCGAACTGGTTCTGGCAGCGTAGGCTTGCTTCACCTCTCCCACAGGGAGAGATCGGATCGCGCCAGCGATCCGGGTGAGGGGTGCGCTCCATCGAGTGATCCGAACCCCTCACCCGGAATCGCATCTTCGATGCGCTTCCGACCTCTCCCTTCGGGAGAGGTGAACAGCTGTCAACGACCAACAATAACCGGGGAAACACCAATGAAGGCCGCCGTCCTCTATGAAGTCAACCAGCCACTCGTCATCGAGAACGTCAGCCTGCCGAAGCCTGGGCCGCGTGAAGTCCTGATCCGCACGGCGGTCGCCGGCCTCTGCCACTCCGACCTGCATTTCATGGAAGGGCTCTATCCGCATCCGCTGCCAGCGGTGCTGGGTCACGAATCCGCCGGCGTCGTCGAGCAGGTTGGCTCCGACGTGACTTACGTCAAGCCGGGTGACCATGTCGTCACTTGCCTATCGGTGTTCTGCGGCACCTGCGACAACTGCACTACGGGCCGCACCGTGCTCTGCACCGACACCACCGTGAAGATGCTGCCGGGCGCTTCCAACCGGATGCAGTGGTCGAAGCCGGAAAAGCTGCACCAGTTCCTCAATCTCTCCTCCTTTGCCGAACAGATGCTCGTGCACGAAAACGCGATCGTCAAAATCCGGAAAGAAATGCCGCTCGATCTCGCCGCGCTGATCGGCTGCGGCGTCATCACCGGTTTTGGCGCAGTGGTGAACACGGCGAAAGTGACGGCGGGCGAGACCGTGGCGGTGATCGGCTGCGGCGGCGTCGGCATGGCCGCGATCAACGGCGCGCAGATCGCTGGCGCCGGCCGCATCATCGCCATCGACACCAATCCGGCAAAGCTCCAGCTTGCGACCAAGCTGGGCGCCACCGACATCATCAATCCTACTGAGGGCGACGTCGTCAAGCAGGTCCGCGATCTCACCAATGGCGGCGTGCATCATTCCTTCGAGGTGCTCGGCCGCAAGGAGACTGCGGAGCAGGCCTTCGCCATGCTCGCCGCCGGCGGCACCGCCACCATCGTCGGCATGATCCCATTCGGCCAGAAGATCGAGCTGCACGGCTTCGACTTCCTGCGCGAGCGCAAGATCCAGGGCTCGTCGATGGGCTCGAACCATTTCCGCGTCGACATGCCGAGGCTGGTGGATTTCTACCTGCGCGGCCGCCTGCATCTGGAAGACTGGATCTCGGCGAAATTGAAGCTGTCGGAGATCAACGAGGGTTTTGCCAACATGAAGGCCGGCAAGACGCTGCGCAGCGTGATCATGTTCGACAGCTAGCGCGGCTGACGCCGTCGTCGCCGTTCAGGCAGGTGCGTAGCATTCTGCCTGACACGGTGGAATTTCCAGGATGGCTCGCTCGCTTATCGCCCGAAAAAGAGTCAACGCGACGGGGCCGGACCGCCGGCCGAGGCGCACCGCGTCTCCTTGATGAGCAGCAGCGTCATGACAGAGGCAAGCCCTGCGGTGAGCATATAGGCAGGCGATATGTTCAGGCCGGTACCTGCGAATAGCGAATAAGAGAACAATCCTGCAGTCGACGCGGCGAAGCCAAGCCAGGCCAGCCTCGGAAGGCGAAATCCACGCTCGCCCTGGCGGAGATCGAGCACGAGATAGAACACCAGAAAGCTGTTGCAGAGCGCCGCCGGCAGCAGACCCATGACGATCCCGCTCTCGAATGCGAGATACGATAGCACGCCGTCGACCTGGGCAATCACCGCGAACGGCAGATAGCGCAGGTTGAGGCAGGCCAAGGCGATACTCGCAAGTTCGAACCCATAGAAATATCGCTCGTGCATCTTCGGAAGCAAGTACGGCATGAGGATGAGCGATACGCACGCGGCGAGCAGAATGAACTCCGGCCCCGTCCGCTTGGACTGTGCGAGGAAGATCGACAGGGCGAGCCCGCTCGCCGCCGCGAGCACGAGCCCGGCGGCAACGCCGACCGTGTACGGCGTTCCTCCTGCGAAGATCCAGACGTTCGCCGCATTCATGGTCAGGTGATGATATGTATTAGCCTGGTCGAGATAGACTCCAAGCACGGAGGCCACGGATCTGCCGGCGACGAGGACCGGAATGGCGAGGATCGCATAGGCTCCCGGAATGGCTGCAAGCCATGCCAGGTGGATATCGCGGCGCAGAATCATGCCCAGCACGAAAGGTCCCAGGAAGACGCCCTGGGCCTTCATCGAGCAGGCCGCTGCGAAGGGTAGAACGCCATTTCGGTCCCGCATGAACAGCGCCACGGAAACCAGCACGAAGAAGGTCCAGATTGAATCGGCCTGCCCCCACATTGCGCCGTTGAAGAGCACCGTCGGCGCAAGCCACACCGCGCAGAAGGCCAGTGACGCGCGCAACGGCGCCTTCGTAATCCGCCAGACCATTTGGGCCACTACGATCGCGCAGCCGAACTCGAATATCACCGAGATCGCCTTCACGAGCGAGAGCGGTTGACCCAGCCAATCAAATCGAGTGGCGATCAGCAGGAGGTAGCTGTAGAACGGCGTGTAGTTGGTGAAAGCCTCGGCCAGCCCGCCAATGCCGTGATCTCGCGCGAAGGTATACCAGGTGATGTACACAGCGGCGTCGGCGGTCGCGTGTTCCCGCGCGAGATAGCGGAGTACAAGGCCGATGAGCCCGCATCCGAGCGCTACGGCAATCGGAATGCGCCATCCCGCGGGCAGCTTCTCGTCTGGATTGACGCGATGACAGGGGTCGCGGACCGCGCTTATCTCGATAGTGTCGCTTATCACGCAATCCCCCCTTGCTAAATTCGACCGCTAGCCTTCACCCCAGACTCGGAAGCACTTCGAACTTCGCAACGCGTCCGAGTGACTTCCCCCGAAATCGAACCGGGCCTTTGAGGGGCCCTCGTAACGTGCAATTTCTACGGGCGAACGATTGCCAGCTGCATAAAAGTCGGATGTGCAGTTTGCACATTGCTCGGGAAAAGATTGTTTGGTTAGCGATTGCTTTACAGGCGGCCATCGAAATGACCCTGCGGCGAAAATCGAAGCTGTCGGAGATCGAGCAGGGCTTCGCCAACATGAAGGCCGGCAAGACGCAGCGCAGTGGGATCGTGTTTAGCGGTTGAGCGCTTTACCTCTTCCCGCTCTTTGCGGGGAGAGGTAATAAAACCTCACCGCGACACGTGCGCCGAGACCGCGAGCCATTTGCCGCCCTGCTTCGCCCAGCAATCGGTATAGCGTCCCGTAGCCTGCTGACCGTCCGCCCTGGTGTAACTCGTCGCGGCATGGATGATGGCGAAGTCGCCCATGATGCGGATGATGACGTCGTGCGCGCGCAGATTGCGAATCGCGATCGGTCGCGCCGTCTGCTCCAGGAAGGCCGCGCGATCGACCAGCGTCTTGTCGGGATTAGAGCAGTAGAACTCCGCCGCCAGGATCTCGTCGAAGCGCTTGACGTCACAGTTCTGCACGGAGGCGACGTAGTCCCGGTTGAGTGCAGTGAGTTCCTCGAGGTCCTGGCTCATAACGTTCTCTCCCCCGGGATCAATCGTCAAACATCTTCGGCGGCACGAACCCGCCGAATTCGCGTTCGATCAGCTCGGCCAGCTTGAGCGGTGTGCGGTCTTCAAGGAAAGGGCCGATGATCTGGACGCCGACCGGCAGGCCATCTTGCGATAGACCGAGCGGAACGGCGGTGGCCGGCAAGCCCGTCAGCGTGGCGATACCGGGCCAGGCGAGCTGGTCCGGGTAGGCATAATTCTCACCGTCGATATTGATACGGCGCTTCTCCTGCTCCGGCGAATGATCGTGCGGGTAGGCGGGGGTCGGCATGATCGGGCAGATCACCGCATCGAATGTCCTGAACAATTGCCGCCATTGCGCGCGCAGGCCGGCGCGCGCACCCTCGTCGAACACCCAGGCCTGATGGCTGCAGGTCACGCCGCGCAGCCGCTCCGCGGCAAGGCTCTTGTCCTCGGGTGAAAGCTGGGCCGCGCCGGCCCGTGCACCGGCGATAATGTCCGGCGGAAAGAACGCACCGAGAAAACTCATCAGCATGCGCATGTAGAGGCGGGAGGCTTCGCGGAAGTCCGGAAATAGCGGGCTTTCGCGCGCGACGGTCGCGCCGGTGCGCGTCAACCGCCCGGCCAGCTGCTCGATCGCGCTGCGAATCTCGGCGTTCGCGGGCAGCAACGGATGGCTGTCGATCACCAGCAGGCGGAAATCCTTGAGCGCGTGGTGTCGCGCTTCAGGTAGCGCGAGCTTGTATCCGATGCCGACGTCCAGCGGGTCGGGACCGGCCATCACGTCCAGGAGCAGAGGCAAATCGGTCGCACTCCGGGCCATCGGGCCGATCACCGCCATATCGCGTTCCATCGGGATCGCCGGAAACGGCGGCGGCGTATGGCCACGCGTGGGACAGAGATTGTAGGTCGGCTTGTGCGCATAGACCCCGCAATGGAAGGCCGGCACGCGCAGCGAACCGCCAATGTCGGATCCGAGCGAGAGCGGTCCATAGCCGGCCGCAAGCGCTGCCGACGAGCCGCCCGATGAGCCGCCGGGCGTACGGCCAAGATCGTACGGATTATTCGTCGTGCCGTAGATGTCATTGTAGCTCTGCCAGTCTCCCAACCCCACGGGAACGTTGGTCTTGCCGAGGATGATTCCGCCGGCACCCTTCACCCGGCTGATCGAGAGCGCATCCTCCGCCGGTCTGAAATCCTTCTGCGGGATCCAACCCCAGGTCGTCGGCAGGCCGGCGACGTTGAAGGATTCCTTCACCGTGACCGGCAGCCCGAGCAACGGCTTGCGCTCGCCGCGTGCCAGTGCCGCATCCGCCTCGCGTGCCGCGCCGAGCGCGCTATCAAAATCCCGCACGCAGATCGCGTTGATCTTGCCGTCGTGCCGTTCGATGCGATCGATCGCATCCTGTGTGAGCTCGACCGCGGAGACCTTCTTTGCGGTCAATGCGGCGGACAGCTCGACCGCGCTCTTGAAACTCCATTCCGATTTGGTCACGGCATTCTCCTGCGCTTCAGCGAGCCTATGATGCGCAGTTTTGCACGACCTCACAACCACCGTTTGATCGTGGTTGACCTGCCCGGAATGCTAGCTAGCCCGGCAACATTCGCTGCATCACGCGGTCGCGATAGATGAAGATGTGCGCGAACGCGGCGGCCACATGAGCCCCGATGACGACAAGAAGCGCCCATTCCATCGCCTGGTGCAGG
Organism: Bradyrhizobium diazoefficiens; assembly: GCF_016616425.1. Lineage (NCBI taxonomy): Bacteria > Pseudomonadati > Pseudomonadota > Alphaproteobacteria > Hyphomicrobiales > Nitrobacteraceae > Bradyrhizobium > Bradyrhizobium diazoefficiens. Next base: position 1,374,736 of record NZ_CP067101.1, read on the forward strand.
CCATCGATGGCGCGACCGGCAGCCGCATTGTCGGGCGCCAGCATCGGCAGCGGCGTGAAATAAAAGAACGACACGGACCACCCTCGGAACGATGCGAACAACCAGCCGGAAATCGTCGTCGCAAGCACGAGCACATAGAGCAGCCAGTGCACGGCCTCCGAACTCAATCGCTGCCAGGCGGGGAGGGAACTCTCCGGCGCGACGGGATGGGTGAGGCGCCAGACGAGGCGTAGGGCCGTCAACGCAAGGATGACGATCCCGATCGAGATGTGGAAGGTCATTCCGGCACCGGGCGACATGCCGCGGTGAATATCAGGCATTAACCAGCCGATCGGATATTGCACGGCGAGCAGTGCCACAACGAGCCAGTGCAAAATCTTGGCGGGTTTGCCGTATTGCAATCGAGCTGTCATGGGTTCGAAACCTGCTTATTGCGCCACTTTACGCGGCTCCGATCAATATCCCGACCGCGAGCACGATCGCGCCACCGAGCACGATCTGGAACACCGCCTGGAGGAATGGTGTATCCATGTAGCGCGAGCGGATGAAGGCGATCGCCCACAATTCGAAGAACACCACGACGCAGGCGATGGCGGTTGCGATCCAGAACGCGTTGGCCCAACTATCCGGCACGAGATAGGGCGCGGTGTGGCCGAGCCCGCCGAGCGTCGTCATCGCGCCGCAGGTGACGCCGCGCAGCCAGGGCGAGCCGCGTCCGGTCAGCGAGCCGTCGTCGGACAGCGCCTCCGCAAAGCCCATGCTGATGCCGGCGCCGATCGAGGCGGCGAGTCCGACCAGGAAAGTCTGCCAGTTCTGGTGGGTGGCGAAGGCGGCTGCAAACAGCGGCGCCAGCGTCGAGACCGAACCGTCCATCAGGCCCGCGAGGCCCGGCTGCACGTATTGCAGAACGAACATGCGCCGCAGTGTGCGGTCTTCCTCGGCGCGCACATCGGGCTTCAGGATTTCGTCCGTCAGCTTGGCCGCGGTGTGCTCGTGGCTCTTCTCGGCTTCCGCAAGATCGCCAAGCAACCTGCGGACATTGACGTCCTCCGCCTGCTCGGCCGCCTTTACGTAGAAGCGCTCGGCCTGCATTTCCATGGTCTCGACCTCCCTGCGAATGGTGTCGAGTGGCAGGTTCTTGGTGAGCCAGACCGGGCGGCGGCGCAGGAAGCCCTTGACGTCCTCGCGGCGGATCGGCGGAAGATGCGGGCCGAAACGCTGCTCGTACGTTTCCAGCAGCATGTGCCGGTGGCCACGCTCTTCCTCGGCCATCTGCTCGAAGATCTTGGCGGAATCCGGATAACGCTCCTTCAGGTCCTCGGCGAAGCTCATATAGATGCGGCTGTCCTCTTCCTCGGAGGAAATCGCGACCGCGAGCACCTCGCGCTCGGTCAGATCGGCAAAGTTCTTCACGGCACCCCTGTATTAGATAATTTAGAACTATTCTAAATTATATGGGGCCGCGGTTCCCGGGTCAAATCAAGGGGGCGCGGGTTTGGGCGAGGAAGTCCAGCAGCAGCCGGCTCACCTCCGCGGGTTGCTCCTGCTGGACCCAATGGCCGGCGCCGTCGACGAGGTGACACCCGAGCATCTGCGTGCATGCCTGCGCCTGCATCGCCTCGAGCACGCCCGGACGCTGGTAAGTGCCCCAATCCTGCATGCCCGCGATGAAGCAGGAGGGCACGTCGATGCTGCGGCCGGCGAACAGTTGCAGTTCAGTGTTGAAAGCGCCTGACGTGCCGCAGCGATACCATTGCAGGCCACCCTGGAATCCGGTGCGGCCATATTCGGCACTGTAATAGGCGAGCTCGTGGTCCGGCAGCCATTGATTGGCGGCGATCGCGGCCGGCGACGGCATCTCCTTCGCAACCGTCTCGGCGATGGTCTGGTTCAGGTCCATCACGTAGTAGGTCGGCAGCTTCGCCAGCTCACGGGCCGACCATGATGTCAGCGGAGTGGGCTTGTTGTCGGTCCAGTCCGCGCTCTTGTGGTGATAGTAGGCGCGCAGGAAATCATGCACGCCCTGTGGTGCGCGGTGCATGTCGGCGTTGGCCTCGCGTGTCGAATAGTACCATTGGTAGTGTTTTCGCGGCCGCGGCAGCGCGGCGAGTTCGCGATGGACAAGGTCTGGGGCGGGGGGCCTTGCTGGCGTGTCAATCGTGTTGAACGGCAGCGGCGGCGGTCCGCCGAACGGCGCGCTCATCATCGTCACCGAACGAAAGACGTCAGGCCGTATCAAGGCACACCAGGCCGCGACCGGGCTGCCGAAATCATGTCCGACGACATCGACTCGCCTGTAGCCGAACGCCGACACCAATCCGAGCGCGTCGCGCACCAGGTTGAACAGCGAGAACGGTGCCAGATCGCCGTCGTAGTCGGCGCTCCATCCTGTCGTGCGGCCATAGCCGCGCTGGTCCGGCGCGATCACGTGATAGCCGGCGTTGCCAAGCGCCGGCATCACCTTGCGCCAGGAGAAGGCCAACTCCGGAAATCCGTGCAGCAGCAAGATGCAGGGGCGGTCCTTCGTCTCGAATCCGGCTTCGAGCACGTGCATGCGCAAGCCGTTGATGCCGTCGACGTAGCGCGAGCGGATGCCGGCGGGGAGGGGAATGTCGGAGAGATCGCCCATAGGTGCTTCCTCGTCATGGACGGGCTTGCCCCGGCCGTCCACTTTCTCGTTGGCCGCTGGATTGTAAGAACGTGGATGCCCGGGACAAGCCGAAGACGTTAAGCAGGAGGCGATCTCGCTACACCGCCGCGCAGACGAAGCCGCTGCCCTTGCGCCTGATCTTCCCCACCGACGGCGAGGGGAAATGCGCGGTGCAGCACAGCGTGCCGGTGTCGCAATAGCGTTCCAGAAAGCCTCGGCGCGTTTTCGCCGCCGCGGCCTGATCGACGTCGAACTTCATCGACAGCTCCGGATAGAGCGCCTGCAACGGCGAATGGATCAGGTCGCCGGAGAACACCGCGTCGTCCTTGCCGCGTCCGATGGTGAACGCAACATGGCCCGGCGTGTGGCCCGGTGTCGGCAGGATGCGGACGTGATCGCCGATCTGGTGGTCATTGCCAACGAGCTCGTGGCGTCCGGCCTCGACCACCGGCAGCACGCTGTCGGCAAAGGCCGGCACTTCGGTCTTCGCATTGTGCTCGGTCCAGTAATCGAACTCCTGCTTGGCGAAGACATAGCGCGCCTTGGGGAAGGTCGGCACCCAGCGGCCGTTCTCCAGCCGCGTGTTCCAGCCGACGTGATCGGCATGCAGATGCGTGCACATCACGAAGTCGATGTCGTCAACCGAGACGCCGGCGGCGGCAAGGCCGCGCAAATAGGTGTCGTCGGTCTTCTGGTGCCATTTCGGCCGCTGCGGCCGCGGCTTGTCGTTGCCGATGCAGCTGTCGATCAGGATGGTGTGATGCGGTGTCTTCACCACGTAGGACTGGAAGCACAGGATCAGCGTATCCTGCTCATCCAGTGCTTTGGCCTGCCGCATCCATTCCCGGTTCTCGGCCAGCACCTCCGGCGTCAGGCCCGGGATGAATTCCAGCGCCGGAAAGAACGGTGTTTCCTGCTCGATGACGCGATGGATGGTGAGCTCGCCGACTGAGTATTTGAGGCTCATGAAAACTCCAGCTGTACAGCATGATCCGGAAAAGTGTGCAGCGGTTTTCCGACAAGATCATGCTCAAACAACAGGGCTAAAGCGCGATGATGGTCATCGCGCTCTAGCCGGCCGGCGGCACCGAGATCTTGACCGAGGGCCGCTCCAGCATCTTCTGATTGAAAGCGTCGAGCTTCGGATAGGTCTTGCGCCAGCCGCAATCGGCGAAGCGGAAGTCGGCATAGCCGAGCACGCAAACGAGACCGATCTGCGAGATGTCGAACGGGCCGTTCAGGACTTCGGGCATGTTCTCGAAGCGCGCCATGCCGGTCCAGACCCGATTCCAATGGTCGTCCGACCATGCCTGCCATTGCAGGCCCTGCGGCCGCACCATCTTCTCGTAGCGGCACAGCAGCATGGAATCGAGCATGCCGTTGATCAGGGAGTGGTTGGTCTTGGCCTTCCAGCGCCGCGGGCCGTAATCCGGGATCAGGCTGCCGCCGGCCATCTCGTTGAGATATTCGACGATCACATAGGAATCCAAGATCACGTCGCCGTCATTGGTGATCAGCACCGGCAGCTTCTTCAGCGGCGTGATGCGCGAATAGTCCTCATTGGCGGTGCCCGGCGCGACGGTCGCGGGTGTCAGCTCGATCTTGTCGATCAGCCCAAGCTCGATCGCTGCGATGCGCACCTTGCGGGCGAAGGGCGAGGCGGGGGAGAACGTGAGTTTCATTTTGGATCCTTGTTGTCATTCCGGGGCGATGCGAAGCATCGGACCCGGAATCTCGAGATTCCGGGTCCGGCGCTTACGCGCCGTCCCGGAATGACGAAGAGGGAATCGCGCCCTACGCCGCCACGATCTCCTGGCGCTGTTCGCCGAGGCCCTCGATGCCGAGCGTGACGACGTCGCCGACATTGAGGAAGATCGGCGGCTTCATGCCGAGCCCGACGCCGGGTGGGGTGCCGGTGGTGATGACGTCGCCGGGCAGCAGCGTCATGAACTGCGACACATAGGAAATGCACTTGGCCATGGAGAAAATCATGGTCTTGGTCGAGCCGGTCTGGCGGCGCTGGCCGTTGACGTCGAGCCACATCGACAGGTCCTGCACGTCCTTGATCTCGTCCTTGGTTGCGAGCCACGGTCCGAGCGGGCCGAACGTGTCGTGCGACTTGCCCTTGGTCCACTGGCCCAGGCGCTCAGTCTGGAACGCGCGCTCGGAGACGTCGTTGCAGACGCAGTAGCCGGCGACGTGGTTCAGCGCGTCGGCTTCCGAGACATATTTCGCACGGGCGCCGATGATCGCGGCGATCTCGACCTCCCAGTCGAGCTTGGTCGAGCCGCGCGGCTTCTCGACCGCGTCGTTCGGGCCGGACAGCGAGGTGTTGGCTTTCATGAAGATGATCGGCTCGGTCGGGATCGCAGCGCCCGTTTCCTTGGCATGGTCGCTGTAGTTGAGGCCGATCGCGACGAATTTCGAGATGCCGGTGACGGGGGCTCCGAACCGCGGCTTGCCGGAGACCGCGGGCAGCGACGCCGGATCGAGCGCCGCCAGCTTCTTCAGGCTCTCGGGCGAATAGGCGTCGCCAGTGAAGTCCTTCACATGCGCCGACAGGTCGCGCAACTGGCCGGATTTGTCGATCAGGCCGGGCTTTTCCGCGCCTTTTTCGCCATAACGAACAAGCTTCATTCTCGTTTCTCCCTGGAAATGGACTGATCGGTTGAACAGCTTCATGGAACAGGGCGGCGGGAAATTCAACCGCCTATGGCCCGGCGCATTGCAGCCCTCTGGATTCGAGCGATGGTCGGAGGTCCTACGGTTGCAACGCCACAAACCTGAAGGCCTCTCCATCCCGCCTGATATGCCCCGCCGAAAAATGGCCGCCGATCACCAGCGTCGGCGTGTCGGCGAAGCGGCCGAACAGGGCAGCCCTCGTCGCGGCAGACTGCGTCTGGTCGGAATCTGCGGTCGAGGACCAGTCGAGATGCGCCATCTGGCAGGGGTGATGGGCGACGTCGCCCGTGAGCAGGCCCTGTTCGCCGTCCGATCGGATGAGGATGCTCATATGACCGGGACTGTGGCCCGGGGTCGGAATCATGCTGATCTCCTCGCAGAGACGGTGGTCGCCCGAGATCAGATCGGCCCTACCGGCATCGACGATCGGCTTGACGGAATCGCCAAACACGGCCTGCTTGTCCGGCTCGGTCGAATGGTCGCGCCAGTGCTCGTATTCGGTCCTGCCGAAGACGTAGCGCGCCTTGGGAAAGGTCGGCACCCATTGGCCGTCGACCAGCTTGGTATTCCAGCCGACATGATCGACATGAAGATGCGTGCAAAGCACCGTGTCGATGCTGTCGGGCGGAAAGCCCGCCGCCGTCATCGTCGCCAGGAACGGCGTCGTGCGGTTGTTCCAGGTCGGAACAGTGCGGCCCTGCTTGTCGTTGCCAAGGCCGGTGTCGACCACGATGCGCTGCGATGGCGTCTCCACCACAAGCGAGTGGATCGACATTTTCAGCCGACCCTCTTCAGTGGCGAAATGCGGCATCAGCCAGGGCAATTTCTGGATCTCTGCGTTGCTCGCGAGCGGCAGGATGAAGCGGGTCGATCCGACCGTCTCCAATTCCACAACCTTGGTGATTTTGACTTTGCCGACCTTCCACTGCATCCGGCGCCTTCCCACGTTGTTGCCTTGATTCCGAAAGATGCGCCGTTTCCGCTATGATGCGCAATGGATCATCTGACGCGATGCGGCGTTATCGCCGGAACCGGAGGAGGAGCCATGCCAGAGCTTGCGATTTCCGCGGAGAAGGTCGCCTTCATCATCGAGAAGGCGCGTGAATTCGACGTCAAGGAGGGCGATTCCGATCCGGATTCCGGCTCGAACCCGAGCGATGACGATGCGGTCGACGTCCTCGAGGACGACGGCTCCGACCCCGTCGTCAACGAGCTTGGAAGCTTCCTGATCGCCTTGAACGAGGACGAGCAGGTTGATCTCGTCGCGTTGACCTGGCTCGGTCGAGGCGACGGCACGATCGACGATTGGGACGATCTGCGCGCGCGCGCGGTGGAGGCGCGCGCCGAATATCGCAGTCCGCGCCGCGAAACGGTGCACTATCTGCTCGGCGATCCGATGCTGGGCGACCTGCTCGCGACCGGTCTCGACGAATTCGGCATCGATTGGACCGACGAGCGCCTCACCGCCGATTCCTCAGACCTGAGCGAGCGGGACGAAGACGAAGCAACGAAGCAGCGCTGAACACTATTCGAGGCCTCTCCCCGTAAGACGGGGAGAGGAAGAGGACCCGTCAAAGCGTCCCAGGGAAAGCGCCGCCATCGAGCAGAAGGTTCTGCCCGGTGATGAAGCCGGCCTTGGCGCCGCACAGGAAAGCGCAGGCATAGCCGAACTCGTCGGGTTGGCCGAAGCGGCCGGCGGGATTGAGCTTGGCGCGCTCGGTCAGGATCTGCTCCGCCGAGACGCCCCGCTTGTCGGCCTCGGCCTTTGCAGTGCCGGTGAGACGATCGGTCTCGAACGGGCCCGGCAGCAGGCCATTGATGGTGACGTTGTTGATCACGGTCTTGCGCGACAGGCCGGCGATGAAGCCGGTGAGGCCGGCGCGCGCGCCGTTGGACAGGCCGAGGATGTCGATCGGCGCCTTCACCGCGGCCGAGGTGATGTTGACGATGCGGCCGAACTTGCGTGCCATCATGCCATCCACGGTCGCCTTGATCAGCTCGATCGGGGTGAGCATGTTGGCGTCGATCGCCTTGATCCAGTCGTCGCGGGTCCAGTTGCGGAAATCGCCGGGCGGCGGGCCGCCGGCATTGTTGATCAGGATGTCGGGCTCCGGGCAGGCCTTCAGCACGGCTTCGCGGCCGGCCGGCGTCGTGATATCGCCGACGATCTCGGTGACCGTCACGTCGGGATAGGCCTTGCGGATGTCGTCCGCCGTCTTCTTCAGCGCCTCGGCGCCGCGCGCGGTCAGTGTGACGTTAACGCCGGCGTCCGCCAGCGAGATGGCGCAGGCACGACCGAGGCCCTTGCTGGATGCGCAGACGATGGCGCGGCGACCTTTGATCCCAAGATCCACTGTTTCACTCCCGTAAATGTCAGGCAGGTTTTGGACGGCCGCACTCTAGCCAACTGTGGCGCCGCTGGTAAGGGACGGATTCGCACCAAAATGCATGGCGCGTCCGCGCGGCCATGCAAATGCACGGGCATGATCCGGACCCGAGGGGCGCGTTGGCGACGAGTGTGTGGCGGCCTTCCCGCGCGACAAACGCGGAACGGGTTTGCGCGTCCCGAATCGACAAAAGCGCGATCTTATTGCGCTTCGGATCGCCGTTCCTGCTTGAGACGGTCGACCGCGGAGGCTGCCTCGGGCGGCAGCGACTTGAAGCCCATCTGGCCGACCATCGAGAACAACGGCCGCAGATGCGAGCCGGCGAGGAACGGCGGCTGGCGGTTGGCCGGCACGATCTGGTCGAACACCAGCACCAGCGTGGTGGCGACGAGCCCGACCCTGACGGCGCCGAGCGCAGCGCCGCCGAGCCGGTCGCCGAGGCCGGCCTCGCCGATGGCGTCGTTCAGCGCGATGCGGCCGATATGCCCGAACAGCATGCCGACCGTCACGAAGATGCCGAACAACCAGATCCAGTTCTGCAGCAGCGGTGAATTCGGGTTGCCGGCGATTTGCGGCGCAATCAGCGGCATCAGTGCGACCGCAATCGGCGCGGCGAGAAGATAGGCGAGGATGGTCATGGCGCTGCGCAGCAGGCCGGTCCTGAAGCCGAAGCCGATCGCGATCGCGAGCGCGGCATAGACGGCGAGATCGAAACTGTTCATCAGCAAAACCCTGCCTCGATGGAACGAATGAACGCCGGACCGATCATTCCGGTTTCAGATCGATAAAATCGTCTGTATTGATGGCTCCAAAAGTCCAGGGGTGCAGATGTCAGACCTATTCGACGTCAGTAAAGAAACCATCCTCGTGACCGGCGCGATCTTCTTGCTGCGTCGAATGCGTCGCGATACATGACGGGGAGCGTGGTGACGGTGGATGGTGGGTTCTTGTTGAGTTGAGCTCCACTTCGCCCCTCCCCGCTTGCGGCAGAGCTATCGCATGTGACAACGAGATGCTGCCGAACGAGCTCGGCCTGCATGGTTCGAGACGCCCGCTTTGGCGGGCTCCTCACCATGAGGGTTTAATATCTAGCCGCAAAACACGACCTCATCCTGAGGGCCCGCCGTAGGCGGGCGTCTCGAAGGATGGCCGCAGGCAATCTTCCAGACACCGTTTTCTTCATATGCGATAGACCTGCCGCTTGCGGGGAGAGGTCGAAATTTGCCAGCGCCAATTCCGGGGAGGGGAATCTCCGCGAGTCGAGGTGATTGGCATACGAACCGTGTTTCCATCCACATCGTCATTGCTCCGGGGCGCGCATAGCGCGAGCCCGGAATCTATTGATCCGCATTACGTGCTGCGAAATGGATTCTCAGGTGCGCAATTGCGCACCATAGTTCGATGCTGCGACTCGCCCCGGAATGACGATCCCTACGACATGAACCGCATCAGCTTCTCCAGCCGCGCGATCTTGCCGCCATAGGGCGGGTAGAGATCGGCGAGGCGGTTGAACCTGGAGCGAAAGAACACCGGTTTCAGCTTGCTGAACGTGCGAAAGCCCCATTCGCCGTGATAGGCGCCGGTGCCGGATGCGCCGACGCCGCCCATCGGCTGGTTGATTTGCGTGAAATGAAACAGGCAGTCGTTGACGGTGACGCCGCCGGAGATCGTGCGCGCCAGCACCTCGTCTCGCGCGGTTATGTCCTTGCCGAACCAGTACAGCGCAAGCGGCCGGTCGCGACGGTTGACGAAGGCGATGGCCTCGGCTGGATCGCGAGTGCCGAGCAGCGGCAGCACCGGCCCGAAGATCTCCACCTGCATTGCCGCCATCGCTTCGGTCGCACCGACGATCAGTGTCGGCGGGAATTTGCGGCGCGCCTTCCAGTTCGGATCGTCCGCCTTCGCCGGCTGCAGGATCTTTGCGCCGCGCTGCGCCGCATCCGCGACGAGGCCTTCGAGCCGCGCATAATGCCGGTCCGAGATGATCGACGTGTAGTCCTTGTTGGCGGGATCGGTGCCGAACATGCGCCGCATCTGGGCGCGCACTTTTTCGGCGAAGGCCTGCAACGCGTGCTCCGGCACCAGCACGTAGTCCGGCGCGATGCAGGTCTGTCCGGCATTGAGCAGCTTGCCGTAGGCGATGCGCTCGGCTGCCTCTTCGAGATCGGCCGAGGCGTCGATGATCGCGGGGGACTTGCCGCCGAGCTCGAGCGTGACAGGCGTCAGGTTACGCCCCGCGGCCTCCGCGACCAGCCGCCCGACCCTGGTCGAGCCGGTGAACACGAGGTGATCGAACGGCAGGTTCGCAAAGGCTTTTGCGACCTCGTCCTCGACGCCGGTCACGAGGAGCTCCGTGGCATCGAAGCTCGCGGCGACCCTCTCCTTCAGCAGGCCTGCGAAGTGCGGCGTGAGCTCGCTCGGCTTGATGAGGACGCGATTGCCGGCGGCGAGCGCCCCGATCGCGGGCGCGAGCGTGAGCTGGAGCGGATAATTCCAGGGCGCGATGATGCCGACGACGCCGAGCGGCTGCGGCATCAGCCGGTTGTGCGCGGGCAGGAACTGAAGTGCGGTGGCGACCCGCTGCGGCGCCATCCAGCTCTTCAGATGCTTTGTGGCATGCCGGAGCTCGGAGAACAGCAGCATCGTCTCGGCGATGGTGGTCTCGACCGCCGAGCGGTGGCCGAAATCGGCCGAGATCGCCTGCCGGAAGCGCTCCTCGTTGTAGGCGACGAGGCTGCGCAGCCGCGCCAGCCGGTCCAGCCGCTCGGCAAGGCCGGCCGCCGCCTCGTCCCGCGACCGCGCGACCATGGCGTGGAAGGCCTCCTCCAGCGCCCGCGGCGGGGCGCTCGCCAGGGATTCGTCCACGGGCGTTCCTCCTCAAGGGCGCGTTTCAGCCCTAATCTTGTTGCCGCACGCTGGCCCTTTGTGGAACTTCTGGCAAGAGCACGGGGAACGCAGGGGAAATCGGTCCATCCGGCTGTCATAAAGTCGAAAAAAACGTTCCCGCAGCCCTTTCCAAAGGCAGCCCGCCTTGATACATACGCCCCGCACCCGACGGGCTTTGCCCCGGGTTGCCTTCCAAGGAAGCCTTTGGGACGGACGAGCCAAGCCACGCGAACAGCGCCGGCCTCAACCGACCGTCCCCGGGATTTAACTGAAGGCGCGCAATTGTTTAACGCGGGGTGGAGCAGCCCGGTAGCTCGTCAGGCTCATAACCTGAAGGTCATAGGTTCAAATCCTATCCCCGCAACCAAATTCGGATTTCACCGGATCCGATACGAAAATGGCCCGCGTAAAGCGGGCCATTTTTGTTTTGGGTTAGTCGTTGAGATGTTTTGTGCCGCTCGCGGACAGCGGCGTTGCGCGCAGGCAAGCAGGCGCATCTGTGCGAACTGCCGAACAAATCGGCCTGGCGAGCGGTGATCCCTTGTCCGCTACGAGTGGAGCGCTCACTGACACTGCAATTGTTGTCAGCGCAATTTGTGAGTCTTTGCGTGGGTTTGGCCGCTCCAATAGTTGAGACCTCTCTCTCTTTCTTGCCTCAATATCCTGCGCGCAGAACGCAAACGCGTAAATCAGAAATCTTGCGCATCAATGTCGTTGTAGTGGCGCTTTAAGGGAGTTAGCCCTCAGGAGATTTTCATGCTGCTCAGCATTGGTCTGGCGCCGTCGTTGGCATTGGCATCGTCGGCTCTGCTCTTCGTGCTCGTAATGGCCCTTGGTGCATGCCTGGTAGCGTCGCACGGCGAAACGCCCACACTATTAATACTAGTTCCACCATAGGTCGGTAAGGTCGGCATCTGCCGTTGCCATTGTTCAGCATGTAAGGAGAACAACGTGAGGGGACCGAAGGTTGTCGTTTCAGCCGTAGCAGCACTGCTTGCTGCTCCGGCCATTTTCACCGTTCCGGCGTCAGCCAAGGATGCCCTTCAAGCCACGCGGGACTGCATGGTCGCCCACGGCGCCGTTCGCAATCCCGATGGCTCGGTGCGTCTCAACATTCCCCGTAAGGCGGCTCTGGCCGTTCGTGACAAGTGTCGGAAGCAATCCGGTTACAAGGGTACTGACTGATCCGCTTGCGCGGGAGGGCACCTGTTTAAGGCATAGGCTCGACCGGAGGTTACGACTTGACCGGCTTATACGGACAGACCATCGTCAGATAGAGCAGCGTCGGCTTGTCCGAGCCCTTCTTGTATTCCCACTTCAACCGGATCTCGTGCCGATGGGCATAGGCGTCGCTGGCCGCGTGGCTGATGATGTTGGTTTTCATCGGGATCGGCGGTTCGGAGTTGAAGCACTTCCGAACGCAGGCATCGAGCAGGTCGCACCGTGTCAGAGGAATGACGCCGGGTTCGTCCCTGGACAGGGGGACCGTGTTAGGTTGCGTACTGAGGTCGACGCGGGCCCGGCCCTTCTCCTTGTGCCAGTACTTCGCGCTGCCTTGCGGCCATTTCGACGGCGGGTTCAAGATCAGGTGGTACTGGCCGTACTCCAAGGTCGGTAGATCGATGTCGTCCGAGGCCTTGAGCTTGGCCACGCTCTTCTTCATGTTCGCCAGCGGATAGTAATTGCTGTTCATCAGGTCTTTAAATGGCTTACCCGTATAGACTATCATGCCCATGTATTTTGCCCCTCGTGAGTGCTTGGCTTCCCCCGGAAGTATGCAGCTTAGCGACGGCTTGAACACGAGCTTGGCAGCCCGTCATTCGCAGCCTCTTTTTCGCGCAACCTTTGGAAAGCTACCACCTGGGACTGTGAAGCGTCCAGATCAGCAACTGGTTCGGGGACGCTATGTCCAAGATGAATTGCATGCCCCGTTGCTAAGCAGGTTTCCTTAAGCGATCTTATTGCCATCGCTTGCAGAGGGCGACCGAGGATGCCGCTGCAAAGTCTTGAGAGCACGGGAATGCTTTGCGCGGCGTGTCAGTCGACGATCGACCCAGGCGACAGCCGGTGCCCAAATTGCGGTGCAAGCGTGCGCCGCTCCGACCCTGACAGCGAACGGCGGTTTGTCACAATTCTCCGGGCCGACGTGATCGATTCCACCGGACTCGTTGCAGAGCTGGATCCGGAGGAGGCGGTCTCGCGCCTGGAGCCGGCCTTGGCGGCCATGAGAGGAGCGGTTCGCCAGTTTGGCGGTATCGTCAGCAAGGAGCTGGGCGATGGACTTGCCGCGGTGTTCGGTGCCCCGATCGCGGACGACAACCATGCGCCCATGGCCTGCCATGCGGCGATCGAGTTGGTCCGGCGCGTCGCAGGCCTGGGTGACCCCCGACTTCAGGTGCGGGTTGGCCTCCATTCCGGTCATGTCGTTGCCTATATGGTCGCCAGCGAGTTCTCCAAGGTCTACGAGATCGGCGGCGCCGCCCAGCATCTGGCTGCGCGTCTGGAGGCGGCCGCCGAGGCGAACCAGATCTACGCCTCGGACGCTTGTCAAAAGCTCGCCGAAGGGCATGTCCGGTTCGAGGCGCTGGGCGGCAAGCTGCTGCGCGGCTTCAGCCAACCCGTGCCGGTTTACCGGATCGTGGGCGCAAGCGACCTTTCGAGCTGGCGGGTGAGGCGGGCTCGCAGCGTCTCCCGTTTCGTCGATCGCACGACTGAACGGGCTCTGCTGGAGCGCACCGCCAGAAACGCCAGGACGACCCGACAGACCGTCCTGCTCCTGGGCGATGCGGGTATTGGCAAGTCGCGGCTCGCGCATGAGTTTGCCCAGGAGTTGAAGGCCGACGGTTGGCGATTGATCGACGCCGAGTCCAGCCCGAATCTTCACGGAGCGCCTTTCAGCACGCTCAAGCGGATCTTGCTGTCGGCGATGGATGCGGCGGCGAAGGACCCCGACGCTCCGGGGGATATTCGGAATGACCTGTCGGCGGTCCAGCGAGCCGCGCTCGACGCGGTGCTCGACCTGCCGATATCGAATCCGCACTGGGAAGAACTGGAGCCTCACGCCCGTGGGCGAGCGATCTCCGATGCAAGCTGCGCGATCGTCGGAGGCTTGGCCAGTCGCCAGCGAACGGTGATTCTGCTCGAAGATTTGCACTGGATCGACCGGGCCAGCGACGTTGTCGTAGCCGCCATTGCGTCGCTACAAGCGGCCGGTCTTCTTTTGCTCTTCACCTCGCGGCCAAATGGGATGCCGGTCTGGATCGCGCGCTGTCACGCAGAGATCGTCGCGATGCGGCCTCTCGACGACGATTCGGGGTTGGCCATGCTGGCGGACATGCTCGGCTCCTCCGAGACCAACGCCGATTTGAAGAGCCGGATCATTTCTCATACAGCCAACGTTCCCCTGTTCATTGAGGAGGTCTGCCGCGGATTGAAGGACAGCGGCACGCTGCGCGGCGAATGGGGCGATCTGGCGCTGGTGCGACCGATTGACGAGCTCGGCATTCCTACCAGCATCCAGGGCGTTATTGCGGCGCGTCTCGATCGGCTATCGAAACAGGAACGATCCGTCCTGCAGATCGCCGCCACTTTGGGGCCGAGATCGAACGAGACCATGCTGCGCAAGATCGCAGCTCAGTCTGAGGATGTCCTGCAAGGGTGCCTCGTAGCGCTCGATCGCGCCGAGCTGCTTGTCAGGATCGATAGCGAACTGGAGAATTCGCTGGAGTTCCGGCACGAGATGGTCCGGCAGATCACTTACGACTCAATGGTCGAAAAGGTCCGCGAAGACATCCACGCACGCGTTCTTGCGGCCCTGGAAGGCAGCGAAGGCGGTGACGAGGACCCGGACAAGCTCTGCTATCACGCCACGCGGGCGAAGGATTGGGACAAATCGTTCAGTTACGGGAGGGCTTCGGCGAGAAGGTGCCTGGCGCGGTCGGCATTCACAGATGCGGCCGACTATTTCGAGATCGCGATGAAATCGCTGGACATGACGCCGGCAAATCCCGCAAGGGAAGCGACTGCCGTGGATGTTCGGATCGAAGCGCGTGCGGCGTTCATTGCGTCCGGGCAGATTGCCGAATGGCTGAACCTCGGCAAGGAAGCCGAGCGTCGCGCCGATGCGATCAACGACCTCGGACGGAAAGTGGCCGCCACGACGGTCATGGCGGCTGCACAAAATTTCTACGGCACGCCAATCGAGGCAGTCGCGATCGGCGAGGAAGTCGTGCGCCTTGCGCAGGAATGGGGCAATCCGGGCTGGCTCAATGCTGCGCAATACGGTCTCGGCCAGGTGTATTTTCTTGCCGGACGGTATCGGGACGCCGATCGGTTTTTCGTCCGGACGTGCATGCAGCTGTCGGGGCCGGAGGCCAGTGCTCCTTTCGGCTCCACGCCGAAATCCGCGTTGTTGCTATGCTGCATGATGAACAGCATCAACAGCACCGTCATGGGCGAATTCGACGCCGCCGAGCAGCTCCAGCACCAGGCCGCCGCGATCGCCGAGGAGACCGGCCGTCCCTACGACCGCGTCGCCGCCGCCTATAGCGGCGGCTGGCTGAAGCTTGGTCAGAACGATCCCGCGGCGGCCGCCGCTATTCTCGAAGACGGGTTCGTGCTGGCGCAGAAGCACGGCATCCGGCTGTTCGTGCCGGTGCTCGCCTGCCACCTCGGCATGGCCTATCTGGAGCAGGGGCTGTTCGACCGGGCGCGCGGCATGCTGACCGAAGCGCACGAGGAGGCGAAGGCGGTCGGCTATACCTCGGCCGTGCTGCGCAGCTCGATCTACCTTGCGCTCGCGATCTCCCGCCTCGGGGACGTCCAGACGGCGCAGAACATGCTGCGCGAGGCGCGCAACACCGCTCGCCAGCAGGGGTTTTCGGGCCTCGAGGCCGAGGCCTTGTTCGGCGAAGCCGTCGTGACACCGGCGTCCAGCTCGGAAAACAAGGCCGCCATCCTCGCCGCGCTTGGCGCGGCAATCGCGATCGCCTCAGAAAGCGGCGCGCTGCCGCTCCAGAGCAAGGCCGAGACGATGCTGGCCGGGATGCTCGCCCGAGACGGCGAGCTCTCCTGACCTCTGCTCTTGGCTGGCGTGCGATCGTACCGTTGCGCCGATTCTCCCGCCCGACGGATCATTTGAATTTCACAGGTCAAGCAAGCACTTGAGAAACCGTCTCTACTGTGCATGGGGTTGTTTTCGACATTTTGAAGGGCGCCGGTCGAGGCCGCCACCACGTCGCGCGTAGAATGATGAGGCTTCGAGACATGGCGGCACGCCCGGCCGCCTCCAATTTGACGCAGCCGGTCGTGCCGACTACGCTTTGTTATTCTCAAAAAAGCGCGCAAATGCCGCCGCCTGACGGGCGTCAACCTCGACATTTGCGTGGATTGCAGTCCAGGGGAATGGAAATGTCGAGCGATCTTCAGGCCACCATCGCGAAAGCGCGCGAGCATTCGATCGGCGATCTCTTGCGCCGCTCCGCCGGTCGCGAGCCGAACCGGCTCGCCATCTCCTGCGGCGATGTGGGCTGGACCTTTGCCGAGATGGACGCGATCTGCAACCGACTCGGCCGCGGTCTGCTCGGCCTGGGTGTCAGGAAGGGCGACCGCCTGGCGGTGCTCTCGCGCAATTCGCACGCTTTCGCCGCGCTGCGTTTTGCGGTGGCGCGGATCGGCGCGGTGCTGGTGCCGATCAACTTCATGCTCAATCCGGACGAGGTCAATTTCATCCTGAAGAGTTCCGGGGCTAAACTGCTTGCGACCGGCCCCGATTTCGTCGCGGCCGCGCGCGCCGCTAGCGCCAAGGATTGCGCGGTCGAGAAGATGATCTGGCTGCCGGGCGAGGATCCCGCGTCGGCGCCGGCGGGCCTCACCACCTTCGACGATCTGCTCGATTCCGACGGCTCGTTCCTGGAGGCGCTGGTCGACAGCCGCGATCTCGCCCAGATCGTTTACACCAGCGGCACGGAATCGCTGCCCAAGGGCGCGATGCTGACCCATGAAGCCGTGATGTGGCAGTATGTCAGCTGCATCATCGACGGTGGCATGAGCGTGGAGGACAAGTTCCTGCATGCGCTGCCGCTCTATCACTGCGCCCAGCTCGACGTATTCCTGGGGCCGCAAATCTATCTCGGCGCCTCCGGCGTCATCACGGGCAAACCCACCGCCGACAATATCCTGGCGCTGATCCAGGCGCACAAGATCACCTCATTCTTCGCGCCGCCGACGATCTGGATCGCGATGCTGCGCTCGCCGAACTTCGACAAGACCGATCTGTCGACCCTGCAGAAGGGTTATTACGGCGCCTCTATCATGCCGGTGGAGGTGCTGCTCGAGCTTCAGCGCCGCCTGCCCAACGTCAGGTTCTGGAATTTCTACGGCCAGACCGAGATCGCGCCGCTCGCGACCGTGCTGCGGCCGGAGGACCAGTTGCGCAAGGCGGGCTCGGCGGGCAAGCCCGTGCTCAATGTCGAAACGCGCGTGGTCAACACCTCGATGGAGGACGTGAAGGTGGGTGAGGTCGGCGAGATCGTGCACCGCTCGCCGCATCTGCTCTCCGGCTACTACAACGATCCGGTGAAGACCGCAGCCGCGTTCTCGGGCGGCTGGTTCCACTCTGGCGATCTCGCCACCGTCGACGAAGAGGGCCACATCACCGTGGTCGATCGTGTCAAGGACATGATCAAGACCGGCGGCGAGAACGTCGCCAGCCGCGAGGTCGAGGAGATGATCTACCGCATCGCCGCCGTCTCCGAGGTCGCCGTCGTCGGCCTGCCCGATCCGCGTTGGATCGAGGCGGTCACCGCCATCGTCGTCGTCAAGAGCGGTGAAAAGCTGGACGAGGAGGCCGTGATCAAGCACTGCGCCGGCCAGATGGCGCATTTCAAGGTGCCCAAGCGCGTCATCTTCGTGGATAGCCTGCCGAAGAATCCGAGCGGCAAGCTGCTCAAGCGCGAGCTGCGCCAGCGCTTCGTCGGTGGCGAGACGCTGGACAACGCGGTGCAGAAGAGTTTTGGAACGTGAGGCTCTTCGCCTCTCTCCCGGATTGCATCAAAGCTGCAATCCGGGGGAGGGGAGTTTTTGAGGGTCTTTACACCGGATTGAAGCAAGTCAGCATCCACGAAAAGGAGAGAGAAGAGATCGCGCCTCAATACTTCTTCACCGCCGCCGCAAACGCGAACCACAGCGCCATTGAGGCGAGCCCAAAGCCGCCGAGCAGCAGGAAGGTCGGTCCGTAGCCGATCCATTGGGCGATCCAGCCGCCGAGCGCGGGACTCAGGCTGCCGCCGACGCCCTGCACCGTGATCACGGCGCCCTGGCCGAGATTGATGCGGCCGGTGCCGTTAAGCGATCGTGTGACCATGCCGGGAACGGCAACCGTCTGGAGCCCGGTGCCGATGCCGTCGAGCACCTGCATCGGTACAACGCCCCACCATCCCGCGACGAAGAAGGCGAGCACACCGCGGACGGGTAGGAATATGAAGGATACCAGGATCACCGGCCAGTAATTGCGCTTGCTCGCGGCCTTCATCGCGATCAGCGACGTCACGATCATCACGCCTTGTGCGATCACCACGGTGGTCGCGACGAAGCTCGGGCCGTTGGCTTGGCTTTCGGCCACCGCCGCAAGCCCGTAGAGCGGCACGATTGCCGCATTGCCGAGATGGAACAGGGCCAGAGCCAGCGCCAGGACCAGAAGCGGCTTGTGCCTGAGGAGGACGGACATGCCCTCTGGAGGGGCCTTGCTGTCGTCCTCCCTGCTGCCGCGTGCGATGCGATCATCGATCGATTTCGCCGGAATCATCAACACGCAGGCGATTGCGATGGCGCCGAAAGCTGCAGCGAGGAGAAACACGGCGACGTAGCCGTATTTGTAGCCGAGATAGCCCGACAATGCCGCGCCGACCATGTTGCCGGCGTGGTTGAAGGCCTGATTGCGGCCGTTCAGTGCGTTGAAGCCCTTCTGCTTGGCGATGCCGAGCGTGATGCCGGTCACCGCCGGCACGATAGCGGCGCTCGCCAGCGATTGGGCGATCTGTGAAAAGGTGACGGCCCAGAAATTTTGCGAGATCAGGATGATCGCGGACGCCAGCACCACGCAGATGCCGGGAATGACGACCCATAGCCGCTTGTTGCGGCTGGAATCGATGAAGCCGCCGATCGGCGTCGTGATCAGCATACCCGCGACATTGCCGATCGTCATCGCGGTGCCGATCAGTCCGGTCGCCCAGCCGCGCTCCTGGAGGAAGACGCCGACGAACGGCCCGATGCCCGACTGCATGTCGGCCATGAAGAAGTTGAGCGCAAACAGAGGCCAGATGCGGGACGGGGAGGGAGGCCGCGATGTCATCGATACCCAAGCATACTGTTCGTGTGTCGTGACCCTCTTGGCCAATCGTTCTGGCGTTGATCCGAACGTAACGGGCCCTCGCCACGTTGGTTCCAGTTACCCCTGCTGCTCATCAACCTTGCTGAAAGCTCGTTCGCAATGTCATCCTGCGTTCCCATCACGGAGCTCTACTCATGCCTCTCTGGACCTGCGAGACCTGTGGCGCGCAATTTCCGAACGGCGGAAACCCGCCCCGCTCCTGCCTGATTTGCGAGGACGAGCGGCAGTTCGTGAACTGGAAAGGCCAGACCTTCCTCACGCGCGAGGAGCTCGCGCGGGGGCACCGAGTGGTGGGGCGCGACGATCTCGGGCTCACCGGCATCGGCCTTGAGCCGAGCTTCGCCATCGGGCAGCGCGCGCTGCTGGTGCCTCAGGGCGACGGCTGCGTGATGTGGGATTGCATTCCACTCGCGACCGACGAGGCCATCCAATACGTCGCGGCGCTCGGCGGACTGAAGGCGATCGCGATCTCGCATCCGCACTACTACGGCGCAGTCGCCGACTGGAGCGAGACGTTTGGCGGCGTGCCGGTCTATCTGCATGCCGACGATCGCGCTTTCGTCACGCGACCGCATCCCTCGATCGTGCACTGGACCGGCGACAGTCTCCGCATCTCCGACGACGTGCTGCTGTTGCGCACCGGCGGTCATTTCGCCGGCGCCACCATGCTGCACTCTGCCTGCAGTGCGGACGGTAGGGGCGCGCTGCTCACCGGCGACATCGCACAGGTGACGATGGACCGGCGCTTCGTCAGCTTCATGTACTCCTACCCCAACTACACGCCGCTCAACGCAGCCGCGGTGCGGCGGATCGCGGCAGCCGTCGAACCGCTCGCCTTCGATCGGATCTATGGCGCGTGGTGGGGACGCAACATCGCCGCGGGCGCCAAGACCGCCTTCGCGGCGTCGGTCGCGCGTTATCTGGCGGCCATCGCCTGAACCGGATTTATCTTGCTGGCCTCAAATAACTGTACTATAAGTACAGTTATAGGTCTGCTGCAATGACCCGGATGCGGTCCGGCATGATCGATGCATCGTGGAAGCTGCGGCACTCTGCGGCCGCGTGAGCGCGAGTTGGACGCATGACGGCGCTGCGGGATTACGAGATCTTCGAGGCCGGTGACGTCACGCTCCAGTCCGGGGCCGTGTTCCCCTCACTGAAGCTTGCCTACAAGACCTACGGCGCGCCGAGCCCGGCCAGGGACAACGTCATCCTCTATCCGACCTCGTTCAGCGCACAGCACACCGACACCGAATGGTTGATCGGGCCCGACAGCGTGCTCGATCCCACGCGCTACTTCATCATCATCCCGAATCTGCTCGGCAACGGCCTGTCGTCCTCGCCGTCGAATACCGCAGCGCCGTTCCCCGAGGTGACCTATCACGATGCGATTGCGGTCCAGCACCGGCTGCTCATCGAGCGCTTCGGGATCGCAAGGCTTGCCCTCGTTTATGGCTGGTCGATGGGCGGCATGCAGGCGTACCACTGGGCGGCGCTGCATCCCGACATGGTCGCGCGGGCGGCCGTGGTCTGCGGCAGTGCGCGTTGCGCGCTCTACAATTATGTCTTCCTGGAAAGCGTGAAGGCCGCGCTCACCGCCGATCCCGCCTTCCGCGACGGCCGCTTCGCCGAGAAGCCCGTCGCCGGCTATCGCGCCATGGGGCGCGTCTATGCCGGCTGGGCGATGTCGCACGGCTTCTATCGGGACGAGCTTTGGCGCGAGGCCGGCTTCACCTCGCTGGAGGATTATCTCACCCGAGCCTGGGACGCGGCGTTCGCCCGGCGCGACGCCAATGATCTGCTGGCGCAGATCGGGATTTGGCAAAATGGCGACATCAGCCGCTGCGCAACGTTCGCAGACGATTTCGATCGCGCTTTGGCGGCGATCACGGCCCACATGCTGCTGATGCCGGGTGCGACCGATCGCTATTTCGACGTCCGCGACAACGAAGACGAGCTCGGCCGGCTGGTCAACGCGAGATCGGCAGTGCTGCATCCGATCCCGTCGCTGCATGGCCATCGCGCCGGCAACCCCGTCAACAATCCGCGCGACCAGGCCTTCATCAAGGCCGAGATCGCGGCGCTACTCGCCATGTAGACAGGCCTCAGGTCATGACTGACGCAACCGTTTCCGAGCCCGAGCGCCGTTTGAAGCCGCTGACGTCGGCCATGCTGCGCGAACTGTCGGTTCGCTCCAATCTCAGAGGCGCGGCGCAGAGCCTTGTCCATTATGGCGTGATCGTGCTGGTGGGAGCGCTGATCTGGATGGTCGTTTCGCAGCATGGCGTCCTCTGGGGACTGCCGCTGATGGCGGTGCAGGGCTATTTCGTCGCCTTCCTGTTCATGGCGGTGCACGAGACCGCACACAAGACAGCGTTCAGGAGCCGTGGTCTCAATTTCACTGTGGGCTATCTCTCAGCCTTCATCATCGGATTGCCTTACGAATATTATTGCCTGTTTCACTGGGACCATCATCGCTACACCCAGGATCCGGACAAGGATCCCGAGCTGATCGTTGGCGTGAAACCGACATCCGACACGCAGCTCGCGATCGCCTATAGCGGGCTGGTCCAGGTCGCCGGCCGCCTCCGGCTGATGCTCGGCCATGCGGTCACCGGCAAGGTCATCGTGCCCTGGATTCCCGAGAGCAAGCGTGCCGTCATCGTGAGCGAGGCGCGTGCCTATGTCGCGCTCTATGTTCTGCTGCTCGCGCTCTCGCTATGGTGCTCGTCGGCGTTGCTGCTTTGGGTCTGGATCGTCCCGCTTGTCATCGGGCAATTCTTCCTGCGGCCCTATCTCTATGCCGAGCATACCGGCTGCGAGCGCACCCGCAGCGCTTTCCAGAACACCCGCACCACCTACACCGCTGCTGTCGTCAGATGGTTCGCGTGGAACATGCCCTACCATGTCGAGCACCATGCTTATCCCTCGATCCCCTTCCATGCGCTGCCGAAGCTGAACGAGATCGTCGACGGCGAGATCATCCATCGCGGCCGCGGCTACCTCAGAACGACGCGCGAGACCTGGGTCTGGTTTCGCCGGCAGCGGCAGACCGATTAGCTCAACGCAAAAGCTCCGGTCGTGGCGCGACCGGAGCTTTGTCGACGGCGGGATATCAGTAGATTCAGTAGGCGCAGATGTTGACGACGCGTACGCGCAGGCCGTGGCGGGTCTGGACGAGGCGCTCCTGGTAGCAGTTGCTGACGCCGGTGTTGACGTAGATGCCGCCATAGCCCCAACCCGGGGCCCAGCCATGACCCCAGTGATGGAAACCGTGAGCCGAAGCGGCGGTGGGCGCGAGAGCGGCAACGCCGAGCGAGCCGGCGGCGATCAGACCAAGTGCAAGTTTACGAAACATTTTCATTCTCCAGTGTGGCGCTAGGGCCGTTGTTGTGTCCCTGCATCTCGGTCGAGCCGACCCGCGAATGCGTTCATACGGGATGAGGAGAATCGTGTTTCAGGACTGTTTCGTGGCCTGCGGCGAAATGTGCTGGCGTCATGCTTTCCGCGCCGCGCCATAGCGCGCGGCCATTGCCTGCGTCAGCTCCATCATCTTGTCGCGGAGATCGGCGGGCTCCAGCACTTCGACCTCGGGGCCGAGCCGCAATAATTCGGCCGCGGCGTGCCACGACATCTTGCCGGTCGGCACGCGCGCGATGCGCCAACCGTCTGCATCAGTGGTCTCTTCAAGCTGCGTGCGCGCCTTGACGTAGGGCTGGCTCAGCGCGTCAAGCAGCTTGACGCCGAACGGCGACAGCCGGACGGTCGCGACATTGGGATGCATCTCGGCCTCGAGGCGAAGCGTCGCGGCCTGCCAATAGGCGGCGAGATCGAAATCAGCGGGGCGATCGAAGGCGTCGTCGAGCACCGTGCAGTCCAGCACGCGCGCGACGCGATAGGTGCGCACGCTGGCGTCGACCTGGCCTGCGAGATACCAATTCCCGCCCTTCAGCACGAGGCCGAGCGGCGCGAGGCGACGCTGCTTCTCAGCGCGCCAGCTCTGGTAGCGGATCTTGATCAGCGTTCCGCGCAGCAGCGCGCCGGCAATCGTGCGCAGATGCTCCGGCTCTTCCGCCTCGCTGAACCAGCCCGGTGCGTCCAGATGAAAACGTTCCTGCATCCGGCTGGCATCCTGGCGCAGGTGGACGGGCAGCGCAGCCATCAGCTTGTTCTGCGCGGCGATCATCGCCGCATCGAGCCCGAGCGCCGCCGCCGGGCCCGGCAAACCCGCCAGAAATAGCGTCTCGGCCTCGCTCTGCGACAGACCGTTCAGCCGCACGCGATAGCCGTCGAGCAGGCGATAGCCGCCCTCTGCGCCGCGGTCGGCGTAAACGGGAACGCCGGACGCGGCGAGCGCGTCGATGTCGCGATAGATCGTGCGCACCGATACTTCGCAAGCCTCCGCGAGCTCGGGCGCGGTGACCTGCCCCCTGGCCTGGAGAGTGGTGAGGATCGACAGCATCCGGCTCGCGCGCATGATTGCTTAAACCATACCTGACACAGGATGTCAGGTATGGCCAAGTAGAGATCAAGTAGAGATGGGGACGTGCCAGTCGGCGCCCCAGGAGACTTTCGATGACCAGACCTGCCATGACCGATCCGAACCGCATCACGCTGTACTATTCGCCGCAAAG
This sequence comes from Bradyrhizobium diazoefficiens, assembly GCF_016616425.1. NCBI lineage: Bacteria > Pseudomonadati > Pseudomonadota > Alphaproteobacteria > Hyphomicrobiales > Nitrobacteraceae > Bradyrhizobium > Bradyrhizobium diazoefficiens. Next base: position 1,398,364 of record NZ_CP067101.1, read on the forward strand.
CCGCGCCACCGGCACGCGGGTGCTGCTGGAGGAGCTGGGGGCGCCTTACGATCTCCATGTGCTCAACATGAAGGCCGGCGAGCAGCGGAAATCGGCCTATCTCGCCATCAATCCGCTTGGCAAGGTCCCGGCGATCCGCCACGGCGATGCCCTGGTGACCGAGCAGGTCGCGATCACCATCTATCTCGCCGATCTCTTCCCGCAGGCAGGTCTGACGCCCGCGCTGAACGATTGCTTGCGCGGCCCGTATCTGCGCTGGATCGCCTATTACGGCTCGTCGTTCGAGCCGGCGCTGATCGACAAGTTCATGCAGCGCGAGCCGGCGCCAATCACGCAGTCTCCCTATGCCGACTACGGCACCATGCTCGGTGCACTCGAAGCGCAGCTGTCGAAGGGGCCGTATCTGCTCGGCGAGCGTATGACGGCTGCCGATGTGCTGTGGGGCGTGGCGTTGAGCTGGACCATGATGTTCGGCATCGTGCCGAAGAAGGATGTCTTTGTCCGCTATGCCGACCGCATGACTATGCGGCCTGCGTTCCAGCGCATCACCGCGGCGGATGACGAGATGGCGGCGCAACATGTCAAGGCGGCTGGCGTCTGAGCAGGACCCACGAGCCTCAACTTCGGCTGTCGCCCTGGATCTGCGCGCGCTTGTCCGGGACGACAGCAAGGGGCGTCTCAAAACCTCGGCGGCCGCCTCTCAGCAAATGCCCTGATGCCTTCCTTGATCTCGTCGCCGCGCATGCTGTCGCGGTGGCGCTGGTCGACGGCGCGATCATCAAGCTCGCCGCGGGCGAATTCGTTGATCGCGCGCTTCATGCCACGCATCGCCTGCGGCGCGTTGCCGGCGAGCATCGTGGCAAGCTTGTCGACTTCCTCGTCCAGGAATTCCACCGGCACCATGGCGGTGAGATAGCCGATGCGCAGCATCTCCGGCGCGCTGATCCTCTGCGCGGTCAGGAACAGCCTTTTCGCATTGTCGACGCCGAGCCGGCTGACGTAGCGCTTGATGCCGCTCCTGTAATAGTGCAGCCCGAGCCGCGCCGCCGGCATGAACATCTCGGCGGTGTCGACTCCGATGCGGAAATCGCAGGCGAGCGCGAGGTCGGTCGAGCCGCCATAGACGCCGCCGTTAAGCCGGCAGATCGTCGGCACGCCGAGATCCTCCAGCCGGTTGACGACCACCTCGAAGGCAGAGCCCGCGCTCTGCTGCTCGCTGGCGCTGACGGCACGCTCGGCGACCGAGTTGAGGTCATAACCGGCGGAGAAGGCCCGTCCGGTGCCGGTCAGCACCAGTACCCGGATATCAGGATCGACCTCGACCCGATCGAACAGTTTTGTCAGCTCGTCGAGGTCCTCCGCCTGGAGCCGGTTGAGATGTTTTGGCCGGTTGAGACGGATGGTGGCGCGTGCTGCCGCGATTTCGAGCACGGGCCCAGTGGCTGCGTCGGTGATGTCCGACATTCTTGTCTCCATTTACCTGTTTTCGAGCGCGCGGCGTTTTGCTTCCGCATCGATGGTCTCGGCGAGCTCCGGGTGCCGTGCCATCAGCATGCGGAAGTCGACGAGATCGAGCACCAGGAGCCGCGACACCTTCGTGGTCGAGACGTTGGCGCCGCGCTTGTTGTTGCCGAGCAGCGCCATCTCGCCGAAGAAGGCGCCTTCGCCGAGCTGCACCTTCTTGCCGGGCAGGTCGACCTCGACCTCGCCGGCGGCGATGAAATACATGCAATCGCCCTGCGCGCCCTTGCGGATGATCGTGGTGCGCGCCGGCAGCTCCATGGTCCGCAGCACGTGGGTGACGTCGGCAATCGCAGCGGGCCCGAGGGCCGCGAAGAACGGCACCTTGCTGACGGCCTCCCAGGTCTTGAGGAAGTTGTCCCGCCGCGTCTCGGCGGCAAATCCGGTCGCCAGGATACCGGTCCAGAGGCCGAACACGCCGAGCCCGGAGATCATCACCACGGCTGCCACCATGCGGCCGAGCGGAGTGACCGGCACGACGTCGCCGTAGCCCGTGGTCGTTAATGTTACGACGGCCCACCACAGCGCGGCAGGGACGCTGCCGAACGTCTGCGGCTGCACGTCCCGCTCCAGGAAATATTCGGCGACGGAGGCGAGGAAGACCACCATCAGGAAAATCACGAGCACGCTGATCAGCGGACCCGATTCGAGCACCAGCACGCGGCGAAGCTGCCGCAGGCCCGGAATGCCCGGAACCACCTTCAGCACCCAGAGCACGCTGAGCAGCCAGGCCGTCCTGGGCTCGACGCCGAGAACCAGCGCGACCGGCACCGCCAAGGCCCCGACCGCGTCGACCAGCCCGGCACCGGAGAATATGTAGAACGAAAGCCGCTCCTGCCGCGCCATGTGGCGCAACCGGACCAGCCATTCGAACACGAAATAGACGAGGCACGCCCACAGCAGGGCATTGACCCAGCGGTGCGCCGCCTCATAGGCCGGGTCGATCGTCAGCACCGCCATGCCGAGTACGCCGACACCGATGGCGACATAGGCCGCCTTGGTCATGTTGCGACCAGCCGTGGCGGCCGCAAACTGGGCCAGAGCGGAGATCAGCGGCTTGGACATGGGGGAAGGCTATAGGGTATCGGGACAAGGCTGCGAGGTCCCGGCCGGGACGTCGGTGCCAAAGTGCCCGGCCGGGCAGGGGCCGTCAACGAGGGGCAGACTTGATCGGCGCGGCTGCGCCGCTTCTCCAGTCCGTGCCGCCGTCGCCGGCAGAGTGCCCTATCTGAAATGTGGCGGCTCGTCGTAGCCGCGGCGGCTGCTGAAGAACAGCAACACCATCAGTCCGACGCCGACAATGATGGAAAACCCCGCGCCCAGTGCCAGCGCCACATAGCCTTCCGTCGGGATCGGCTCACCTGCGACCGCCATTGCGGAATAGGCGAAGTAGCCGGCCGCCGCCAGCATTCCCAGAAGGAGGAGGATGAGGAGTGCACGCATGCTGCGGTCCCCGGTTGTAACTGGGAACCAACGGTTGCAGATCGCGACGGTTCCGGAAATTCGCCCTGGGCTCGCGGACGGGATCGCGCTGAGCGCCCTGTCATTCGTAAACGCCTGAAAAAAGAACGAAATTCTCTATCAACAATGATAGCGCGAAGGTCGCGGAATGCAGATTCCGAGCCGGAGGTAACCTTACGCGATGCGGCCGCGGCAATTGGTTATCCTATCACCGGTTAGCCACAGTTGACGATTTTTCGGTTCCCCCCGGCTGCATTCCGCCGCCGGAGATGTCATAAATCGCGCGTCCCGGCGATTTGACCGGTCCTGGAACTGGTCCAAGAAGAAGTTGCGCTGAACGCTCCAATTCTTCTTGTCACGTCAATGAGGGCGTCAGCTTGTCGTTTTCATCCATGTCATCGGCGGTTCCGGTCGAAGCGCTCGTTGGCTGGATGTTGCTGCTCACCTTCAAGCACATCATCGCCGATTTCGTGCTCCAGACCGCCTGGATGGCGCACGGCAAGGACCAGAAGCACGGCTGGGCCCTGCCGTTGCTGGTGCACTGCCTCGTTCACCTCGCGGTTGCGCTGCCGCTGATCCTGATTGTGGCGCCGAAATTCTGGTTCGTGGCGCTGATCGACTTCTTGATCCACATCACGATCGATCGCGCCAAAGGGTTCGTCTCGGCCAATTTCGGGGTCGACCTGGCGCATCCCTGGTTCTGGACCTTGATCGGTATCGATCAGGCGCTGCACCATCTCACCGGCTTCGGCCTCTCCATTTTCATGGCGGCGAACTGAGGCGGCTGTCTCCGAGAGGAGGCAATCGCTTATCAACCGAGATGGTCGTCATGCCCGGGCTTGTCCCAAGCACCCCCGTTCTTCGTGCCGTATGGTCAGACGTGGATGGCCGGGACCCGGCCATGACGCTGTGGGAGCTCTTGTGCCCCGCCTCCGATTCGCGGCCAGGGCGCAAGCACACCGGGCGACTATTACCGGGCGGCGTGGTTAACCTTTCGTTAGAGAATTGCACTGCATCTTCCCCTACGAGGGAGAACTGCAATGTTTTCAAGCCGCGACACCTTTGAAAGCGATTTCTGCCCGGTCCGCGACGAACTCCTTGGCGAGATGTATCGCGCCAGCGAGGGCGGCCTGCCGAGGCTGGTTGAGAGTGTTTCCCCTGACGCGCGCGCCAAGCTGGCGCTGTTCTGCTATCGCCGCAGCCATCTGCACTCGCTGGCGGTCGCGATCGCAGGAAGCTGTAGCGAGCGCGACCTGATCGAGAACGGCGGCCGCGTCGGCTCGACCCTCTACGCGCTGGCGCGCGAGGGCACGACGAAATCCTCACCGTCGCTGTCGGGCGGGCGCAAGCCGATCACGCTGTCGACCAAGCCGCTCTCGGTGCTCGCACCGCTGGACGACGAGATCGACGACGAGATCATCAGCGAAGCCGTTCCCGCCTAGACGCCAGCTAGAACCGGTAGCCCAAATTTCCGCCGCGCCGTCGCGCATTCGGCGTCGCCCGGCATGCAGGTGCGGCACACCTCCGGCCGCACGTCATAGATGCCGCACGCCGTCGTCTTCCCGATCTCTCCGCGCAACGCCGAGCAGCGATTGCCCTCGCAGCGCATGCCGGATTGCCGCTCGTTGACGAGCGCTTCGGGGATCTGAGCAAGCTCTTCATCGCTCTCGATCGAGAAGCGCGGCCAGTTCGCCGAATAGCCGCAGCACGCGCCGCAGCTTTGGCAGCTGCTTGTTAGATCGATGGGCGAGATCTCTTCCATAGCGCTTACGTGTCCTTCGGCGGGCCCCAGACCAGGCTTTGCCGCCACCTTGCGCGCAGCACGTCGCGCCGCTCCGGATATTTCTCGTCGAGATAGTTCGCCTCCACGACGCGGTCGGTGCGGAAGCTGCGGAAGTCGCTGCGCAGCTCGCACCAGGCTGCAAGCAGACGCACGGCTTCGAGATAGCCGACCGAGATCGGCCAGATCGTGCGCTCGCTGGCGCGGCCCTGTTCGTCGCGATAGCGCAGCATGATCTTCTTGCCTTCGTGAATCTGGGTGCGCGTGCGCACCATGTCCAGGCGGTCCGGCTCCCTGTTCCAGCTCGGCCGCGCCCGGCTCGCCGGCTCCAGCACGAAGGGGCGCAGGCGCTCTGGCACGGTGTCGGCGATCTTGGCCATCAGATCTTCGGCCGCGCGTGCCAGTGCCGAATCGGCATGGCCGGCGACCCATTGCGCGCCCAGGACGGCCGCCTCGATCTCGTCCGGTGTCAGCATCAAGGGCGGGAGGTCGAAACCCTTTTCCAGGATGTAGCCCATGCCGGCTTCACCGCGGATGGGCACGCGCTGACCGATCAGCGTGGCGATATCGCGATAGATCGTGCGCTTCGAGGTCTCGAGCTCGGCCGCGATGGCATCCGCCGTCAGCGGCTTACGCGTACGCCTCAGCACCTGGATGATTTGAAACAGCCGGTCGGCGCGTCTCATGACTAATCTCTGGTCCGTGGTCTTTTCAGAAAACGTCGCGCGGCTGCTGACAGGATGTTGGCAGCAGGGGGGTTCTATACCGGGACAACACATCGACTGAAGAGGATTTGTCCATGATCATTCCGACCCATTTCGGCCCGGCCGCTCCGCTGTGGCGCGCCCAGATCTGGCAGGCCCAGCTTTGGCAAGCATTGGCGCTGAGCCGCCTCGTTTCGCTCGATCTCATGGCCGTTGACCTCCGATTGGCGCTCGCAAGCGCGGTAACACGCTCGCTGGTTCAGGCCGCGGACGCGGTGGTCCGCCATGTGATGGGCCGCGCCTGGCAGGGGGCCCGCTTCGCAGAAGATATCACGGCTGCTGCCACCATGGTGGCAGCAGCCGGTCGCTAGGTTCCGTCAACTTTCGCAGGTTCAGGAGAGCTCGCATGATCACGCTTTACGGCTTTGGCACCGGCTTCGGCCTGCCGGAAATCAGCCCCTTCGTCACCAAGACGGAGGTGCAGCTCAAGATGGCCGGGCTGCCCTACCGGAAGGAGCGGGCGATGCCGCCGGCCTCCCCCAAGGGGCAGCTGCCGTTCATCGACGACGGCGGCGAGGCGGTGGCCGATTCCACCTTCATCCGCGCTCATATCGAGCGCCGCTACGGCTTCGATTTCGACGCCGGCCTGTCGCTGGTCGAGCGCGCGCAAGCCTGGGCGTTCGAGCGCATGATCGAGCATCATGTCTACTTTGCGCTGGTCGGCGCGCGCTGGGTCGATCCGGTCAACTTCGCCAAGGGCCCTGCACATTTCTTCGACGGCGCACCGGAGCACAACCGCGAAAAGCTGCGCGAGGACGCGCAATTCCGCGTCGCCGAAAACTATCTGCTCTCGGGCCTCGGCCGCCATGCGCCGGATGACGACGTCGATCTCGCGGTGCGCTCGTTGTTCGCGCTCTCGGTGCAGCTCGGCGACAAGTCGTACCTGATGGGCAACAAGCCCTGCGGCGTCGATGCCACCGCCTTCGGCGCGCTGGCTGGGATCCTGACGCCGTTCTTCGAATCGGTCTTGCGCGAACGCACCGAGGGATTTCCGAACCTCACCGCCTATGTCGACCGCATGATGGACAGTTACTATCCGGAGTTCGCCTGGACCCCGCTGCGGCAGGCGGCGTGACGCTCAGCGCTTCTGTAGGCTCGGTGTAACCTCTCCCGTTTGCGCGAGAGGGAGCGCCGCGACAGAGTGGGGCCGTAGCTCCTTCCTACGGCCAAAACGAAAGAGCCGGCCCATCGGGCCGGCTCTCGTCGTCCTGAATCTCTCGGTTACTGCTACTTCACCAGCTTATACTTGCCATCCTTCACCGTGAGCAGGATGCGTGCGCGTTCGTCGACGCCGTAACGGTCCTTTTCGGTGAAGTTGTAGACGCCCTGGCTCGCCGCCAGGTCCTTCTCCGACAACAATGCCTTGCGGATCGCTTCGCGGAACTCCGGCGTGCCGGGCTTGGCCGTCTTCAGCGCCACCGGGATGATCCGCTTGAGGATTTCGAAGGCGTCGTAGGAATGGCCGGCGAACTGGCTGCGGCTGTTCGGGCCGTACTTGGCTTCATAGGCCGCGTTGAGCGCGAGGCCCGGCTTCTTGGTGAGCGCGCCGTCGGGCTGATCTTCCGGATCCATCACCGGGCCGGAAGCCATCAACACGCCCTCCGCCGCTTTGCCGGCGATGCGGATGAAGTCCATGCTGGCGGCGCCATGGGTCTGGTAGATCAGGCCCTGATAGCCGCGTTCGCGCAGTTCGCTCTGCGGCAGCGCGGCCGCGGTGCCGGATGCGCCGACCAGGATCGCATCCGGATTGGCGGCGACCAGCTTCAGCACCTGCCCGGTCACCGACGTATCCGGACGGGCGAAGCGCTCCTCGTCGACGATGGTCATGCCCATCGGTACGGCCTGGGCCTTGAGGTCGTTGAACCAGAGGTCACCATAGGAGTCGGAATAGCCGATATAGCCGAGCGTCTTCACGCCCTTGCTCTTCATGTGGTCGTACAGCACCTTGCCGACGATCGGAATCGGCTGCGGCATTGCCACTGACCACTTCATGCGCGCGGGCGTGATCGGGAACGGCGCCAGGCCGAAATGCGGAATGCCGGCTTCGTTGGCGACGTTGGAGACCGCGATCGTCGGCGGCGTCAGCGCCGAACCCATGATGATGTCGGCCTTGGATTCGGTCACGAAGCGGCGGGCGTTGGTGGTCGCGTTGGTGGGATCGCCGCCGTCGTCGAGCACGATCACCTTCAGCGGCACGCCGCCGATCTCCTTCGGCACGAATTCCAGCGCGTTGCGCTCGGGAATGCCCAGCGCCGCGCCGGGGCCGGTCGTGGTGGTGGTGATGCCGATGGTGATTTCGCTGGTCTGGGTCAACGCGGGCAGCGCCGGCGCGGCGAGTGCTGCCGCGGCGATGGCGGCGGTCAGGTAAAAGCGTTTCATCTATTCCTCCCTTGACGTGTTTCTTTGAAAGCAGAAATCGGGGGCTAATTCAGCCCCCCTCTTTGGGTGATGCGGCGATTTAGCTCCGGACTTAACTCCCCGTGAATTTGGCTGCCATCTCCGCCGGGAATGGTGCCGATTTCAGTTTGTCGGGGTTAACGGGATCGCGGCCGACCAGGACGCGGGTCTCGAAACCCTCGATCGCCAGCGCCTCGCCTTTGTAGACGTTGTGCTTCACCTCGAAGCTCGAGCGCTTGATGCTCTCGATCGTCGTTTCGATGGTGATCCAGTCGCCATAGGTCGAGGGAACATAGAACTTGGCCCGCGTGTCGACCATGGGGATTCCCACCAGGCCGTATTTGCGGACCAAGTCCTGCTTGGAGAAGCCGGCGACCTCGAACAGGGTCGACGTCGAATCGTCGAACATCGCGAAATAGCGCGGGTAGTAGACGATGTTGGCGGGGTCGCAATCACCCCACTGGATCTGGACGTCGCGCCGGTTCACGAACATGCGTCGCGCCTTTACTTCGGCGCCATGCGCAGCGAACCGTCGAGGCGCACCACTTCGCCGTTGAGATAGACGTTCTCGACCATGTGGAGCGCGAGCGCGGCGAATTCGTCCGCGTTGCCGAGCCGGCGCGGGAAGGGAATCGCGGCGGCGAGCGAGTCCTGGGCTTCCTGCGGCAGGTTCGCGAGCAGCGGCGTGAGGAACAGGCCGGGTGCGATGGTCAGCACGCGGATGCCGAACTGCGCCAGCTCGCGTGCGATCGGCAGCGTCATGCCGACGATGCCGCCCTTGGAAGCAGAATAGGCGGACTGGCCGATCTGGCCGTCATAGGCGGCAACCGAGGCGGTGTTGATGATGATGCCACGCTCGCCAGTCGCTTGCGGCTCGAGCTTGGACATCTCGGTGGCGGCAAGGCGCAGCATGTTGAAGGTGCCGATCAGATTGACCTTGATCACCTTGTCGAAATCGGCAAGCGCCATCGGGCCGTCGCGGCCGACCACGCGCTTGGCAACGCCGATGCCGGCGCAATTGACCAGCACGCGGGCCGGGCCGTGGGCCTTCGCAGCCTGCGCGACCGCGGCTTCGGCGGACGCGGCGTCGGAGACGTCGCAGGTCACCGCCACGCCCTTGATCTCGGCGGCAACAGTTTCGGCAAGCTTGGCATTGAGATCGCAGACCGCGACCTTGGCGCCCTGCGCCGCCAGCTTTCGCGCCGTCGCCGCGCCCAGTCCCGATGCGCCGCCGGTGACGATGACTGCTTGATCTTTCAACAACATGGCGTTCTCCTCTAGCGGATGTCTGGATTAGCCGACCGATATCACGCGGTCCGAAGGATTGGCAGCGTAGAGCTCCTCGATCAGGGCGGCACGATGCTCGAGCACCGCGCGCTGGTTGATCGAGCCCTTGTCGGTGACCTCGCCCTTGTCGATCGAGAGCGGCGCGTCCATCAGGATCGCGCGCGTGATCCGCGTCGACGATCCGGTGGCTTGGCTAAGGAAACGGGTCAGGCGCTCGCGGAAGGCCTCGCGTACCAGCCGGTCGCGCGTCGCGACAATGAGATCGTCGGTCGGCAGCGTCGGATTGATCAGCCGGCAACCGTCGAGATCGAGCACGACCAGGGCCGAGACTTCGTCACGGTTGATGCCGGCGATGACGACGTCGCGCACCAGCGGGGCGCAGGCCGCTATGAGGCGCGCGCGCAAGGGGCCGACGCTGACCCAGGTGCCGCTGGCGAGCTTGAAATCTTCACCGATACGGCCGTCGAAATCGAACCCGGCGTTGAGATCGTCAGGGTCGGACGGCTTCAGCGCATCGCCCATCTTGTAAAATCCTTCCTCGTCGAAGGATTTCGCGCTGATGTCGGGTTGGCGCCAGTAGCCGGGCATGACGTTCGGCCCCTTGGCGCGCAATTCCAGCTTGCCGTTGTTCGGCACCAGCTTGGCGTCGTTGCCTGATACCGGCAACCCGACATGGCCGGAGCGGCTGGTGCGCGGATTGACCGACATGAAGAACGGCGCGGTCTCGGTGGCGCCGAGCCCGGTCAGCATCGGCACGCGATAGCCTTTTTCCTTCACCGCGAGCTCATCGAGGCTGTTCCAGATGAACGGCGACAGCGCGGCGCCCGAGAAGAACATCGCGTGCAACCGGTCGAAGAATTTTGCGCGCAGGCCCTGGTCATCGCGCAGATAGGGCAGCAGCGACTCATAGCCCTTGGGCACGTTGAAATAGACCGTCGGCGAGATCTCCTGGAGATTGCGCACGGTCTGCTCGATGCCGCCGGGCATCGGCTTGCCGGCGTCGAGATACATCGAGCCGCCATTGTAGAGCGTCAGGCCGATATTGTGGTTGCCGCCAAAGGTGTGGTTCCAGGGCAGCCAGTCGATGATGACGGGCGGCTCGTCCTTCAGGAAGGCGAGCGTCTCGCGCAACATCACCTGGTTGGCGCAGATCATGCGCTGGGTGTTGATGACGGCCTTGGGATTGCCGGTCGAGCCCGAGGTCAGCAGGAATTTCGCGATCGTGTCGGGGCCGATCCTGCCGTGAACGTCGTCGAGATCGCCGCGGATCGGCGTCGCCATGAGGTCGGCGAGCAGGGTGACGTCGCGGCCCGGCACGCCGCCATAGGACGCGGCGATCTCGGTGCCGAGTGAGACATTGGCGGCGAGCGCATCGGCGAACTTGTCGGCATCCTCGGCGAAGACCAGGCCGGGCGTCAGCAGCTTCATCAGGTAGGACAGCTTGCCGTAGTCTTTCGACACCAGCGAATAGGCCGGCGACACCGGGCAGAACGGAATGCCGGCATAGAACGCGCCGAACGCGAGCAGTGCGTGGTCGATCGAATTGCCGGAGAGGATGACGACCGGCCGCTCCGCCGACAGCCCGCGCGCAATCAGGCTTGATGCGATGTGCCGGCTCGCGGTGAGCAGCTCGGCGTAGGTGATCTTGCGCCAGCCGCGGTCGCCGTCGCGCTCGGCCATGAAGACGCGGTCCGGCGTGGTCCTGGCCCAGTGATGCAGGCGATCGGTGATGCGGGCGGGATAGTCGCCGAGCGGCTGTTTGGGCCGCAGGTAAATCGTGCCGTCGTCGCGCCGCTCGATGTTGACGACGGGATCGCCGAACGAGATGGGCCGCAGCGGAAAGGTGCTCGCGCCGGGCTCCGTGCTGGAAGAGGACGGCTGCGCGCTCATGATTTCGGCTTCACCTTTGCGGTCTTGTGGTCGAGGAATTCGCGGATCCTGCGTTTTGCCTCTTTGTCGCTCTGCGCGACGGTCGCCATCAGCGATTCCATCAACAGACCCGTTTGGGGATTGGCCTCCGCGATCATCGGCAGCGCCTGCAGCACGGCGAAATTCGTCAGCGGCGCGTTGGACGCGACCTTGGTCGCGAGCTCCAGCGCCTTGCCAAGCGCGTTGCCGGGTTCCGTCACATATTGCGCGAAGCCGTAGGAGGCTCCTTCGGTCGCACTATAGACGCGACCCGTCAGCATCATGTCCATCATCCTGGCGACGCCGATCAGCCGCGGCAGCCGTACCGAGCCGCCGCCGCCGACGAAGATGCCGCGCTGTCCCTCCGGCAGCGCGAAATAGGTCGAGGGCTCGGCGACGCGGATATGCGCCGAGCAGGCAAGCTCCAGCCCGCCGCCGATCACGGCCCCCCCGAGGGCCGCGATCACGGGCACGCGGCTGTACTGGATACGGTCGAACACCCGGTGCCACATCTGGGAATGGAGAAGGCCGCCGGTCGCGTCATGCTCGGTCAGCTCGGACAGATCGAGGCCGGAGGAGAAATGGTCGCCGATGCCGTGGATGACAATCGCGCCGATATCCGCGGGCAGGGACGCAAAACACTCGCCGATTTCCAGGATGATGCCGTCGTTGAGCGCATTGCGCTTGGCCGGCCGGTTCAGACCCACGGTTAGAACCCGGTCCAGCCGCTCGATCTTCAATAGCCCGGAGGCACCCGCCTCAGCGGCCTCGGCGTTTCCCTGTGTCATTTGCGTCCTTGTCAGAATAGTTATGTTGTATAACGAATTGGGGAGGAGTCAAGGAGGGGACATCCTGGCAGTTGCGCGGAAAAGCTGCGTTCGAAAGGGACGCTAAAAGGCAACCGGGCACCGAACCGCGCAAGTGCAGAAACGCTCAGGCAGCTTCGGTCATCAGCTTCTTCGCGGCCTGCGCAAGCAGGCCCGAACGCGTGTAGCCGTGGGCCTCGGCATATCTGTCGATCTGCTCCAGCACATCGCCGGGCAGGGTGACGTTGACGCGTACGATCTTTGGCTGGTGGTCCTTCACCGACACCAGAATGGCAACGCCTGAACGGTTCTCGGGATTCGACATGATCTCTTCGAGAGATGAAGGCTCCGGGATGGCCTCTCCGTCTTCCGCCATACCTTCGAGATGAAACGCCAGCGCCTCCTCGGCCATGTCGCGCGCTTCGTCGAGCGTGGTCCCCGCGGTCACAAGGCCCGGCAGATCGGGAAACAACACGCCGAAATCGCTGTTGGCATCCTTATGGATCAGACCGATGTAATGACGCATGGCGCTCACCTCAGCTTCAGGCCGGACTGCCGTTCAATACTCTTCAGGGTCCCAAGCGGAACGTCCCGCTTCGGATGAGGGACCGTGACGCGGCCCTTTTTGGTCGGGTGCTTGAACTGAACGTGGCTGCCCTTTTGAGCCACTTGAACCCAGCCATCCCCTTGCAGCGCCGCGATGATCTCCCGGCTATTCATAGTGTGTATTTATACACATTCAAGGGTTTTGGTCAAGAGAAGGACTACATCACCTGATGCGCATCGATCACCACGCGATCCGCGTGCCGCGCTGCGGAGGCGACAAAGATGTGCTGCATCAGCCAGCGATAGTTCGCGTGCCCGGTCTCGAACTTTGGCACCGTGCGGAAATAGATCAGCCTGGGATCGACCGGCTCGCCGCGCTTGAGCTTCTGCAGCAGCTCGATCGGTCCGAAGCGCATGCCCTTGTTCTCGACATAGACGACGGCGCCGTCGTCGGTCTCGAAGGCGTATTTCGCTTCGAGGTCGATCAACTCGTTGGGACGGATGGTCTGGAAGTCGGCCCCGAACGGCAGCACCTTGCCTTTGATCGCCCCCGTCACTTCGCCGCCGAGGATCGGAATGATGCGGCGGACGCCGATGCCGGTCTCACCGGCGGTGACGACGTCGCCGATGCGCGCGGTGATGGTAAAGACGTATTTGGTTTCGAGCGTCGGTGTGGTCATCGCCTCGTCTCTCAATGCGCCATCATTCGCGTCGGCAGCCAGGTCGCGAGCAGCGGGAACGCGATCAGGATCACCAGGCGGATCAGGTCCGTGACCACGAACGGAATAACGCCCTTGAATATGGTGGAGAACGAGACGTCCTTCACCACGCTCTTGATGACGAAGACATTCATGCCGACCGGCGGGTGGATCAGGCCGAGCTCGACGGTCATCACGATGATGACGCCGAACCAGATCGGGTCGAAGCCGAGATGCATGATCACCGGGAAGATGATCGGCACGGTCAGGATGATCATCGCCATGGCGTCCATCAGGCAGCCCAGCACGAGATACATCCCCATGATCAGCGCCAGCACGCCGTAGGGGCCGAGGCCGAGGCCGGTGAGGAATTCGGTCACCTTCTGCGGCGTTTGCGTCACCGTCAGGAAATAGCCGAAGATCAGCGCGCCGATCAGCACGGTGAACACCGCGGCGGCGGTGCGCGTCGCCTGGAGCAGCGAGGCCAAAATCTTCTCGCGGTCGAGGCGGCTCGTCAGCACGCCGATGATGAAGGCGCCGGTGGCACCGACGCCGCCGGCTTCGGTCGGCGTGAAGCGCGGCAGGAAGGGCAGGCCATAGAGGCCCCCGATCACGAAGACGAACAGCAGCACCGGCGCCCAGATGTCCTTCAGTCCGGCGAAGCGCTCGCGCCACGGCAGCACCTTGCCTTTGGGCAGGAAGTCGGGGCGGAAATAGCCGATCAGGCCGATCGTGATCATGTACATCGTCATCGCCAGGAGGCCCGGGACGATGCCGGCGATGAACAGTTTTCCGATGTCCTGCTCGGTGATGATACCGTAAACCGCGAGCACGGTGGAGGGCGGCAGCATCGCGCCCAGCGTGCCGCCCGCTGCGATCACGCCGGTGGCAAAGGACTGCGGATAGCCGAAGCGGCGCATCTCGGGATAGGCCACCGCGGAGAAGGTCGCGGCGGTCGCGACGGAGGAGCCGCAGATCGCGGCAAAGCCGCCGCAGGCTCCGACGGTGGCGATGCCGAGGCCGCCGCGCAAGTGCCCGACGAAGCCGTTGGCGGCGCGGAACAGCTCGCGGCTCATGCCGGAATTGGAGACGAAGGAGCCCATCAGCAGGAACATCGGGATGACGCCGAAGGTGTAGTCGGTGACCGTGCGCATCGAGGTCTGGCCGACCAGCTTCAGCGCCGGTGTCGCGCCGACGAGGTAGGAGAAGCCGGAGACGCCGACGAGGCCCATGGCCATGCCGACAGGCACCCGCAGCAGCATCAGCGCGAACAGGGAAACGAAGCCGATAACGGCGACGGCATCGGTGCTCATGATTACTCCGTCGCCTTCAGCTTGGGGTCGTGCATCTCTTCCGGATGGAAGATTAGCCGGTAGGTGCGGATAGCGATCAGCAGCACCGCGGAGACGTCGCCGATCCAGGCGATCGCGAAGAACGGCCAGGTCGGCATGTGCATGTCGAAGGTCTGGACGTTGTCGTTGTAGGTGCCGCGCACCTTGTCGAACAGCGTCCAGGTCTGCACCGTGACGACGAACAGCAGCACCAGGGTCGCGAACACGTCGATCCAGCGCTGATAACGCGGCCCGACGTTGCTCCAGACCAGATCGACCGTGATATGGGTGCCGCGATAGGAGGTCGCCGCGATGCCCCAGAAAATGAGGATGCCGAGCAGCATGCGGCCGATGTCGAACGAATCGGGGATCGAGTAGTTCAGCGTGTTGCGCAGCAGCACCGACAGGAAAATGTCGAGCGCGACGATGCCGACGAAGCCGGCCGCGATCCACTCGATCGTGTCGATGACGCGGTCCATCCAGGAGCGCTTCATGGGAAAGAATCCTTCCGACGAGTTCGAGGTGCGCCCGCGATAGAGCTGCGCTCCCTCCCCGCTTGCGCGGGAGGGCTGGGGAGAGGGTGTCTCCACAACGGAACAATCCCCTAGACGAGAGAGCCCTCACCCGGCGCTCCGCGCCGACCTCTCCCGCAAGCGGGAGAGGTGCAGCGAGTGCGGCCGCAGCTTTAGGCTACTCCGCCAGCGCGTTGTACTTCTTCAGCGAGGCCTTCAAATCCGCCAGCGCGGCGTCCGGATCGGCGCCGGCCTTCTTGGCGCCGTCGGCCCAGGTCTTCACCAGCGGCTCGGCGGCCTTCTTCCAGGCTGCGGTCTGCGCGCCCGTCAGCTTGTAGACCTCGTGGCTGGATTCCGCCTTTACCTTGTCGATGCCGGCATCCTCGAACTTGCCCCAGTGCTCGCCGACCACACCCGCCATCTCGGTCGTGCAGTTCTTGTCGATCGCGGCCTTCTGCTTGGCGGACATCGCATTGTATTTGTCCTTGTTGATCACGAACACGAAGGTCGTGGTGTAGAGCGGCGCGTCCATGTCGTACTTGGTCACCTTGTCGATGCCGAACAGCACCAGCGATCCCCAGGGGAAGGTCACCGCATCGGCGACGCCGCGCTCGATGATATCACGCACTTCCGGAGCCGAGGATTGCACGTTGGTGCCGCCGAGCGAGGTGACGAAGTTCGCCATGGTGGCGTGCGCCGGGCGGATCTTCATGCCCTTGACGTCCTCGGGCATCACGATCTTCTTGGTGCGGGAGTGGAAGGAGGAGGGCGAGTGGACGAAGGCGAGGCAGTATTTGACGTCCTTCATCTCCTTCTCGGCATATTTGCGGTACCAGGCGTCCAATCCCATCGAGCCGCCCTTGGCGTCCGAGATCAGGAACGGCAGTTCGCCGGCGCCGATGATCGGGAAGCGGCCGGGCTGGTAGCCGGGATTGACGTAGGTGACGTCGGCGATGCCGTCGCGCGCCATGTCATAATGGTCGAACGCCTTGCCGAGCTGCTGGGCCGGAAACACCTTGCCCTTGATGGTGCCGCCGGAATCCTTCTCGACCGCCGCGGCCCAGTCCTCCAGGGACTTCTGCAACGGATGCGAAGCCGGCACCCAGTGCGAGATCTTCAAATCGAAGGTCTTGTCCTGCGCGAACGCAGGCGTCACGCTCGCGGCCAGCAGCAGTGCCAGACAGGCTTTTCTCATCTCGCGTCTCTCCCTGTTATCGACGACGGGCTTCGACGGCCCGGTCTTGTTAATTAACATGTTATCTAATTGGCCGGTACGTTCAAGCCGGAACTGGCGCACGCTTGTCGCGCCATCTACGTCGGCCATATTGCATGGATTTATCGCGCTGCGGCGACGACCGCTCCCCTTTTGCCCAAACGTTATATGATATAATTATCGTCTGCTGGTCGGCGCGACAAGCAGGCCACGACGAAAGCCTACAGGATCGGGAGGAGCAAGTATTGCGGACAAAAGTCGCAATCATCGGGGCCGGGCCGGCCGGATTGTTGCTTGGGCAACTTCTGCACGGATACGGCATCGACAATGTCATCCTGGAGCGGCAGAGCCCGGACTACGTGCTCGGCCGCATCCGCGCCGGCCTGCTGGAGGAGGGAACCGTCGCGCTGCTCGACCAGATCGGCGCTGGCGCGCGGGCGCATGCCGAAGGCCTGGTGCACGAGGGCATCGAGCTCGCCTTTGCCGGTCGCCGTCACCGCATCGACATGAAGGGCGCCACCGGGAAGACGGTCATGATCTATGGCCAGACCGAGGTCACACTCGACCTGATGAATGCGCGGAAAGCCGCCGGCCTCACGTCGGTCTACGAGGCCAGGGACGTGCAGCCGCATGATTTCGACGGCGGTCACCCGCGCGTAACCTACGTCAAGGACGGTGTCACACACGCGATCGACTGCGACTTCATCGCCGGCTGCGACGGTTTTCACGGCGTCAGCCGCGCCAGCGTTCCGGCCTCGGCGGTCGAGGAGTTCGAGCGGATCTATCCGTTCGGCTGGCTCGGTATCCTCTCGGAGACGCCGCCGGTCAGCCATGAGCTGATCTATTCCAATCACGCCCGCGGCTTTGCGCTCTGCACCATGCGCTCGATGAAGCGCAGCCGGTATTACGTGCAGTGCTCGCTCGACGATCACGTCGACCAGTGGCCGGACGATCGGTTCTGGGACGAGCTCAAACGCCGGCTCGATCAGGAGGCGGCCGACAGCCTCATCACGGGACCCTCGATCGAAAAGAGCATTGCGCCCTTGCGCAGCTTCGTCGCCGAGCCGATGCGCTTCGGCCGGATGTTTTTGTGCGGCGACGCCGCCCACATCGTGCCGCCGACCGGCGCCAAGGGTCTGAACTTGGCCGCCAGCGACGCGCATTATCTGTCGGGCGCGCTGCGCGAATTCTACGACGAGAAATCCAGCGCCGGGATTGACGCCTATTCCACCACCGCGCTGGCACGGGTCTGGAAGGCCGTGCGCTTCTCCTGGTGGATGACCTCAATGCTGCACAAATTCCCCGACACCGGCACCATCGGCGCGCGAATCCAGCTCGCCGAACTCGACTACGTCACGCAGTCGCAGGCCGCGATGACGTCGCTGTCGGAGAACTATGTGGGGCTGCCGTTCTAGGCAGCTGCGGGCACATCGCCGTTGCGAGCGACTTGTCCGCCGCAGCTCGAAGAGCGAAGGCGGAAGCGAAGCAATCCAGGAATCCTCCGCGGAGGCAGGCTGGATTGCTACGTCGCAAGAGCTTCTCGCAATGACGGGAGTGTCCATTTCACGGGAGTGTCCATTTCAAACACCCGCGCAAATTCCGTTTAAAACTTTGTAGGCAGTGAAACTGTCATCCACATCGCGTTCAATGGCGGCAACAGGCAACGCGAGACTGGCATGATCTCTCCCGACATTCCCGCCGGCTTCGAGCCGCATTTCCGCAAAGCGCCGCTTACCGATCCCTGGGAGCCGCTCTACTCCAGGAAGACCGACAAAGGCGTCACCGTGGGGTTGCGGCTGGCGACGCCGCACACCAACTCGCGCGGTCTGATCCATGGTGGGTTGATTGCGGCGCTGGCCGATGCCGCCATGGGCTATAGCTGCGCCCAGGCGACGGGCTGGACGACGTCGTTCGTGACGATTTCGCTGTCGATCGACTATGTCGGCACAGCCGAGATCGGCCAGTGGCTCGCCGTCGAGGGCGAGGCGATCAAGACCGGCTCCACGATCTGTTTCGCGCAATGCCTGGTCAAGGCCGACGACGCCGTGATCGCGCGGGCGAGCGGCACGTTTCGTGTGGTGTCGAAGAAGTAGGTCTCTCGTGTCCCGGACGCGGTGCGGCGCGAAGTGCCGCTCCGCAGAGCCGGACCCATCTATCCGCAGATCGCGCTCTGGCCTTCTGGGTACCGCTTTGCGGCGCGTCCGGGACATCCACCTACCCAAACCTCCATTCTGCCGTTTCCACCACGAGATCGACGAACGCGCGCACCTTGGCGGAGAGCAGGCGCGAGGTCGGGTAGACGATGTGGATCGGCAGCGCCGGCTGCTCATATGCCGCCAGCAGGATTTTCAGTCGCCTGCGCTTCAGTCCCTCGGCGGCCTGATAGGCCAGCACCCGCGTCACGCCGCCGCCGGCTTCGGCATATTGCAGGGCGGCGTCGGCACTGTTGCTCGTGAAGCGCGGGTTCGGGATCACCTCGATGTCGCGGTCCTCATGCAGGAAGTGCCAGTTGGTCGGCCCGAACTGGATGGTCTGATGCGCGGCGAGAGCTTCCGGCGTCTTGGGCTCGCCGTGGCGCTTGAGATAGTCGGGCGCGGCCACCACGATCCGCCGCATCTTGCCGACCTGGCGCGCCACCAGCGAGGAATCGGCGAGGTGACCGATTCGGACCGCGGCGTCGACGGCGTCCTCCACGAGGTTGACGAGATGGTCGGAGAGCCGCAATTCGCAGGCGACCTCGGGATAGCGTTTGAGAAAGGTCGTCATGACCGGCCCGACATGCAGACGGCCGAAGCCGACCGGGGCCGAGACCACCAGGCGTCCGCTTGGCCGGTTGCGCTCCTCCCGCGCCGAGCCGTCGGCCTCCTCGACATCGGCGAGGATGCGCCGCGCACGCTCCAGATAGCGCGTGCCGACGTCGGTCAGTGTCACTTGCCGTGTGGTCCGCTGCAACAGCCGGGCGCCGAGATGCTCCTCCAGCGCCGCGATCAGCCGCGTCACCGCCGAGGGCGACAGCCGCAACTTGCGCGCCGCCGGCGCAAAGCCGCGCAGATCGGCGACGGTGACAAAGACGTGCATGGCCTCCAGGCGGTCCATGGCATTATTGCATATCTGGCAATTATGAAGTGTCAAGTAGCCGGATTATTCTAGCCGGCGAGAGGTCCATCTAGTCAAGCGAACGACGCAGACACGCGCCGGACTCCCAGGAGATGTTCCGATGCCAGAAATTGAGACCTACGCAAGCGACGTGGCGTTTACGCCGGCGGTGAAATCGATCCAGGCCCGAAAGGGGTCGCGCGAAAGCTATGCTCATGCCGAGCAGCGCGGCTGGCGTACCGAGGTCGATGACAATCTCGCGGCCTTCCTGGCCGGCGCTAACAGTTTTTATCTCGCTACTGCTTCGGCCGATGGACAGCCCTACATCCAGCACCGCGGAGGCCCCAAAGGCCTCTTGAAAGTACTGGACAGGCAGACACTGGCTTTCACGGACTACGCTGGCAACCGGCAATACATCACGCAGGGAAACCTGTCCGAAAATTCGAAAGCCTACATCTTCGTGATGGACTACGCCCATCGCCACCGGATCAAGATCTGGGGTGAGGCGCGCGTCGTCGAGGACGACGAGGCGCTCACCGCGTCCCTGATGCCAAAGGGTTACCGGGCGCGGCCGGAGCAGGTGATCCTGTTCAAGATCGCAGCCTGGGACACCAACTGCCCGCAGCACATTCCGCAGAAGTTCGACGCA
The DNA here is from genome assembly GCF_016616425.1 of Bradyrhizobium diazoefficiens. Lineage (NCBI taxonomy): Bacteria > Pseudomonadati > Pseudomonadota > Alphaproteobacteria > Hyphomicrobiales > Nitrobacteraceae > Bradyrhizobium > Bradyrhizobium diazoefficiens. Next base: position 1,418,333 of record NZ_CP067101.1, read on the forward strand.
GGCGATGTCGCGGCGGCGCTGGCGGCAAGGGATCAGCGGATCGCTGAACTGGAAGCAGAAGTGGCGGCGTTGAAGGGGGAGAGGGCCAGCGCTCCTTGATGCGCTATCCCCTTATTCTCCTCCATCGGAGGAACAGCGAGGCTACAGCACGCTCGCGCCTTCGTGCTGGAAGCCGAGATAGCTGGCCGCGACCCGCTCGTTCGCCGCGATGTCGCTGGCCTTGCCGCTGAGCACGAACTCACCGAGCTCCATCACGTAAGCCTGGTCCGCGATCTTCAAGGCGGCCTGTGCGTTCTGCTCGACCAGCAGCACCGAGACGCCGCTGGCGCGCAGCTCGGTGACGATGCGGAAGATGTCGGCGACGATGATCGGCGCGAGGCCGAGGCTCGGCTCGTCCAGCATCAGCAGTTTCGGCTCACCCATCAGCGCGCGGCCCATCGCGAGCATCTGCTGCTCGCCGCCGGAAAGCGTGCCGGCGAGCTGCTTGCGCCGTTCCTTCAGGCGTGGAAACAGCGTGTAGACGCGCTCCATCGAGGCTTTCGCCTTGGTTCGCTCGATGCGGAAGGCACCGAGCTCGAGATTGTCCTCGACGTTCATGGTCACGAACAATTCGCGGTGCTCCGGCACGAGGCCAAGCCCGATCGCGACGCGGTCCTCGATGTCGAGCCGGGCGAGATCGTGCCCGGCAAAGGCGACGCGGCCTTTCAGCGGCAGGATGCCCATGATGGCGGAGAGCAGCGTGGTCTTGCCGGCGCCGTTGGCACCGACGATGGTGACGATCTGGTTGGCGCCGACCTCGAGCGAGACAGAGCGTACCGCCTCGACCTTGCCATAGGCGACATGCGCGTCAGTGACGGTCAACAGCGCGCTCATGCCGCCACTCCGAGATAGGCCTTGATCACTTCGGGATTGGTCTTGATCGTGGCGGGGGTGCCCTCCGCGATCTTGGTGCCGAAATCGAGCACCACGATGCGATCGGCAAGGTTCATCACGAAGCCCATGTCGTGCTCGACCAGCAGCACGCTCATGCCGCCGTCGCGCAAGTCACGCAGCAGCGTCGCGAGCTGCTGCTTCTCCATGTGGCGCAGGCCCGCGGCGGGCTCGTCAAGCAGCAGCAGCATCGGATCGACGCAGAGCGCTCGGGCGATCTCGACGATACGTTGCTGGCCGAGCGAGAGCGAACCTGCGAGTTGGTGCATCTGCTCGGTGAGGCCGACGCGCTCGATCTGGCGCGCGGCCTCCGCAAGCAGTTTTGCTTCATCGGCGCGGTCGAGCCGCAGCATCGAGGCGATCGGCCCTGCGTGGCCGCGCAGATGCGCGCCGATCGCGACGTTCTCCAGCACGGTCATGTCTGGCACCAGCTTGACGTGCTGGAACGTGCGGGAGATGCCGAGCTTGACGATCTCCTGCGGCGGCGCCTTGTCGACCTTCCTGCCCAGCACCGAGATCGAGCCTGAGGTCGCCGACAGCACGCCGGTGATCAGGTTGAATGTCGTGCTCTTGCCGGCGCCGTTCGGGCCGATCAGCGCGACGATCTCACGGGCCTGGACGTCGAAGGAGACGTTGTTGACCGCGACCACGCCGCCGAACTGTTTTCGCGCTTTTTCGACCTGGAGCAGGATGTTGGACTCGCCGGGCGAACGGGTGCGCTGCTCCAGCTTCAGCGAGGTATCGGGCTTCCGGCCACTGGTCCGCTCGGGCAGGAAGGACATCAGCCAGGGCCAGAGCCCGCCCGGCGCAAGTTGCAACAGCGCGACCAGCATGACGCCGAACACGATAGTCTCGACCTGCCCGGAGCCGGGCAGGATCAGCGGCAGGTAGCTTTGCAGAACCTCCTTCAGGACCGCGACGATCGCCGCGCCCAAGACGCCGCCCCAGACATAGCCGGCGCCGCCGACCACCGCGATGAAGAGATACTCGATGCCGGCCTGCGCCCCGAACGGCGTCGGGTTCACCGCGCGCTGGAGATGCGCGTAGAGCCACCCCGAAAGGCCGGCGAGCACGGCGGCATGGATGAACACCAAGAGCTTGGCGCGCGGCGTGTGCACGCCGAACGCCTCGGCCGCGACATGTCCGCGGCGCAGCGCGCGGATGGCGCGGCCGGTGCGGGAATCCAGCAGGTTCATGGTCAGCAGGGCCGAGAGGATCACGGCGACCCAGATCGCGTAATAGATCGAGCCGGGTGCGAGCATCTTGAATGCGCCGATCGACAGCGGCGGGATCGCCGAGATGCCGTCGTTGCGGCCGAGAAACTCCAGCTTGCTGAAGAGGTAGAACAGGCCGAGCCCCCAGGCGAGCGTGCCGAGCGGCAGATAATGGCCGGAGAGACGGACGGTGATCAGCCCGAGCAGCACCGCCAGCGATCCGCTGACCAATAGCGACAGCGGCAGCGTCAGCCAGGGCGACAGGCCGTAGGCCGTCGACAGCACCGCGGTGGTGTAGGCGCCAAAGCCGACGAAGGCCGCTTGTCCGAACGAGGTCAGGCCGCCGACGCCGGTGAGCAGCACGAGGCCCATCGCGACGAGGGCGGCAAGGCCGATATTGTCGAGCAGCACGATCCAGAACGGCGGCATGCCCGGAAGATGCGGGATCGCCGCCATGACAGCGGCGAAAATGAGGATGGGAAGCCGGCTCTGCATCTTCGCGTCAGTCCTTCTCTTCCTCGACCGCAGGCGCGGCGAGCGAGCGCAGCAGCAGCACGGGGATCAAGAGCATGAAAACGATCACCTCCTTGTAGTTGGAGGCATAGAAGGACGAGAACGCCTCGACGATGCCGACCATCAGCGCGGCGGCGGCGGTGAGGGGGTAGCTGACGAGGCCGCCGATGATCGCGGCGACGAAGCCCTTCAGGCCGATCAGGAAGCCGCTGTCATAGTAGAGCGTCGTGATCGGCACGATCATGATGCCCGACAGCGCGCCGATGATGGAGGCCAGCAGGAAGGCGATCTGCCCCGACAGCGTGGTGCGGATGCCGGCGAGCCGCGCCCCTAACCGGTTCACGGCGGTCGCGCGCAGCGCCTTGCCGTAGAGCGTCAGGCCGAAGAACAGCCAGAGGGCGACGATGAAGGCGATGGTGATGGCGTAGACGGTGATGCTCTGGCCGGTGAAGCGCAGCGCGCCGGCGGTGAAGGTGCCGGACAGCACGGCAGGCCCGCGCTGGCCTTCGGCGCCGAAGAACAGAAGACCGAGGCCCTGCAGCGCAAGGTGAACGCCCACCGATGCGATCAGCAGCACCAGCACGGAGGTGTGCGCCAGCGGCTGGAACGCGATGCGGTAGAGATAAAGGCCGATCATCGCCACGATCACCAGAGACAGCGCGATGCAGACTGCGACCGGCGGCTTCTGGGCGGCAAAGTACAGGGTCAGCGCCAGCACGATGGCGGGCAGCACGATGTTGGTGAGAACGCTGCGCAGGATCAGCCGCCCGTGCAGCGCCTTGCGCGCGACGAACAGGTCGAATGCGAAGGCGCCGATACCCAGAGCCAACGCGAGCTTTGCCGTGCCCGGCATCTGGCCCGCGGCCAGCGAGGCATAGGTCAGCGCGCCGTAGGTGACGAATTCGCCCTGGGGAATAAGGATCACCCGGGTGACGGCGAACACCAGCACCAGTGCCAGGCCGAGCAGCGCATAGATCGCGCCATTGGTGATGCCATCCTGCACCAGGAACAGCATGATAGTGGTATTCAAGACCGGACGCTCCCCCTAAAGATGACGGACCGATCCCCTCGATTGCGGTGCACGGTCTGCTCACAGCCATTGAAAAACGCTGGCGATATTTGATATGGTCAATAACAATTATCAAATATAACATCAAGGGCGGGAACGATCCGTCCGGGATTTTAGCGGGATTACGAGCACGAGGCGATGACCGTTTCCAAAACCGCCGAAAAGTCCTCTGAAAAGCCGGCCGACGCGGCCAAGGGCCGCAAGGACGCGACCGAAGTCCAGAGCGAGGCGCTCCAGCTCGGCGAACTCTCCGAGCAGCTCGGCTATGTCTTGAAGCGGGCGCAGCTCAAGGTGTTCGAGAACTTTTTGCGTTGCATGGCCTCGCTCCAGCTGACGCCGGCGCAGTTCTCCGTGCTGCTGCTGGTCGAGAAGAATCCCGGCCGTAACCAGACCGAGATCGCCTCGACGCTCGGTATCCTGCGGCCGAACTTCGTGGCGATGCTCGACAATCTCGAGAGTCGCGATCTTTGCGCCCGGATCCGCTCCACCAACGACCGCCGCTCGCACATCCTGGTGCTGACCGACAAGGGCAAGGCCGTGCTGGCCCGCGCCAAGAAGCTCGTCGCCACCAAGCACGAGGCCCGACTGAACCAGTTGCTGGGACAGGCCAACCGCGAAGCCTTGCTCGCGATGCTCGCGAAGATCGCCAACGAGTTTTGAGGCTCCGCTGTCATCGCCCGACCTGATCGGGCGATCCGGCATTCCGGAGGCCGTCGCGGTCCACGGAGCGGCCGCGGCGTACTGGGTTGCCCGCGGGGAATGACACCGTCATTGGAGCAGGCGCCTCAATCCACCAGGATCACCCTGATGTCGTTGACGTTGGTCAGCGTGGGGCCCGGCAGCAGCAGGTCGGCCGTCGCCTCGAAGAACGCCGTAGCGTCGTTGTCGTCCAGGTACGCCTGCGGCTGAAGCCCCTGGACCTTCATCTTTGCGAACGTCGCCGCGTCGATCAGCGCGCCGGCAGGGTCGGTGGGGTTGCCGGCGCCGCCGTCGGCGCCGTCAGTGTCGCCGGCCAGCGCCGAGATATCCGGGGTGTCCTTCAGCAGGGCGGCGAGCGCCAGCGCGTATTCCTGGTTCGGCCCGCCGCGGCCATTGCCGCGCACGGTGACCGTGAGTTCGCCACCGGAGAGGATCGCGACGCGCTTGCCTTGCGCGCGGGCTTGCAGCGCCAGCCTGGCGTGATCGGCGGCGACCTCGCGCGCCTCGCCTTCGAGATCGGCGCCGAGATCAATCGTCTCGTAGCCGAATTCGCGCGCAAGCTTCACCGCCGCCTCGAGCGACTGCTTGGGCCGGGCGATCAATTCGAAATGCGCGCGCGCGAAGGCGGCATCGTCGGGCTTGCAGCTTTCGTTGCGTTCGTCCTCGAGCGCGCGGCGCACCGCGTCGTCGATCTCGAGCCTGTATTTCGCGACGATCGCGCGCGCATCGGCCAGCGTGGTCGGATCGGGCACGGTCGGACCGGAGGCGATCGCGGAAGGATCGTCATGCGGCACGTCGGAGATCGCGAGCGTCACGATCTCGGCGGCGTTTCTGCCGGCGCGCGCCAGCCGGCCACCCTTGATCCGCGACAGATGTTTTCTGACCGTGTTCATCTCGCCGATCGGCGCGCCCGAGCGCAGCAGCGCCTTGTTGACCGCCTGCTTCTGCGCGAAGCTGATGCCGTCGCTAGGGGCGATCCAGTTGGCCGAGCCGCCACCGGTGAGCAGCACCAGGAGCAGATCGTCCGGCCCGGCCTCGCCTGCGAGCGCGAGCGTGTCGGCCGCGCCTTTCAAACCGGCTTCGTCGGGTACGGGATGCCCGGCTTCGACCACGCGAATGCGGCGCGTCGGCATGCCGTAGCCGTGGCGCGTGGTGGCGATGCCGACGATGCGCTCCGGTGCGAGCTTCAGCGTGTCGAGATAATGCCGTTCGGCGGCCGCGGCCATGGCGGCTGCGCCCTTGCCGGCGGCGAGGCAGATCACGCGGCCTTTGGGCGCGGGCCGCAAGTGAGGCGCCAGCACCACATTCGGATGGGCGGCGGCAACGGCGGCGTCGTAGAGCGCGCGGAGCAGGGGACGTCGGTCGGTCATGACGATGGCCTTCGGCAGACGGGAGTGACTGGCGGCAAACGCCACCATTCACCTGCCTACCGCATTGCGCGGCAAAGCGTAAGCCGGCTCTGCAATCATTCGATTATGCAATCGCGTGATCATGATCGGCGGGCAAGCAAAAGCCCCCTGCGATGGTCTCGCAGGGGGCTTTCCGTCGTCGTGTAGTCAGACAGCTAGCCGCCGGCCTGCGCACTGATCACGTCGCCGAACAGCTCCCATCGCTCGCCCTTGAAGCGTTGAAGCTGCAGTGAGCTGATTGGCGCGAAATCGGTCGGCGACGTGTTGATCTTGATGCCGGGCAGCAGCACCTCGGTGCGGAAGTCCTTCAGGCTGGCCGCCTGCTTCATGACATTCGCGCGCGTGAGATCGTCGCCGCAGTTCTTGAGCACCTGAACCAGCGTTTGCGCGACGCCGTATCCGACGATCGTGCCGTTGTCAGTTTTATCCCCTTCGGGAAAGTATTTCGCCATGAAGTCGAGGAAGCTCTTCATGCCGGCGTCATTCGCCCATTGCGGGTCGGTGGTGTCCTTCAGATAGGCCGCTGAGATAATGCCTTGCGCGTTTTCGAAGCCTGCCGGCTTGATCACGCTGCCCACCGAAGCCGAAACGTTATTGAGGAAGTGGGTCGGCTTCCAGCCGATTTCGGCATTCTTCTTGATCGCCTGCGCCGCGAATTTGGGCGTGGTGATGTTGATGAAGACGTCGGCACCGGTCGCCTTCAGCTTGACGATGTGGTTGTCGATAGTCGGCTCCGTCGTCTCGTAGCTTTCCTCGGCGACGATCATGCTCGCGGCTTTCGAACCGAGGCCGTCCTTCAGGCCTTTGAGATAGTCCTTGCCGTAATCGTCGTTCTGATAGAGCACCGCGATCTTCGCGTTCGGCATTTGCTTCAGGATGTACTTCGCGTAGATCTGCGTTTCGCTCTGGTAGTTGGGCTGCCAGCCCATCGTCCATGGAAAGTTCTTCGGATCGTTCCACTTGGTGGCGCCGGTGGCGACGAACAGTTGCGGGACCTTCTTGGAGTTCATGTATTTGTGGATCGCCGAATTTGGCGGCGTGCCGAGCGAGTTGAAGATGAGCAGGACCTCATCGCTCTCGACCAGCTTGCGTGCCTGCTCGACCGTCTTCGGCGGCGAATAGCCATCGTCGTAGGAGATGAAGTTGATCTTGCGGCCGTTGATGCCGCCTTCCTCGTTGATCTTCTTGAAATAGGCGGCCTCGGTCCGGCCGATGATGCCGTAGGCGGAGGCCGGTCCGCTGTAGGGCATGATGTTGCCGATCTTGATCTCGGTATCGGTCGCGCCGGTGTCGTATTTTTTCTGGGCAAGAGCGGCACTCGTCGAGGCCGCGAAAAATGCGAGCGCAACGGATGCGGCCGCGAGTTTGCTGGTGACAGCAGGCATTCCTATCTCCCTATTTTTCTTGATGTGTGCGTCCTTGTTCTTGTCTCGATCGTTCTTTGGTGACGCAGCCGCAATTCAATACGATTTACCCGCAGGCTTCAAGGAAAAGCCCCTGCGGCGAGGCCGCAGGGGCTGCGTCTTTAGTAGTCATTGCCGGGGCGGACCTCAGCCACCGACGTCGCCGCTGATGACGTCCCCGAACAGCTCCCAGGTCTCGCCCTTGAAGCGCTCCAGCTGCAGCTGCGAGAGGGGCGCAAAGTCCGTGGGGCTGGTGTTAACCTTGACGCCCGGAAGCAGTCCGGCGGGCTCGAAGTCTTTCATGCTCGCGGCCTGCTTCATCACGTTCGCGCGGGTGAGATTGTCCCCGCATGCCTTCAGCACATGCACCAGCCCCTGCGAGACGATGTAAGCGTACATGACCGAGGCGTCGGCCCGGTTGGCCTCGGGATAGTATTTGTCCAGGAATTCGTTCCAGGCCTTCATGCTCGGATCGTTCTTCCATTGCGGATCGGTCGGGTCCTTGAAATATTGCGAGGAGATGATGCCCTGCGCGTTCTCGAAACCTGCAGGCTTGATCACGCTGCCGATCGATGCCGACACGTTATTGAGGAAGTGCAGAGGCTTCCAGCCGATCTCGGCGTTCTTCTTGATCGCCTGGGCTGCGAACTTCGGCGTGGTAATGTTGAAGAACACGTCGGCGCCGGTCGCCTTCATCTTGACGATGTGGGAGTCGATCGTCGGTTCGGAAACCTCGTAGCTCTCCTCGATCGCGATCATCGAGCTGCCCTTGGCGCCAAGTCCGTCCTTGAAACCCTTGAGGTAGTCCTTGCCGTAGTCGTCGTTCTGATAGAGCACGGCGATCTTGGCGTCCGGGTGGTTCTTCAGCATGTATTTGGCGTAGATCTGCGCTTCGCTCTGGTAGTTGGGCTGCCAGCCCATGGTCCAGGGAAATTCTTTCGGGTCGTTCCATTTGGTGGCGCCGGTCGCGACGAACAACTGCGGCACCTTCTTCGAGTTCATGTATTTCTGGATCGCCGAGTTGGGTGGCGTACCGAGTGAGTTGAAGATCAGGAGCACCTCGTCGCTCTCGACCAGCTTGCGCGCCTGCTCGACCGTCTTTGGCGGCGAGTAGGCATCGTCATAGCTGATGAAGTTGATCTTGCGGCCGTTGATGCCGCCCTCCGCGTTGACCTTGCGGAAAAAGGCCTCTTCCGTCTTGCCGATCACGCCGTAAGCGGACGCGGGCCCGCTGTAAGGCATAATGTTGCCGATCTTGATTTCGGTGTCAGACGCGCCAGTGTCGTATTTCTTCTGCGCTGACGCTGCGGTGGACAGAGCAGCAGTCAGTGCGAGGGCGGCCGCAAGGGCTCCCAAACGCACATGCATTGCAGGCATCTTGATCTCCCTAGGTCGGTTGAATGTGTCGCTTGTTCTTGATTGGGAGCGCTCGTTTGCGTCGCTCCGGTCCACATTCAATACCCTTCCTGCGCAGTCAGCAAGAAAAACGCCGAGAGAGAACCCGTCGCGGGGACGCGATTTAATCGATGCGGCGCGGAATATTTCCGTCCAGCAGGATTGCCCGGCCGGCGCCGACGCGGACCTTGAGTTGCGCTGCGTGCCTGTCGTGACTTCAAATTGCTCTGGAGAAGGGGCTCAACGATCCGTCTCGCTCGAGATGATGTCGCCGAACAACTCCCATTTCCGGCCCTTGAAGCGCATCATCTGGAGTTGTTCGATCGGGGCAAAATCGTCCGGGGCGGTGTTGATCGTGATGCCGGGCAGCAGCGTGTCGGGCTCGAAATCCTTCAAGGAAGCTGCCTGCTTCATGACGTTCTCGCGAGTGAGGTCGTCGCCACACATCTGCAGCACCTTCACCATGGTCTGCGCGGCGGCGTAGCCGAACACGACGCCGACATCGAGCTTGTTGGCCTTGGGATCGTACTTCGCGAGGAAGTTATAGAACCTCTTCATGCCGTCATCGGCATTCCACTGCGGATCGGAGCCGTCCTTGACGTAGCTCGCCGACAGCAGGCCTTGGGAGATCTCGAAGCCTGCCGGCTCGATCACGCCACCGACGGAGGACGAGACGTTGGAGACGATGTGGACCGGATGCCAGTTGATCTCGGCCGCCTTCTTGATCGCCTGCGCGGCGAATTTCGGCGTGGTGATGCTGAGGAAGACGTCGGCGCCCGCGGCCTTCAGCTTCACGATGTGCTCGTCGATCGCGGGCTCGGAGGTGTCGTAGGCCTCTTGCAGCACGATCATCGAGGCCTTGGCACCGAGGCCGACCCTCAGCCCCTTCAGATAGTCCTTGCCGAAATCGTCATTCTGGTAGAGCACGCCGATCTTTCCGTCCGGCTTCTCCTTCATGATGTACTTGGCATAGATGCGCGCCTCGCTCGCGTAGCTCGGTTGCCAGCCCATGGTCCAGGGATATTGCTTGGGATCGTTCCACTTCGAGGCGCCGCTCGCCACGAACAATTGCGGCACCTTCTTCTCGTTCATGTATTTGCGGATAGCGCTGTTGGTGGAGGTGCCGAGCGAGCCGAAGATCAAGAGGACCCCGTCGCTCTCGACCAGCTTGCGCGCCTGCTCAACCGTCTTCGGCGGCGAATAGGCGTCGTCATAGGAGATGAACTTGACCTTGCGGCCGTTGATGCCGCCTTCGGCGTTGACCTTGTTGAAATAGGCTTCCTCGGCCTTGCCGATCGCGGCATAGGCCGAGGCCGGGCCGCTATAGGGCATGATGTTGCCGATCTTGATCTCGGTATCGGAGGCGCCGCTGTCGTATTTCTTCTGCGCCGATGCCGGGCCACTCATTGCAGTGCACAAAGCTAGCGCGGTCCAGAGGGCCGCAACCTGGAAACGAACGGCGGTCATGGTTCTCCTGCCCGAGTTGGATCGGCGCAGCATTGAACAAGATTGACGCCTGCCGTCAACAAAAAGCCCCCGCGATCGCTCGCGAGGGCTTCTTGGGCCCGGACTATTACGTCAGCGTGTCATTCGGAATTGACGTCGCCGCTGATGATCTCGCCGAACAGTTCCCACCTTTCGCCCTTGAAGCGCTGCATCTGGAGCTGCGAGATCGGGGCGAAGTCGGTGGGGCTGGTGTTGATCTTGACGCCGGGCAAGAGCGTATCCGGGGCAAAATCCCTCAGCGAAGCCGCCTGCTTCATGAGGTTGGCGCGGGTGAGATCGTCGCCGCACATTTCCAGGACCTTGGCCAGCGTCGATGCTGCGCCGTAGCCGTAGACCATGGAGGTGTCGCTCTTGTCGGCACCGGGCATGTACTTGTCGACGAACTCGTTCCACTTCTTCATGCCGGGGTCGTTGGCCCACTGCGGGTCGGTGGAGTCCTTGGCATAGGCCGCGGACAGCACGCCTTGAGCGGCTTCGAAGCCGGCCGGCCTTATCACGCTGCCGACCGAGATCGACACGTTGGTGAGGATCTGGAGCGGCTTCCAGCTGAGCTCGGCCGTCTTCTTGATGGTCTGAGCCGCGAACTTCGGCGTCGCATAGATCAGAAGCACGTCGGGATTGGCCGCCTTGATCTTGACGATGTGGCTGTCGATCGAGGGTTCGGAGACCTCATAGCTCTCTTCCATGATGATCATGGACGAGGCCTTGGCGCCGAGGCCGTCCTTGGTGCCCTTGAGGTAATCTTTGCCGAAATCGTCGTTCTGATAGAGGATCGCGATCTTGGCGTCGGGCTTTTCCTTCATCAGCCATTTGGCGTAGATGTGCGCCTCGCTCTGGTAGGACGGCTGCCAGCCGATGGTCCAGGGGAAGTGCTTCGGATCGTTCCACTTGGTGGCGCCAGTGGCGACGAAGAGCTGCGGGATCTTCTTGGCGTTGAGATATTTCTGGATCGCGCTGTTCGAGGGCGTGCCGAGCGGGTTGAACACGGCCAGCACCTCGTCGCTCTCGACGAGTTTGCGCACCTGCTCGACCGCCTTCGGCGGCGAATAGGCGTCGTCATAGGTGACGAAGCTGATCTTGCGGCCTTTGATGCCGCCCTTGTCGTTGATCATCTTGAAATAGGCTTCCTCGGTCTTGCCGATGATGCCGTAGGCCGATGCCGGACCGCTGTACGGCATGATGTTGCCGACCTTGATCTCGGTGTCACTTGCGCCGGTGTCGTATTTCTTTTGGGCGAGTGCTGCGCCTGAGGTGAGAGTGATGGCCGCCGTTGCCGTGACCAGCGCGGCGGCTCGCAGTGTTCTTCCAAAGTACAATTCGGTCTCCTTCCTTGATTGAACGGGTCTTCAGTTCTTTTTGAGCTTCCCGGCGAGTTGCTGGCCCAGGATCGCGATCTGCCTTGCGCCATGCGGCACGAGGTAAATGACGAGGAACAGCAGCACGCCGAACACGGCGCCGGAGAGGCCTTTGGAAATGCCCTCCGCGATGTTCGGCACGAAGATGATGAACGCCGCACCGACGAACGAGCCGGGCAGCCAGCCGACGCCGCCGACGACCATGCCAAGAAACAGCGAGATCGCGAGATTGATCGTGAAGCTGTCCGGCGCCACGAACTGCACTGCTATGGCGCCGAGCGAGCCGGCGACGCCGGTGATGGCGGCGGAGACGCCGAAGGCCAGCGTCTTGTAGAGCGCGACGTCGACGCCCATGGCGGAGGCCGCGATCTCGTTGTCGCGGATCGCCATGAAGGCGCGGCCCGAGCGGGAGCGCAACAGGTTCACCGCAAAGATGTAGATCGCAATCACGACCACGAGCGTGAAGTAGTACAGCCACATGTCTTGCGACATCGGCAGGCCGAACGGCGCGTCCGGCTTGGTGACGACGAGGCCCTGCACGCCGCCGGTCCAGTGCTCGAGAAAGTTCAGCTTCAACAGCTGCGGCATCGCGGTGGCGAGCGCGAAGGTCGCGAGCGCGAGGTAAACGCCGGAAAGCCGCAGTGCCGGCTGCCCGAACAGGAAGCCAAAGCCGAAGCAGACCACGCCGGCGATCGGCAAGGTCAGCGCGTAGTTGACGTTAAAGTACTCCATCAGCACCGCGGTCGTATAGGCGCCGACGGCATAGAATGCGCTCTGGCCAAGCGAGAACTGGCCCGAGCCGCCGGTCAGGATGTTCAGCGCCAGCACCGCGAGCCCGTAGATCAGCAGCATCGTCATCTGGAAGATGATGAAGTTCTTGACGAAGAGGGGAGCGATGAGCAGCGCAGCCAGCACCACCAGCGAAGTGCCGGTGCCCAGCGTCATGGCCCGCTTCGGAACGGCTTCGACCATCTCGTGGCCTTCGACGACTTCTTCTGCAGCGCTCATGATCAAACTCGCTTGACGATTTGCCGGCCGAACAGGCCGGCGGGTTTGACGACCAGGACGGAGATGATCAGCGCGAGCGCGATCGGAAGTTTCAGCTCGTTGCCGACGCCGGGAATGTAGGTGCCGACGAGGTTTTCGAAGATGCCCATCAGGAAGCCGCCGACCACCGCGCCGAGCGGCGAGGTCAGGCCGCCGAGCACCGCCGCAGCAAAGCCATAAAGCAGGACGCCCACCATCATGTTGGGTTCCAGGAATACGACGGGTGCGATCAGCATGCCGGCAATCGCGCCGATCGCAGACGCCATGCCCCAGCCGAGTGCGATCATCCAGGATGTATTGATACCGACGAGCCGCGCCGATTCAGGTAGCGAGGCGGCCGCGCGCATGGCGAGCCCGATCCGCGTGTACTGAAAGAAGAAGTAGAGCGCGACCAGGAGCAGCAGGGTGACGCCGATCATGCCGGCCTGGTGGGTTGAGATCAACTGACTACCAAGGAACGGCGAGGAGCCGAACGGGGTCGGATATTGCTTGATGGTGAAGTCCCAGATCAGGCCGGCCGAAGAGTTGATAATGGCGAACAGCGCGATGAAGCCGGCGACATTGGTCAGGATCGGCGCCTTGGCGAGCGGCTTGAACAGGATGCGCTCGATGGCGATGCCGCCGACAAAGGCGAAGACCAGCGTGATCACGAAGGCGCCCCAATACGGCACGCCCCACTGCATCAGCTGCCAGGAGACGAAAGTCGAAAACATCGCCATCTCGCCTTGCGCGAAGTTGAGATGGTCGATGGCCTGGTAGATCATGACCACGGCGAGCGCCATGCAGGCGTAAATGGCGCCGGTGGCGATCCCAGCCAGGACCTGGTTGGTAAAAAGCTCCATTGTCCCGGCTCCTAGAGTCTGACGGCTTCGGGTTGAATCGGGTCGGCGTCGCGGGTCCACCTCTCCCCAGCGGGGAGAGGTCGATTTGCGCAGCAAATCGGGTGAGGGTCCGCAGCCCCAAGGTGAGACCGTAACCCCTCACCCGGCGCTTCGCGCCGACCTCTCCCAAAGGGAGAGGTGCAGGGACCGCGCATGTCGTGAATTGTCATCATCCGCTCCCTCAGTAACCCAGATAGGATTTGCGGATTTCTTCATTGTTCGCGATGTCCTTGGCGTTGCCGGACATCACGATGCGGCCGGTCTCGATCACATAGGCCTGGTCGGCGAGCTCGAGCGCGAGCTGGGCGTTCTGCTCGACCACCAGGATCGACACCTTGTCCTCGCGGTTGATCTTGCCGAGGATGCCGAACAGGTCGCGCACGACCAGTGGCGCAAGTCCGAAGGACGGCTCGTCCAGCAGCATCAGCCGCGGCCGCAGCATCAGGGCGCGGGCGACGGCCAACATCTGCTGCTCGCCGCCGGAGAGCGTGCCGGCCTGCTGGGTGTGACGCTGCTTCAAGACCGGGAAATATGCATACATGCGCTCGATGTCGGAGACGATGGCGGCGCTGTCCTTGCGGGTGATGGCGCCGAGCTGGAGATTCTCCTCCACCGTCATGGTGGTGAAGGTGCCGCGGCCCTGGGGCACATGGGCGATGCCGAACCGCACGATGTTCTCGGTGGAGCGGTTGTTCAGCGGCTTGCCGTCGAACTCGATGCCGCCGGTGGAGCGCACCATGTTGCAGATCGCGCGCAGCGTGGTGGTCTTGCCGGCGCCGTTGGCGCCGAGCAGCGTCACGAGCGAGCCCTCTTTGAGCGAGAAGGACAGGCCGTGGAGCGCCTGCACCTGTCCGTAATAGGCGCGCAGGTCCTTGACGTCGAGCAGTGTCGTCATTGATCCTTGCTCCCGAGATAGGCCTTGATGACGTCGGGGTCCGCCTGCACCTGGGCCGGCGTGCCTTCGGCGAGCTTCTTGCCGAAATTCAGCGCGACAACGTGGTCGGCGATCGACATGACGAGGCCCATGTGATGCTCGACCAGGAGCACGGTCATCTGGCGGTCGTCGCGGATGCGGCGGATGAGGTCGCCGAGCACGTGGACCTCCTCGTGGTTGAGGCCGCCGGCCGGCTCGTCGAGCAGCAGGATCTTCGGATCGGCCGCGAGCGCGCGCGCCAGCTCGACGCGCTTCTGCGTGCCGAAGGGCAGGCCGGAGACGACGGTGTGGGCGACATCCTCGAGGCCGAGATAGGCCAGGATCTCGTGCACCTTCTTGTTGACGCTGGCTTCGCTGCGGCGAACCCAGGCCAGGCGGAGCGAGTCGCTGATGATGTCGCTCGAGGTCTTCGAATGCGCGCCGACGCGGACGTTGTCCATTACCGAGAGGTTCGGAAACAGCGCCACGTTCTGGAAGGTGCGGCCGATGCCGATCTCGGCGATCCGGTGCGGCGGCCGCGACAGGATGCTTGCGCCTTCCATCAGGATGTCGCCGGACGACGGTTGATAGAGTCGCGAGAGACAGTTGAACAGCGTGGTCTTGCCGGCGCCGTTGGGGCCGATCAATCCGAGGATCTGGCCCTTCTGCATGTCGAAGGACACGCCGTTGAGCGCGACGATGCCGCCGAACACGACGCTGACGTCGCGAACCGCGAGCAGGGGCGATGTCCCCTGCGCGAGCTGTGCCTGCGTCATCTCGTCTCGCCCACGATGTTCATTGGGCGATGGGGCGATGCAAACCGCTCCCGGTGATGACAAAGGCTATCTGATCCCCTCGGCAACACGCGCAACTTTCCCTCCTGATTTCAGCTTTTTGCTGACGTCTTTTTTGGAATGCGGCATCAGACCCCCGAGCGCCGCTTCGATGTTCCTTACCATCGCTAGGAGACGCGGTCCAATGTCGTTGATCAAACGCTCTTCCGTGAAACGGAATGCAGGCGCCCCGCAATTGAATGCGTAGGGTCCGGTTCCGTCATTGAGCTTGAGCGCGACGCCGGCGGCGCCGATGTCGTCGTGCCAGTCGCCGACCGAAATCGCAAAACCGTATTTCGCGACGGTTTCGCCCGAGCGTTCGAGCCCGTCGCGCATCTTTGGCCAGCGGCTGCCGTAATGTTCGCGCAAGAGGCGCGACAAGTCTGCGCGGTCCTCGTCGTCGAGGGCCCAGAAGTAGGCTCGGCCCATCGCACTGGTTGCAATGGGTACGCGGGAGCCGACGTCAAGTTGAACTCCGACCGTCTCGCTGCCGCGACTCTGCCCGAAATAGATCATGCTGTGACGATCGCGGCCGCCGACGGCGACGGCGCCGCCGGTCGCACGCATCACCTCCTCGCGAAACGGCTCGGACAAATGCCGAACGCCGAGATTGGCGAGTGCGGCGTAGCCGAGCGACATCGCGGCGGGTGTGAGCTGGTACTTCTCGAAACGGGGAACCGGCGCAAGGTAGCCAAGCTTCGTCAGCGTATAGGTCAGCCGCGACACGGTCGGCTTCGGCAGGTTGGTGCGGGCCGCAATCTCCTGATTGCCGAGAAGGCCGTCATTGGGTTGAAATGCGCGCAATACGTCCAGTCCGCGGGAAAGCGCGACGACGAAATTCCGGTCGGTCGCAGGCTTCTTGGCTGTACGCTTCATCCCTGATCTGCTTCTTGCGCGGAGTCGTTGACAAGCCACGTGCTTCAAAATAACCCTGCCGTCAAGATGCGGAATTAAATTCCGCACCGCGAAATCGACCAAAGTATATGGTCTCACCAAGGAGGGACACCGTGAGCGAAGTGGTCAAACTTGAGCGTCATGACGAAATCGGGATCGTCACGGTCGACAGCCCCCCGGTCAATGCGCTGAGTGCCGCGGTCCGCGGCGGTATTCTGGAATGCGTCAAGGCTGCGGTCGCCGATCCCGCCATCAAGGGCATCGTGCTGACCTGCTCGGGGCGCACCTTCATCGCCGGCGCCGACATCACCGAATTCGGCAAGCCGCCGAAGCCCCCCGCCCTCAATGACGTGCTGTCCGAGATCGAGAACTCGCCGAAGCCGGTGGTTGCCGCGATCCACGGCACCGCGCTCGGCGGCGGCCTCGAGGTCGCGCTGGCCTGCCATTTCCGCGTCGCGGTGAAAGACGCGAGGCTCGGCCTGCCCGAGGTGAAGCTCGGTCTTCTGCCGGGCGCGGGCGGCACCCAGCGCCTGCCGCGCGCGGTCGGCCCCGAGCTCGCGGTCAAGATGATCGTCGGCGGCGATCCGATCGGTGCGGCGGAGGCGCTGAAGAACGGCTTGATCGAGGAAATCGTCGAGGGTCCGGCTTCGGGCGGCGAAGCCTTCGTGCGAAAGCTGCTGGCCGAGAAGCGCCCGCTGCGGCGCTTGCGCGACGACGATTCCAAGATCGCGGCCGCCAAGGCCGACCGCTCGATCTTCACCAATGCCGTCGCTGCCATGACCAAGAAGGCGCGCGGCCTGGAGGCGCCGTTTGCGGCGGCTGATGCCGTCGGGTACGCCATCGACCTGCCGTTCGACGAAGGCCTGAAGAAGGAGCGCGAGGGTTTCCTCAAGCTCGTCGCCAGCGATCAATCCAAGGCACAGCGTTATGCCTTCTTCGCCGAGCGCGAAGCGGCCAAGATCGCGGGCGTCCCTGAAGGCACCAAGCCGCGTCCTGTCAACCGTGTCGCCATCCTCGGCGCCGGCACCATGGGCGGCGGCATTGCGATGTCCTTTGCCAATGCCGGCGTTCCCGTCACCCTGATCGAGACCGGCGAGGAACAGCTCAAGCGCGGCATGGGCATCATGCAGAAGAACTGGGAAGCGACCGCGGCCCGCGGCGGCATCCCGGCCGACGCGCCCGCCAAGCGCATGGCTCTGATCAACGGTGTCGTCGGCATCGAGAATGTCGGCGATGCCGACCTCGTCATCGAAGCCGTGTTCGAGACCATGGCGGTGAAAAAGGAAGTGTTCGGTAAGCTCGACCAATACGCCAAGCCCGGCGCCGTGCTCGCCTCCAACACCTCCTACCTCAACATCGACGAGATCGCGAAGTCGACCAAGCGTCCGCAGGACGTGCTCGGCATGCACTTCTTCTCGCCGGCCAACGTGATGAAGCTGTGCGAGATCGTGCGCGCCGACAAGACCGCGCCGGATGCGCTGGTCACCGCAGTCACCATCGCGCGAAAAATTGCAAAAGTGCCGGCCGTGGTCGGCGTCTGCGACGGCTTCGTCGGCAACCGCATGCTCGCCCAGCGCGGCAAGCAGGCCGAAAAGCTGCTGTTCGAGGGCGCTTTGCCCCAGCAGGTCGATGCTGTGGTGACAAAATTCGGCATGCCGATGGGGCCGTTCGCGATGGGCGATCTCGCCGGCCTCGACATCGGCTGGCGCTCGCGCAAAGATCGCGGCATCAAGTCGGAGATTGCGGATGCGCTGTGCGAGGCCGGCCGTTTCGGCCAGAAGACCGGCAAGGGCTATTACAAGTACGAGGCCGGCTCCCGCGCGCCGCTGCCCGATCCCGAGGTCGAGAAGCTGATCGACGAGACGCTGCTGCGTATGGGGCGCAAGAAGCGCGTCGTCAGCGACGACGAGATCCTCGAGCGCATGATGTATCCGATGATCAACGAGGGCGCCAAGATCCTGGAAGAGGGCATCGCCGCACGTCCCTCCGACATCGATGTGGTCTGGCTTTATGGCTATGGCTGGCCGATCTACCGCGGCGGCCCGATGTTCTGGGCCGACAGCGTCGGCCTCAAGCACATCGCCGATCGCCTGGCCTTCTACGCCAAGGAGACCAACGACCCCAGCCTCGAGCCCGCCCCGCTGCTGAAGAAGCTCGCGGCGGAGGGCAAGACCTTCTCCTCGCTCGCGGCGGCATCGAAAGCGGCGTGATGGTCCGCGTCATTCCGGGGCGCCCGCAGGGCGAACCCGGAATCTCGAGATTCCGGGTGCGGCTCTTCGAGTCGCCCCGGAATGACGGTCTGTGTGGTTTAAGGAATCAATGACCCATCCCGGCGAACAGTTTTACCCCGAGGGCGTGCGGTGGGACGACCCCATCGTCCAGGGCACGCTGCCTGACCTGCTGTCGAAAGCCGCCGCCGACTACGGCCCGCGCACCGCGCTGGAATTCCGCGACCATCCGATCACCTACACCGAGCTTGCCGCGATGGCCGAGCGCGCGGCGGCGGCGTTCCTGCGCGCCGGTTGCGGCAAGGGCACGTCGGTCGCGCTGTTCCTCGGCAACACGCCCGACCATCCCGTCAATTTCTTCGGTGCGCTGAAAGCCGGCGCCCGCGTTGCGCATCTGTCGCCGCTCGACGGCGAGATCGCGCTGACCCACAAGGTCTCCGACTCCGGCTCGCGCCTGCTGGTCACGTCCAACCTCCAGGCCTTGCTGCCGACCGCGCTGAAATTCCTGGAGAAGGGCCTGATCGACAAGCTCGTCGTCTGCGAGGACGACGTTTGGGGCAAGGTCGGCACGCCGCAGGCCGCGATCCCAAGCGATCCCCGCATCGTCACCTTCAAGAGCTTCGTCGAAGGCGTCACCGCGCCGGCGCAATGGCCGTCCGTGACCACCGACGACGTCGCACTGCTGCAATATACCGGCGGCACCACCGGCCTGCCCAAGGGCGCGATGCTGACCCACGGCAATCTTACCTCGGCCGTATCGATCTATGATGTCTGGGGCAGGCCGTCGCGCGCCGCACGCGGTGACGTGATCGAACGCGTGATCTGCGTGCTGCCGCTGTTCCACATCTATGCGCTCACCGTGGTGCTGCTGTCCTCGCTCCGCCGCGGCAATCTGATCTCGCTGCATCAGCGCTTCGACGTCGAAGCCGTCATGCGCGACATCGAGGTCAAGCGCGCGACGTATTTTCCCGGCGTGCCGACGATGTGGATCGCGATCGCAGCGCTCCCTGACCTCGACAAGCGCGATTTCTCCTCGCTCGCCACCATCGGCTCCGGCGGCGCGCCGCTGCCGGTGGAGATCGCGAACTTCTTCGAGCGCAAGGTCGGCAAGAAGCTGCGCAGCGGCTGGGGCATGACCGAGACCTGCTCGCCCGGCACCGGCCATCCGCCCAGCGGCCCCGACAAGCCCGGCTCGATCGGCCTGATGCTGCCTGGCATCGAACTCGACGTCGTCGCGCTCGATGATCCCAGACGCGTGCTGCCGCCCGGCGAGGTCGGCGAGATCCGCATCAAGGGCCCGAACGTCACCAAGGGCTACTGGAACAGGCCGGACGGATCGGCGGAGGCCTTCGTCGACGGCCGCTTCCTGACCGGCGACATCGGCTATATCGATACCGACGGCTATTTCTTCCTGGTCGACCGCAAGAAGGACATGATCATTTCCGGCGGCTTCAACGTCTATCCGCAGATGATCGAGCAGGCGATCTACACCATATCAGGCGTGCACGAGGTGATCGTGCTCGGCATTCCCGATCCCTATCGCGGCGAGGCTGCAAAGGCCTTCATCAAGCTGAGGCCGGACGCAAAACCGTTCTCGCTCGACGACCTGCGCGCGCAGCTTGCCGGCAAGCTCGGCAAGCACGAATTGCCGGCCGAGGTCGAGTTCGTCGACGATCTGCCGCGTACGCCGGTCGGAAAATTGTCGCGCCACGAATTGCGCCAGCAGCAGAAACCGTCTTCCGAGATTCGCGCTTGCCGCGCCCCCGCAATGACCAAAACGAAGTAACGCTCACAGGAGGATCCGATGGATCTCGCATTCACGAAAGAAGAGCAGGCGTTTCGCGAGGAAGTGCGGTCATTCTTCCGCGACAACGTGCCGCCGGACACGCGGCGCAAGCTGGTGGAGGGCCGCCACCTCTCGAAGGACGAGATGGTGACGTGGTGGCGCATCCTCAACAAGAAGGGCTGGGGCGTCAGCCACTGGCCCAAGCAATATGGCGGCACCGGCTGGACCTCCGTGCAGCACTACATCTTCAACGAGGAGTTGCAGTCCTATCCGGCGCCGCAGCCGCTCGCCTTCGGCGTCAGTATGGTCGGGCCGGTCATCTACACCTTCGGCAACGAGGAGCAGAAGAAGAAGTACCTGCCGCGCATCGCCAATGTCGACGATTGGTGGTGCCAGGGCTTCTCGGAGCCCGGCTCCGGCTCCGACCTCGCCTCGCTCAAGACCAAGGCCGAGCGCAAGGGCGACAAGTGGATCATCAACGGCCAGAAGACCTGGACCACGCTGGCCCAGCACGCCGACATGATCTTCTGCCTCTGCCGCACCGACAACAACGCGAAGAAGCAGATGGGCATTTCCTTCATCGTGTTCTCGATGAAGTCGAAGGGCGTCACGGTGCGCCCGATCCAGACCATCGACGGCGGCCATGAGGTCAATGAAGTCTTCTTCGACGACGTCGAGGTGCCCGTCGAGAACCTGATCGGCGAGGAGAACAAGGGCTGGGATTACGCAAAATTCCTGCTCGGCAACGAGCGCACCGGCATTGCCCGCGTCGGCGTCTCCAAGGAGCGGCTGCGCCGCATCCGCGATCTCGCCGGCAAGGTCGAGTCCGCCGGCAAGCCGATCATCGAGGACGCCGCGTTCCGCGAGAAGCTTGCGGCCTGCGAGATCGAGCTGAAGGCGCTCGAGCTCACCCAGCTCCGCGTTGTCGCCGACGAGGGCAAGCACGGCAAGGGCAAGCCCAATCCGGCTTCATCCGTGCTGAAGATCAAGGGCTCCGAGATCCAGCAGACCACCACCGAGCTTTTGATGGAAGTGATCGGCCCGTTCGCCGCGCCTTACGACGTGCACGGCGACGACGGCTCGAACGAAGCCATGGACTGGACCGCCCAGATCGCGCCGAGCTACTTCAACAACCGCAAGGTCTCGATCTACGGCGGCTCCAACGAGATCCAGCGCAACATCATCGCCAAGGCGGTGCTGGGGCTTTGAGTCAACAATGAAGGTGTCGTCCCCTGCGAAGGCGGGGGACCCAGTACGCCGCGGCAGTCGTGAGTACGGCAGGCGGCTGCGTTTACTGGATCCCCGCATTCGCGGGGATGACGTCCTAGGGTGAGGCGACGGCAGGGCAATTCCCGCCGATTTGGAGAGAACCATGGATTTTGATCTGAACGAGGAGCAGCGGCTTCTCAAGGAAAGCATCGACGGCCTGCTGACCGATTCCTACGATTTCGAGAGCCGCAAGAAATACATGAAGGAGAAGGGCGGCTGGAGCAAAACCGTCTGGCTCAAGCTCGCCGAGCAGGGCCTGCTCGGTCTGCCCTTCGCGGAGGCCGATGGCGGCTTCGGCGGCGGCGGCGTCGAGACCATGATCGTGATGGAGGCGCTCGGCAAGGCGCTGGTGCTCGAGCCGTATCTCGCAACGGTGGTGATCGGGGGCGGCTTCCTGCGCCACGCCGGCACCGATGCGCAGAAGGCCGCACATGTGCCCGGAATCATCGACGGCAGCAAGACGCTGGCCTTCGCCCAGCTCGAGAAGAACTCGCGCTACGATCTGTTCGACGTCACCACGACCGCGAAGAAGAAGGGCGACGCTTACGTGATCGACGGCGAGAAGTTCGTCGTGCTCAACGGTGAGAACGCCGACACCTTGATCGTCACCGCGCGCACCAGGGGTGACCGCCGCGACAAGGCGGGGATCGGCGTGTTCCTGGTGCCGGCGAATGCCAAGGGTGTCGCCAAGAAGGGCTATCCGACCCAGGACGGCCTGCATGCCGCCGACATCAGCTTTACCGGCGTCGAGGTCGGCGCGGATGCTGTGCTCGGCAATCCCGAGGATTCGCTTGCGCTGATCGAGCGTGTGGTGGACGAAGCCCGCGTCGCGCTCTGCGCCGAGGCGGTCGGGCTGATGGACGAGTCGCTCAAGACCACGGTCGAGTACATCAAGACCCGCAAGCAGTTCGGTGTCGCAATCGGCTCGTTCCAGTCGCTGCAGCACCGCGCCTCCGATATGTTCGTCGCCACTGAACAGGCGCGCTCGATGTCGATGTTCGCGACCATGGCTGGTGATTTCGAGGACGCCAAGGAGCGCTCCAATGCGATCGCGGCGGCCAAGGTGCAGATCGGCAAGTCGGCCAAATTCGTCGGCCAGCAGTCGATCCAGCTGCACGGCGGCATCGGCATGACCATGGAGGCGAAGATCGGCCATTATTTCAAGCGCCTGACCATGATCGAGAACTCGTTCGGCGACACCGACTACCACCAGCGCCGCGTCGCCGATTCGGGCGGGTTGATTTAACTTGATCTAGACCACACGAAGACCGTCATGCCCCGGCTTGACCGGGGCATCCAGTACTTCGCGGCGCCAGTTCGTTTGCGCAATTTCCACTGCGGAGTACTGGATCGCCCGGTCGAGCCCTACTCGATTCACACATCTCTAAAACCGACTCAAATACAGGCACTTAGATGACCCTCTGGGTTCGAAAAACGAGGGCGTCACCTGGCGAGCAAGCATTGAGAAGACTCGTGTTTTTCAGCGCGCCGATCAGTGCCAAAAAAGATGTGTGAACGTCGTAGGGTCGAGCCGGGCGATGACACCGAACAAGCGGCATCAGCGGAGCAACACCCATGAAAAACACACCGTTCGATCTCACCGGCAAGGTTGCCGTCGTCACCGGCTCCAGCCGCGGCATCGGCCGCTCCTCGGCCGAACTGCTCGCAAAGCTCGGCGCCAAGGTCGTCGTCTCCTCCCGCAAGGCGGATGCCTGCAAGGAGGTCGCCGACGGCATCATTGCTGCCGGCGGCGAGGCGGCCGTCATCCCCTGCAACATCGCGCGCAAGGCCGAAGTCGAGGCGCTGATCTCGGGCGCGACCAGGCACTACGGCAAGATCGACATCCTCGTCTGCAACGCGGCGGTGAACCCGTATTACGGCCCGCTGCTCGACATCACCGACGAGGCCTTCGACAAGATCATGGGCTCGAACGTCAAGAGCAACATTTGGCTCGCCGCGCTCGCGATCCCGCAGATGGCGGAGCGTGGAGGCGGCTCCGTCGTCATCATTTCCTCGATCGGCGGCCTGCGCGGCTCCACCGTGATCGGCGCCTACGGCATCTCGAAGGCCGCCGACTTCGCGCTGTGCCGCTCGCTCGCCGGCGAATGGGGCCCGAAAGGCGTCCGCGTCAACTGCATCGCGCCCGGCCTCGTCAAGACCGATTTCGCCCGCGCACTGTGGGAAGACGAAGCCAACCTCAAGCGCCGCACCGCCACCACGCCGCTGCGTCGCATCGGCGAACCCGACGAAATCGCCGGCGCGGTGGCCTACCTCGCCTCCGATGCCGCGAGCTTCATGACGGGACAGACCATCGTCATCGATGGCGGCGTCACCACGGCGGCGGTGTAGCCACCACTTGCAATTGTAACGCGATCGCGCTTCCCTTACCCTGCCCTGGAGGGGGAGGGTCGCTCGCGCAAAGCGCGAGCGGGGTGGGGTGAAGCCGCGCAAATGGTCTCAACATCAATCCGACGCGCCGCCGCGAAGAAGCTCAGGGCCAAAACGACGCCGCACGAACGGATGCTATGGCGCGCCCTCAAGGACCTCCCGATGGACGGCTCGCACTTCCGCCGGCAAGCGCCGATCGGTCCTTACGTTGTCGATTTCTTCTGTCCGGCCAAGCGGCTGATCATCGAGCTCGACGGCGGACACCACAATGAAGATGATACGGCCAAGCGAGATATCTATCGTCAACGCTGGCTCGAAAACGAAGGCTACCGCGTCATCCGCTTCTGGAACTCAGAGATCGCGAACGATCTGACGGCTGTGCTCGAACGCATCTATGTAGAGCTATACGGATCGCGCGAAGCAGAAACGACACCCCTGAAACATCGCCGAACTTAGCAGTCGGTGCGGCGGCTTTCTCTTACCCTCCCCTGGAGGGGGAGGGTCGCTGCGCATGCAATGCGCAGCGGGGTGGGGTGACAGACCATCCGCGCATGCGGTGCTTCCGAGTACGGGCGGGGATCGTTCTTCGACGTAAGAAAGATCGCCTTTGTGGCTTCACCCCACCCCGCCCGCGCGTTGCGCGGTCGACCCTCCCCCTCCAGGGGAGGGTGAGCGAGACCAACCTTGACCTTGCTGTCCTAATCCGCTCCCTTTGGCGCGACACAATGACTCCCTCCAGGGGAACGCCAAGCTAAAACGCCAGGGTAAGCCGCCATGTCTTTCGTCCTCGCCATCGACCAGGGCACCACCTCTTCGCGCGCGATCGTGTTTCGCGGCGATATTTCCATTGCGGCCAAGGCGCAGGCCGAGTTTCCGCAGCATTTCCCGGCCTCGGGCTGGGTCGAGCACGAGCCTGAGGACATCTGGACCTCGACTGTGAACGTCTGCCGCGAGGCGATCGCGCAGGCCGGCATCACCGCAAAGGACATCGCCGCGATCGGCATCACCAACCAGCGCGAGACCACCGTGGTGTGGGACCGCGCCACGGGGCAGGCCGTGCACCGCGCGATCGTCTGGCAGGACCGCCGCACCGCCGATATCTGCGCGAAACTGAAAGCCGAAGGCCGCGAGCCGGTGATGTCCGAGAAGACCGGCCTGATCATCGATCCCTATTTCTCCGGCACCAAGGTCGCATGGATCCTCGATCACGTTCCCGGCGCGCGCGCGCGCGCGGCGCGCGGCGAATTGATGTTCGGCACCGTCGACTGCTATCTGCTCTGGCGTCTCACCGGGGGCAAGGTGCACGCCACCGACGCCACCAACGCCTCGCGTACGCTGCTGTTCAACATTCATACCGGTGAGTGGGACGACGAACTGCTGGAGATCATCGGCGTGCCGCGCTCGATGCTGCCCGAGGTGAAGGACTCCTCCGCCCGCTTCGGCGAGAGCACGCCCGACCTGTTCGGCGGCGCGATTGCCATCTCGGGCATCGCCGGCGACCAGCAGGCCGCGACCATCGGCCAGGCCTGCTTCCGCCCGGGCATGATAAAGTCGACCTACGGCACCGGCTGCTTCGCGCTGCTCAACACCGGCACCACGCCCGTGGTGTCGAAGAACAAGCTGCTCACCACCGTCGCCTATCAGCTCGACGGAAAGCGCACCTACGCGCTCGAAGGCTCGATCTTCGTCGCCGGCAGCGCGGTGCAATGGCTGCGCGACGGTCTCGGCATCATCAAGCACGCCGCCGAAACCGGGCCTCT
Source organism: Bradyrhizobium diazoefficiens (assembly GCF_016616425.1). NCBI lineage: Bacteria > Pseudomonadati > Pseudomonadota > Alphaproteobacteria > Hyphomicrobiales > Nitrobacteraceae > Bradyrhizobium > Bradyrhizobium diazoefficiens. The sequence goes on from NZ_CP067101.1 coordinate 1,443,825, forward strand.
TGCTGATCAGTCGGACTCCATGCAGAGCGTCTATCTCGTTCCCGCCTTCGTCGGCATGGGCGCGCCGTATTGGAATCCGCGCGTCCGCGGCGCCCTGTTCGGCCTCACCCGCAACACCGGCCCCGCCGAGCTCGCCCACGCCGCGCTCGAAAGCGTCTGCTACCAGACTTTCGACCTCTGGGCCGCGATGCGCGCGGACTGGCCGAGCTCGGAAACCGCCAGCGTCGTGCTCCGCGTCGACGGCGGCATGACGGCGTCGGACTGGACCATGCAGCGCCTCGCCGATCTTCTCGATGCTCCCGTCGATCGCCCCGTGATCCAGGAGACCACGGCGCTCGGCGCCGCCTACCTCGCCGGCCTCAACGCCGGCGTCTATCCCGAGCCGACCAAGTTCGCCGACAATTGGCGCCTGGAGCACCGCTTCAAGCCCAGCATGAGCCAGGCGACGCGCGAGCGGAAGCTCGCCGGCTGGGCGCGCGCGGTGAAGGGCGTGCTGGCGAGCGATGAGGGGGACGGCTGATACGCTCCATCCACGTCGTCGTCCCTGCGAACGCAGGGACCCATACCGCGAGGTCTGTCGATGGCAGGCAGAGCCAATCCCGAACGACCAATCTTCGCCAAATCACTCCCTGTGGTTATGGGTCCCGGATCAGCGCTCGCTATGCTCGCTTGTCCGGGACGACAATAGACCGTGTAGCGCCAGTTCTCGCGTGTCTCGCGAAGTGGAGCAACGAAGCATGATCCTCCCCGACGGCTATTCCGACGTGCCACCCGGCAAGATCGCCGCGGTCGTCACCCATCTGGAGATGTTCGCGCCTCCGACGCGCCGTGACGATCCCCCCGTCGCCTGGGCCCTGCGCAAGGTCGATGCGCCCGAGCTCGATTGGTACCGCGACCTCTTCCGCCGCGTCGGCGAAGAGTGGCTGTGGTTCTCGCGCGCACGCATGAACGACACGGAGCTCGCCGCCATCATCCGCACGCCAGGCATCGAGGTCTATGCACTGGTCGCGGACGGCCACGACGAAGGCCTGCTGGAGCTCGACTTCCGCGAGCCCGGCCAGTGCGAGCTGGTCTATTTCGGCGTCACCGCGTCCTTGATCGGCACCGGCGCCGCCCGCTTCCTGATGAACCGCGCGTTGGAGCTCGCATGGTCGCGCGACGTCCGCCGCGTCTGGATGCACACCTGCACTTTCGATCATCCATCGGCCGTTGCCTTCTACCAGCGCTCCGGCTTTCGCGCCTTCCGCCGCCAGATCGAGATTGCTGACGATCCGCGTCTCGACGGCACGGCGCCGCGCGATGCGGCGAAGCATGTGCCGATTATTGATTAATCGCTGCTGTCTCCCCACTGTCATTGCGAGGAGCTCTTGCGACGAAGCAATCCAGACTGCAATTGTCGCGATCAAGCGCTCGATCCAGGACGGTCTTTGAGCTTGTGGCGCATGCGGCCGTCGCGGGCGTCGTTGCAGGCGGCGCAATGCTCCATTTCCGAGATATTTGTTGCGCCCCGCCGAACTGGTCGTGGAGACTGATCGGCCCTGCCTTGTTCAATGACTGAGAAGAGCGAGAACCATGTTCCTGATCGGCCAATATGATTCCCCCTTCGTTCGCCGCGTCGCGATTGCGCTGAGGCTCTACGGGCTCGCCTTCGAGCACAAGCCGTGGTCGACCTTCGGCGACGCCGACCAGATCGCACCCTACAATCCACTGCGCCGCGTGCCGACCCTGGTGCTCGACGACGGCGAGGCGCTGATCGAGAGCACGATCATCCTGGACTATCTCGATGAATTGGTGGGGCCTGAGAAGGCGATGCTGCCGCATAGCGGCGCTGAGCGGCGCAAGCATTTGCGCATCTGCGCGCTCGCCTCCGGCCTCGGCGACAAGGCGGTCAGCCTGCTCTACGAGCGCGTCCTGCGGAAGGAGCAGCTCGCGCTGTGGGTCGAGCGCTGCCGGGCGCAGATTGCGGACGTGCTGAGGGTGCTGGAGACGGAGCGCGCCACGGTGACGACGCCGTACTGGCTGGGTGGCCGCATCGGCCACGCCGACGTCGCGGTCGCCTGCGTTGTCCGCTTACCCGCGAGGCGCATCCGCTTCTGTTCGACGCCTCGCGTTATCCCGCGCTCGCGGCACATGCCGAGCGATGCGAGGCCTTGCCGCCGTTCAAGGAGATCGTGCAGCCGCTGGCGCCGCCGAAGGGGTGAGTCCCGTGACGTCAGCCGGGATGCGCGCTGTCGCCCGGAAACATATCGAGCGCCGCTATGCGAACCCGACCTTGATCAGCAAGGTCAGGAAAAGGCCTCCGACGATCGCGCAGAACGCGGCACCGATCAACGGCCCCAGCGCGCCCTCCCGGCTTGCGGGCTCCAGCACCGCATGTCCCGGCCGTTCCGGATTGTAATAAACTTTGACGTTCTGCCCGGGATGATATTTCGCCGCGGCCTGTTCGGCGACTGCGCGTAGCCCGGAGTTCATGGTGCCGCCCCAATTGACTTCGGTGCCGATGAAGTCGCGCTTGCCGACCTTGTAGGCGTAGCGGAGGTCGATTTGATAGCGGTGTTGGAACCTGGTGGTCCGTGACTTGTCGTCGTCGCTGCCCTTGTCCTCGATGATTTCCTCGATCACGGCGCAACGGATAACCCTGCCGGACGCGGTCGGCCAGCGCAGGCTGGCGCTCGCCAGCCGGCGCGTGCTGACATACTCGGCGACGCAGAACACGCCACCCACGAGCACGACCATCGGCAGCGCGAATGCGAACAGCGGAACGCCGTTGTCGGCGTAAAGCACATGCCCTGCAAGCGAATGCGCGGTCAGCGTGGCGGCAATCAAGCCGAACACGATCGTGAATGCGACCAGCGCCGCGACGTTCTGCGCTGCGGCAGGCTCCAGCAGCGCCTCGGCCGGGCACTTCGGATCGACATAGACGTCGACATGGGCGCCAACCGGATATCGTCCGACCAGTTTGGCGGCGAGCACCTTTGTCGTCATGGCGATGCCGCCGACAAAGACCTTGTCGCCTTCAAGCTCTTCGCCGCCAGCATGATAGCGATAGCGGATGATGGGCTTGGCGTCGTTCCGATCGTCCGAGACGTGCGTCGTCGGTTGGTCGACCCTGGAGACCGTGATGATGCCCTCCACCTTGTCCCAGCTCCGCGCGGCCTGCATCTGGCCCCGCATGCGGGCCAGATTGAACAGCGTCAATCCAAACAGGAACACCGAGATGCCGGCGGCAATCTGCGTCCACATCAATCCCTGGGCATCTAGCATCCGGTTCCCTGCTGTTCGGCGGCGACCGCCATTGGTCGCGGCGAGCGCGCGGTGCGTTCACGGCGCTGTGCGGGAAATCGTGCAGCCTCTGGCGCCGCCGAAGGGGTGAGGCTGGCTCACCCGCCCCTGGAGGGCTTTGAAGGAGGGATTGGGACCGCGCGGGGTGGGGTTGCCAGCCTCCGTCATTCCGGGGCGCGCGTAGCGCGAGCCCGGAATCCATCGTGCACCGGATGATGTGGACAAATGGATTCCGGGTTCGCGCCAGGAGGCGCGCCCCGGAATGACGGCGCTGGGCTTGGCGAGAATGTCAGACTTGCTCGACGCCGCAGGTCGCTTCGGTGACGATGAAATTATTCAATCCTTTCAACACCAACGCTACTGTGCATGGGGTTGTTTTTCGATTTTGGCTTTCGCAGGCCTAACCAGCCCCTGCGCGCTTCTTCTGCCAGACCAGGTGCACGGCGCAGGTGCAGTCGGGTGGATGCGAGGCGAGCTCCCTTGAGGTCTCGTCGTTCGCGGGTGTTGCCGCAAAGGTGTTGTCGCTACCCTCTCGCGCCGGGATGTAGTTCAGCACCGGCGCGAGCCAGCGCTCGGTTTCCGCGACACTCATGGCCTTGCGCGCGGCGTAGTCCTCGACCTGGTCGCGCTCGATCTTGCCGACGCCGAAATAATAGCTCTCGGGGCTGGCGAAATAGAGTCCGGACACGCTACTGCCCGGCCACATCGCAAAACTCTCGGTCAGCTTCACGCCGCAGGTGGCTTCCGCATCGAGCAGCTCGAACAGCGTCGCCTTCTCGGTGTGATCGGGCTGGGCGGGATAGCCGGGCGCGGGGCGGATGCCCTGATATTTTTCCAGGACCAGCTCTTCGTTCGTGAGCGTCTCGTTCGGCGCGTAGGCCCAGAACTCGCGGCGCACGCGCGCATGCATGCGCTCGGCAAAGGCTTCCGCAAGACGGTCGGCCAGCGCCTTGCACAGGATCGAGGAGTAGTCGTCGTTGGCGCTTCTGAAGCGATCGGCGACCGCATCCTCGCCGATGCCGGCGGTGACGACGAAGCCGCCGACATAGTCGGCTACGCCCGTGCCGACCGGCGCGACGAAGTCGGCGAGTGCGGCGTTGAAGCGGCCTTCGCGCTTTTCGAGCTGCTGGCGCAGCGTGTGCAGCGTGGCGATCTCTTTCGTCCGGCTCTCGTCGGCATAGAGCACAATGTCGTCGCCTTGCGCATTGGCCGGCCAGAAGCCGATCGTCGCGCGCGCCCGGAACCATTTCTCCTTGACGATGGTGTCGAGCATCTTGCGCGCGTCGTCATAGAGCGAGCGCGCGACCTCGCCGACCTTGGCGTCGTCGAGGATGGCGGGGAAGCGTCCCGCCAGCTCCCACGTCTGGAAGAACGGCGTCCAGTCGATGCAGTCGACGAGCTCGGCGAGATCGTAGTCGTCGAAGCTGCGGGTGCCGAGAAAGGTCGGCTTCACCGGCCAGTTCTTGGCAAAATCGACCGGCACGCGGTTGGCGCGGGCATCGCTGAGCTTGAGACGCTTCTTGTCGGCCTGGGCGCGCAGATGCGCCTCCGAGATTTTTGCGTATTCGGCGCGCACCTCGGCGGCATAGGCTTCGCGCTTCTCGGGCGAGAGCAGCGAGGATGCGACGCCGACTGCGCGGCTGGCGTCGTTGACATGCACGACGGGACCGGCGCGATAGCTCGGGTCGATCTTCACCGCGGTATGCACGCGGCTCGTGGTGGCGCCGCCGATCAGCAGCGGCAGCTTCAGGCCCTCGCGCTGCAATTCGCCGGCGAAGAATGCCATCTCGTCGAGCGAGGGCGTGATCAGGCCTGACAGGCCGACGATGTCGGCCTTCTCCGCCTTCACGGTCTCGACGATCTTGGCGGCGGGCACCATCACGCCGAGATCGATGACCTCGAAATTGTTGCACTGGAGCACGATGCCGACGATGTTCTTGCCGATGTCGTGGACGTCGCCCTTGACGGTCGCGAGCACGATCTTGCCGGCGGACGAGGTGCCTTCGGTGCCGATGCCATTGGCAAGGTTGCGGGCCTTCTCTTCCTCCATGAACGGCATCAGCCAGGCGACCGCCTGCTTCATCACGCGGGCGGACTTCACCACCTGCGGCAGGAACATCTTGCCGTCGCCGAAGAGGTCGCCGACCACGTTCATGCCGGCCATCAGCGGGCCCTCGATCACGTCGAGCGGACGCGCCGAGGCCTTGCGGGCTTCCTCGGTGTCCTGCTCGATGAATTCGGTGATGCCGTGCACCAGGGAATGCGACAGCCGCTTCTCGACCGGCCATTCGCGCCAGGCGAGATCGGCCTCCTTGGTCTGGGTTTTGTTGCCGCGGAATTTCTCGGCGAGCGCCAGCAGCCGTTCGGACGCGCCCGGATCGCGGTTGAGGACGACGTCCTCGCAGGTCTGGCGCAACTCCGGATCGATATCGTCATAAACGATCATCTGCCCGGCATTGACGATGCCCATGTCCATGCCCGCCTTGATGGCGTGATACAGGAACACCGAGTGCATCGCCTCGCGCACCGGCTCGTTGCCGCGGAACGAGAAGGAGAGGTTGGAGACGCCGCCCGAGATGTGGGCGCCCGGCAGGTTCTGCCGGATCCACCGCGTCGCTTCGATGAAGTCGACGCCGTAATTGTTGTGCTCCTCGATGCCGGTCGCGATTGCGAAGATGTTGGGATCGAAGATGATGTCCTCCGGCGGGAAGCCGACGCGGTTGACCAGGATGTCGTAGGCGCGCTTGCAGATCTCGGTCTTGCGCGCGAACGTGTCGGCCTGGCCGGCCTCGTCGAACGCCATCACCACGACAGCCGCGCCATGGCGGCGCGCGATCTTGGCCTCGTGAATGAACTTGTCCTCGCCTTCCTTCATCGAGATCGAGTTGACGACCGGCTTGCCCTGCACGCATTTCAGGCCGGCTTCGATGACCGAGAATTTCGAGGAGTCGACCATCGCGGGGACGCGGGCGATGTCGGGCTCGGCGGCGACGAGATTGAGGAAGGTCACCATCGCGGCTTCAGAGTCGAGCAGGCCCTCGTCCATGTTGACGTCGATGATCTGTGCCCCGTTCTCGACCTGGTCGCGCGCGACCTGGAGTGCGGCGCTGTAGTCGCCGGCGGTGATCAGCTTGCGGAAGCGCGCCGAGCCCGTGACGTTGGTGCGCTCGCCGACATTGACGAAGGGGATCGCATCCGTCAGCGCGAACGGCTCGAGGCCGGAGAGCCGCAAGCGCGGCGCGATCTCCGGCACGACGCGCGGCTTGTGCGGAGCGACGCTAGCTGCGATCGCCGCAATATGCTCCGGCGTGGTGCCGCAGCAGCCGCCGACGATGTTGACGAGGCCGTCGCGCGCGAACTCGCCGACCAGGCGCGCCATGTAGTCGGGCGTTTCGTCATACTGGCCGAATTCGTTGGGCAGGCCGGCGTTCGGGTAAGCACAGACGAGCGTATCGGCGACGCGGCCGATGTCGGCAATATGCGCGCGCAGGTCCTCGGCGCCGAGCGCACAGTTGAAGCCGATGGTGATCGGCTTGGCGTGCCGTACCGAGTTCCAGAACGCCTCCGGCATCTGGCCCGAGAGCAGGCGGCCGGACTTGTCGGTGATGGTGCCCGACACCATCACGGGCATGTCGATGCCGCGCTCTTCGGTGATCTCGGCGATCGCATAGAGTGCCGCCTTGGCGTTCAGCGTGTCGAAGATGGTCTCGACCAGCAGCAGATCGACGCCGCCGTCGAGCATGCCACGGATCTGTTCGCCATAGGATTTGCGTAGGTCGTCGAAGGTGACGGCGCGGTAGCCGGGATTGGAGACATCGGGCGAGATCGAGGCGGTGCGGTTGGTCGGGCCGATGGCACCCGCGACGAAGCGCGGCTTGCCGTCCTCGGCCTCGACGCGCCGTGCGGCATTGCCGGCGAGGCGGGCGCCTTCGCGCGCCATCTCGTAGACGATGTCGGTGAGGTCGTAATCGGCCTGTGCGATCGAGGTCGTCGAGAAGGTATTGGTCGCGACGATGTCGGCGCCGGCGCGCAAATAGGCGGCGTGGATGTCCTCGATCGCCTGCGGCTGGGTCAGGATCAGCAGGTCGTTGTTGCCGCGCAGGTCGCGATGGAAATTCCTGAAGCGCTCGCCGCGGAAGGCGGCCTCGTCGAACTGGAGATTCTGGATCATCGTGCCCATGGCGCCGTCGAGCACCAGGATGCGCTCGCGCGCGGCGCTGAGCAGGGCAGTTCGCTTGGGCGAGATCGATACGGTCATGGTGTCTTACGCCGCCTTCTGCGCGCTCTTGGCGCGGATGCCGAGCAAATGGCTGATCGCGAATACGAGATCGGCGCGGTTCATGGTGTAGAAATGGAAGGTGTCGACGCCGTGCTTGGCGAGCTTCTGGACCTGGCCGGCCGCGACGGTCGCCGCCACCAGCTTGCGGGTCTCGGCATCGTCGTCGAGGTCCTCAAACTTCGCGGCGAACCAGTCCGGCACGGACGTGCCGGCGCGGGTGACGAACGCTCTCGCCTGCTTGAAATTGTGCATCGGCATGATGCCCGGCACGATCGGAATGTCGATGCCACGGGCGCGGACGCGGTCGAGGTAGCGGAAGTAGAGGTCGTTATCGAAGAACACCTGGGTGATCGCGCGCGTCGCGCCGGCGTCGACCTTGGCCTTCAGCGTATCGATGTCGGCGTCGAAGTCGCGCGCTTCGGGGTGCTTCTCGGGATAGGCCGAGACCGACACTTCGATATCGGCGTGCCGCTTCTTGATCCCCGCGACAAGCTTGGCCGAACTGTGATAGCCGTCGGGATGGCTGGTATAGGGCGTGCCGATGCCGCCGGCGGGATCGCCGCGCAAGGCCACGATGTGGCGGACGCCGACCTCGTGATAGCGATCGACGATCTCGTCGATCTCGCCGCGCGAAGCCCCGACGCAGGTCAGGTGCGCGGCCGGCAGCAGCGCGGTCTCCTTCAGGATGCGCGAAATGGTCGAGTGGGTGCGCTCCCGGGTCGAGCCACCGGCGCCGTAGGTCACCGAGACGAAATTCGGGTCGAGCGGGGCGAGCCGGTTGATCGTCTCCCAGAGATTGCGCTCCATATCTTCCGTCTTGGGCGGAAAGAACTCGAAGGAGATCGCCGGCCGCTTCAGGTGCCCATCTTGCCCGTCGGGTCGGGCAGGCGTCGTCAGCTCGGTCATGGCACCACTTGCTCCAGATTTGTCGCCAGGTTTCGGCGGCCGACGGCCGGGTCTGGCTTGGACCGCCTAAGATAGGCCAAAGGCGGGTTGATCGACAGCCCATCGAGGGTGGGAAGTGGCCCACTTGCGCTAACAATGTCCGAATTGTCGAGTGCTGATCGGTTCGGATGGGAATTGGGCGCAATGAAAATAGTAAATAAGAATCATATATTTACTAAATTTGCGTGCCCGTCAAGTACGTACATTCTGTGTGGGCAGCTAGAAAATGGTGTTGCTGCTGTCGTCATCGTCCCATCGCACTCTTGGTTGTTCGAACGCGCCGGTTCGCAGCCCGCACACGTCAGGCCTGCGCCATCCACCCATTGCCGTCGCGCGGCCCTCCACTACGTTAGCGCGCCATGATCCCGCTCTCAGTTCTCGACCTCTCCGTCGTCACCACAGGCACCAGGCCCGCCGCGGCGCTGCGCAACAGCATCGATCTGGCGCGCCATGTCGATGGGCTCGGCTATGTCCGCTACTGGCTCGCCGAGCACCACAACCTCGCCTCGGTCGCGAGCCCCGCGCCCGACGTCATGATCGGCCAGATCGCAGCGGTGACGAAGCATATCCGGGTCGGCTCCGGCGGGGTGATGCTGCCCAATCACGCGCCGCTGGTGGTAGCCGAGCGCTTCAAGATGCTGGAGGCGCTGTTTCCCGGTCGCATCGACCTCGGCCTCGGTCGCGCCCCCGGCACCGACGGTGCGACGGCTTACGCGCTGCGTAGCCGGCTGGACCGCCGCGAGGGCGACGACTTTCTGGAGCGGCTGCACGAACTGATTCTGTGGGAGACGCGTGAATTCCCCGCAGGGCATCCCTACAACAACGTCGTCGCGATGCCCGACGACACCAGGCTGCCGCCGATCTGGCTGCTCGGCTCCAGCGATTATTCCTCGGAATTGGCCGCGCAGGTCGGCATGGGCTTCGCATTCGCCCATCATTTCGCATCCCATGACGCGATCGACGCAATGGTGCATTACCGCAACCGCTTCCAGCCCTCGGCCTGGCGCGCGAGCCCGCATGCGATTCTCGCAGTCGCGGCCATCGCCGCCGATACCGACGAGGAGGCCGAACGGCTCGCCAGTTCTTTCGATCTCAACCGGCTGCGCCGCGACCGCGGTCAATATCTGCCGCTGCCGAGCGTCGAGGAGGCGCTGGCCTATCCTTACTCCGATTCGGAGCGCACCCCGATCCTCCGCAACCGCTCCCGCCTGTTCGTCGGCAGCCCCGCGACGGTGCAGAACAAGCTGCAGCCGCTGATCGACGCAAGCAAGCCGGACGAACTGATGGTGATCACTGCAGTGTACGATCATGAGGCGCGGAAGAAATCGTATTCGCTGTTGGCGGAGGCGTTCGGGCTGGCGAAAAGCGCGACCGCATAGGAGCTGGCGTGCCCCGGACGCAGCGCAGCGCTCTTCAGCGGTGCGCTGCTGAGCCGGGGCCGATCGTAGGCTCGGGTCTTGCGGCCTCTGGGTCCCGGCTCGCGCTTCGCGCGCCCGGGACACGAGATTAGTTTAGTCCTGCTGCGTCTCGTTAAACGTGGCGCGGAACGGATGGCCCGGATACACGCCGACGATACGGAATTCCCGCGAGAAGAATTTCAGCTCCTCGATGGCGAAGGCGAGGCCCTTATCATCAGGATGGCCGTCGACGTCGGCATAGAACTGCGTGGCGAAGAAATTGCCGTCGACCATGTAGCTCTCGAGCTTGGTCATGTTGACGCCGTTGGTGGCAAAGCCGCCGAGCGCCTTGTAGAGCGCCGCGGGCAAATTGCGTACCCGGAAAACAAACGTCGTGACCAGCGGGCCGGAGCCCTGCGCCGCCCATTTCGGCTCGCGCGCCAGCACCACGAAACGGGTGGTGTTGTGCGCCTCGTCCTCGATGTCCTCGGCGAGGATGTCGAGACCGTAGATCTGTGCGGCGAGACGGGAGGCGATCGCGGCCACCGTCTTGTCCTTGCGCTCGGAGATGTCGCGGGCACTGCCGGCGGTGTCGGCGTGCACGATCGGCCTGATGCCGAGCTTGCGGATGATGCGGCGGCACTGGCCGAGTGCGTGCACGTGGCTCTCGACGCTCTTGATGTCTTCGAGCCTGGTCCCCTTCACCGCCATGAGTTGATGTCGAACGGGGAGAAACCATTCGCCGATGATGAAGAGGCCGGAGGCCGGCAGGAGATGATGAATGTCCGCGACACGGCCGGCGACCGAGTTCTCGATCGGAATCATGCCGAGATCGGCCTCGCCGGACGAGATCGCCGACAGCGCGTCCTCGAAGGTGGCGCAGGGCATCGGCTCGGCGTCGGGATAGGCCTCGACGATGGCGATGTGGGAATTGGCCCCGGGCTCGCCCTGGAATGCGATTTTCAGCTTGCTCATGTCTCGAAGTGCTCCTGCGGCGCCTTGTAGCAGCCGCTCAGGATTTGGAAAGGATGCTGCGCGCGGTTTCCAGGTCCGCCGGCGTGTCGACCCCGCGGGGCACGGTGTCGACGATGGTGAAGTCGATGCGCATTCCCGCTTCGAGCGCGCGGAGCTGCTCGAGCTTCTCCTGCAATTCCAGCGGTGAGGGCGGCAGCGAAACGTAACGCTCCAGCGCGGCGCGGCGATAGGCGTAGAGGCCGATATGATGGTAACGCGGTCCGTCGCCGGTCGGCGCCGTGGCGCGTGTAAAATAAAGTGCACGCATCCGCCTGCCGCCGAGCGAGGTTCCGATCGCCTTCACGACGCTCGGGGCGAGGTCTTCCTCCTCGGTATGAATCTGCGAAGCCAGCGTGGCGATATCGACGGCCGGATCTTCCAGCGGCGGCAATACCTCGCGGATATTGTCGATCGTGATCGTCGGGAAGTCCCCTTGCAGATTGACCACGATCTCGGCCTTGCCGTCCGGATCGAGCTTCTGCATGGCCTCGTGAATGCGGTCCGAGCCGGAGGGGTGGTCGGCGTGGGTCATCACGGCCTCGCCGCCATAGGCCGTCACGACGGAGGCGATCTCCGGCGTATCCGTCGCGACCGCGACCCGGCCTATGCCGGCGGCCTCGGCGCGGCGCAGCACATGCACGATCATCGGCAGTCCCGCGATATCGGCGAGCGGCTTGCCGGGCAGGCGGGTGGCGGCCATGCGGGCCGGGATCAGCACCAGGATTCGAGGATTGATCATCGGGTCAAGGGCCTGGAAACGGTGCGTTTTCCGCGCCGAGAAATGGAGTGTGGACCGGCTGAAAGCCGGGTCGCTTATACGGGTTGCCAGACCCCGGGCAAACCGATATCTCAATGGCAAAACTCGGGGAAACGACAAGGAACGTTGATTCCCTGAGGCTCGTCCTGGCGGCCGCGGCCGCTGTTTCCTTCTTGCGGTGGGGCCTGGCCGGAAATGGACTCGTTTGAACTCAATAAGATGCTCGGTGCTATTCTCGGCACCTGTCTGGTCCTGCTGGTGACGAGCTTCACCGCCCAGGCACTGTTCACGCCCAAAATGCCGGAAAAGCCGGGCTTCGAGATCGCCGTGAAGGAAGAAGCCGGCGACAAGGGTGGCGCCCCCGCTGCGGCCGCCCCGTCCGAGCCGATCGAAAAGCTGCTCCAGACCGCCTCCGTCGAGAAGGGCGCTGCCGCCGCCAAGAAGTGCGGCGCCTGCCACACCTTCGAGAAGGGCGGCCCGAACCGGGTCGGTCCGAACCTCTACGGCATCGTTGGCGATCACCGCGGCACAGACCGCAATGGCTTCAACTTCTCGGCCGCGATGAAGGCCAAGGGCGGCACCTGGACGATCGACGACCTCAATAAGTTCATTGCCAATCCGAAGGGCTTCATTCCGGGCACCGCGATGGGCTTTGCCGGCATCCAGAAGGACTCCGAGCGCGCCGACGTCATCGCTTACCTGAACAGCCTCTCCGACAACCCGAAGCCGCTACCAACCGCGGCGAAATAAGGCACCTCGGTATCGATCTTGGATGTGCGGCCAGGCTGAACGCCTGGCCGTTTCCTTATCAGGGCCTCGCGAGGTCCTTGTCGGGGCGTTTGGCCGCAGCTGACAGGGCGTCCGGCCTTCCAGGATGAGGAAAAAGCAACATATTCGGTCGAAACCTCGCCTATATTGCGAACTTAAAGGAGTAGCCTCCTTCAAGACAGGGATGTTGATTTGGCCATTACCCGACGCGATCTCCTGCTCACCGGCACTGCCGCCGCAGCGCTCCCCGCCCTCGGTTCTGCGGCGGGTGTTCCCGTCGTCGGCCCGGCAGAGGCGCAATCGGTTGGTGAGTTCCCGTGGCGCCATGCGCTGTCGCTGTTCGGCGACATCAGATATCCCGCTGACTTCAAGCGGTTCGACTATGTCAATCCAGACGCGCCTAAGGGGGGCGTCGTTCGGCAGATGGCGGTTGGGACGTTCGACAATTTCAACTACGTGGTTTCGGGTGTGAAGGGTGCGCTCGCCGCGCCGGTTCCTCTCATTTACGATACGCTGACAACCAGCTCGCTAGACGAGGTCTCGACCGAATATGGGTTGCTGGCTGAATCTGTCAGCCATCCCGAGGATTTTTCGTTTGTCGTCTATCGATTGCGTTCGCAAGCAACGTGGCACGATGGCAAACCCATCACGCCCGAGGATGTTATCTTCTCGTTTGATGCACTGAAGAAGAATCATCCATTCTACTCCGCCTACTACAGACATGTCGTTGGCGTTGAAAAGATAGGCGATCGCGACATCAAGTTTGCGTTCGATTCCGCAGGGAATCGCGAGCTACCGCAAATCGTCGGTCAACTCGTTGTTCTTCCGAAACATTGGTGGGAGGGCACGGACGCACAAGGGCGAACGCGCGACGTGACAGCGACGACGCTGGAGATTCCGCTGGGCTCCGGTCCCTACAAGATCAAAGAGTTTGTCGCTGGCCGGACCATCGTGCTCGAACGGGCCAAGGATTATTGGGCGCGTGATCTCAACGTCAACGTTGGGCGCAATAATTTTGATGAGCTGCGTTACGACTTCTTTCGGGACGTGACCGTAGCGATTGAAGCATTCAAAGCCGACCAGGTGGACTGGCGCACGGAGAACAGCGCGAAGAATTGGGCGACGGCGTACGATTTCCCGGCGGTATCCGAAAAACGTGTAATCCTGGAGGAGTTTCCCAATCGCAGCTCGGGTGTCATGCAGGCCTTCGTGCCGAATCTGCGGCGCGCCAAGTTCGGCGACTCCAAGATGCGCCGAGCGTTGAACTACGCGTTCGATTTCGAGGAAATGAACAAACAGATCTTCTTCGGACAATATAGGCGTATCAGCAGCTATTTCGATGGCATTGATGAGTTGATGGCCACAGGCTTGCCGCAAGGAAGAGAGTTGGAAATCCTGGAAGCCGTGCGTTCTGAAGTGCCGCCGGAGGTTTTCACAACTCCTTATACGAACCCGGTCGGCGGCAGCACGGAGGCAGTGCGCAATAACCTGCGTGAGGCGCTCAAGCTGATGAAGGAGGCGGGCTTCGAAATTCGTGATCGAAAGCTCGTCAGCATTGCAACTGGAGAGCCGCTGACGATCGAATTGCTGTGCCGCACCGACGATCCCTCTTTCGAGCGTGTCGCACTGTTCTACAAGCCCTCTCTGGAGCGGGTCGGCATTTCGGTTTCTGTTCGCAACGTGGATTCGATCCAGTACGAAAACAGGCTTCGCAACTGGGACTATGACGTCTTGACCATTGCGTCATGGGGCGAGTCGCCTTCACCTGGCAACGAGCAGCGCGAATTCTGGGGTTCGAAGGCCGCCGACACGGCCGGCTCCCGCAACATGGCCGGTATCAAGAATCCCGCCGTGGACAAGTTGATCGAGCGCGTCATTTTCGCCAAAGGTCGCGGCGATCTTGTTGCGGCTACAAAGGCGCTGGATCGAGTTCTCCTGTGGAATCACTACGTCGTGCCGCAGTGGAATTATCCAAAGGTGCGCACCGCGCGCTGGGATCGCTTCGGCCGGCCGGCGGAATTGCCCAGATATGGCCTGTCCGGCTTCCCGTTCATCTGGTGGTACGACGCAGACAAGGCGGCGCGGATCGCGAAGAAATCGTGAAGGACATTCCCCGCATGACGCAGATGTCACGCCGCGATGTGCTGGTCGTTGGTGTCGGCGGCGCCCTTGGGCTGTCCCTCGGCCCGCCCCTGTTGCGCCGCGCGCATGCATCGGAAGCCGGGGGTGACGCGCACGGCATCTCGGCCTTCGGCGACCTCAAATATCCCGCCGACTTCCACCATTTCGACTATGTCAACGTCAATGCGCCGAAGGGCGGCGTGTTCTCGCTGATTCCGTCGGTGCGTGCCTATAACCAGTCCTACCAGACCTTCAATTCGCTCAACGCCTTCATCCTGAAGGGCGATGGCGCGCAAGGCATGGACATGACGTTCGCGCCGCTGATGGTGCGCGCGAACGACGAGCCTGATGCGATGTACGGGCTTGCCGCCAGATCCGTGCAGATATCGCCGGACAGGCTGGTCTACCGTTTCGCGATGCGCCCGGAGGCGAGGTTCCACGACGGCACCAAGCTCACCGCGCATGACGCGGCGTTCTCGCTGACGACGCTGAAGACCAAGGGCCATCCGCTGATCATCGTGCAAATGCGCGACATGGTCAGCGCGGAAGCGATAGACGATGCGACGCTGGTCGTTACCTTTGCCAAGGGGCGCGCGCGCGACGTGCCGCTCTATGTCGCTAGCCTGCCGATCTTCTCGAAGGCGTACTACGCGTCCCGTCCGTTCGATGAATCGTCTCTGGAAACCCCGCTGGGCTCGGGTCCGTACAAAGTCGGCAGGTTCGAGGTCAATCGCTACATCGAGTATGAGCGGGTGAAGGACTGGTGGGCTGCCGATCTGCCGCCCTGCCGCGGTACCTATAATTTCGATGTTGTGCGCTATGAGTTCTATCGCGACCGCGACGTCGCCTTCGAGGGGTTCACCGGCAAGAACTATCTCTATCGCGAAGAGTTCACCTCCCGCATCTGGGCGACGCGCTATGACTTCCCGGCGGTGAAGGATGGCCGTGTCAAGCTGGAGGTCGTGCCCGACGACACGCCGTCCGGTGCACAAGGCTGGTTCATCAACACGCGACGCGAGAAATTCAAAGACCCGCGCGTGCGCGAGGCCTTGATCGATGCCTTCGATTTCGAATGGACCAACAAGACCATCATGTACGGCGCCTATGCCCGTACGGTGTCGCCGTTCCAGAACTCCGATCTCATGGCGAGCAACGGCCCCCCGTCGCCTGAAGAGCTGAAGCTGCTCGAGCCGTTCCGCGGTCAGATTCCCGACGAGGTGTTCTCTGCGCCCTTCGTGCCGCCGGTTTCCGACGGGTCGGGGCAGGACCGCGCTCTCTTGCGCAAGGCGCAGCGACTGCTCAACGAAGCCGGCCTTCCGATCAAGGATGGCAAGCGCATGCTGCCGAGCGGAGAGGTGTTCAAGATTGAATTCCTGGCGGAGGAGCCATCGCTTCAGCCGCATCACGCCCCCTATATCAAGAATTTGGGGACGCTCGGCATCGAGGCGAGCCTCCGCCTCGTCGATGCCGTGCAATATCGCGCGCGCGTGGAAGATTTCGACTTTGACATGACGATCCAGCGTTTCAGCATGTCGGCGACGCCGGGCGATGCCATGCGCGCGTTCTTCTCCTCGCAGGTCGCGAACACCAAGGGCTCGTACAATCTCGCCGGCGTCGCCAGTCCGGCGATCGACGCCATGATCGAGAAAATCATCGCGGCCGACAGCCGCAAAGAGCTGACCGTCGCCTGCCACGCCTTCGACCGCCTGTTCCGCGCCGGCCGCTATTGGGTGCCGCAATGGTACAACAAGACGCACCGGCTTGCTTATTGGGACCAATTCGGTCATCCGCAGAAGCTGCCGCGTTACGCCAACGGCGTCGGTGCTCCCGACATCTGGTGGCATGACCCCGCCAAAGCCGCCAAGCTCGAGCAGGCGAAATAATCATGAGCGCCTATATCGCCCGCCGCATCCTGCTGATGATCCCGACCCTGCTCGGGATCCTCTTCGTCTCCTTCGTCGTCGTGCAGTTCGCGCCGGGCGGCCCGGTCGAGCGCGTGATCGCGCAGCTCTCGGGGGCCGACACCGGCGGCACCTCGCGCATTTCGGGCGGCGGCGACTTTGCGCAGCGCGCGCCGGGGCAACTCGGGGCCGGCGGCGAAGCCATCAACTCGAAATATCGCGGCGCGCAAGGCCTCGACCCCGACTTCATCAAGAAACTCGAAAAACAGTTCGGCTTCGACAAGCCGGCACCAGAGCGCTTCGCGCTGATGGTTTGGAATTTCGCCCGCTTCGATTTCGGCAAGAGCTACTTCCGCGACGTCAGCGTTCTACAGCTGATCAAGGAGAAGCTGCCGGTTTCGATCTCGCTCGGGATCTGGCTGACGCTGATCACCTATCTGATCTCGATCCCGCTCGGCATCCGCAAGGCGGTGAAGGACGGCACGCGCTTCGACACCTGGACATCGACCGTCCTCGTGCTCGGCTATGCCATTCCCGGCTTCCTCTTCGCGATCCTGCTCATCATCCTGTTTGCCGGCGGGTCCTTCTTCAACTGGTTCCCGCTGCGCGGGCTGACCTCGGACGGCTGGTCGCAGTTTCCCTGGTACTGGAAGATCCTGGATTATTTCTGGCATTTGACGCTGCCGCTGATCGCCATGGGGTTAGGTGCCTTCACCACCATGACGTTCCTGACCAAGAACTCGTTCCTGGACGAGATCCGCAAGCAATACGTCATGACCGCGCGCGCCAAGGGCTGCAGCGAGGGCCGGGTGCTTTACGGCCATGTGTTCCGCAATGCGATGCTGATCGTAATCGCCGGGTTCCCCGGGACCTTCATTCATGCCTTCTTTTCGGGCTCACTTCTGATCGAGACCATCTTCTCGCTGGACGGGCTCGGGCTGCTCAGCTTCGAGAGCGTGCTCAACCGCGACTATCCCGTGGTGTTCGGTACGCTCTACATCTTTTCGCTGGTCGGCCTCGTGATCAATCTGATCTCCGATCTGACCTATATGTGGATCGATCCCCGGATCGATTTCGAGGCGCGGGAGGTCTGATGACGATTACCGCGCCGACGCCGATCGAGACCACGAGCCAGTCCCCGCTGGGCGAGATCGTTCCGATCACGCGCAAGCCTTTCGCCCCTTCGCCGCTCAACAGGCGGCGGTGGCAGAACTTCAAGGCGAACCGTCGCGGCTACTGGTCGTTCTGGATATTCATTGTCCTGTTCGTGGTCTCGCTGTTCGCCGAGCTGATCGCCAACGATCGGCCCTTCCTGATCAAGTTCGACGGCCATCTCTATTGGCCCGCTTTCGTGACCTATTCGGAAACGACCTTCGGCGGCGACTTCGAAACCGCGGCCGACTACCGCGACCCCTATTTGCAGAAGCTGATCAAGGACAAGAACGGCACCATCGTCTGGCCGCTGATCCGCTATTCCTACGACACCCACAATCTCGACCTGCCCACGCCGGCGCCGTCGCCGCCGACATGGATGCTGACAGAGAAGCAATGTCAGCCGGTGGTGGAGAAGAAGGGGCTGAAGAGCTGCCGCGATCTCGAATATAACTGGCTGGGCACCGACGATCAGGGGCGCGACGTGGTGGCCCGGCTGATCTATGGCTTCCGCATCTCGGTGCTGTTCGGCCTTTGCCTCACCATCGTCTCGTCCGTCATCGGCGTCGCGGCGGGCGCGGTGCAGGGTTATTTCGGCGGCCGGGTCGATCTCATCTTCCAGCGTTTCATCGAGATCTGGACGGCAATTCCCTCGCTCTACCTTCTCTTGATCCTGTCCTCGGTGCTCGTGCCCGGCTTCTTCGTGCTGCTCGGTATCCTCTTGCTGTTCTCCTGGGTCTCGCTGGTCGGCCTCGTGCGCGCTGAATTCCTGCGCGGGCGCAACTTCGAATACATCCAGGCGGCGCGGGCGCTCGGCGTCTCCAACCCGGTCATCATGTTCCGCCACCTGCTGCCGAACGCGATGGTCGCGACCATGACGTTCCTGCCCTTCATCGTGTCGAGTTCGGTGATGACGCTGACGGCGCTCGATTTCCTGGGCTTCGGCCTGCCGCCGGGATCGCCTTCGCTCGGCGAATTGCTGTCGCAGGCCAAGGCCAATGTGCAGGCTCCTTGGCTCGGCTTCTCCGGCTTCTTCTCGGTCGCGATCATGCTGTCGCTCTTGATCTTCATCGGCGAAGCCGTGCGCGACGCCTTCGATCCGCGCAAGACGTTCAGGTAAGCCAATGGACACGATCAACCAGCCCCTGCTTGCCGTTCGCGACCTCTCGGTGGCCTTTCACCAGGGTGGCGCCACCACGCTCGCGGTCGACAAGGTCTCGTTCCAGATCAAGCGCGGCGAATGCCTGGCGCTGGTCGGCGAATCCGGCTCCGGCAAGTCTGTCAGCGCGCTCTCGATCCTCAAGCTGTTGCCCTATCCGAATGCCTCGCACCCCTCCGGCAGCATCCGCTTTAAGGGGCAGGAGGTGATCGACCGGTCCGAACAGCAGATGCGGGAGATTCGCGGCAGCGATATCTCGATCATCTTCCAGGAGCCGATGACCTCGCTCAATCCGCTGCACACGATCGAGGCGCAGATCGGCGAGATCATCCAGTTGCACAATCCGACCAGCAATGCGCAGGCGCGCAGGCGGACGCTGGAGCTGCTGACGCAGGTCGGCATTCCCGATCCGGAGACGCGGCTGAAGAGCTATCCGCACCAGCTCTCCGGCGGCCAGCGCCAGCGCGTGATGATCGCGATGGCGCTCGCCAACGAGCCCGATCTTCTGATCGCGGACGAGCCGACCACCGCGCTCGACGTCACCGTGCAGGCGCAGATCCTGGCGCTACTGGCCGAGATTCGCGCGCGGCTCGGCATGAGCCTGCTCTTCATCACCCACGATCTCGGCATCGTGCGCCGCATCGCCGAGACCGTCTGCGTCATGAAGGGCGGTGTGATCGTCGAGCATGGACCGGTCGAGCAGGTCTTCAAGTCCCCGAAACATCCCTATACGCGCGATCTGCTCGCGGCGGAACCCAAGCCGGATCCGGCCCCGCCGCAGCCGGGTGCGCCGGTGGTGATGTCCGCCGATGATCTGAAAGTGTGGTTTCCGATCAAGCGCGGCTTGATGCGCAAGACGGTCGGTCACATCAAGGCGGTCGACGGTGTCAGCCTCGCCGTGCGCAAAGGCGAGACGCTCGGTGTCGTCGGCGAATCCGGCTCGGGCAAGACAACGCTGGGACTGGCACTGCTTCGCCTGATCTCCTCGAACGGGCGGATCGTGTTCCTGGGGAACGACATTCAGGGCCTGCGTTTCAAGGAGATGCGGCCCTTCCGGCGCGACATGCAGATCGTGTTCCAGGACCCGTTCGGCTCGCTCAGCCCGCGCATGTCGATCGCCGACATCATCGCCGAAGGTCTTTCGGTGCATCAGCCGAAACTCTCGCGCGAGGAGCGCGAGGCACGCGTCGTCAAGGCACTGGAAGATGTCGGGCTGGAGCCCGATACCCGCTACCGCTATCCCCATGAATTCTCCGGCGGCCAGCGGCAGCGCATCAGCATCGCGCGCGCGGTGGTGCTGGAGCCGGATTTCGTCGTGCTGGACGAGCCGACCAGCGCGCTCGACATGCTGTTCCAGGCGCAGATGGTCGATCTGTTGCGCGAACTCCAGCGCAAGCGTGAGCTCACCTACATGTTCATCTCGCACGACTTGCGCGTCGTCGCGTCGCTTGCGAGCCACCTGATCGTGATGCGCGGCGGCAAGGTGGTCGAAGAGGGGCAGGCCGCCGAGCTGTTCAAGCACCCGAAGACCGATTACACGCGGGCGCTGTTTGCGGCCGCGTTCCGGCTCGAGACGGCCGGGAGTGGCTCGGTCGCGACGTAGTCTTCAGTAGGATGGGTAGAGCGCAGCGAAACCCATCATTCTAACGACGCGGCCTCAAAGCGATGGGTTTCGCTGCGCTCTACCCATCCTACGAAAGTGTAGCTACAGCCGCTTGATCGCAACGATCTCGCTGCCGGCCTGCTTGATCCGTGCGATGGCCGGCTCGACCGGTTCGATCACGGTCGCCATGTGGTGCGCGTTGGCGTGAACCATGGTGCTGCCATCGCGGACGATGGCGACGTGGCCCGTCCAGAAGATCAGATCGCCGCGCCGCAAGCGGCTCCATTCAGGCGGCTTCAGCGCGCGGCCGAGACCGGCGAGCTGCATGTCACTGTCGCGCGGGCAGCCGATGCCCGCCGATGTCAGCGAGACCTGGATGAGGCCGGAGCAATCGATGCCAAAACTGCTTTTGCCGCCCCAAAGATAGGGCGTGCCGACGAAGCGCTCGGCGACCGCGACGAAGTCCGGTTCGCGCTGATCGAGCGGGACGAGATGGGTCATCGGCAGATACCTGCCGTCGCACGTCACGGCGAAGCTGCCGTCCTCGCGCGCCACCGCGAGCCTGGATCCCATCACGAACGTGTCGGCCGGGGGCAGCTTGATCGAGGGACCGGGGAAGGCAAACGTCCGTAGCGCACTGACCACGTGGGTCGCCGCGGCCGATGGTTTCATGAGCGCAGCATCAGGCAGCCAGCCGACATAGCCATCGCCATTGAGCTGACCCCAGGCCCAACCTTCGCCGTTGCGATCATAGATCGTGACGCGCTCGCCGCGCAGCGCCTCCGTCATCAGCATTGCGTTCGAGGACGGCTGCTCGCGCACCGGTGCGAGCGGCTCGACCACCTCGAATTCCTCGCCGGTGACGAAGCGATCCGCCGGCAGCTGTCCTTCGAGATATTTCGCGGCGAGGTCGCCCCGCGCCGGTGTTATTCGCGGATCATGCATGGCGCTGGCTCAGCAAGGCGTAGATGGCGCGCGCGGCCTGGCATTCGCCGCCCTCGGGGCGCGCGGGCTTCGCCGACGGCGTCCAGCCGTAGATGTCGACATGCAGCCAGCTCCTGGCATGCTCGACGAAGCGCTGCAGGAACAGCGCGCAGGTGATCGAGCCGGCAAAGCCGCCGGAGGGCGCGTTGGTGATGGTGGCCGTCTTGGAATCCAGCCAGGCATCGTAAGCTGGCCATAGCGGCATGCGCCACAACGGATCGTTCTCCCTCACCGCGCAGCGCGAAAGGTCGGCGGCAAGGGTCTCATCATTGGTGTAGAAAGGCGGCAAATCCGGCCCCAGCGCGACGCGGGCCGCGCCAGTGAGCGTGCCCAGATCGATCAGCAGGTCCGGCTTCTCCTCGTCGGCCAGCGCCAGCGCGTCGGCGAGCACCAGCCGGCCTTCTGCGTCGGTGTTGCCGATCTCCACTGTGATGCCTTTGCGGGAGGTGAAGATATCGAGCGGGCGGAAGGCATTGCCGGAAACTGCGTTTTCCACGGCCGGAATCAGCACGCGCAGCCGCACCTTCAGCTTCGCATCCATCACCATGCGCGCCAGTGCCAGCACGTTGGCGGCGCCGCCCATATCCTTTTTCATGATCAGCATGCCGTTCGACGGCTTCAGATCGAGCCCGCCGGTGTCGAAGCAGACGCCCTTGCCGACCAGCGTCACCTTGGGATGATCAGGATCGCCCCAGCCGATGTCGATCAGCCGCGGTGCGCGGCTGGAGGCCATGCCGACGGCGTGGATCAGCGGAAAACTCGCCTTCAGATCCTCGCCGATGGTGCAGGCGAAGCTTGCGCCGAACTCCGCGGCGAGGTCTTGGGCGGCGGCGGCCAGCTCCGCCGGTCCCATGTCGTTGGATGGCGTGTTGATAAGGTTGCGCGCGAGCATTGCGGCATCGGCGATCCGCTCGATCTCGGCCGGATCGACACCATCAGGCGGCACCAGCCGGACCTCGGGCCTGTCGGCCTTGCGGTAGCGCGCAAAGCGATAGCACCCCAGCGCGAAAGCGAGTGCCGCCAGCCGCGCATCGTGTGCTGCATTGGCAAAGCGATAAATGCCTGGCGGCAGCAGACCGGGCAGGGCGCCGGGCCGGAACAGGTCGCGCGATCTTGCACTGTCGTCCTCGAGGCCGAACAGCACCTGTGCGATCGCACCGTCGGGCGCGGGCAAGGCGAGATAGGCCCCCGGCTTGGCGGTAAAGGCGCATGCCGTGGCGAACATGCGTTGCGGCGGCGGCAGTGTCTCGGCGACCTGATCCCAGCTCGATCTGGTAACGAAGGTGATCGGGATGGCGGTGGGTGAGGTCTCGAAAACAGAAGGCATTGGCGGGTCCGGATCGTCAGATCGAACGGGTCATACTACGAGACTTCGCAGAGTTTCGCCGCGGCTGCAATCGGCTTTGCGGTTGCCGCTCCGCGCGGCTACTCGCGGCAAGGCCGCCATGCTAGGTTCCGGCAACGGTCGCCAGGGATGAAGATCGGGCGACCGACGACAAACGCGCCGGGAGGAAATGCAATGGAATTTGTGTGGGGCGTGGTCACATTCATCGGCCAGGCCGTCGAGGCGATTTTTGGCTATGTCGAGCACCACCACTGGATCTTCGCGTTCCTTGCCGGCGGTTACGTCTTCTATCTCCACGACCGTTCCGTCCACGCGCGGTTCGATGCGCTCGACAAGCGCATCGACGAAATCCGCAAGCGGCTTGCCATCGAATATTGATCGGGCGAGACGAAACCGTCGTCGCTCTGATCTTGTATCTGATGCGCCACCGCAAACGTCGCCGTGAGAGGTGCGGACCGATGAACGGCGTTAACCGACCATTAGGGTTAACAGTCTATTGCTGACGCATTCGGCTCGATCAATCGGCTCGAGAGTCAAGGCGTCATGCGTCAACGGTTCAGTCTTGCCCGGCTCCTTGCGTCCACCTCGTTGGTCGCGGTGGTGGCCATGGGCCTCGGCGGCTGCACCGCCATGTCAAAACTCTCCGACGTCACCGGCTCGATCGGGTCGCGCGCGGAAGCCGCTCCCACCGATCCGGTGCGCGCCGTCGAGATCTATGGCGAGCGTTACCGCGCCAATCCCAAGGACGCCGACGCCGCGCTCGCCTACGGCCAGGCCTTGCGAGCCAACGGTCAGCGCGCCCAGGCCGCCGCCGTGCTCGAGCAGGCGACCATCGCCAATCCCGGCAACAAGGCGCTGCTCGCCCAGTACGGACGTGCGCTCGCCGACAATGGCAATTTCCAGCAGGCCTTCGACGTTCTATCGAAAGCGCATTCGCCGGACAATCCGGACTGGCGCCTGCTCTCGGTGCAGGGCACTGCGCTAGACCAGATGGGCCGTCACGAGGAGGCGCGTTCCTATTACGCGAGCGCGCTCAAGATGGCGCCGGGCGATCCCGGCGTGCTCTCCAATCTCGGCCTGTCCTACATGTTGTCGAGAGACCTGCCGAAGGCCGAAGAGGCGCTGCGGCAGGCCTATGCCTCGCCGCGCGCGAGCGCCCGGGTGCGGCAGAATCTAGGCCTCGTGGTCGGTCTCCAAGGCCGCTTCGCCGAAGCCGAGACCATCGTGAAGGCCGACCTGCCGCCGGATCAGGCTGCGGCCAACGTCGCCTATCTCAAGGAAATGCTGACCCGCGGTGACGCCTCGCGCGGCGCACCGAAGCGAACGCCGGTCGCCTCGCTCAGCCGGCGCGGCTGATCAGATCTGATCGTCTCGTTTATCGTCTCGTCTTGAAGCGGCCCGCGCGACCCGCGCGGCCGACGTTCTGCGTCAGTGCATCTCGGAGATCTTGATGCCGGTCGGTCCGAGAATGACGACGAACAGCACGGGCAGGAAGAACAGGATCATCGGCACCGTCAGCTTCGGCGGCAGGGCGGCCGCCTTCTTCTCGGCCTCGGTCATGCGCATGTCGCGATTTTCCTGCGCCATGACGCGCAGGGAATGCCCGAGCGGGGTGCCGTAACGCTCCGCCTGCTGGAGCGCGAGACACACCGACTTGACGCCCTCGAGCCCGGTGCGACGCGCCAAATTCTCATAGGCGACCTTGCGATCCTGCAAATAGGACAGCTCGGCCGTGGTCAGGGCGAACTCCTCCGACAGCGCAATCGACTGGCCCACGATCTCGGTCGCGACCCTCCGGAACGCCATTTCGACCGACATACCGGATTCGATGCAGATCAGGAGCAGGTCGAGCGCGTCGGGAAAGGCGCGCTTGATGGAAAGCTGGCGTTTGGAGATCGCGTTCTTGAGGAACAGCATCGGCGCCTGAAGACCGGCATAGGCTGCTCCGATGCAGATGCCTATTTTGACCGGCAGCGGCTTTTCCATGTGTGCGATCAGAAACACGTAGAGGATCGCGCCGACGAAGAGCACAAGCGGTGCCACCATGCGGGCGAACAGGAAGGTGATGTAGGGCGCCTGACCGCGATAGCCGGCCATGATCAGCTTGTCACGGGCGGCTTCCTGCGCGAGCCATTTGGTGAGATTGAAATCCTCGACGACCTTGGAGACGAGTTGCTTCGGTGTTTGGCGCAGCGAGACCTTCTCGCTCTTGTTGAGACGCTCTCGCTCGCGCTGCCGGATCCGCTCACGCTCGCTCGCCACCGCCTTCATGCGCTTGGAGAGGCCCTCGCCGGCGAATAGCGGCATCACCAGCGTATAGACGGTGGCGCTCGCGGCGACAGCCGCCAGCAGCATGGTCATGAAGTGGACGTCATGTAGTTTCGAAACGAGAAGCTCGACCATACTGCACCGTCAGAAATCGAAGTTAATCATCTTCTTCATCACCATGATGCCGGTCGACATCCAGACGACGCAACCGACCAGCATGAGCTGGCCCGTGGGATGGGTCCACAGCAGCGAAATGTAGTGTGGGGTCGTGAGATAGACGAGGAACATCACGATCGGCGGCAGCGAGCCGATGATGCCGGCCGAGGCCTTGGCTTCCATCGACATGGCCTGGATTTTTTCTCTCATCTTCTTGCGGTCGCGCAGCACCTTGGAGAGGTTGCCAAGCGCTTCGGAGAGATTGCCGCCGGATTTCTGCTGGATCGAGATGACGATGCCGAAGAAGTTGGCCTCCGGCAACGGCATCCGATCATAGAGGCGCGCGCAGGCCTCGCCGAGCGGCATGCCAATCGCCTGCGTCTCGATGATGGCCAGGAACTCGCTGCGCAGCGGCTCGGGTGAATCGGCAGCGACGACCTTGATCGATTCGAACAGCGGCAGGCCCGCCTTGATGCCGCGGACGATCACGTCGACGGCATCGGGCAGTGCCGCCAGGAACTTGTTTTCACGACGCTTCTTCAGGAAACTCACAGCCCAGCGCGGCAGGCCGAGACCGCCGGCAAAGGCAAGACCGGCAGCGCCGATCAGGCCGCCGCCAGCAAACAGCGCGACCGCAAAAAAAATACCCGCCATGCCGGCCGACACGATCCAGAATTTCTGCGGCGTCCAGTCGAGGCCCGCCTGCGACAGGCGGACGTTGAGCGGAACGCTCTTCTCCTGCTGGTGTCGCGCCTCAAGGTCCTTGAGCGAGGTTTCGACCTGCTCACGGCGCGAACGCTGGCTCTTCTCGGTCTGCTTGATCACGGGCGCGTCGGCCCGCGCGATCGAGGAACGGCGGCTTTCCGCCTTCCGCTCTCCGGACAGCAGTGGATAGAGAAAGACCCAGGCGATGCCGCCGACGGCGGCGGTGGCGAGGAAGGCGAGGGCTAGGACCTGCATTTTCATGTCTATGCCAACCTGCTCACGTCTTCGGCGCCACTTCGGCTGCGTCGAGCGCGGCGGCGAGACGTTTCTCGTCGCCGTAATAACGGGCGCGCTCCCAGAACTTCGGACGGCCGATGCCGGTCGAGCGGTGCCGGCCGATGATCTTGCCGTTGGCGTCCTCGCCGACAATGTCGTAGAGGAAGATGTCCTGGGTGATGATGGTGTCGCCTTCCATACCCATCACCTCGGTGATGTGGGTGATGCGGCGCGAGCCGTCGCGTAGGCGCGCTGCCTGGACAATGACGTCGATGGAGGCGCAGATCATCTCGCGGATGGTGCGCGACGGCAGCGAGAAGCCGCCCATCGTGATCATGGATTCGCAGCGCGACAGCGCCTCGCGCGGGTTGTTGGCGTGCAGCGTCCCCATTGAGCCGTCGTGGCCGGTGTTCATGGCCTGGAGCAGGTCGAATGCCTCGGGGCCGCGGACCTCGCCGACGATGATGCGTTCGGGACGCATACGCAGGCAGTTGCGCACCAATTCGCGCATGGTGACCTGGCCCTCGCCCTCGATGTTGGGCGGACGGGTTTCCAGCCGGACCACGTGGGGCTGCTGGAGCTGGAGTTCGGCAGCGTCCTCGCAGGTAATGACGCGCTCGTCATGCTCGATATAGTTGGTCAGGCAGTTGAGCAACGTGGTCTTGCCCGAGCCGGTGCCGCCGGAGATCAGCACGTTGCAGCGGACGCGGCCAATGATCTGGAGGATTTCCGCGCCTTCCGGTGAGATTGCACCGAACTTGACCAGCTGATCGAGCGTCAGCTTGTCCTTCTTGAACTTGCGGATGGTGAGCGTGGGGCCGTCGATCGACAGCGGCGGCACGATGGCGTTGACGCGGGAGCCGTCGGCGAGGCGCGCGTCGCAGATCGGCGAGGATTCGTCGACCCGCCGGCCGACCTGGCTGACGATGCGTTGGCAGATGTTGAGGAGCTGCTGGTTGTCGCGGAAGCGAATTCCCGTGCGCTGGATCTTGCCGGCGACCTCGATATAGACGGTGTTGGCGCCGTTGACCATGATGTCGGCGATGTCGTCGCGCGACAGCAGCGGCTCGAGCGGGCCGTAGCCGAGAACGTCGTTGCAGATGTCGTCGAGCAGCTCCTCCTGCTCGGCGATCGACATCACGATGTTCTTGATCGCGATGATCTCGTTGACGATGTCGCGGATTTCCTCGCGCGCGGACTCCGAATCGAGCTTGGCGAGCTGGGCGAGGTCGATAGCCTCGATCAGCGCGCCAAAGATGGTCGCCTTGACCTCGTAATAGTTGTCGGAACGCCGGCTCTCCATGGCCGGAGGCGGCGGCGCCTTGGCAGGCGCAAGCGGGGGCGAGGCGACGGCCGGCGGAGGCGGGGCGCGCGACACCATCGGCGCCGGAGCCTGGGAAGGCTCGGGCGACACGGCGCCGGGCTTGGGCGCCCGAAAGTCGGTGTCTGTTCCGCTACGCTTACCGAACACTTAACAGCTCCATGCGGCGGCTTATTTTCCGCGCAACTTGTCAATCAGGGGTGAAAGCAGGGACGACTTTTGTTTCTTGGTCTCGCTGCGGCCGGTCAGGCGCTGGGCGATCTGAAGGAACATCTCGATCGACTTATGGTTGGCGGAGATCTCCGCGATCATCTGGCCGTTGTTGGCCGCCGAGCCGAAAATCTGCGGCTCGAACGGGATCGAAACGATCGGCTGGCTCTCGATCGCCTTGGCGAACTCCGCGGCGGCGATTTCGGGGCGTTTCGGCACACCGACCTGGTTCAGGCAGTAGAGCGGCGGCCGGTCGTTGGGGCGCGCGGCCTTCAACAGATCGAACAGGTTCTTGGTATTGCGCAAATTGGCGAGGTCGGGGGCCGCCACGATCAGGATGTCGTCCGCCCCGATCAAGGCGCGCTTGGTCCAGCCCGACCATTGATGCGGAATGTCAAGCACGATGCAGGGCATGGTGGAGCGCAGCGTGTCGAACACGGAGTCGAACGCGTCGATGCCGAAATCATAGACCCGGTCGAGCGTCGCCGGCGCCGCCAGCAGGCTGAGATGGTCGGTGCACTTCGACAGCAGGCGGTCGATGAAGGCAGTGTCGACGCGATCGGGTGAGAACACGGCGTCGGCAATGCCCTGCGGCGGATCCTGGTTGTAGTCGAGCCCGGCGGTGCCGAAGGCGAGGTCGAGATCGGCGACGACGGCGTCCATGGCGAGATCGCGCGCGATCGCCCAGGCGACGTTGTGGGAGATGGTGGAAGCTCCGACGCCGCCCTTGGCGCCGACCACGGCGATGATGCGGCCGACCGCCTTGGCTTCCGGCGCCGAGAACAGGTTGCAGATCGAGCGCACGACGTCGATCGCGCCGACCGGCGCGAGCACGTAGTCGCTGACGCCGCGGCGCACCAGCTCGCGGTAGAGCATGACGTCGTTGATACGGCCGATCACGACCACGCGGGTGCCGGCATCGCAGACGGTGGCGAGCTGGTCGAGCCCGCTCAAGAGGTCGTTGCGGCCGTCGCTCTCGAGCACGATCACGTTCGGCGTCGGAGCCGAGCGGTAGGCTTCGATCGCGGCCGCCATGCCGCCCATCTGGATCTTCAGATGGGCCTTGCCGAGACGGCGATCCTCGCCGGCCGACTGTACTGCGGCAGCAGTCTCCACGGTATCGCAGAAGGCCTGGACCGAGACGCGCGGCGCGGGCGCAATATGCTCCTCGACCGGGGGAGAGGTCGCTTCCGGCTGCTCTTGTTGTGTCTGGCGAGCGTAGCTGATCATTTGCCGGTGTCGCTGAGTTTGGCCTTGTTGGCGTCGGGATAGACGGTCGCCGTCGTGAGTCCCTGGCGATATTTCTCGAGACTGGTGATGCGGCGCGGCGTGTAGGAGGGCGTTTCAGGCCGGGGCTGCTCGAGATCCGACGGATTGTCGACCATCGCCGCGAGGTTGCGCTGATAGGCGCAGCCGTAATTGTAGTAGTCCTTGTTCTCGAACCAGCTCTTGTTCTTCATCGAAGGGCCGATGTCCTCCGGCCACAGGCCGCAAGGACCTGCGACCGCGGCGATCTTGGAATAGGTGAGCCGGATCGGCGGCAGAAAGCGCCTGTCTTCCGGCTGGTAGGGGCGAATGTTCACGCCGCGCGGCGGAACGCCTGCGCCCGCCAGCATCGCCTGGATTTCGTGCATCGTGTCCGCGACCGGACGCGCATTGGGCGTGCCGGACGGCACGTCGATGCGGATGGCGCCCGTGCCTTCGTGCAACCATGCCGATGCGACACCCATCACGTCCGCGCGCTGGGCGGCGGT
Organism: Bradyrhizobium diazoefficiens; assembly: GCF_016616425.1. NCBI lineage: Bacteria > Pseudomonadati > Pseudomonadota > Alphaproteobacteria > Hyphomicrobiales > Nitrobacteraceae > Bradyrhizobium > Bradyrhizobium diazoefficiens. The sequence continues at coordinate 1,473,222 of NZ_CP067101.1, forward strand.
CAGTCCGCCGCGGGCATGGCCGACGAAGACGACGATCGAACGATTCTGCTCTTCGACCGCGATCGGATGGCGCTGCTTGTAGTCGTCGGGAATGGAGGCGGTGGTGACTTCGTCGTGCTGGCAGCCACAGAGTGCGAGCGCCATGCCGACGAGCGCGCCACCGAGGCGGATGGCGCGTTTGCGAAGCTGGGGTGGTCTTGTGATCATCGTGAAGTCCCGTTCCGCCTCAGTCGGTAATGAAGCCGTAGGTGCCGCGGTAATTGCTGGTCGGTTCGGTCCTGCCGGGCACGCCGTAAATGCGATTGATGTTGCCGATCAGCTGGGCCTGCGGATCCGCAGCCGGGGCAAAGCCGTCATCCGGCCGCGACAGGTCCTTTGGCGCCACCGCGCGAACGACATAGGGCGTCACGATCACGACCAGCTCGGTCGCGTTATTGACGAAGTCGCGGCTGCGGAACAGCGTGCCGAGGATCGGGAGCTGCATCAGTCCTGGCAGTCCGCTGACCGCCTGCTTGGTCTGCTGCTGGATCAGGCCGGCCATCGCCATTGCGCCGCCGGAGGGAATTTCCAACGAGGTCTCCGCGCGGCGGGTCCTGATCGAGGGTACCGTCAGCGAATTCACCGATGTCGAGGTCACGGCCTGCGACAGCGTGATCGCATTTTCGTTCGACAGTTCGGAGACCTCGGTCATCACCCGCAGGCTGATCTTGCCTTCGCTCAGTACCACGGGGGTAAAGTTGAGCGAGATGCCGAACTTCTTGAAGCTGATCTGGGTGGTACAGACATGCGTGGTGGGATCGCACGCATAGCCTGCCGGGACCGGGAATTCACCGCCGGCGATGAATGTCGCGGATTCACCGGAGATCGCGGTCAGGTTCGGCTCGGCCAGCGTGCGGATCACGCCCGCGGTTTCCATCGCGCGCAGGGTGGCCTGCACCGACGGCGCGGCGCCGAACTTCGTGGTCAGATTGTTGCCGTCAACGAGGTTCTTGCCGAGAGCTGTGAACGGATTCGAGTTGGAGAAGCTCACCACGGAGGTGCCGTAGTTGAGGTTGGCGGTCAGGTCGATGCCGAGCTGCTTGACGATGTTGCGCTGGACCTCGGCCACCGTCACCTTGAGCATGACCTGGTCGCGGCCGCGGACCACGATCGAGTTCACCACCTTGTCGGCGCCGCCGGCCAGCCGGGCGGCGAGTTCGTTGGCCTGCTGCGCTTCCATTGGATTCGCCGCCGTGCCGGTCAGGACGATGCCGTCGCCGAGTCCGTCGATCTGGATGTCCGAATTGGGCAGGATCTGCTTCAGCGCGGCCCGCACACCGTTGAGGTCGCGCTTGACCGCGATGTCATAGGCCGCAATCTGCTGACCGGCGGAATCGAAGAACACGATGTTGGTCTGGCCGACCGTGGCGCCGATGATATAGGCGCGCTGCGCCGAGCGGACCACCGCATTGGCGATCTTGGGATCGGCGACCAGCACGTCCTTGATGTCGCGCGGCAGGTCGATCACGATGGACTTGCCGACGCCGAGCGAGAGGAAGCGAGCGTTCATCTGGCCGTCCGCCGCGGCCGACGCCATGGGGCGGTAATCGGCGGCGATCGCGGGGGTCAGCACCGGGTTGAGCGCCAGCGCGAGAGCGGCCGAAAACGACAGGGCGCGGACCATGGAGGTTCGCATCGTCGCCATATCCACCCTGCATTTCATATCGACTGTCTTCATCGTGCTTTCGCCGCTTGACTCGGAATGCCGTAGCGAATGATCGAAATACCGTCCCGCTTCTGCGCGGACTCATCGAGCGTGACTTCGCTCATTTTGACGTCGACGATGCTGCGCAGCGCCAGCGACAGCGTGCCGCTCTGGCGGGCCGCCGAGAGCGTTGCGGTCTGCGCGGGATTGAGCTCGAGTGTAACGGTCTTGCCGACCACCGCGTTCTGGCCGTCCTTCTCCTTCGGCGCCTGATCGATGGCGAGGACGCGGATGTTGGCCAGGATGATCTCGGAGGTGACGACGTCGGGCGCGCCGCTGCTCTGGTCCGGGTTCTTCAGCCGGCGCGTGAGAAGGACGTCAACGCGATCATTGGGCAGGATGAAGCCGCCTGCGCCGGTCTCCGGCGAGATCTCGGTCGAGATCGCCCGCATGCCGGTGGGCAGGATTGCCGCCATGAAACCGGAGCCCTCGGCCTTGACCAGCTTCTGGTCGCGGATCGGCTCACCCTGAATGAAGGGAGCGCGCGCAATCGAACCGGCGACCTGGGTCGCGCCCTCGGGACGCTCGTTGCGGCGGATGAAGGTGGCGCTGGCGGTCGCGGCCGGCCAGGTCTGCCATTGCACGTCTTCCGGCTTCACGGTCTGGCCGAGGCCGATGTCGTTTTTGGCCACGAGAACGTCGACGGTCGGAAGCTGCGCGACCGGAGCCGCCGGAGGCGTCGCAGAATGGTCCGAGCCGTTCGCCAGGTACGCGGCCGCGCCGCCCGCACAGATGGCGACCGTCAGGACGACAATGCGTGCCCTATTCATACGCTTCACTTTCCAACAAGACGCCGCGACGCTGCCGCCGCTGTAACCGGCAGTTGACCAGCTATTCGTCAAAGCATGGTTAATGAGGCGTATCTAAATCGCCTTAACGCCGGGTTTACCCGGTGCGTTCAGCGCAGTGCGAGATGAGCGAGGTCGATCGCCTTCACCCATTCGGTCTCCGGGTAGACCATCAGCGCGCTCAGCGCGAGCGCGATGCCATAGGGGATGCCGCTCTCCTTGGCGTGCAGCCGCGCGAGCCAGGCCTGACCCGCCAGCCCGTAAGGCAGCGGCCATTGCCGGAACTGGAGCAGGAGCAGCGTCAGCGCGCCGCCAAACAGCGAGGCGTAGAGCAGGAAGTTCATCAGTTGCGCGAAGCCAAACCAGAGCGCGACGGATGCCGCGACTTTGGCGTCGCCGCCGCCGACCCAGCCCATCGCAAAGCAAGTGAAGGCCACGACCAGGACAAGCGCGCCGGCGCAGACGTGACTCAGCATCTCGTAAGGTGCCATGCCGCCGGCGAGAGCGAGCGCGAAGAAGCCCGCGACCAGCGCCAGCGATACCCGGTTCGAGATCGTCATCGTGACGAGATCGCTCGCGGCGGCGAACGCCATCAGGGCCGGGAAGAGCAGAAGGCGCGCGAGGTCGAGGATCATGGCTGCGTCTTGAGGCCTGGGTTTGCCGCGGGACTGGCGTCGCTGGATGCTAGCCGGTGCTGCTAAACAAACCGACAACGGCAGCGGGTTGCGCGAGGGCCGAAACCGCAGAACGCGTGCTCACCAGAGACTGGCAATGCGCGCGGCCAGCGCGGCCGTCGCAAGCAGCAGCGCAAGGCAGACCCAGTAGACCGGCGAGCCGGCCTGCGCGGCCCCTGCCGCGTTCGCCGCAATCGCGGCATCGGTTCTGTACTTGCGCAACGCCACAGGAACTCGCCGTCTTCAAAGCAAAGGCCCCGGAGAGCCGGGGCTTTTGCCGTCGTTCGTCGGTCGCCTACTTCAGCGAAGTGCTGATCGAGGTGAATTTCTGGTTCAGCGTGCTGCCGAGATTGTTGACGACGGTGATGATGGCCAGCGCGATGCCGGCGGCGATCAGACCGTATTCGATCGCGGTGGCGCCGGATTCATCCTTCGCGAAACGCGCAATCAAGTTCTTCATGAACAAAACTCCATCTGGGTTGGGATCGCCTCGTTCGGCGCCGTGCTTGACCCGGTGACCATGAGAGCCGAGCTCTTTCGGTAGAGTTAATTCGATCGTGCAAACCCGCTTCCCGCGGGATGCTTTCGCCCAAAGTGAATTTCGCCTTAAAGGCGGTGGCTGCAATTCGCTCCGGTCCCAGATGCATCGTCGGGGCGGCGGCCGCTTCACGGTCCCTTACTTCACGGTCCCTTAAATGTCGCGGGGTAGGCCTAAAAGGATTGGAATTCGCAAGAGAGGCGACGATGTCGAGCCTGCCCATGCAAGTCGCCCTGATGCTCGGCGAGACCATCGTGAAGGTGATCCCGGTCACCTTCACGCTCGCGGCGGTCTTCACCGTGCTGGAGCATTTCTGGGCCTGCAATCCCGGGGCGCCATGGTGGCGCAAGCGGGAGATCATCACCGACATCTGCTACTGGTTCTTCGTTCCCGTGTTCGCCCGCACCATGCGAATCGGGCTCCTGATCGTCGGCGCCGGCGCCGTTTTCAACATCCACGACGCCGACGGGCTCATCGCCTTCTACGACAACGGCCATGGCCCGCTATCGCAGCTGCCTCTGTGGGTGCAGGCCCTGCTGTTCCTGGTGCTGTCTGATTTCATGCTGTACTGGCTGCACCGGCTTTTCCACGACGGCGGCTTCTGGAAGTACCACGCGATCCATCATTCGTCGGAAGAGATCGGCTGGATTTCCGCGGCCCGCTTCCATCCCGTCAATCTCATGCTCGGGACGATTGGCGTCGACGTCGTGCTGCTGATGGCCGGTATATCCCCGAACGTCATGATCTGGGTCGGCCCGTTCACCACCTTTCATTCGGCTTTCGTGCACGCCAATCTGAACTGGTCCTTCGGACCGTTCAAATATTTGCTGGCAACGCCGGTGTTCCACCGTTGGCACCACACCTCGCTCGAAGAGGGCGGCGATACCAATTTCGCCGGGACGTTCCCGATCTGGGACGTGCTGTTCGGCACCTTCCGTATGCCCGAGGGGCAGCTGCCGAAGGACTACGGCAAGGACGAAGCGACCATGCCGAAGGAGATCGGGGGGCAACTGGCCTACCCGTTCCGCCGCTAGGATGGGGATGTTGGGACCGCAAACGCCAGTCCGTTCAAACAATAGTCGGCGAGTTTGCGGAACGTTCACGAATTGAAGGCAGGTTAGCCGGGTCGGGCACTGGCTCCACTGTATCGAGTCGCTTCTGCCGGTTTGTGACGTCCCGGGAGTAAGAGTATGCGTAAAGAATTGCTGCGCCGTCGCGCGCGCGTCTGTCTTCTAGTTGCGGCCGCAGTGCTGGCATCGCCGGCTGCCGGTCTTGCCGAGCCCACCGCCGACGCCATCGCCGTCAACGTCGACCAGGCCAAGCTGGTGCGGTTGCCCGGCAAGGTGGCGACCATCGTGGTCGGCAATCCCCTGATCGCCGACGTCACGCTGCAGCCTGGCGGCATGCTCGTCGTGACCGGCAAGGGCTATGGTGCCACCAATTTCATCGCGCTCGACCGCGGCGGCGAGATTCTGGTGGACCGCCAGATCCAGGTCGAAGGTCCGAGCGACCAACTCGTCACCGTCTACCGCGGGGTCGAGCGCGAGTCCTACAGCTGCGTGCCGCTTTGCCAGCGGCGCGTGACGCTCGGCGACAGCGACACCTACTTCACCAATACAATGAACCAGGCCGGCTCGCTGAGCAGCAATGCCAGCGGCAACGCCGGAGCGGGCACCAAACCCAACTAACCGGATCGAGCGGCCGGCCATCGGCGCGACCCAAGCGACGCTGGTGACCTCGGCCCGGAAGGCCGGCGACAAGGTCACCGGCAACGGCGTACCGTCCTCGTGCTGACATCCGCGAGCAGGACGCCGGAACGAAAAAGGCCATGCGTCGCGCACGGCCTTCTTCTTTCCTTGCGAGCCGATCGGGCCAAGCGCCCGCGGCGGGTTCAGCCTGCGGCGCGGAGGTTGTCTGCGGCCGACTTGCCGGAACGGCGGTCAGCCACGATCTCGTAGGAGATCTTCTGACCTTCACGCAGCGTGCCGAGGCCTGCCCGCTCCACGGCGCTGATATGAACGAACACGTCCTGGCCGCCATCGTCGGGCTGAATGAAGCCGAAGCCTTTGGTCGCGTTAAACCACTTCACGGTTCCCATGCTCACGGGGGTAGTCCCTTCTCAGATAACACAATGTGAGGGCCCGCTCGCGCAGGCCGGTTAGATCGAATTTTTGGAAGGGTCGTCAGCGTGTCTGAACCGGCTGTACCGGTGGATGCTAATGTCGTCCGGCCGAAAATCGATAATTCATTTTATCGGAATTAAGGTCTCAAAACAATCCGCGCGGCACGATTTTTTGATCCGCCGCGAGGTCCACGGCGGATCAATATACAGTCGGAACTTACTTCCGCGCCAGCGGCCGCCTAGCGGCGGCGGAACTGGCCGCCGCGCTGGCCCGGACGAGGCGGTCCACCCGCCCCACTGGGACGCTCGTCCTTGTGGCGGAAAATCAGCCGGCCCTTCTCGAGGTCATACGGCGACATCTCCACCGTCACGCGGTCGCCCGCCAGCGTCTTGATGCGGTTCTTCTTCATCTTGCCGGCGGTATAGGCGACGATTTCGTGCCCGGCGTCGAGCTGCACGCGGTAGCGGGCGTCGGGGAGGATTTCGGTGACCAGTCCTTCGAACTGGATCAGCTCTTCCTTAGCCATAGATTTCTCCAGGTCGTGGACGGCTAGTGCGAGTGGGGTTTGCGGTTTGGTTGGCCGTTCGGCCGACTCTCACGGCGCAAAAAGGCCACGCCTTGTATCCCATCAGGCGTCCCGGCGCTATGCGCGGAACGCGGTTCTGGACGCTCGGTCGACGAAGAATGCATCTTACCACCGGAGCGGCGGCGGCGAGACCCCTTCGAGGCCTTCGGGCCATTGCCAGGCCTTCCGTCAACAGGTCTCCCGTCAACATGCCGGCCTTCGCCAGGCCGTCCATCGCCCGGCCTGCCGGCGCTATGGTGGCGTCCGTCGGCTTGCCTGTCGTCGGCCCGCCGTCCGTCGCCGTGCCGGGCGCCCTGCGGACGCTGGCCCGGGCGGCCGCCCGGCCGGCCCTGTCGCTGCTGCTGCGGGGGAGGACCCGCATCGCGGCGGCCGGCATCGGTGCGATGATCCTCGCGCGGCAGGGCCACGCGGATCAGCCGTTCGATGTCGCGGAGATAGCTGAGCTCCTCGCCGCCAGCCACCAGCGAGATCGCGGTGCCGTCGGCGCCGGCGCGCGCCGTGCGGCCGATGCGGTGGACATAGGTTTCCGGCACGTTGGGCAGGTCGAAATTGATGACATGGCTGATGCCGTCGACGTCGATGCCGCGCGCCGCGATGTCCGTGGCGACCAAGGTGCGGATCTCGCCCGAGCGGAACTGGGCGAGCGTGCGCTCGCGATGGTTCTGCGACTTGTTGCCGTGGATGGCGCTGGCAGGGATGCCGGCCTTCTCGAGCGACTTCACCACCTTGTCGGCGCCGTGCTTGGTGCGGGTGAAGACCAGGGCGCGGTTGACCGGCTCGTCTTTCAGAAGCTTGGTCAGGAAGGCGGGTTTGGCGGCGAAGTCGACCTGGACGATGCGCTGGTTGATTCGCTCGGCGGTCGAGGAGACCGGGGTCACCGCAACGCGGGCGGGATCCCGCAGCATGGCGTCGGCAAGCTCCGCGATGTCCTTCGGCATGGTGGCCGAGAAGAACAGCGTCTGCCGCTTGATCGGCAGTTTGGCGACGATTTTGCGGATGTCGTTGATGAAGCCCATGTCGAGCATGCGGTCGGCCTCGTCGAGCACGAGGAATTCGACGCTTCCAAGCTTCAGACCATTGCTCTGCACGAGGTCGAGCAGGCGGCCGGGGGTGGCGACCAGCACGTCGACGCCCGGCATCAGTGCACGGACCTGGCGGCCCATCGGCACGCCGCCGATGGCGAGCGTCGAAGACAGGCGGAGATGGCGGCCATAGGCGTTGAAGCTGTCGAGGATCTGGCCGGACAGCTCGCGGGTGGGCGACAGCACCAGCACCCGGCAGGTCTTGGGCTGCGGCTTGATGCGGTTCTCGAGCAGGCGGTGCAGGATCGGCAGCGCGAAGGACGCGGTCTTGCCGGTGCCGGTCTGGGCGATGCCGACGACGTCGCGGCCGGTCAGCGCAATGGGAACAGTCTGGGCCTGGATCGGAGTGGGAGTGAGGTAGTTCTCTTCAGCAAGAGCACGAGCGATCGGTTCGGCGAGGCCGAAATCCTGAAACGAAGTCAAAAGGGGGATTCTTTCCATGTCAAAAGCGGGCGCCCGGCGCATTCAGCGCGGCGCGCGCAAAGGGTGTCGAGAAGACACCTGCGTGTTTGGGGTGTCGGATGGCTTGGGAGATATGGGGCAAGCCAGAGGCCCGTAGGGGGCTTAAGAACACGCGGCTCGCAACGACCTCTTGATTCGCAAGAGGTCTCGACTGCTCATATGGAACATCGAGAGGGCACTTTCAAGGCAATTGACCTCAAATAGCAATTGCAGTGCAGAAATAGTTATGCCGGAAATTTAGCCAAATTGGACCAGTTGCCCAAAAAATGATCTGCCTGCCGCTTTGGCATACATTTGGATTGCTCACGTTTTAGGCCGCGTCTTCCTCGCGAAACTTCGTTTTTCGACGGTTCTTACATAAAAATCAATGGGTTGGCCGGTGCTCAGTTCATGGCACGGTTCTTGCGAATCCGTTAATCGCAGGCGGCCGTGGGGCCGTTTCGCAGCGTTTTCACGTCTGCGTCAGGGAGATGAGACACTCATGTTAAGCAAATCCACTCACGATAGAGCGGCGTCATTGAGCCGCCGCGGCGTGCTTGCCGCGACCGCCGGACTGGTGCTCGGTCTGGCTTCATTGACCGGCGCGAAGGCCGCGGACGACACCATCAAGGTCGGCGTGCTGCACTCCCTTTCCGGCACCATGGCCATCAGCGAAACCACGCTGAAGGACACCATCCTTTTCCTGATCGACGAGCAGAACAAGAAGGGCGGCGTTCTCGGCAAGAAGCTCGAAGCCGTCGTCGTCGACCCCGCGTCGAACTGGCCGCTGTTCGCCGAGAAGGCGCGCGAGCTGATCACCAAGGACAAGGTCGCGGTGGTGTTCGGCTGCTGGACCTCGGTGTCGCGCAAGTCGGTGCTCCCGGTCTTCAAGGAGCTCAACAACATCCTGTTCTACCCCGTGCAGTACGAGGGTGAGGAGAGCGAGCGCAACGTGTTCTACACGGGCGCGGCGCCGAACCAGCAGGCGATCCCGGCCGTCGACTACCTGATGAAGGAAGAGAAGGTGAAGCGCTGGGTGCTCGCAGGCACCGACTACGTGTATCCGCGCACCACCAACAAGATCCTGGAGGCCTATCTGAAGTCCAAGGGCGTCGCCCAGGAAGACATCATGATCAACTACACGCCGTTCGGTCACTCCGACTGGCAGACGATCGTGGCCGACATCAAAAAGTTCGGCTCGGCCGGCAAGAAGACCGCCGTGGTCTCGACCATCAACGGCGATGCCAACGTTCCCTTCTACAAGGAGCTCGGCAACCAGGGAGTCAAGGCGAAGGACATCCCGGTGGTGGCGTTCTCGGTCGGTGAGGAAGAGCTCGCCGGCATCGACACCAAGCCGCTGGTCGGTCACCTCGCTGCCTGGAACTACTTCGAATCGATCAAGACCAAGGACGGATCGAACGAGAAGTTCATCAAGAACTGGCAGGCCTACACCAAAAATCCGAAGCGCGTGACCAACGATCCGATGGAAGCGCACGTGATCGGCTTCAACATGTGGGTGAAGGCGGTCGAGAAGGTGAAGTCGACCGATCCGGACAAGGTGATCGACGCGCTTCCCGGGATCGAAGCGCCGAACCTGACCGGCGGCGTGTCGAAGATGCTGCCGAACCATCACATCACCAAGCCGGTGTTCATCGGCGAGATCAAGGGCAACGGCCAGTTCGACGTGGTCTGGAAAACCCCCGGCCTCGTGGCGGGCGATGCCTGGTCGAAGGAGCTCGAGGGCTCCAAGGACCTGATCGGCGACTGGGTCGGCAAGAAGTGCGGCAACTTCAACACCAAGACCAACAAGTGCCTCGGTTCGGGCTCCTGATCCGGATCTGACGCTCCATTGCACGATGGGAGAGGGCGGCGATCCCGCCGCCTTCTCCACTCATTTCTGCCGGGGTCATTCACAGTGCCAGCCTATTTGTCCGCGCGCCTCTGCTCGCTTGCGCTCTCGCTATTGCTGATCGCATTCGCGCTGCCGGCCTTCGCCGGTCCGTTCGAGGACGGGGTCGCCAAGTTCGCCAATGACGATTTCCCAGATACGGAAGAGGCCATCGGTGTGGTTGCCGGGAGCGGCAACCCGCTGGCCTTTCCCATCATCAGCGCGCTCCAGGACGGCCGCCTGATGGCCGACCCCGATAGCAAGAAGGTTTACGTCACCGGCACCGACGGCAAGTCGATCGATGCCGCGACCGGTCAGGCGGTGGCCAGCGTTCCCGACAGCGCGAGCGCGGTCCGCCTCAACAACCGCCTGCGCCGCAGCGTCGACGCCGCGCTCGGCAGCCTGACGCTGCAGTCGCCGGACGTCGGAGCGCGCCTCGAGGCCGCGCAATCCGTCCTCAAGTCGCATGAGGAGACCGCGCTCGAGCCGGTCGATGCTGCGCTTGCCAAGGAAACCAACAGATCGGTCAAGGCTGCGCTCGGGGAGGCCCGCGCGGCCATCCTGCTGTTCAAGGCAGATGCCTCCGAGATCCAGAAGCTCGAGGCGGTCGCCACCCTCAAGGCGCGCGGCGACCAGGAAGCGCTGGCGCTGCTTACCGGGATGGGCGACCAGCCGGCCTCGGTGAGCAAGGCCGCCGCGAGCGCGATCGGCGCGATCCAGAATTCGCTCGCGATCTGGTCCATGGTGCAGAACGCCTGGTACGGGCTCTCGCTCGGCTCGGTGCTGCTGCTCGCCGCGATCGGGCTCGCCATCACTTTCGGCGTGATGGGCGTGATCAACATGGCGCATGGCGAGATGGTGATGATCGGAGCCTACACCACCTTCGTCGTGCAGGAGGTGATCCGCACCCGCTATCCCGGCCTGTTCGACTATTCGCTGCTGATCGCCGTGCCGCTCGCCTTCGTCGTCGCTGGCGCGATCGGCGTGCTGATCGAGCGCAGCATCATCCGTTTCCTCTACGGCCGTCCGCTGGAGACGCTGCTTGCGACCTGGGGCCTGTCGCTGGTGCTCCAGCAGGCGGTGCGCACCATGTTCGGCCCGACCAACCGTGAGGTCGGCAACCCCTCCTGGATGAGCGGCGCCTTTGAGCTCGGCCAGATCACCATCACCTATAACCGGCTCTGGATCCTCTGCTTCACGCTCGCCGTGTTCGCGATCCTGCTCGCGATGCTGCGTTACACCGCGCTCGGCCTCGAGATGCGCGCGGTGACGCAGAACCGCCGCATGGCGGCCTCGATGGGCATCGCTACCTCGCGCGTCGATGCGCTCACATTTGGTCTCGGTTCGGGCATTGCGGGCATTGCCGGGGTGGCGCTATCGCAGATCGACAATGTCAGTCCCAATCTCGGCCAGAGCTATATCATCGACAGTTTCATGGTCGTGGTGTTCGGCGGGGTCGGCAATCTCTGGGGCACGCTGGTCGGCGCCTTCACGCTCGGCATCGCCAACAAGTTCCTGGAGCCGGTCGCCGGCGCCGTGCTCGGCAAGATCGCCATCCTGGTTCTGATCATCCTGTTCATTCAAAAGCGCCCGCGCGGCCTGTTCGCGCTCAAGGGCCGTGCGGTGGAAGCATGACCCCTCACATGCTGACGCGATCGCTGGACCGCAGCGCGATGGTCTTCCTTGCCGTCGTCGCGGCCTGCGGCATCCTCATCCCGCTCTCCAACCTGCTGCTGCCCGCGGACTCCTTCCTGCAGGTGCCGACCTATCTCGTCGCGCTCTGGGGAAAATATGTCTGCTACGCCATCCTGGCGCTCGCGATCGACCTGATCTGGGGCTATTGCGGCATCCTCTCGCTCGGCCACGGCGCGTTCTTCGCGCTCGGCGGCTATGCGATGGGCATGTACCTGATGCGGCAAATCGGCACCCGCGGCGTCTATGGCAACCCGATCCTGCCCGACTTCATGGTGTTCCTGAACTATTCGAAGCTGCCCTGGTACTGGTACGGCTTCGACATGTTCTGGTTCGCCGCGCTGATGGTGCTGTTCGTGCCGGGCCTGCTCGCCTTCTGCTTCGGCTGGCTCGCGTTCCGCTCTCGTGTCACCGGCGTGTATCTTTCCATCATCACGCAGGCGATGACCTATGCGCTGCTGCTCGCCTTCTTCCGCAACGATTTCGGCTTCGGCGGCAACAACGGCCTGACCGACTTCAAGGATATTCTGGGTTTCAACGTCCAGGCTGAAGGCACCCGCGCAGCGCTGTTCGCGCTGAGCTGCCTGGCGCTGATCGCAGGTTTCCTGATCTGCCGTGCCATCGTCTCCTCCAAGCTCGGCAAGGTGCTGATCGCGGTGCGTGACGCGGAATCCCGCACGCGCTTCCTCGGTTACCGCGTCGAATCCTACAAGCTGTTCGTGTTCATGGTGTCGGCCTGCATGGCCGGCGTTGCCGGCGCTCTCTACGTGCCGCAGGTGGGCATCATCAATCCATCCGAATTCGCGCCGGGCAACTCGATCGAGGCGGTGATCTGGGTCGCGGTCGGCGGCCGCGGCACGCTGATCGGTGCCGCGCTCGGCGCCGTCGTCGTCAACTATGCCAAGACGTTCTTCACGTCCGGCGTGCTCGCACCGTATTGGCTGTTCATGCTGGGCGCACTGTTCATCCTGGTGACGCTGCTGCTGCCGAAGGGCATTGTCGGCACTTTCAACGCCTGGTGGGACTCGTCGAAGGAAAGGCGCAACGCCGCGACCATGGCGAGTGCCGCGGCCGAGGACGGCGTCACCGAACCCAAGATGGCGGAGTAGGCGCACATGAATGTCATGGACAACCGCGCAACCTCCGCGATGCTCTATCTCGACGGCGTGCACGTCTCGTTCGACGGCTTCCACGCCATCAACAATCTGTCGCTGACGCTCGAGCCCGGCGAGATGCGCGCCATCATCGGCCCGAACGGCGCCGGCAAGACCACGATGATGGACATCATCACCGGCAAGACCAAGCCCGACGAGGGTACGGTTCTCTTCGACGGCGTCACCGATTTGACACGGCTGGACGAGACCCGCATCGCCGAGCTCGGCATCGGCCGCAAATTCCAGAAGCCGACCGTGTTCGAGAGCCAGACCGTGCAGGACAACCTCCTGCTCGCGCTCAATGTCGACCACAGCGTCAAGGGCACGCTGTTCTGGCGCGGCAGCAAGGCCGAGTCCGAGCGCATCGACAAGGTGCTGGAGACGATCCGCCTCACCGAGGCGCGCAACCGTCTCGCCGGCAGCCTCAGCCACGGCCAGAAGCAGTGGCTGGAGATCGGCATGCTGCTCGCGCAGGACCCCAAGCTGCTCCTCGTCGACGAGCCCGTCGCAGGGATGACCGACGTCGAGACGCATCTCACCGCCGAGTTGCTCAAGGAGATCAACAAGACCCACACCGTCATGGTCGTCGAGCACGACATGACCTTCGTGCGCGAGCTCGGGGTCAAGGTCACCTGCCTGCACGAAGGCACGGTGCTGGCCGAAGGAACCATCGACCAGGTCTCGTCCAACGAGCGGGTCATTGAAGTGTATCTGGGGCGCTGAGCGATGCTTGAGGTCAAGGACATCAACCTGTTCTACGGCGCCGCTCAGGCGCTGCGCGGCGTCTCCATCGCGGCAGAACCCGGCAAGGTCACCTGCGTGCTTGGGCGCAACGGCGTCGGCAAGACCTCGCTGTTGCGCGCGATGGTGGGGCAATATCCGATCTCGTCGGGTGCGATCGTGCTCGACGGCAGCGACATCACGGATCTGAAGCCCTATGAGCGGGCGCGCAAGGGCATCGGCTTCGTGCCGCAGGGCCGCGAGATATTTCCGCTGCTGACGGTCGAGGAGAACCTGAGGACCGGCTTCGGCCCGCTCAAGCGGGAGGACAAGCACATTCCGGACGATGTGTTCTCGCTGTTTCCGGTGCTGCAGTCCATGCTCGGCCGGCGCGGCGGCGACCTCTCCGGCGGCCAGCAGCAGCAGCTCGCGATCGGCCGCGCCCTGGTGATGCGGCCTAAACTGTTGCTGCTCGACGAGCCGACCGAGGGTATCCAACCCTCGATCATCAAGGACATCGGCCGCGCCATCTCCTATTTGCGCAATCTCGGCAACATCGCCATCGTGCTGGTCGAACAATATCTCGACTTTGCCTGCGAACTCGGCGACAGTTTTGCGGTGATGGATCGCGGCGCGGTGAAGTTCACCTGCGACCGCTCCAATCTCGACGCGAGCGAAATCAGCCGCCAGATGGCGCTGTAGGCCGTTCTGCCGCGACGGGCTGGGGAGGCAGATGCGCAGCGACGTTTCGGTCAAGTCCGGGGTTTTCGAAGCGAACCGCGCCCGCGGCGCAGTGCGCTTCGAGGTCCATGCGCGCGAGGGCGTGACGCGGCGCGGCACCTTGCACGAATCCGGCTCGCTCCGTGTGCGCTTTCCCTCGCCGGAAGGCGAGGGGCTTTCCGGCGTGTTCGTCAACACGGCCGGCGGGATTGCCGGCGGGGATTGCTTCGACGTCGAGATTTCGGCGGCGGATGACTCGCGATTGACGCTGACCACCGCGGCGGCTGAAAAGGCCTATCGCGCCACGGGCCCTGCGGCGCAGCTCAATATCGCTTTGAAGGTCGGTGCGGGTGCACATCTGTCCTGGATGCCGCAGGAGACCATCCTGTTCGACCGTGCCCGGGTGCAGCGCCGCTTCGAGATCGACCTCGACGAGACGGCCTCGCTTCTGCTCTGCGAGATCGTGGTTTTCGGCCGCACTGCCATGGGCGAGCGGATGGAACAGGGCGAGTTCGTCGACCGCTGGCGGCTGCGCCGTGGCGGGAAGCTCGTATTCGCCGAGACGGTCAGGCTCGACGGCAACATCGGCGCAAAGCTCGCGCGATCCGCGGTTGCCAAGAGTGGCGCCGCGATCGGCACGGCGCTGATCGTTCCCGGCGACGAGGCGCTGGTCGAGCGCATCCGCGAGGCCGCGGAGTCGTTCTCCGGCGAGGTCGGGATATCCGCCTGGAACGGCTTTGCAATGGCGCGGTTCTGTGCCCAAGATGCGGCGCACTTGCGTGCCGACATGATGGCCGTGCTGGCGCGCACCGGCACGGCGCTGCCGCGGCTGTGGCTGAATTGACTGGCTGAATTGACGTGTTGAACGGAAGAGATTTCGCATGAACCTGTCTCCCCGCGAAAAGGACAAGCTTCTGATCTCGATGGCGGCCATTGTGGCCCGCCGCCGGCTAGACCGCGGCGTCAAGCTCAATCATCCTGAGGCGATCGCCATCATCTCCGATTTCATTCTCGAGGGCGCGCGCGACGGCCGCACCGTCGCCGAGCTGATGCAATCCGGTGCGCAGGTGCTCACCCGCGACCAGGTGATGCCGGGCATTCCCGAGATGATCCACGACATCCAGGTCGAGGCGACCTTTCCGGATGGCACCAAGCTCGTCACCGTGCACGAGCCGATCAGGTAGGAGCAGAGCATGATTCCCGGCGAACTCTTCATCCAGGACGGCGAGATCGAGCTCAATGCCGGCCGCAAGACCGTGACGCTGACGGTGGCCAACACCGGCGACCGCCCGATCCAGGTCGGTTCGCACTACCATTTCTTCGAGACCAACCCGGCGCTGAAGTTCGACCGCAAGAAGGCCCGCGGCATGCGCCTCGACATTGCCGCCGGCACCGCCGTCCGGTTCGAACCCGGCCAGACCCGCGATGTCCAGCTCGTCGCCATGGCGGGGAAGAGGACCATCTACGGTTTTCGTGGCGACGTGATGGGGAAGCTGTGAACGCATGCTGTCCGACGTCCGCCTCATCTCCGAAGCCGCCGAGCTTGCCGCGCATCGTCACAACGGAATGGCGCGCAAGGGGCGGGGGAACGAGCCTTACATCAACCACCTTGCCGAGGTCGCGAACTTGCTTGCGGCAGCGACTGATGGTGCCGACGCCGAGCTTGTTGCGGCCGGATGGTTGCATGATTCCATCGAAGACACCGATACCACGCGCGAAGAGCTCGCACGGACCTTCTCCGAGCGTGTTGCGTCGCTCGTCGCCGAGTGCACTGATGACATGAGCCTGCCGAAGGCCGAGCGGCGTCGGCTTCAAGTGCTCGAGGCGCCCAAGAAGTCCTCCGGTGCAAAACTGATCAAGATCGCCGACAAGATCAGCAATATCGGCGCGCGGATTCATTCCGATCCGACCACCGAAGAGCGCGACGACCTCGCCGACTACAGCGGTTGGGCAGAGCAGGTAGTTGCGGGGTGCCGCGGCGGCAATGCATGGCTCGACGAGAAATTCGATGATGCCGTGAAAGCCGCGAGAGCCTTGCTGTGATCCACCAAACATTCAATCGCAAACGGGGCTTGTGATGGCCGTCAAGATGAAGCGTTCCGTCTATGCCGACATGTTCGGCCCGACCACCGGCGACAGGGTGCGGCTGGCCGATACCGATCTCATCATCGAGGTCGAAAAGGATTTCACCACCTATGGCGAGGAGGTGAAGTTCGGCGGCGGCAAGGTGATCCGCGACGGCATGGGGCAGTCGCAGGTGACGAGCAAGCAGGGGGCGGCCGACACCGTCATCACCAATGCGCTGATCGTCGACCATTGGGGCATCGTGAAGGCCGACGTCGCGATCAAGGACGGCGTGATAGCAGGCATAGGCAAAGCGGGAAATCCCGACATTCAGCCGAGCGTCACCATCATCGTCGGCCCCGGCACCGACGTGATCGCGGGCGAAGGCAAGATCCTCACGGCCGGCGGCTTCGACAGCCACATCCATTTCATCTGCCCGCAGCAGATCGAGCACGCGCTGATGTCCGGCGTCACCTCGATGCTGGGCGGCGGCACCGGGCCGTCGCATGGCACCTTCGCCACCACCTGCACGCCGGGACCGTGGCACATCGCGCGAATGATCCAGTCGTTCGACGCCTTCCCGGTCAATCTCGGCATTTCCGGCAAGGGCAACGCCTCGCGGCCCGCAGCCCTGGTCGAGATGATCAAGGCCGGCGCCTGCGCGCTGAAGCTGCACGAGGATTGGGGCACCACGCCGGCGGCGATCGACAATTGCCTGTCGGTCGCCGACGCTCACGATATCCAGGTGATGATCCACACCGACACGCTGAACGAATCCGGCTTCGTCGAGGACACCATCAAGGCGTTCAAGGGCCGGACCATCCATGCCTTCCATACCGAGGGCGCCGGCGGCGGTCACGCCCCCGACATCATCAAGGTTGCCGGCCTGAAGAACGTGCTGCCATCCTCCACCAACCCGACGCGGCCGTTCACGCGCAACACCATCGACGAGCATCTGGACATGCTGATGGTGTGCCACCATCTCGATCCCTCGATCGCGGAAGATCTGGCCTTCGCCGAAAGCCGCATCCGAAAAGAAACCATCGCGGCCGAGGACATCCTGCACGATCTCGGCGCACTCTCGATGATGTCCTCGGACTCGCAGGCCATGGGCCGTCTCGGCGAAGTCATCATCCGGACCTGGCAGACCGCCGACAAGATGAAGAAGCAGCGCGGCTCGTTGCCGCAGGACAAGGGCAAGGACAACGACAATTTCCGCGTCAAGCGCTACATCGCCAAGTACACGATCAATCCGGCGATCGCGCATGGCGTGTCCAGGCTGATCGGCTCGGTCGAGAAGGGCAAGCTCGCCGATCTCGTGCTGTGGTCGCCGGCCTTCTTCGGCGTCAAGCCGGATTGCATCGTCAAGGGTGGCAGTATCGTCGCCGCCCCGATGGGCGATCCCAATGCCTCGATCCCGACGCCGCAGCCGGTGCACTACCAGCCGATGTTCGGCGCCTTCGGCAAGGCGCGTACGGCGTCCTCCGTTGTGTTCACTTCGAAAGCCGCGATCACCGGCGGCCTCGCGCGAAAGCTCGGCATCGAGAAGAAGCTCTATGCCGTCCAGAACACCCGCGGCAAGATCTCGAAGAAGAGCATGATCCACAACGACGCCACGCCCAATATCGAGGTCGATCCGGAAACCTATGAGGTGCGCGCCGACGGGGAGCTTCTCACCTGTGCGCCGGCCGAGGTGCTGCCGATGGCGCAGCGATATTTCATGTACTGAAATAGCGCCTCATCGCATGTCCCGAGCGTGGCTTTCCCGTTTTGCGTTCGACCCCGGCTGGTCTAATGTCCCGCCCGGTACTGTAACCCAGAAGAAAAGCCGGGAGGATTTCTCGTGATCTACGTCGTTGCCACCCTGACCATCAAGCCCGAAACGCGCGCCGAATTCATTGCAGCCGCCACCGCCTGCATCAAGGAGACGCGGAAGGAGCCCGGCAATATCGCCTACGATCTGCACGAGAGTGTCACCGACCCTGCCAAGATGGTGTTCGTCGAGCAGTGGGAGAACGCCGAGGCGCTGGTGCCGCATCGTGCCATGGAGCACATGAAGACGTTCGGCCGTGTGGCGGTCAAGTGCTTCACGGCACCGCCGAAGATCGAAGTGATCACGCCCGAAAAGGTCGAGACACGGTAGCGGGGTAAAAAGCGCATGATCCGGGCGACGCAGGTCAAAGGGCAGCACCGCTTCACGGAAGCGCCGACGGATACGGTCGTGCTCGATTTCGACGATCGCCATCGCCGCCGCATGGCGATGACGGGAACGCGGGGTCTCGAATTCCTGCTCGACCTCGAGCACGCCGTCGCGCTACGCGGCGGCGACGCGTTGGTGCTCGATGACGGCCGGTTGATCGAAGTGGTCGCGGCACCCGAGCCGCTGCTCGAGATCCGCGGCCGCGATCCGCACCACCTCATCCGCGTCAGCTGGCATTTCGGTAACCGTCACCTGCCGACGCAGATCATGGCCAAGGCCTTGCGCATCCGCCGCGATCACGTCATCGAGGCGATGGTGAAGGGGCTTGGCGCTCGCGTGATCGAAATTGAGGCGCCGTTCGATCCCGAAGGCGGCGCTTACGCCGATGCCGGCCACGCGCATGGGCACGACGACCATACGCATCACGATCACGGTCATGGTCACGATCGCCACGACCATGATCATCACCACCATGGTCATGCCGCACATGACCATGGTCACGATCATCACCATCACCACGACGAGCACTGCGACCACCCTGACCATCACCGCGGCCACAAGCATGCTGATGACCACAAGTGAGCCGGTCAGCGCCGGTGACTTCGCTGCGCGCGAGGCGGCGGCGCAGTACCGGCTGATGACCTGGCTGTCGCCGGCATTCCCGGTCGGCGGCTTTTCCTATTCCAGCGGCATCGAATGGGCGGTCGAGGCGGGCGACATCGTCGATACGGCGACGCTGGCTGATTGGCTCGACGCGATGCTCGGCGACGGCTCCGGCTTTTGCGATGCGACGCTTCTGGTGCACGCCTATCGAGCCGCGGAGGCGGGCGAGAAGACGACTTTGAACGATATCGCCGAGCTCGCCGCCGCCTTCGTGCCGTCGCGCGAGCGGCAGTTGGAGACGAGCTCGCAGGGCCGCGCCTTCATCGACATCGCCCGCGCCGCGTGGGATGCCGACGGGCTGGATGCCATGGTTGCGGCATGCCGCACGCCGCTGGTCTATCCGGTCGCGGTCGGCGTTGTCGCCGCGACGCACGGCGTCCCGATGGCGCCGACGCTGCACGCGTTCCTGCATGCGCTGGTCTCGAACTGGATTTCTGCGGCCAGCCGCCTCATTCCACTCGGCCAGACCGACAGCCAGCGGGTGCTGGCGAGGCTGGAAGCCGCCGTCGTCGCGACCGCCAATCGTGCGCTGAAGGCGACATTGGACGATCTCGGCAGCGCGACCTTCCGCGCCGACCTCGCCAGCCTGCGGCACGAGACGCAATATACGCGGCTGTTTCGGTCGTGAGAGCGACGCGACCCCTAACCCATCGAGAGAGAGCGAACGACATGTCGAAATCTCACGGCCCTTTGCGTGTTGGCGTCGGCGGCCCGGTCGGATCGGGCAAGACCGCGCTGATGGACCTGCTCTGCAAGACCATGCGCGAACGCTATGACATCGCCGCGATCACCAACGACATCTACACCAAATGGGATGCGGAGTTCCTCGTGCGTTCGGGCTCGCTGACGCCGGACCGCATTGCCGGCGTCGAGACCGGCGGCTGCCCTCACACGGCGATCCGCGAGGACGCCTCGATGAATCTTGCTGCGGTCGCGGACATGCGCGCCAAGTTTCCGGGACTCGATCTCGTGCTGATCGAGTCCGGCGGCGACAATCTCGCTGCCACTTTTTCCCCGGAACTGGCCGACCTCACGATCTACGTGATCGACGTGGCGGCCGGAGACAAGATCCCGTCCAAAGGCGGCCCCGGCATCACCCGGTCCGATCTTCTGGTCATCAACAAGATCGACCTCGCCCCCCACGTCGGCGCCTCCCTGGAGAAGATGGACACGGACGCCAGGCGTATGCGCGGCGAGCGCCCTTTCGTCATGACCAACCTGAAGAAGAGCGAGGGGCTTGACCGCATCGTCGGCTTCATCGAGGCCAAAGGCGGCTTGAACCGGGCGGGTTGACGGCGCGACGACTTGGCGCATGCATTTTTCACCGTTAACCTTGGGAGCGAGCCACAACTACGGAACTAATTTCGGACACGGCGATTGATTACCTCCGGTGCCCGGGCAACTCATCCCTGCCAAAACCATCGGCCGGGCGGATTAAGCTTTTCAGGCGACCGACGTTGCGTACCGATGTCTCCACCTTCATTATCCCTGCCACTGGGGTTCGCCCTGTTTCGGCACATGGCCGTTCGAGTGGCGTTCATATGCTCCTTGTTTATTGCCGACTTCCTGCTTTCGCCTGAGTAGTCGCGTGGTCCGACTGGGTTTCATCATCGGTTTCATCGCTCTGCTCGGAGCCTTGCTCTCCGGGCTTGCGGCGTATCGCGTCCACGACCAGGAGCTGGCGCTGGACCGGATCGCGCTCGCGCGTGCGATCGACGTTCACGCCAGCCTGGTTCAGGATCGACTCACCGAGCGCGAACTGCTCGCACGCGTCGCCTCAGGCCTGTTCCGCACGCCATCCGTGATCAAGCCGAACATGCTGGAGCCGTTGCGCTCGGCCATCTACGCCTTCAAGACCGATTTCGTTGTAGCCGGATGGATTGCCCGGCTGAAGCCGAACGAGCTCGTGGCAGCGCAGGCCGCCATTGCCGGCGCCGGCTTCCCGAATCCGCGAATCCGCACCTACGAAGACAAGCCGATTGATCCGGCTGGTGTCACCCAGCCGATCGACGTGTTGATGGATCTCGAGCCGCGCAGCAACGAGACCAAGGCGCTGCCCGGCCGCAGCTACGATCAGGATCCGGTTCGTAGCGCCATGCTGACGCGTGCCCGGGTCGAGAAGAGGTCGGTGGCCTCGGACCCGGTTCCGCTGCTCAGCGGAAACGGGCCGATCGGCGTCATCGTGGCCGCGCCCGTCATTCCCGAGGGAGCCACCGAGCCGGCCGGGTTCGTCACGTTTTCCTACGAGCTCGCCTCGCTGATGCTGACCAACGACGACATGTCGTTGTTCTCGGTCGCGCTCAGGGATCCGCGCAGGGAAGGCAGCGAGCTGATCGCCAACGACCAAGGCGTGGTCTCGACACGCAGGGCGGCGGTGGACGGACTGGCGCCGTCGGCGACGCGTACGGTGAGCTTCGGGGGCCGTGATTGGCAGCTCGGCTATTACGCGACGTCCAACTCGCTGCGCCGGGCCGAGCAGACCGCGATCATCGTGGCGGCGATCGGCTTTGCGATCACTGCGATGGTGTGCGGCCTGTTTGGCTATGTCGCCTACAACAATCTGCGCCTCAGCCGCGAAATCCAGGTCAGAATCGGCTTCGAGCGCCGGCTGACCGCAGTGATCGACGAGCTCAACCACCGGGTCAAGAACATCCTGGCGGTGATCCAGTCGATCGTGACGCGCACCTTGCGTCACGGCTCGGACATGGACGTCGCCCGCGAGCTCCTGATCGGGCGTATCCACGCCATGTCCAACGTGGTCTCGCTGCTCAGCGAGAGCCAGTGGCAGGGCGTCAAGCTGAAGGGCCTGTTCGAGGCGCGCGCCATCCCCCATGCCGACCGCATCGCCGTCACCGGTCCTGATATCGCGGTCAGCGCACGCGCGGCGCAGAGCCTCTCGCTGCTGTTCTTCGAGCTTGCCTCGCATTCCGACGAGGGTCTGTCGCTGGTCGGAAAGCATCCGCACATCACCGCCAGCTGGACGGTGACGGGCGAGCGGCCCGACGAGGTCTTCCATTTCCGCTGGGAGGAGTTCAACACCAGCGAGGCGACGCGCCGCCCCGATTCCGATTTCGGCTTGATCCTGCTCGACCGTGTCGCGCCCGAGGCGCTCGGCGGCACCGCCAGGCGCTATTTCACCGACGTCTCCTACGTCTATGAGCTGACCGCACCGATGGAGACGGTGATCGACATGACCGAACGCGATCGCACGGATAAGATCTCGGCGCCGGTGAGGCCTGCGCGATAAACGCCGCCGAAGCCTGGACCTAAGCCTTGGACCTAAGCCTTGGACCTAAGCCTTGGACCTAAACCATAGAGCTAAAGCGCGATGCGATCAGGATGAATCGTCATCGCGCTTTAAGCCTTTGGCCGCAACATCAGGTCGACCAGATTGCTGGCGTAAGCCGGCGTGATCGGCGTGATGCCGAAGACGTAGCGGTAGAACAGGCTGCCGTAAATCGCGTCGTACAGATCCTCCGCCGGCCCCTCGGCCAGGATGCTGCCGTCGTTCTGGCCCGCCGCAATCATCTCCACCAGCGCGTCGCGACGGAACTGCAGATAGCGCGCGTAGAACAGCTCGGCGGAGCCGGTTTTAGAAATGCATTCGGAGATGACGGCGAGCTGGACCTTGCCGAACTCGCCCTGGAGCGCCTCGGCATAGGCCGCGGCATGGCGGCGCGCGCGCGCCGCGGGGCTGCCGGAAGTCACGGGGGGCAGCGGCAACATCTGCGCGGCATGTAGAAGAAAGGCGTCGATCAACAGCGCCTCGCGAGACGGCCACCATTTGTAGATCGTCATCTTGGAGACGCCGGAATGGCGGGCGACCGCGTCGATGGTAGTGGCGGCAAGGCCGGTGGAAGCCATCAGCACATAGGCGCTTTCGAGAATGGCGTTGCTGGTCTCGATCGATCGCGGCCGGCCGCGCCGGGGGGCGCTGTCGGACCCGTCACCCCCGCCATTCGCCGTCACCACGCCCGGTCTCCTCGCAACCCGCTCCTGCTTCGGGATAGCGCAGCCGCAGCGGTCGGCCTAGGGAAATCGGAAGACGTGGCCGGCCAAAGCGCGATGAGATTGCGATGAAACGTCACCGCGCCTTGGGCCAGGCCTGCTGCCGCGAGGCCGTGGGCAGATCCTGCCACTTCGACCAGGCGACGTAGTAGGCCACCGCGGTCATCGCGGCGAAGCCAGCAAGGCTCACCACGATCTGCATCGCCACCAGATTGGCGCTGGTAATCAGGATGAGATGGCCGGCAAACGACAGGAACACTCCGACGCTGAACACGGCGAGCCATTCCTCGCCGCATTTGATGACCGCCTGTAGCGGCTTCAACCGCAGGCCGGAGTGATCGGCCGGAATGAGATGGGTCGCGAGAAAGGCGAGCGCGAGGAAGTGAACCACGCGATAGGGCGCGAGGTTTTCCTTGTCGGTCGGCGCGATGCTGTCGAGGAGAAGGTCCGGCAAGTAAGCGGACAATTTCGGCGAATGGCGCAGCAAGGTGACGGCCATTGCGAACACGAGATAGCTCCCGGCAAGTATCCGCAGCCAAGGCATGCCGCGTAGCGCGCGCATAGGTGCGCCTGTCACGGCGAACCAGCCGCCCAGCACCATCAGCATCTGCCAGCACAGCGGATTGAAATTCCATTCCTGGTCCGGATAGACCCGAAAATTCCAGTCGAACCAGCGTGCGGCAAGATACAGTGCGACCGACGTCGCAAGCGTCAGGTTCGGTCGTCGCAACAGGCCCCACAGCGCGAGCGGAAAAAAGGCCATGAGCGGGATCATCAACTGCAGGAGGTCGAGGTTCAGCGGCTCTTCCTGGAGCAAGAGGCCGCGGACCAGGATGCGCAGCGGGTGTTCGAGAATTCCGGAGATGTTGTATTCGTGGATGATCTCCGGCGCCATCGACTGCGAGGCGACATAGGCGATGGTGTCGATATAGATCACGAACAGCACGACATAGGCGGCGTAGAGCCGCCAGACGCGGCGAAAAATGCGCGTCGCCGCGACGAGGTAGCCGCGCTCCAGCGCCATCCGGCCGTAGATGATCGCAACGCCATAGCCCACCACGAACACGAACAGGTCCGCGGCGCCGCTGAAGCCGAAATTGCGCAGGGTCAGCAGGTTCACGACATTGTTCGGGATGTGATCGACGAAGACCGACCAGATGGCGATGCCGAGCGTCAAATACAGCCTGGCGTCGTGATGGAATGCGGCGAGGTTCGCCTGGATGGACGGTTTCATTGCGCAGAAATGGCTTTTGGAATCAGGGGCGATGCTTTTAGCGGCAACCACCTGACTATCCGAGTAGCGATTGCGTGAGGGGAGGCCAGCCGCTCAAAATTGCGCAGATCCGGCTAACAAGTATCGCCCGCGCGCCCGCGCAAATCTTGCGACGGAATTTTCTTAACGCGGTCCCCCTCCTTACTCGGCCGCTTCAGCCGATACGTCGTCGGATTCACCGGCGCGGCTCGCCATGATGCCGAGGGCGACACCGCCGATCGCCAGGAGGGGCAATAGCCGCTTGACTCCGATGGCACGAACGATCTGGAGTCCGGTGGCGAGCAGCATGGGGTCCGCGAGCATGCTCTGCGCCGCCGACTTCGTGGCACGCTCGGCCGCGATCCGGGCGCGCTTCTGCACCTCACGCTTGTAGCCCCAATAGGAGCCTGCTGCGGCCAACGTCAGCAGGAAGAAGATGCCGGCGCCGGCAAGACAGGCCTGCACCGGACCATATTTCTCCAGGACCGAGATGAACGCGGCGGCACAAAGGAAGCATGTCGTCACGAACAGCGCGAAAGCCGCGCCTGCGGCAAGCGAGATCAGCCGCACAGTCGTTCCGGTGGATGCACTGATTCGGTCGATGACGCGCTGAAACATGGCCCTCGCTCCTCAAATCCCCACAAGCCAGACAGTCACAGACCGACACCGGCGGCGCGCCGGCACCGCCGCCTCAACACGCGGCCGCAGCCTTACCGGCGCCAGGCAGCACCGATCAGGAAGCCGATGCCGAGCGCCAGGCCGACGGTCGCGAGCGGCCGCTGTGTGATCGCGTCTTCGAGCGTCTCCTCGATCGATCCGTAAGCGTCCTGTGCCGCGCCCATCATTGCGTTGCCGCGCTCCGACATGTCGTCGATCGCGGTATCCATGTTCTCGCGCGCCTGGCGATGGCCGCGGCGGGCCTGCTTGCTCGTGGAATTGGCAAAAGTGTTGAGCGCGTCGGTGATCTGGTCGGTGAGGGCGGCGATATCGCTTTTCACGGCTGCTACATCCTTCTCGAGGCGTTCTCTGGTGGCTTTGTCGGTCCAGTCTTTCACCCCGGCTTCGGTATCGGTCGTGGACATCGGGAGCTCCAAACTGTTAACGGCTGAGATAGCCGGAAAACGTTTCGTCCTCGGGGAAGTTCCGTTCGCGGAAACCGGGTCAATCCTGCGGAAGCTGCGGCGCATCCGCCGGCAACAGATGCTCCTTGAGGATCAGCGCGACGATCAGGAGCGGTGACGACAGGAAAGCACCCATCGGCCCCCACAACCAGGTCCAGAACGCGAGCGCGAGCAGCACGGCGAGTGCATTCAGTGCCAGGCGCCGCCCGATGATCGTCGGCGTGACGAAGTGTCCCTCCAGGAAGGTAATGCCGCCGAAAGCCAGCGCCGCCATCAGGCCGCCGCCGATGGTCGGGAAGGCGACCAGCCCCACCACGACCAGTATGGCGAACATCGCGATCGGCCCGATGATCGGGATGAAGTTGAGGGTTGCTGCAAGCGCGCCGAGCCCGGCCGGGTTGGGCATGCCGGTGACCGCACAGACGAGGCCGGTGGCGACGCCGACGCCGATATTGATGACCGTGACGGTCAGGAGGTAGTTGCCGAGATGGACCTCGATCTCGTTGAGGATCCGAAGCGTGCGCAGCCGGGCGCCGCGGTCGCTGAACGTCATGATCAGCGCCCGGCGCAGGTCACGCCAGCTCGCGATGAACAGGATCAGGGTGACGAAGAAGAGCAGGAATTCGGTGAAGGTCGGCGTGAGGAATTCCAGCGTCGGCTGCACCCAGTCGAATTTCGGAAACTGGAAGCTTGGCAGTCCTTCGGAGCCACCGACCATGGCCTGCAGCTCGCGCCACAGTGCCAGCGGCCGGTCGAATACGTGCAGCTTGTCTTTCAATTGCGCGCCGAGCTCCGGCAGGCGCGAGCTCCATTCCATGATAGGGGAAGCGATCAGAGCGACGGCGAAGGCGACAACCGTGGTCACTGCGACCACGATCAAAACGGCGCCGAGCGCGCGCGGGACCCTGCTCCGTTCGAGGAAGCTTGCGGCCGGCGACAGCATGGTGCCGACGACGAAGGCCATCACCACCGGCAGGAAGAACGCCTTGCCGACATAGAGTGCGGCGACGATGGCGATCAGCAAGAGGCCGGCAAGCGCGAAGGCGACGAATTCGGTGCGGCGGATCACCGGCGGCAGCTCGATATGGCTGTCGGGAAGCGGGTCGCCTTCGCTGTTGCCGGGAATCAAACGTTCACTGGGAAGGACGCGCACAACCTCTCTCCCGCACGGAAAGCCCCGATCCGCGTGCCCGTTGACGAGCTGACAATGCGCGAGTGGTGCGGGGGTTCCATCGCGGCTTCGTGAATACGTGCTCGCTTGACTGTGACAAGACTGCCGCGCGCTGCGCCGGAACTTGGATCGTGCCTGCGGAGTTCATTGGGAAGCGCATCACCCTGATGCATACCTCCCACGGGGCAGCACATGACAAAATTTTCTGCAGTCCGTCGCAGCTTTTCGCCGCGCGCCGTCACCGCCCTTGCCTTCGCAACCGCTCTGCTCGCGGTGCCGTTCGGCGGCGCGAGCGCGCAGACGTTCGGCTATGCGCCGATGCAGCCGCAGGCGTACCCGCAGGATCCGGGTTACTCGCAGGGCTATCTGAACGAGGCGCCGTCGGCGGCCGACGAAGATGCTCAGCTGCCCGATCGCCTGCGCAAGCAGATCGTCGGCTTCGACCGCAGCGAGCCGGCCGGCACCATCGTGATCGATACCAACAACACCTATCTCTACTACGTGCTCGGCCACGGTCGTGCCATCCGTTATGGCGTCGGCGTCGGCCGCGAAGGTTTCACCTGGTCCGGCGTGCAGAGCGTGAGCCGCAAGGCGGAATGGCCGGACTGGCATCCGCCGGCCCAGATGATCGCGCGTCAACCCTATCTGCCGCGCTTCGTCGCCGGCGGTCCCGGCAATCCGCTCGGTGCGCGGGCGATGTATCTCGGCTCCAGCGAATACCGCATTCACGGCACCAACGATCCCTCCACGATCGGCAAGTTCGTCTCCTCCGGCTGCATCCGCATGACCAACGAGGACGTCATCGACCTGTTCAACCGTGTCAATGTCGGTGCCAAGGTCGTGGTGCTGCCGAAGAACGCGCCGCTGATGGCCAGGGGCGGGGATCCCGTGCGCAAGCGTCCGGCCGTCACGGCGATGCCCTCGGGTCGGCAAGCGCTGAATATCTCGGCGTCGTCGGTGAACTAGGAGTTCAGTGAGGTCACATGGGTAAACGCTCGATCGGCAAACTGGCCGTTGGCGCGGCGGCAATGCTTGCCGTTGCATTCTTCGGCCTTGCGCTGACCCCGACGGCACATGCGGAAGATTTTTTCTCGGCGCTGTTCGGCGCGTTTGGGGCGCGACCTCCACAAATCCGGGTGCCGTTCCCCAACGATGACATGCCGCGTTACGACGCGCCGCGCCAGCGGGCCGCCCATGGCGGCGGCGCGGCCTATTGCGTGCGCGGCTGCGATGGCCGCTACTTCCCGGCGCAAGGCGCCGATGCCGAGAGCAAGGCCCAATCCTGCAAGAGCTTCTGCCCAGCTTCGGAAACTTCGCTGGTCTATGGCAGCAATATCGACGACGCCACGACAGAGAATGGAAAGCCCTATTCCGACATGCCGAACGCCTTCCGCTATCGCAGCGAGATCGTCGCGGGCTGCACTTGTAACGGCAAGGATCCGGCCGGGCTCGCTCAGGTCAAGATCGAGGACGATCCCACCCTGCGCAAGGGCGACATCGTCGCTGGCGCCGACGGCCTGATGGTCGCCAGCCGCAACGCCGACGATCGCCGTGGCGCCGCAATGAATTTTTCGCCGCTGCCGAAATCGGTGCGCGCCAAATTCCGCCATGTACCCGTGGTGGCGAAGGAATAGTGTGCGTTTGAAGGAATAGTGTGCGTTTAGAGTGACGTTCCTGGCGCGATGCGCCGCTTATTGCGTGCTGATCGTGGAAGTGCGTATTAACTAGAAGTTGCAGTAGGTTGCCGCGACGGAACCGGTGCGGGCGACACGCGTTGGAGCAGTGGTCGCAATTTGCCTGGAGGGGGGTCTCGCGATGCTGGTGGGCGTACTCGTCACTTTTCTTGTCGTTATTCTCGTACTTTATCTCATCAACATGCTACCGATGGACGGCCGCGCCAAACAGATCGCACGCGTGATCGTTATCATCATCGGTATCGTCTCGCTGCTGAAATATCTCGCGGTGTTCTAGCGGGCTACTGCTCTCGAACAAAAGCCCCGGCTTGAGCCGGGGCTTCGTTCGTGCCGCGCTAGTGCAGCGACTTGAGCCAGTCGTCGACGTCCTGACGAACCTGGTCCTTGGCCTTGCCGTAGCGTTCCTGGAGCCGACCTTCGAGCTGCTCGCGGCGTCCCTCGATCAATTTGAGGTCGTCGTCGGTGAGCTTGCTCCATTTCTCCTTCGCCGATCCCTTGAACTGCTTCCAGTTTCCTTCGACCCGATTCCAGTCCATGACCATCTCCCGTTGGTTGATGGCGTTACAACGCGAGCCCCGGGCGGCCTGTTCCGGCGCACGGCGCGACGTTTCGCCCGATAAAAAACCCCGGCGGGTGCCGGGGCTTTGAGGTAACCGGGGGGCTCGGCCGGCCGCCTGTCAGCCGAGAGCCTTGGCCTCGCGGCGGCGCGCGGTGAGAATGTACTCGGTGTAGCCGTTTGGCTGCTCGCGACCCTTGAAGATCAGGTCTCGGGCGGCCTTGAAGGCGACGCCGTCGAAGGCGGGTGCCATCGGCTTGTAGATCGGATCGCCCGCATTCTGCTTGTCGACCACGATCGCCATGCGCTTCAGCGATTCCATCACCTGCGCCTCGGTGATCACACCCTGGTGCAGCCAGTTGGCGAGATGCTGGCTGGAAATGCGCAGGGTGGCGCGGTCCTCCATCAGGCCGACATCGTGGATGTCGGGCACCTTGGAGCAGCCGACGCCCTGATCGATCCAGCGCACGACATAGCCGAGGATGCCCTGGCAGTTGTTGTCGATCTCCTGCTTGACGTCGTCGGGCGCCCAGTTCGACTTCGACACCGGAATGGTGAGGATGTCCGAAAGCTTTGCGCGCGGTCCAGCCTTGGTGAGTTCCTCTTGGCGCGCGATGACGTTGAACTGGTGATAGTGCAGCGCGTGCAGCGTCGCGGCGGTCGGCGAGGGCACCCAGGCGGTGGTGGCGCCGGCCTGCGGGTGGCCGAGCTTCTGTTGAAGCATGTCCGCCATCTTGTCGGGTGCCGCCCACATGCCCTTGCCGATCTGGGCGTGGCCGGGCAGGCCACAGGCCAGGCCCATGTCGACGTTCCAGTCCTCATAGGCCTTGATCCAGGCCTGCGCCTTCATCTCGTTCTTGCGGATCATCGGACCCGCTTCCATCGAGGTGTGGATCTCGTCGCCGGTGCGATCGAGGAAGCCGGTGTTGATGAACATGATGCGCTTGGAGGCACGCTGGATGCAGGCCTTGAGGTTGACGGTGGTACGCCGCTCCTCATCCATGATGCCGACCTTGAGCGTGTTCTCGGTCAGACCCAGCATCTTCTCGACGCGGTCAAAAATCTCGCAGGTGAGCGACACCTCGTCCGGGCCGTGCATCTTTGGCTTGACGATATAGACCGATCCGGTGCGGCTGTTCTTGACCTTGGAATTGCCCTTGAGATCGTGAATGGCGAGCAGGCCCGAGACGGCGGCATCGAGCAGGCCTTCCGGAATCTCCTCGCCCTTCTCGTCCAGCACGGCGTCGGTGAACATGTGGTGACCGCAATTGCGCATCAGGAGCAGGCTGCGGCCGTGCAGCTTGACCTCGCCCTTGCCGTCCGGGGTCTTGTAGCTGCGATCGGCATTGAGCGAGCGCGTCAGCGTTTTGCCGCCCTTCTCGAAATCCGCCGACAGCGTGCCGTTCATCAGACCGAGCGTGTTGCGGTAGACCAGCACCTTGTCCTCGGCGTCGACCGCGGCGACGGAGTCCTCCATGTCGAGGATGGTGGAGACCGCGGATTCCATGATGATGTCGGCGACCCCGGCCGGATCGTCCCTGCCGATCGCGCTGCTGCGGTCGATCTTGACCTCGACATGCAGGCCATTGTTGACCAGCAGCACGGCCGAAGGCGCGGCCGCATCGCCCTGGAAGCCTGCAAACTGCGCGGCGTTCTTCAATGCGGTGGCGTTGCCGCTCTTCAGCTTCACCGCAAGCTGGCCCGCCACGACGCTATAAGCAGTGACGTCAGTATGGCTGCCGGTCGCGAGCGGCACGGCGCTATCGAGGAACGCCTTGGCCTTGGCGATCACCTTGTCGCCGCGTGCCTTGTTGTAACCCTTGCCGCTCTCGGTCGGATCGTGCGGGATCGCGTCGGTGCCGTAGAAGGCGTCATAGAGCGAGCCCCAGCGCGCGTTTGCCGCGTTCAGCGCATAGCGCGCATTGGTGAGGGGCACGACGAGCTGCGGGCCGCAGATCTTGCCGATCTCCTCGTCGACATTGGCAGTCTCGACCTTCTGCGTCGCCGGCTCAGGAACGAGATAGCCGATCTCCTTCAGGAAGGCGGTATAGGCGTTGAGGTCGAACGTCTTGCCTTTGCCCGCGCGGTGCCAGTCGTCGATCTTGGCCTGCAACGTGTCGCGCAATGCGAGCAGCGATCTGTTCTTCGGCCCCAGATCCTTGATGATGGCGGCAAGCCCGGCCCAGAACGCGTCCGGTGCGATTCCCGTTTGCGGGGCCGCTTCCTTGGCGATGAAATCAAACAGAACGGGAGCGATCTTCAATCCGTGGGCGTCGACGCGTTTCATGATGGGCTTTCTTGTTGGAAATGGCTGTTTTTGGCTGCTTTTGACCCGACAGCAGCAAAATGCGCCCATAGAGGACGGCTTTCGGGGCCCTATTAGCCCCAAAACCGGGGCGGTGAGAAGACCCCGAAGGTTTGTCAAAATGTCAGGACGAGCTGGGGCGGGCCCACACACCGGGTGTCATTCCCCGCGCAGGCGGGGAATCTAGTACGCCGCGGCCTATCGGCTCGATTACTGCTGTCGGTGGAATACTGGGTCGCCCGGTCGAGCCCTACGACGTTCACACATCTTTTTTGGCACTGATCGGCGCGCTGAAAAACACGAGTCTTCTCAATGCTTGCTCGCCAGGTGACGCCCTCGTTTTTCGAAGCCAGAGGGTCATCTAAGTGCCTGTATTTGAGTCGGTTTTAGAGATGTGTGAATCGAGTAGGGTCGAGCCGGGCGACGACAGCTGAGGAAGAGAGAACTCAAATATTCGCGGCGAGGTCCACGGCCTCGTCGAACAGCACGCCCGTCGCTTTCAGCATCTGCTCGATCTCATCTGCCGCTTCGGCGACCGTCCGCGTCGATGTATCGATCACGAGTTCGGCCGCTTGCGGCGCTTCGTAGTCGTTGCCGATGCCGGTGAACGAAGCCAGCGCGCCGGCGCGCGCCTTCCTGTAATGGCCCTTGGGGTCACGCTCCTCGCAGATCTCGGCCGGCGTTGCGACGTGGATCTCGCGGAAGGCGGTGTCGGCGATGCGGCGCGCGGTCGCGCGATCCTCGCGGGCCGGCGAGACGGCAGCGACGATGGCGATGTGGCCGTTACGCGCGAGATGCGTCGCGACTTCGGCGAGGCGGCGGATATTCTCGCTACGGTCCGCAGCGGAGAAGCCGAGATCGCTGTTGAGCCCGGCGCGCAGCGTGTCGCCGTCGAGCAGGATCGGCGAGCCGCCATTGGTGAAGAGCCGCCGCTCCAGTACCTTGGCGAGCGTCGACTTTCCGGAAGCGGGCAGGCCGGTAAACCAGACCACGGCGCCATTATGCTGATAGCGCGCAGAGCGCTCGTCGGACCGCAGCGCCGATTCCACTGGCACGATGTCGACCGGCACGGCGCGCTGGCCGGCATCGACCGACAGCACCAGACCGCCGCCGGCGATGCGCCCGGAGACTTCGATCACCAAACGGCCGGTGCGCGGGTTCTCGGTGTAGGGATCGGTTGCAATCGGATTCGAAAGAGAAATATCGATCTCTCCGACATGGTTGCGGCCGATCGCTTTGTTCTCTCTGTTTTCGAGCTCGCCCGGATCGACCGCCTTTTCGATCGCCACTACGGTGGCGCGGCTTTCCTTCGGTCCGCAGCGAACCAGGAGCTGGTCGCCCTTGGCGAGCGGCTTGTCGTGCAGCCAGAAGATGCGCGCGCGCAGCCGACGCGTCTCGCGCGGGACACTGTTCGCGTGCGCGACGATGTCGCCGCGCTCGATGAACAGCTCGCGATCGAGCGTGATGCCGACCGAGCGGCCCGCGCCTTGCCGGCCAGAGACCTGCGTCACCGGCCAGCTCTCGACCGTCTTGATCCTGGCGATCTTGCCGGCTGGCATGATCACGATCTCGTCGCCGGCCTGGAGGCTGCCGGATTCGATGCGGCCCGCCACGATGCGGCGGTCATCGAACTTGTAGATCGCCTGCACCGGCAGGCGCAGCGCCAGCGCTTCCAGCGGCCGCGCCGGCTCGAGGCTATCCAGCGCCTGGACCACGGTCGGTCCCTTGTACCAGCCGATCCGGTCGGTAAGGTCAGCGACGCCGTCGCCGTCGCGCGCGGAAATCGGGATCAGCGCGGTCGGCTTCACGCCGAGGCCGCTCAGATGCGCGGAAATCTCGTCGCTGATCGCCTTGAAGCGATCGGCGGAGAAGTCGACGCGGTCCATCTTGTTGACGACGACTGCGACCTGCTTCACGCCGAGCAGATGCAGGAGATAGCCGTGGCGCCTTGTCTGGTCGCGCACGCCTTCGAGCGCGTCGATGATCAGCACCGCACCGTCGGCCTGGGAGGCGCCGGTGATCATGTTGCGCAGGAATTCGGCATGGCCGGGCGCGTCGATCAGCACGATGTCGCGCGAATTGGTGCGGAAGCGGATCTGCGTGGTGTCGATGGTGATGCCCTGGTCCCGCTCGGTCTGCAGCGCATCGAGCAGGAACGACCATTCGAACGGCATGCCGCGCCGCGCGCTGACGGCTTTCAGCATGTCCAGCTTGCCGTCGGGCAAGCTGCCGGTCTCGTGCAGCAGGCGGCCGACCAGCGTCGACTTGCCGTGATCGACATGGCCGACAATGACGATGCTGACCTGCGGACGCGTGGTGCCGTTGGGGGTCGCCGGCGAAGCGGGGGAGACAATCATGTTCATACCGCAGGCGTCCTGGTCAGAGATAGCCGGCGACGCGAAGGCGCTCGAAAGCGTCTTCGGTCTCGTGGTCGAGCGCGCGCCCCGAGCGCTCCGGCACCTTGGTCTGTTCGAGCTCGATCAGGATCTCGTCGATAGTCGACGCAGTCGAAGCGACCGGGTTGGTGATGTCCTGGTCGCCCAGCGAGCGGTAGCGCTTGCCGTCTTTCGACAGATAGAGCGGGATGATCGGGATGTTCTCGCGCTTGGTGTAGGCCCAGATGTCGGCCTCGGTCCAATGCAGAATCGGATGGATGCGCAAATGCGCGCCTTGCGGCGGCGAGGCGTTGAAATGGTCCCAGAATTCCGGCGGCTGGTCGCGCACGTCCCAATTGCCTTCGAGGCCGCGCGGAGAGAACACGCGCTCCTTGGCGCGCGTCGCCTCCTCGTCGCGGCGGATGCCGGCGATCAGGCCGTCGAAGCCGTATTTGCCGAGCGCCATCTTGAGACCTTCGGTCTTGCGCGCGGCCGAACGGGCGGCCGGTGGCAGCGTCGGATCGACGGCGTCGATGGGCGGGCAGGGCTCGACCCGCAGATCGAGATCCCACTCCTTGCCGTAGTAATCGCGGAAGCGATACATCTCCGGAAACTTCTTGCCGGTGTCGACATGGAGAGCCGGGAACGGCATCTTGCCGAAGAAAGCTTTCCGCGCCAGCCAGATCATGACGTTGGAATCCTTACCGAGCGACCACAGCAGCGCGATCTTCTTCAACCGGGCGAAAGCCTCGCGAAAGATGTAGATGCTCTGCGCCTCGAGCTGGTCGAGATGGTCCATGCTCGGGGTAAGGTCAGCAGAAAATTCTTGCACGCGCGTGCGCTCGGCCAGGGCCGGGCTGCTCAGTCCGCTCGCTGCGGAATCGTCCTTGAGAAGATGCATCTCTGCCACGTTGCGTTTGAAGGCGAAAATTCTATAGTTGCGGTGCAAAGGAGAAGAAAAAATTTCTCTTTGCGTGCTCGAAACGAGACATATATAGAAAATAATTCCAGTCAACCCCGTTTGTGGGGAAGCGAGTATCGTATGCGGTTCTTGCCGGTGTTTCTCGATCTCAAGGCCGGTCCCGTGGTCCTCATCGGCGCGGGCGAGCTTTTGCGCGCCAAGCTGCGCGTGCTTGCGGCCGCTGGCGCGCGCATCCGCGTCCATGCGATCGACGGCAATCAGGATCTGAGCCTCGGTCCCGCGGACGCAGCGCAAATCGAAATCGCAATGGACGATCCGCTCACCGCCGATCTCTCGGGCGTCATCGCCATCGTCTGCGCCGGCGCCGGCGATGTCGGCGTGGCGATGTCGGTGCGTGCCAAGGCGCTCGGCCTGCCCGTCAACGTGATGGACGATCTCGATCATTCCAGCTTCATCTTCCCGGCGATCGTCGATCGCGGTGATGTCGTGGTCGCGGTCGGCACCGGCGGCACGTCCCCGGTGGTGGCGCGGCGCGTGCGCGAGAAGATCGAGGCGCTGCTTCCGGCGCGCATTGGCGAACTCGCCGAGTTCATCGGCCGCTTTCGCAAATCCATCAACGAGCGCATCGCCGACTTTCCGTTGCGTCGGCGGTTCTGGGAGCGCGTCATCGACGGTCCGATCGGCGCCGCCGTGCTCGCCGGCCGCAAGGGCGAGGCGGGCGCCGCGCTCGAAGTGATTGCTGATCCCTCCGCGTTCGCGCGTGCCGACAAGCCGGAAGGCTCGGTCGCGCTGGTCGGCGCCGGGCCGGGCGATCCTGATCTTCTCACCATCAAGGCGCTGCGCGCATTGCAGGACGCCGATATCGTCTTCCATGATGAGCTGGTCTCGCCTGAAATTCTCGACCGCATCCGCCGCGACACCATGCGCGTTGCCGTCGGTCGCCGCGTCGGCAAGCCCGGCATCGGCCAGGACGCCATCAACAAACGCATGATCGAGGCCGCGCAGTCCGGCCAGCGCGTGGTGCGGTTGAAGGGGGGCGATCCCTTCGTGTTCGGGCGCGGTGGTGAGGAGGTGGAAGCGCTGCGCGCTGCGGGGGTTGCCTATTCGATCATTCCCGGTATCACCGCCGGGCTCGGTGGCGCCGCCGATTTCGAGGTGCCGCTCACCTATCGTCATGAAGCGACCCGCATCACCTTCCTCACCGCGCACAAGGCACGCGATGCGGAAGTCGTGGACTGGTCGACGCTGACCGACACCAGAATGACCGTCGTCGTCTACATGGGCATGACCGCGGCGCCCAGCGTGCGTGCGGGGCTGCTCGCGGCCGGCCGCTCGCCGGAGACGCCGGTCGGCGTATTCGCCCGCGTCACGCGTCCGGATGCGCTAAGTGCGATCGGTACGCTGCGCGACCTGCCTGAGCTCGTAAGGCGGACCGATGGCGGTCCTGCCATTCTCATCATCGGAGACGTGGTCCGGCATGCCGGTTCGCTTCGCCGCCAGGCCCAAAAGAAAAACTCAGCTCAAATCATCTCTGACCTATTGGATGCAGCCGAATGACCTCCCCGCTCGAACAGAAGAAGATCAAGATCGCCGGCCCCTCGATCGTGACCGCCAACCGGACCTGGGACGGCGTCGTGGTTTACCGCACCGCGGCCAAGAGCTGGTCTGGGGACCTGTCCGAGGCTGCGATCGTGCGCAACTCCGACGAGGCGAAAGCGTTGCTTGCGGAGTCCGTCGCCGATGACGTCGGCGCGATCGGTCCCTATATCGCGCCGGTGCAGATAGGCGCCGACGGCAAGATCGTCCCCGGCAATCTGCGCGAACAGATCCGTCGCACCGGCGTCACCATCGGACAGCCGGCCCAGGTTTAAGGCACGCTCTTATGTACGCTTACGACGAAATCGACCGCACGCTCGTCAACGAGCGCGTCTCGGAGTTCCGCGACCAGGTGAAGCGGCGCCTCTCCGGTGAGCTCAACGAGGACGAGTTCAAGATGCTGCGGCTTCAGAACGGCGTCTATCTGCAATTGCACGCCTATATGTTCCGCGTGGCGATCCCCTACGGCACGCTGGCGACGAACCAGTTGCGAGCGTTGGCTCATGTTGCGCGCAAATACGACCGCGGCTACGGCCATTTCACCACGCGGCAGAACATCCAGTTCAATTGGATCAAGCTCGCCGAGCTGCCGGATGCACTGGCGGATCTCGCCGAGGTCGGCATCCACGCGATGCAAACCTCCGGCAACAACATGCGCAATGTCACCTCGGACCAGTGGGCCGGCGTCGCACCGGGCGAGATCGAGGATCCCCGCATCTGGTCGGAGCTGATCCGCCAGCACACCACGCTGCATCCAGAATTCTCGTTCCTGCCGCGCAAGTTCAAGATCGCGATCACGGCGTCGGATCACGACCGCGCCGCGATCAGGATCCACGACATCGGTCTCCGGCTGATCAAGAACGAAAAGGGTGAAACCGGCTTCGAGGTGCTGGTCGGCGGCGGTCTCGGCCGCACGCCTTTCATCGCCAAGACCATCAAGCACTTCGTTCATGGCCGCGATATCCTCAGCTACATCGAGGCGATCCTGCGCGTTTACAACCAGTATGGCCGCCGCGACAACATCTACAAGGCGCGCATCAAGATCCTGGTGCACGAGCTCGGGATCGAGAAGTTCTCGCGTGAGGTCGAGGATGAGTGGCAGCACATTCGCAACTCCTCGCTCCAGATCGACGATGAGGTGATCGAGGACATCCGCTCGCGCTTTACCTATCCGGCTTACGAGAAGCTGCCGCACATGCCGGATGAGCTGCGGCAGGCTGCGGCCGATCCCGATTTCGAGGCGTGGCGCAAGAACTCGGTGGCCCCGCACAAGGTGCAGGGCTACTCCATCGTCACGGTCTCGCTCAAGCCGACCGGCGGACCTCCGGGCGATGCGACCGCCGAGCAGATGGATGCGCTCGCCGATCTCGCCGACAAATACTCCTTCAGCGAGATCCGCGTCGGCCACGAGCAGAACCTGGCCCTGCCGCACGTCGCCAAGCGTGACCTGCCGGCGCTGTGGAAGGCCCTCGACAGGCTTGGCCTCGCGACGCCCAACGTCAATCTGATCACCGACATCATCGCGTGCCCCGGGCTCGATTATTGCTCGCTCGCGAATGCGCGCTCGATCCCGATCGCGCAGGAATTGACGCGGCGCTTTGCCAATCACGAGCTCGCCAATCTGATCGGCCGGCTTCACATCAATATCTCCGGCTGCATCAATGCCTGCGGCCATCACCATGTCGGCCATATCGGCATTCTCGGCGTCGAGAAGAACGGCGAGGAGGTCTACCAGATCACCATCGGCGGTCGCGCCGACGAGAACGCCGCGCTCGGCACCCTGATCGGCCCGGGTGTCAAATTCGACGAAGTCGCCGATGTCATCGAAGACGTCGTGGAAGCCTATCTGGCGCTGCGTGAGCGGCCGGAGGAGCTGTTCATGGACACGGTGAAGCGCCTCGGCGTCGAGCCCTTCAAGGAGCGCGTCTATGCCACTCGTTAACGGCGGAAAGATCGTCGATGACAGCTTCGTCAAGCTCGCCGTCGATACGCCGCTGCCCGAGAGCGGCGACATCCTGGTGCCAGCCGAACGTTTCCTCGGCGAGGCGGATGCGTTGCTCAAGCGCGCCGGCAAGGTCGGCGTGATCTGGCCGAACAGCCGGGACATCAGTGAGCTCGTGCCCTATCTCGGCAAACTCGCTGTGGTGGCGCTGGTGTTTCCGACCTTCCGCGACGGCCGCGCTTACAGCCAGGCCCGCCTGCTGCGCGAGCGCTACAACTACCGCGGCGAATTGCGCGCCACCGGTCAGGTGCTGCGCGACCAGTTCGTGTTCATGCTGCGCGCCGGCTTCGATGCCTTCGACGTCAAGAAGCAGGCCGACGCGGAAGCCTTCATGCAGACCGCCAAGCGCTATTCGGTGTTCTACCAGCCGACCGGCGACGGCCGCATCACGGCTTTGCACCGGCGCATGCAGCTCCGCCACTCCGAGGGTGTCGGCACGTGAACGCGATCGCACCCCAGCTCCCGACGACATCGGTGTTTGCGCTGCCTTCGGCGGACGAGCTCGATCGCGCCCTGCGCGATGCCTCGCCCACGGAGATCATCGCAGCGGCGTTGAAGACGGTCGGGCGCGAGAAGCTGGCGCTGGTGTCGTCCTTCGGGACGGAGTCCGCGACGCTGCTGAAGGTGATGGCGGACGTCGACCCGGCAATCCCGGTAATCTTTCTCGACACCGGCTGGCTGTTCGAGGAGACGCTGGCCTATCGGGACACGCTGATTGCGACGCTCGGCTTGAAGGATGTCCGGTCGGTCAAGCCGGCCGAGGAGGCGCTGTCGCGCGAAGATCCCGCGCGCGACCTCTGGTTCTCCGATCCCGACGCCTGCTGCCGCATCCGCAAGGTGGAGCCGCTGGCGCGGGCGCTGAAGCCGTTCTCGGCCTGGATCAATGGCCGCAAGCGCTTCCAGGGTGATGCGCGGGCGGACATTCCGGTGGTCGAGCATGACGGAGCTCGGCTCAAGTTCAATCCGTTCGCCAATGTCTCGCGCGAGGAACTCGAGGCGATTTTCATTCGTGCCAACTTGCCGCGTCACCCCCTGGTCGCCTCCGGCTTCCTGTCTGTTGGCTGCATGCCCTGTACCAGTCGCACGACCGAAGGCGAGGATTCGCGCGCCGGCCGTTGGCGCGGCAGAGCCAAGACGGAATGCGGCATCCATACGATGAAAACGTCGTAGCCGTCCGGGAGGGCGGACCTGCGGCCTGGCGCGACCGGGCCTTTACGGGGCCTGAGCCGACCGATCAGATCGAATTTTCTACAAAATTCACCTTTCAGCCACGGTTGATATGCAACAACGGCCCCTCATTCGGGGGCCCTTTATGCGCGCTGCGGCCGCACTATCCATCACTTTGTTGCTCGCCGGCTGTGCCGGCAACGAGGCACCGGTCCAGCAACCGTCGATGTATGCCGACATGGCGGTGCCGGGCGCCAAGCTCGATGCGCAGGCGGCTGCAATCATGATCTCGCAATACCGCCAGAACAACGCCCTCGGCACCGTCGTGATCGATCCTGATCTGATGCGGCTCGCGGAATCCCAGTCGGGCGCCATGGCGGCGGCAAACAAGATGGACCACGACGTCCGCGCGCCGCTGGCCAAGCGCCTGGCAGCCGGCGGCTATCCCGCGACCGTGGCGGTGGAGAACATCTCGGCTGGCTATCATACGCTGGCGGAAGCGTTTTCCGGC
Source organism: Bradyrhizobium diazoefficiens (assembly GCF_016616425.1). Taxonomy (NCBI): domain Bacteria; kingdom Pseudomonadati; phylum Pseudomonadota; class Alphaproteobacteria; order Hyphomicrobiales; family Nitrobacteraceae; genus Bradyrhizobium; species Bradyrhizobium diazoefficiens. The sequence continues at coordinate 1,512,979 of NZ_CP067101.1, forward strand.
TGGCGCGACTCGCCTCCGCACCGCGCCAACATGCTCAAGGGCGGTGTCACAAAATTGGGCATCGCGGCGAGCTATGCTCCCGGGACCAAATACAAGGTGTTCTGGACCATGATCCTGGCCTCGACGGAGCCTCGATAAGCCAGACTTGATCCCGGATGCATTGACGCCGCGGCGGAGTGTCGCCACGGTGGCGCGCCATTTGCAATTGTTCCCCCATGACCGATCGTAGCCCGGAATCCGCCAGCATCCCCGCGAATGCGCAACGCGTCCTGGTCCTGCAGGGCGGCGGCGCGCTCGGCTCCTACCAGGCCGGCGCCTGTCAGGCGCTGTGCGGCTACGGCTTCGAGCCGGAATGGGTCGCCGGCATCTCGATCGGCGCGGTCAACGCCGCCATCATCGCCGGCAACGAGGGCCCGACGCGCGTCAAGCGGCTCAAGGAGTTCTGGGAGATGGTGTCGGCACCGGTGCCGTGGAAGCCGCTCGGCAAGAGCGACCACAGCCGTGAGCTGTTCAATTCGACCAGTGCCGCGCTGATCGCGACTTTCGGTGTGCCCGGTTTCTTCACGCCGCGCATTCCGCCGGCGCCGCTCTGGCCGCCCGGCAGCCCGCAGGCCGAGAGCTATTACGACACCGCACCGCTGAAGAGGACGCTGGAGCGTCTCGTCGATTTCGACCGCATCAACGACCTGAAGACGCGGCTGTCGGTCGGCGCGGTTGGCGTCGCCTCCGGCAACTTCAAATATTTCGACAATTACGAGTTCAGGAAGCTCGGCAAGAGCATCGGCCCCGAGCACATCATGGCCTCCGGCGCGTTGCCGCCTGGCTTTCCCTCGGTGGTGATCGAGGGCGAGCATTATTGGGACGGCGGCATCGCCTCAAACACCCCTCTCGACTACGTGCTCGACGCCGGGGTCGATCGCGACATGCTGATCTTCCAGGTCGACCTGTTTTCCGCGCGCGGCGATCTGCCGACGTCGCTGCTCGAGGCCGCCGAGCGCGAGAAGGACATCCGTTATTCCAGCCGCACGCGGATGAACACCGACAAGAACAAGCAGTTGCATAACGCCCGCAGGGCCGTGCGCGACCTGATCGGCAAATTGCCGGATTACCTGAAGAACGACCCTTCCGTCGAATTCCTGGCGAAAGTGTCGCGCGAAAGCACCGTCACCGTGGTGCATCTGATCTACCGCAGCAAGAACTACGAATCCTCGTCCAAGGATTACGACTTCTCGCATGTCGCCATGGTCGAGCATTGGGAGGCCGGTGTGCGCGACGTGCATCTGTCGATGCGCCACAAGGACTGGCTCGAGAGACCGCAGTCCGGCGAGACCATGGTGACCTACGATCTCACGGGGGACGTTACCGCTCCCCCGGCAAAAAGGAGCGAATAAAATGGGTAGTCTGTCAGGCAAGAACGCCGTCGTGACCGGTTCGACCAGCGGCATCGGGCTCGCTTATGCGCGTGCGTTCGCCGGCGCCGGTGCGAACGTCGTCATCAACGGCTTCGGCTCGCCCGAAGACATCGAGAAAGAGCGCGCCAAGATCGAGTCGGACTTCAAGGTGAAAGCGGTCTATTCGCCCGCCGACATGACCAAGCCCGCCGAGATCGCCGGGATGATCGCGTTCGGCGAGAAGAGCTTCGGCTCGGTCGACGTCCTCGTCAACAATGCCGGCATCCAGTTCGTCTCGCCGATCGAGGAATTTCCGCTGGAGAAGTGGGACCAGATCATCGCGATCAACCTGTCCTCGGCTTTCCATGCCATCCGCGCCGCGGTTCCCGGAATGAAGAAGAAGGGGTGGGGCCGCATCATCAACACGGCGTCCGCGCACTCGCTGGTCGCCTCGCCCTTCAAGTCGGCCTACGTCTCGGCCAAGCACGGCATCGCCGGCCTCACCAAAACCGTGGCGCTGGAGGTCGCAACCCACAAGATCACCTGCAACTGCATCAGCCCCGGCTATGTGTGGACGCCGCTGGTGGAAAAGCAGATCCCCGACACGATGAAGGCGCGCAACCTGACGCGCGAGCAGGTCATCAACGACGTGCTGCTCGACGCGCAGCCGACCAAGGAGTTCGTCACCTCCGAGCAGGTAGCCGCGCTGGCGCTGTTCCTGTGCGGCGACGACGCTGCGCAGATCACCGGTGCCAATCTCTCGATCGACGGCGGCTGGACCGCGGAGTAAATCCACGCTCCGTCATGCTCCGGCTTGCCGCCTTCGCTCAGGCTTCGGCGGCCGCGCACCCTTGTGGCCCCGGCGGAGCCGGGACCGGCATCCCAGTACGCCGCGGCCCATCGATTGAACCGCAACCGTTTCGGAGCACTGGATCGCCCGGTCGAGGTCGGGCGATGACAGCAAGAATGGGGGATACTGATTTTCGTCTAGTGGCTCCAGGCCAGCGCGGTCACGAACGCGGACGACAGGTTCAGCTCCGCAAACATGATCTTGCCGGCGACCACGAACAGCACACTCGCAAGCACCAGGCGCAGCACAGTCTCGGGCACTCGCGTCGCGCTGTAGCTGCCGACGACGATGCCGGGCAGCGAGCCCATCAGCAGCACGCCCATCAGTGCCCAATCAACGTCGCCGAGCGCCCAGTGCCCAATTCCGGCAACCAGCGTCAGCGGCACGGCGTGCGCGATATCGGAGCCGACGATGGTTGCCATGGGCAGGCGAGGGTAGAGCAGCAGCAGCACGGTTACCCCGACCGCGCCGGCGCCGACCGACGAAATTGAGACCAGCACGCCGAGCACGATGCCGGTGATAACAGTCGCAATCGTGGTGCTGCGCTCGTCGACCCGTTCGAGACGGCGGCGATAACGCTCCATGATCGATTTGCGGAAGATCAGCGAGGTCGCGGTCAGCAAGAGCGCGAAGCACAGCACCAGACTGACCAGATTGCGTTCCGCATCGCTCTTGAGATCGAGCTTCCACAGCACCAGCAGCGTCAGCGCACTTGCCGGAATGCTGCCGCAGGCGAGCCGCAACACCGCCGGCCAGTGCACGCTGCGCGACCAGCTATGCACGATGCTGCCGCCGGTTTTGGTGGCGGCGGCATAGAGCAAATCGGTGCCGACGGCGGTGGAGGGGTGGACGCCAAACACCAGGATCAGGAGCGGCGTCATCAACGAGCCGCCGCCCACGCCGGTCATCCCGACAAGCAGGCCGACGCCGAAGCCAGAGGCGACGTAGAGTGGATCAAACATGTCCGGGGAATCTTAGGTTGATCTCGTCGGTTACGCAATATGACGTAGAATAGAGTTCCCCTGAGGCGCAACCGGTCGGACAGAATAAGAAAAATTTTGCCTCAGATTGAAAAAGGAGAGGCGTTTTGCCTCGTTCCCGTGTGCGCTCTGACAGAGCCGTTCCACGCGAAGCAGCAAGCACCGCAGGCGCCTGACGCCTATTTTCCAAACGCCAGCACGTGCAGGCCGAGGCGCTGCCGCACGATCCAGAACAACAGCACCGTCTCGAAGGTGAGGGAGATCGAGGTCGCGGCTGCGGCGCCGTGGCCGCCATAGCGCGGCACCAGCGCGATACAAAGCACGACGTTCATCGCGAACGCCAGCGCATAGGCCAGCGCGCAGATCTTCTGCTGGCCGAGCATGTTGAGCAGCCGCTCGACCGGCCCGATCGCAGCGCGCACCACGAGGCCAATCGCAGCGACGAACATGATGTCGTAGCCGACCGTAAATTGCGGGCCGAACAACCAGAGCAGCGGCTTGCCGAGCGCGAGCAGCACGATGGTCGCTGCCAGCGAGGGCCAGAACGTCCAGTTGATGGCGTGCGCCACATAGGCGGACAGGCGTGCCTTGTCGCCGCTTGCGTTGTATTCGGCGAAGCGATGCGCGGTCGTGGCCGACATCGCGTAGTGGATGAAGGAGACCAGCGCCAGCGTCTTCACCACTGCGAAGTAGACGCCGACCTCGTCCGAAGGGCGGAATTGCTGCAGCACCAGCACGTCGGTGTAGGAGAGCAGCAGGTAGAAGCTCTCGACCAGCAGGATCGGCAGCGAGACGGCGAGCCAGCCGCCGATGTCGTAGGCCTTGGGGCCGGGCGCGACCTGATCGGCGAGCTTGCGGTTCAGCACCACCATCTGCCCGGTCATCGCGATCCAGACCGCGCCGGCGCTCGCGATCATCGCGGCAACCGCGCCGAGATGATAGCCGAGCAGGAAAGCGACAGCCGTGATGCCGATGATCAGCGCCTGCCGGATGATGAATTGCGGCATCAACCCGAGCTGCATCCAGTCATGCGAGCGCGCGATGCCGTCCTGGGTGTTGGCGACGACGAAGGCAGGGAGGGTCATGCAGCCGATATAGAGCGGCAGCACCTCATCCGGATCAATCCAGGGCGACAGCAGCTTGACGATGCCGGCAAGGCCGAGCGACACCAGCGTGGAAACGGCAAAGGTCAGCCAGCGGCTGCCGGAGAGAAAGCCGCGCAGCAGCGCCTGCTCGCCGCTGGTGCGGTACTCCGGAATGATTTTCTGCGCCGAAGCCGAGATGCCGAAATCCATCATGCTGCCGAGCAGCAGCACCCAGGTCCAGACATAGACATAGATGCCGTAGTCGGACGTACCCATCCAGCGCGCGAGCAGCACCTGCGCGAAATAAGCCAGGCCCGCGCTGATCACGCGGATGATGAAGATGGTGCCGGCCAGCCGCCGCGTCAGCGATGCTTCGCTCGAGCCGCTGGTCAGCTTGGCTCGCAGCCGCGCGATCAGTCCGGTCGTTGCGGGTTCTGCATCCATCACGGCCACGACGGGTCCCCAAGCGCTCCGCGTGCTGCGGCAGCCTTCGGATTAGCAACCAGTCGTTAAGATTCGGTTGGGTGGGCGTCCCATCCGCAATGTCGTCCTGGCCCGCGGCGGATCACTCTAGATTCGTATTGAACTCGTACGACTTGTCCGGCCCGACCAGCGTGAATTTCAGCGCAGCGCCGTCAGGCTTCGCGCCCGGCGGCAAGCCATCGAGCTCGAATGAGAAGCGTCTCACGCCCGGCGGTCCCTGGTCGACCGGGTCCGGAATCGGCAATGCCCAGTCCGGCGTCGGCCCTTCCACGAACAGATTGACGTTGCGGCTGTCGGGAACAACCACGTCGACCACCACCTTCTTGGGCCCGTCGCGCTTGACGTCGCGGATAGTGAGCGGATTGGGATCGCCGATATTGGCGGGCTTCGGCACGCTGTCGAGTGCGGCACGCAAATTGGCATCCTCGGTCGAGGCGACGCTGTTGAAGCCGAGCTCGACGTGGGCGTCGACCGGAATGCAGAGCTTCTCGCACACTGCGTAATTGATCTCGGCGCGCAGGGTCACCGGCTTGTCGGCCGCCTTGGCGACAATGCGCAAGGGCAGCACGATTTGATTGTGATAGCCGATCGAATGGCCGCCCGCGCCGTCGTCGAATTTCAGCGGCGCAGGCCACATCACCGTCACCGCCTCGACATTGTCCGACTTCGAGAAGTCGAACCGCGGGGGCACGCCGGAGTCCCCGGGGGTGCGCCAGTAGGTCTTCCAGCCCTGCTCGAGCTGGAAGGCGATACCGCCGAGCAGGACGGCGCCGCTGCGCGATCCCGCCAATAGCCGCACCGCGGAATGTCCGTCGCGCTGCCACGGCGAGGTGTCATCGGCGCGGGCTGCGATGGCCAGCGACGACGCAAGCAGGGTTGCCGCGACGCCAATCGCCGCACGCAGGGGAACTCTTGTGAGCATGGCACGTCTTTACAGGGTCACCTCGGGGCAAACCATTGAATTGCTTGTGATGGATGCACCTGAATCGAGTCCCTGCAAGCCTTGATTTGACAGCGGACCGGCCCGACATCAGGATAGGAATTGAAACCGGAGTGCTTCACCGATGGCTCCCACAGGCAAGAGGACGGGCGAAAGCACCCGCAGCGCGGGCCCCGCACTCCCCAATTCGGCCGGTTATCTCGACGGCCGGCTGCTGATCGCGATGCCCGTGATGGGCGATTCCCGCTTCGAGCGCTCGGTGATCTATCTCTGCGCCCATTCGGCGGAGGGAGCAATGGGCATTATTGTGAACCACCCGGCCGGCAGCATCGACTTCCCCGAGCTCTTGGAGCAGCTCGGCATCATCAAGAAGGGCGAGCACATCAAGCTGCCGGAGAATGCCGAAAGCATGAAGGTGCTGCGCGGCGGCCCGGTCGATACCGGCCGCGGCTTCGTGCTGCATTCCAGCGACTTCTACATCGAGAATGCGACGCTGCGGATCGATGACGGCGTCTGCCTCACGGCGACCGTAGATATCCTGCGCGCCATCGCCAACGGCTCCGGCCCGAAGCACGCCATTCTCGCGCTCGGCTATGCCGGCTGGGCGCCGGGCCAGCTCGAGACCGAGATCCAGAGCAACGGTTGGCTGCATTGCGATGCGGATGCGGATTTGATTTTCGGAGACGACGTCGACGACAAATACAACCGTGCTCTGCAGAAGATCGGCATCGATCCCGGCATGCTCTCGAACGAGGCCGGGCACGCGTAGCTCGCTCCGCTGTCATGCCCCGGCTTGCCGTCTTCGCTGAAGCTTCGCCGGCCGAGTGCGCTTGTAGGCCCGCCGTAGCCTAGCGGAGCCGGGACCGGGGCATCCAGTACGCCGCAGCTTATCGGCTCTATCAGAACCGCCTCGGACTGCTGGATCGCCCGGTCAAGCCCTACGACGTTCACACATCTTTTTTGGCACTGATCGGCGCGCTGAAAAACACGAGTCTTCTCAATGCTTGCTCGCCAGGTGACGCCCTCGTTTTTCGAACCCAGAGGGTCATCTAAGTGCCTGTATTTGAGTCGGTTTTAGAGATGTGTGAATCGAGTAGGGTCAAGCCGGGCGATGACCACCTGTTGGCAGCGCCTACTCCGCTGCCTGCTGCTGCACCGTCGGCTCGGTGCCCGCCACCGTCGCACGGCGCATGTCGCGAGGCTGCGACTGGTCGTAGCGGCGGACGCGGTGCATGGTCTGGCGGTTGTCCCACATCACGAGGTCATGCAGCTTCCATTTGTGGACGTAGACGAACTCTCCCTGCGTCGCATGCTCGTTGAGATCGCGCAGCAGCAGCCGGCCCTCGGGCACGCTCATGCCGACGATCTTGCCGGCATGTGATGAGAGATACAGCGACTTGCGGCGATGCACGGGATGAGTCCGCACCAGCCGCTGCAGCACCGGTTTGAACATCTCCTTCTCGTCATCGGTGTATTCGGTGAAGCCGAGCGATCCCCGTGAATACATCAGCGAGTGTTCGCAGACGAGATCATCGATCTCGGCCTTGGTATCGTCGTCGAGCGCATCATAGGCGGCGCGCATGTCGGCGAATTCGGTATTGCCGCCCTTCGGGTTCACGACCCGCGCCGACAGCAGCGAGAATTTTGCGGGGATGGGGCGGAACGAGCTGTCGGAGTGCCATAGGCAATTGCCGAGGTTGAACAGATGCGTGCGGCTGTCCTTCGCCAGCGGCCTGCCGTCCTTGCCGAGATTGGAGACGTCGTTCAGGCCCGACTGGAGGCGGTAGTCCTTTTCCTTGGTCACGGTGCCGCCACGCGCGTCCTCGCGCTGACCGAAATTCAGCGCAAAGGCCATCTGTTGCTCGTCGGTGATGTCCTGGTCGTGGAAAACCAGCACGGCATATTTGTCCATGGCGGCCTCGACCTCGCGTGCTTCGGTCTCGGTGAGAGGCTTTCGCAAGTCGAGGCCGGAAACCTCGCCGACAAAATGCTTCTGAAGCTGCCGGATGGCGATCGTCATGGCGTTCTCCCGCGGTCGCGAGCGGTTGGCCCGCTCTGTCAGCGAAAAAGCTACTCCCGCGCGCGTACTTGTCAACGTTGCGCGCGCATGGCTCTCACGCGTTGCGCGCCATCAGGCCGCCGTCGACCGGGATCACCGCGCCGGTGAGGAAGGAGGCGGCCGGCAGGCACAGGCTCAGCGTCATATGCGCGACCTCCTCGGGATCGCCGTAACGGCCGAGCGCGGTGCGGCGCTTGGCGTAGATCGTCTTGTGCTCCTCCGAGATGCGGTCGGTGATCGCGGTGCGGATCGGGCCCGGACAGATGCAGTTGACGGTGATGCCGTCGCGGCCGAGTTCCACGGCGAGCGAGCGGGTGAGGCTCGCAACTCCGCCCTTTGCTGCCGAATACGGGCTGTGCAATGCAGTCGCGCCGAGCGCCTCGGTCGAGGCAATGTTGACGATGCGTGGGCTGTTCGACTTGCGTAGGTGCGGCAGCGCAGCGCGGATGATGCGGGGATGCGCCGTCAACATCACCGCGATGCCCCTGGCCCAGGCGTCCTCATAGCCCTCGTCGTCGATCGCAACCCGTACGGAGATGCCGGCATTGTTGACGATGATGTCGATCGCGCCGAATTGCGCGGCGACCTCGCCAACCACGCGCTTGATCTCGCTGCCGTCGGCAACGTCGAGCTTCCATGCCTTCGCTGCGCCGCCGCTCGCAGCAATCTCGCTGGCAACCGCGTGCGCGCCTTGCGCGTCGAAATCGGTCACGGCGACGTTGGCGCCTTCGGCGGCGAACAAGCGCGCGGTGGCACGCCCCATGCCGCTCGCCGCGCCGGTGACGAGAGCGGTCAGGCCCTTTACGGACCGGCTGAGCTGCTTGAACTCGGACATGCTGTTTCCTCGGAGCCTGCTTGTTCTTGTTATGATTGACAAGGCTGGCATCGATCCGCAGACAGGTCAAACAAGCAAGGCAAAACGGGAGGCCGCGATGGCGAACGAGCTCGATTTCTCAGGCAAGCAGGTGCTGGTCGTCGGCGGTTCGAGCGGGATCGGCAACGGCATCGCGCAGGCCTTTCGCACGAGGGGCGCGCATGTCGCGGTTTGCGGCACGCGGGCTCAGCCGGAGGATTATTCGATCGAGGAGGGCTCTGATCTCACTGGCCTCTCTTATGCGCAGCTCGACGTCAGCAATCCCGTTGCGATCGAGGCGTTCAAGCCGTCCTTCGACAGGCTCGACGTGCTCGTGCTCGCGCAAGGCGCCGTGCTCTATCGCCGCGGCGAGTTCGAGATGAACGGCTTCCGCAAGGTGGTCGAGGTCAATTTGATGAGCCTGATGGCCTGCGCCACGCGATTTCATTCCATGTTGCGGGATTCCAGGGGCGCGCTGATCATGGTGTCCTCGACCGCGGCGTATCATTCCACCATGGGCAATCCCGCCTACAACGCGTCGAAGACCGGTGCGGTCGGATTGACGCGGACGCTGGGCGAGGCCTGGGCCGAGGACGGCATCCGCGTCAACGGCATCGCGCCCGGGCTCGTCGACACCAAGATGACGAAGGTGACGACCGACAATCCGAAGCGGCTCGAAGGCGCGCTGGCGCGCATCCCGCTGCGGCGATTGGGCACGCCGGCCGACATGGCGGGCGCGGCGCTATTCCTGGCCTCGCCGCTATCGTCCTACATCATCGGACAGACGCTGGTGGTCGATGGCGGGCTCATCTTGTAGCCCGGATTCGCTGCGCTCCATCCGGGCTACACTTTCGTCATGACAAGGAACTGCGCCGCGCCTGATCGGTTACTTGGGCTGACCCCCGAGGAGGACCATCATGGACACGGATCGGATTGTTGGATCGGCCAACGAATATGCCGGACGCGCGGAAGGCGCGATCGGCGAAATGGCAGGCGATGCCAAGACGCAGGCGTCGGGCAAGGCGCGGGAGGCTGCGGGCACGGTGCAGAATCTCTACGGTCAGGCCAAGGATGCCGTGCGCGAGGCCGGCGAGACTGCGGCCGGCTACGCCAAGGACGCCTACGACAACAGTGGCGAAACCCTTCGCGATGGCACGCAAGCCTTGTCGAAGAAGGTGCAGGACAATCCGCTCGGCGCGCTGCTGGTCGCCGGCGGCATCGGCTTCGCGCTCGCGCTCCTGATGTCGCGGCCCGCCCGCCGTCCGCCGCCGCGCTGGCGCAATTAGGGCTGACTGTTCCTGCACATTGCTCTGGTGCCCGGACGCGCTGTAGCGCTCAAGCGCTGCTGCGCAGAGCCGGGGCCCATTCTTTGTCGTGAATGCCGCTTCGTGGATGCGTGCTGGTTCCCGGCTCTGCGCCACGTTAGGGACACGAAACCTCAATTTAGCAAATTAGCGGACTTCCGCCGATCGCCCGACGTTGCCTGGCGGACGCGGGATCGCGGGATTCTGATTTGGATTGCGTGGCCCGGGCGCCGGCGCCAGTTGACGTGGCGGCGGCTGCGGCGAACCGAAGCCGAAGAAATCACGCAATGATCGTGTGGCCTGGGCCGGCTGCTGCGGCGGGACCGGCGGCTTCTTCGGCGCGAGCTTCGGCGGCGCGACCGTGGCGGCCGCTGCCGGCGGCGCGGTGGGATTGGCGGCGTTGCCGTCAGGCGTCGTCGTCGCCATCGGCGTATCGCCCTTGGCCTGCTCGCGGCCGACTTCGCGGCGTGGCCAGGCATAATCGTCGGCACGGCCGGCCGGGGCCGTCAGCGGCTCGCCTTTCACCATTGTCCTCGCGGCGAGCGCGTCGACGGCGGCGGGACGCGAGCCCGGTCCGCCCAGCAATTGATCGGTCGAGATCGAGGCTGCAACCAGCGGCACGATCGGGCCCGCCAGCGGCCGTGGCGCAGGCTTGCCGGGCTCGGCGCTGGTGTCGGGCGTCCCCGGCTCGCTCGGTAGCGCGATCGGGCCTGAGCGTCCCGCAAGCAGGCGCGTGATCTCGCGCTCGACGTAATGGGCGAGCTTGCGCGCGCCGGCTTTGGTGAAATAGACGCCGTCGGAACTGCGGAGCTGACGGATCTGGCCTTCGAAATCAGGGCCCTTGTGAAGGAAACGGCCGGCCTCGTCGACAAAGCCGTCCCAGACATCGACATAGGTAATGCCGGCCTTGGCTGCGCCTTCGCGATAGAGCGAATCCAGGAACAGCATGTCCGCCGTGCCCTTCTGCCCGCGGATGGCGGGCAGACCCACCCAGAGCACCGGCACGCCCTTGGCCTTGAGGACGTTGGCCAGCTCCTCGAACTTCTTGCCGTAGAGCTCGATCCAGCGCTCATCGCGGAATTCGTAGAGGCCGTTCGGATTGCGGGCCGTCTTTTCGTGCGCGGGCGTGTCGGCGTTGTCGGCGTCATCCTGCGGCAGGTCGGCATCCGCAGGTTTGTCGTCGGGCTTGGCGGCCGTCTCGTTGCCGGGCTTCGTCTCGCCCGGCTTGCCCGGCGGCTTGCTGCGCGCGCCCTTCTCGTTCTTCTTGTCCTTGTCCTTGTCCGCCTTGTCGGCGGGGGGCTCGCGGATCGCGATGCGGTCGTTGAGGCCGAGCATGACGACGATCACGTCGGGCTTTTCGGTCTCAAGGATGCCCCTTGCAGCGGCCGCCCAATCCGAGGGCTCGCCGCGCGGCTGGTACTTGATCAGGCCTGACGTGGTCCTGTGCTTGCGGATCACCCCCATATCGGGCTGCTCGTTGTAGGCGTCCTCCAGACCATAGGCGAGCCAGTCGGCCATGGCGTCGCCGATCACCAGCACGTTCTTGTCGGGAATGGTGTCGCGCTTGGCCGGCGCCGGTGCGCGCGAAAAATCCTGGCGCGGCGCCTGCGGCTGTTGCTGCTGGAACGGTGCGAAGAAATCGCCGCCGAACCAGCCGCCACCGCGGTGACGTGGCGGTGGCGCCGCGCGCTGCGGCGGGCCGCCGAAGCCCGGGAAGTTGAAGAACTGCGCCGAGGCGGGCCCCGCGATCGAAATCAGAATCGCAAGCGCCGTCCCCAGCGCGATCAACGGGCCGGTCGCGGTCAGCGCCTTGAACAGGGACTTCTTCGACATGCGATCTCTGGCACGCACAACGGGGATCGGAACGGGCTCAACATAATAACGGAATCGGGCGCCAAGCGGGCAAATTCCATTGCAGATTGTTGTCCCATACACCGGGGAACAGCCGCCTCCGTCAAGATCGGCGGGCGAAATCCCTGTTCAGGGTTAGTTTCGGCGCGATTTTACCGCGCCCGCAGTCGATCCAGCACGTCGGCGGAGGCAAATCCGTCCGCGGGCATCCCGATTGAGGCCTGGAAATGACGCAGCGCCTCCCGGGTCTGGCCGCCGAACTGACCGTCCGGGGTGCCCTTGTAGAAACCGCGCTGGGCCAGCTGCTGCTGCAGTTCCAGCCGCTCGGTGCGCGAAAGCTCCCGCTCCTGCCGCGGCCAGGGCTGCACGAAGGGCGCCCCGCCGCGCAGGCGGTCGGCGAAATGGCCGATCGCGAGCGCATAGGCCTCGGCCGGGTTGTACTTCATGATGACGCGGAAGTTCTGGAGCATCAGGAAGCCCGGCCCCTGTGCGCCGGCGGGCGCCAGCAGGTAGGCTTTGGCGGCCGGATGCGGGAACGGCTGGCCCGTCGGTCGCTTGAGCCCGAGCTTGGACCATTGCGCGAGCGTCATCGCCTTGGCGCGATCGGCCAGCATGTAGTTGAATCCCTCCGGCACCACGACCTCGTAGCCCCAGGTCTGACCGGCCTGCCAGCCGTCCTTCTTCAGATTGTTGGCGGTCGAGGCGATCAGGTCGCTCGGATTGTCGACGACGTCGCGCCTGCCGTCACCGTCGCCGTCGACGGCAAAGCGCTTGAATGCAGTCGGCATGAACTGGGTCGGGCCGAAGGCGCCGGCCCAGGAGCCGCGCATCTGCTCCGGTCTGAGATCGCCGCGGTTGACGATCTCCAGCGCGGAGAGGAATTCGTCCTTGAAATAGGTCTGGCGGCGGCCGATGCAGGCGAGCGTCGCGGTCGATTGCAGCACGCTGCGGTCGCCCATCTGGGTCGAGTAATTGGATTCGATACCCCAGATCGAGGCGATGATGTAGCGGTCGACGCCGGTGGCTTTTTCAGTGGCGTCGAATTGCGCCTTGTACCTGGCGAGGACCTCGCGGCCCTTGGCCAGGCGGTCGTCATTCACGAGGATGTCGAGATAGTCCCAGATCGACTTGGTGAACTCCGGCTGCGAGTCCATCAGGTCCATGATGCGCAGGTCAGGTGAGAGCCCGGCCGTGAAGCGCTGAAAATTCTCCTGCGTGATGCCGCGTCGTGCGGCATCCGGCCACATCCCGGCAACGCAATTGCCGAAATTGCCGGCGGCTTCGCGGATCGCCGCGGCCGTCATCAGCGGATGGCCGGAAGCGCCGTCCTCGCCGCTCCAAGGTAGCGCTCCCGTTTGCGCGCCACCCGGGCTGAGCGCCGCTTGCGACGGCGCCGGGTTTGCACCCGAGAAGATGCCCCCGAACAGGTTGGATAGGCCATTCTGCGCCTGGGCGTGCGCGCCGGCAGGCAGCAGCAAAGCGGCCGCAATCATCATTGCGCCGGTTACTGATACTGCCCGTCTTGCCTGTGCTGCCACCGATTGCATCATGTCCCACCCGTCGGCCTTGAAAGTCCGCCATCAGGAGGCCTGGTTACGGTTGCCAATAGCTTAACAAAGGTGAAATTTTGGTGGCGGCCTTTTTCTTATCTCTGCGCGGATGAGGCCCCACATCCGCCTTTGTTGGCGGCTGCAAACAGGCTAGCAAGATGCCATTGCTCCGTTCCCATGTGCCCCCAGGTATTCGAACAATCACATGAAGATTCGCAAAGCCGTGTTCCCCGTCGCCGGCCTCGGCACCCGCGTCCTGCCCGCCACCAAGGCAATGCCGAAGGAAATGCTGACCATCGTCGACAAGCCGCTGATCCAGTACGTCTATGACGAGGCCAAGGAGGCCGGGATCGAGCACTTCATCTTCGTCACGGGCCGCAACAAGAACGTCATCGAAGATCATTTCGACCGGATGTTCGAGCTCGACGCGACGCTGAGCCAGCGCGGCAAGAAGGCCGAGCAGGACATCCTGGCGCAGAACCAGCCCGAAGCGGGAGCGGTCAGCTTCACGCGCCAGCAGGCACCGCTCGGCCTCGGTCACGCGGTGTGGTGCGCGCGCGACATCGTCGGCAACGAGCCGTTCGCCGTCGTGCTGCCAGACGAGCTCGTGCTCAACACGCCCGGCTGCCTGAAGCAGATGATCGAGACGGCGTCGACGCTCGGCGAGAAATCCAACCTGATCGCAGTCGAGGCGGTGCCCGACCATCTTACCCATCAATACGGCATCTGCGGCGTCGGCAAGCGCAGCGGCAAGATGTTCGAGGTCGACGGCATGGTCGAGAAGCCGGCCAGGGGCACGGCGCCATCCAACCTCTCGATCACCGGGCGCTACATCCTCCAGCCGGAGATCTTCAAGATCCTGGAGACCCAGGAGCGCGGCGCCGGCGGCGAGATCCAGCTTACCGATGCCATGATCGGTCTCGCCAAGTCGCAGAAATTCTACGGCGTCGAGTTCGAGGGCGAGCGCCACGATTGCGGCTCCAAGCCCGGCTTCCTGCGCGCCAACATCGCCTACGGCCTGAAGCGCCCGGAGCTGCGTGACGGCTTGATCGCGGAGATGAAGAAGTATCTGGGGCAGTGACGTCGAAGGCGGATGTCTTCGATGTCATCCCGGGATGGTCCGAAGGACCAGACCTCAGATGCGCAATAGCGCGTCGGGGGATATCGAGATCCCGGGTTCGGCTCTCCGAGCCGCCCCGGATGACAGTCCAGCTCACGCCGCCAGCGACAGCTTCGGCAAGCTCGCAATCACCGACTGGTTACGCCCGCCGGCTTTGGCGGCATAGAGCGCCTTGTCGGCGGCGGCGACCAGGACCGACCAGTCCATGCCGGCGGTGGGAACGAGGCTGGCGACGCCGCAGGACACCGTCGACATCGTCTGATCGTCGGACCAGCCCTGCACCTTGAGGCGGATCGTCTCGGCGACCGTGAACGCATCTAGAGCCGAAACGTTCGGCAGCAGCACGGCGAATTCCTCGCCGCCATAACGTGCGGCGCAGTCGCCGGCCCGGCTCACCGAATCGGAAATGCAGATGGCGATGCCGACAAGCACCTGATCGCCCGCCTGATGGCCGAACGTGTCGTTGTAGGCCTTGAAGTGATCGGCATCGATCATCAACAATGCGAGCGGCGCCTTCTGGCGCACGGCGCGGCGCCATTCGACGTCGATGACGGAATCGAACTTACGGCGGTTCCTCAGGCCGGTGAGCGCGTCCGTCGTCGCCATCTCCTCGAGCTTGCGCTCGGCCTCGGCGCGCCGGCCGATCTCGCGCGCCAGCACGAGCGTCGATCCCAGCACGAACAGGGCGAGCGCAAGCACCACGGCGCCGATGCGGACCGCCTCCTTCCGCCACAGCGCGAACACCAGGGCCAGAGGTTTGCCCGCCACCACGAACAGCGGTCCGCTGTCGCCGCTTCGGACGTAGAGCCGCGGCGTCGGATCGACCGGGCCTTGTCCCGAATAGGAGGCGCCGACCGGGAGGTTGCTGGCCTTCCAGGCGGGGCGGTCGTTCAGGTTCGTGCCGATGATGTCGAGATCGAACGGCCGCCGCATCATGATGGTGCGGTCGCGCTTGAGCACGGTGATGGTGTCTTCAGGATCGAGGTTCAGCCGCTCGAACAATTCATGGAAATAGCTGAAGCGGATCGAGCCGGCGACGACGCCGAGGAAGCCGCCATCGGTATCGCTGATGCGCCGGCTCAGCACGATCGCGTAGGCGCCGCGGAACAGCATCGGGCGGCTGATGAAGAGCCCGGCGTCGGGATTGTCGCGGTGAATCCTGAAATAGTCCTCCTCGCTCCGGTTCTCCGGCAGCGGATCGAGCGTGGAGGCGTCGATGGTCAGCCTGCCCTCGGCGTCGAACACCTGGATGGCGCCGAAATGCCTGGCCGTCGTCGCATGGTCGAACAGGATCAACTGACGGACCGGCTTCGAGACCGTTGCAAGCTCGGGCTGCAGCATGTTGCTGGCGACCGCCTTCAGCGACAGATCGTAGACCTCGACGTTGCGGCCGATGTCGGACTGGATGGTCGTCGCGAGGTTCTCCAGCGTCTGGCGGGCGAGCGCTTGCTCGCCCCGGCGCATGTCGAGCATGACGTTGACGCAAATGGCGGAAAACCCGATCACCGTCACCACGGACGAGATGATCAGCAGCTTCGCCGAAATCCGCCAGTGCCGGCGGGCCGTGACGTCGCGCCATCCAGACAGCATCGTTTGCTCCGATCGCTAGTGGATGCGCCCGAAATCTTGAGTAGTGTTTAAGGTAGGACGGCGTTGCCGCAATGAGTTAAGGATCGGTTTACGGGGCCCACGGTTTTCGGCAGACCGCGAGTGGGCAGCGCGGGCTTCGGGCGAGAGGACGATTGTGAACGACTACGACGCGTTGCGCGACTATCTGATGCGGCAGAAGCAGGCCGAATTCGTCCTGAGCTTCGAACAGATCGAGGAGATCATCGGCGCGGCCCTGCCGCGCGCGGCCAATCGTGCCTCGTGGTGGGACAGCCTGCGCAGCCCTGACATCCACATGCCGCAACGCGAAGCCTGCCTCGCTGCGGGCTTCGTGGCGACGCGGATGCCGGACGGCCAGAGCGTGCGGTTCACGAAGCGCAAGAGCGACCGGCGGCGTTAGTACAGCGGCGCGCTCCCACCCTCCAACCCTCCAGGGGAGGGCAATCGCATTTGGCAATTTGCGCGACCTGAGCGCACGCCCCGTCCTTCGAGACGACCGCTTCGCGGTCTCCTCAGGATGAGGCTGAACTTGCATCGGTGTGCTTGGAAATTGCAGCCGCGCACTCCGCCCTCATCCTGAGGGCCCGCCAACGGCGGGCGTCTCGAAGGATGTGCCGCGGGGAGGCCGCCTCAAATGCGATTGCCCTGCCCCTCCAGGGGAGGGCAAGACCAAGAGTGCCTAGCTCGCCGCTTCCAGCCGCACTTCCGTCAGCAGCCGCATCGCGGCATCGGCGTCCATCGGCTCGCCGAAAGCGAAGCCCTGCGCGTATTCGCAGCCCATCTGGTAGAGCTCGACCGCATCCGAATCGGTCTCGGCGCCTTCGGCGACCACGTCCATGCCGAGGTCATGCGCCAGCGCGATGATCGACTTCAGGATCACCGGGCGGGTGCCGCGGTTGGTGGTGCGCACGAAAGACTGGTCGATCTTGATGGTGTCGAACGGGAAGCGCTGGAGATAGGCGAGCGACGAATGGCCGGTGCCGAAATCGTCGAGCGAGAGCCCGGTGCCGAGCTCGCGGATCCGCGTCAGCATCTGCGCCGCGTGCTCCGGATTCTCCATCACCAGCGATTCCGTCAATTCGAGCTTCAGCGTGCCGCGCGCCACCGAGGAGCGCGACAGCACGGTGCGGATGTCGTGGATCAAATCGTGGCGCAGCAATTGCCGTGACGACACGTTGACGGAGGCGAAGATCGGCTCGCGCGAGCGCATCGCGCGCTGCCACACCGAAAGCTGTTTGGCGGTCTGGTCGAGCACGAACATGCCGAGGTCGACGATCAGGCCGGTCTCTTCGGCGATGGTGATGAACTCCGACGGCGCCATGCGCCCGAGCTTCGGGTGATCCCAGCGCACCAGCGCTTCGAAGCCGGCGACCGAACGATCCTCCAGCCGCACGATCGGTTGATACAGGATCGTGAGCTCCTGCCGCTCGATGGCGCGGCGCAACTCGCTCTCCAGCGTCAGGCGGTCGGTCTTTCGCGCGCGCATCGCGGGCTTGTAGACGTCGATGCGGTCGCCGCCGATGCGTTTGGAGTGATACATCGCAAGCTCGGCGTCCTTGATGATCTCGTCCGTCAATTGGGTCTGCGGATCGGAGAGCGCGAGACCGATCGAGGCGGTCAGAAAGATTTCGCGGTCGTTGAACGCGATCGGCGCGCGGATGGTCTTGCGGATGGTCTCGGCGAAGGCGGTGATGCGCGCCGGGTCCTGCTCCGACAGCAGGATCAGGCCGAACTGGTCGCCGGCGAGCCGCGCCAGCGTGTCCTGCGGCTTCAGGATGCGGGTGAGGCGCCGGGCGAGCGTGAGCAGGATGGAATCGCCGACCGCGATGCCCACGGAATCGTTGACCTGCTTGAAGCGGTCGAGATCGATCACCATCAGCGTCGGCCGCAGTGTCGGCATGGTCTTGGCGAAGTGCGCAACCGCGCCCAGCCGGTCCATGAACAGCTTGCGGTTGGGCAGACCGGTGAGATTGTCATGCACGGAATCGTGCAGCAGGCGCTCTTCGGCGTTGCGCAGCTCGGTGACGTCGGTGAGCGTGCCGACGACGCGCGAGACCTCGCCGTCCGAGCCGACCACCGGGCGCGCCTTCAGTGCGAACCACATGAAATGGCCGTCCGGGGTGCGCAGGCGGAAATCCTGCACGAGGCGGCCGCGGCGCTGGTCGAGCACGCTGTCGAGCGCGGCGCGGAAACGGTCCTGGTCGAGCGGGTGCAGCACCTCGAGCCACGAGGCGGCCGGGCCTTCCAGCGTGCCGCGCTTGAGGCCGAGCAGGGCTTCGGTTTCGGGGCTGGTGAAGACCTTGTCGGCGGAGACGTCCCAGTCCCAGATCAGGTCGCCCGAGCCGGCCAACGCCAGTGCACGCCGCTCGATGTCCGAGACGACGCCGGTGCTGGCGCTGCCGCCGGCAAAGGCGTGCTGCATCACCGTGAATCCGATCAGCATCACGATCAGCACGAGGCCGCCGAGCAGCGCCGGGCCGACGATGTCGTTGGTCACGGAACCCGCCACCGCCATGCCGGCCGCGACCACCCAGACCACCAGCAGAAACCAGGTCGGGATCAGCAGCACGGCGCGGTCGAAGCCGTGGGTGGAGAGATAGACGATCAGCGCGAAGCCGGCGAAGGCGATCAGCACCAGCGAGATGCGCGCGATGCCGGAGGCCACCGCCGGATCGAACAGGGCGAGCGCCACCAAGGACCCCAAGAAGGCCAGCCAGCCCACCGTGATGTGCGAATAGCGCACATGCCAGCGGCTGAGATTGAGGTACGCGAACAGGAACACCAGCAGCGTGGCCGCCAGGATCGCCTCGCCCGCCGCGCGCCAGATGCGCTCGGCGTTGTTCGACATGTCGAGCACCTTGCCCCAGAAGCCGAAATCGACGCCGATATAGACCAGCACCGCCCAGGCCAGCGCCGCGGCGGCCGGGAACATGATGCTGCCCTTGACCACGAACAGAATGGTGAGAACGAGAGCCAGGAGCCCGGAGATGCCGATCACGATGCCCTGGTACAGCGTGAACGAGTTGACCTTGTCCTTGTAGGCTTCCGGCTCCCACAGATAAAGCTGCGGCAGCTTGTCGGTGCGCAGCTCCGCGACGAAAGTGATGACGGAGCCAGGGTCGAGCGTGACGCGGAAGACGTCGGCGGTCGGGCTTTCCTGCCGCTCCGGCCGGTCGCCGGTCGAGGGCGTGATGGTCGCGATGCGCGACAGGCCAAGGTCCGGCCACAGCAGCCCCGAGGAGACGATGCGGTAATGCGGGGCGACGATCAGGCGGTCGAGCTGGTCGTCGGTGTTGTTGGCGAGCGCAAACACCACCCAGTTCTGGCCGCCTTCGCGGGCGCGCACCTCGATGCGGCGGACGATGCCGTCGGTGCCGGGCGCGGTGGAGACCTGGATGCGGTCGGCATCGCTGCGCTGATGCTCGAGCACGCCGGTGAGGTCGATCGCGGGCGCGTCGCTGCGGACGCTGACGGCATCGAGCGCGCGCGCCGGGCACGCGGCGACGAGAATCATGAGGCCCAGCGCGATGGGCGCGAGGCACCTGATCAGACCCAAGGTCAGTTCTCCGCGTTCGACGCAAACTTCGAGTGCAAGGCGATTCTAAAAGGCGATTTCAGACCGGACGGAAACGGTTCGGTGCGTCGCGATAGATGCCACGAAAGCAAGGAAAATCAAAGGGTTTCCGCCACCGCCTGTCGGCCGGTGGCCTAGACCTCCAACACAATTTTGCCAATATGTGCGCTCGTCTCCATGCGCCGGTGCGCATCGGCTGCCTTTTCCAGCGGGAAAGTGCTGTCCATCAGCGGTTTGACGCGGCCTTCGCGCAGAAGCGGCATCACTTTCTGTTCGATTGCGGCCACCATCGCCGCCTTGTCCGCATTAGTACGGGGGCGCAGGGTCGAGCCGGTATGGGTGAGGCGCTTGACCATCACTTTGGCGATGTTGACGCTGACCTTGGGGCCATTCAGCGTCGCGATCTGCACGATCCGGCCGTCAACCGCGGCGGCATCATAGTTGCGGTCGACGTACTCGCCCGCGACCATGTCGAGGATCAGATTGACGCCTTCCTTGTCGGTCTCTTCCTTGACCACGGCCACGAAGTCCTCGGTCTTGTAATTGATGGCGCGGTCGGCGCCGAGCCTGAGGCAGGCATCGATCTTGTCCTGCGATCCAACGGTGACGAATACCTTCGCGCCGAACGCCTTCGCCAGCTGGATCGCCATGGTGCCGATGCCGGAGGAGCCGCCATGGATCAGCAGCGTCTCGCCGGCCTTCAGGCCGCCGCGCTCGAACACATTGTGCCAGACCGTCATCAGGGTTTCCGGCAGCGCCCCGGCTTCCTTGATCGACAGCGCCGGCGGCACGCTCATCGCCTGGGCATCCTGGGCGATGCAGTACTGCGCATAGCCGCCGCCGGCGACGAGCGACATCACCTTGTCACCGATCTTGTGCCGCTTGGCGTTGCTGCCGACCGCCACCACTTCGCCTGCGATTTCCAGCCCCGGCAGGTCGCTGGCGCCCGGCGGCGGCGGATAGGCGCCGGAACGCTGCGCGACGTCGGGCCGGTTGACGCCGGCGGCCTCGACCTTGACCAGGATTTCGTCGGGGCCGGGCTGCGGCAGCGCGCGCTGTTCGGGCACCAGCACCTCCGGTCCGCCGGGCTTGGAGATGGCGATCACGGTCATTTGCGCGGGCAGCTTGTCCATGATGTGTCCTTGAGCAAAGGTGAGGGACGAACGAGGCCCTTGCTTAGCCAGCGTGATCCACGCTGGCAACCGCCTCGGCATTGTGGGCCAGTGCGAACCCGGGAGGAACGAGGATGGCGACGGAAGACGACGACCGCCCGCGCAAGAAGATCACGCACGAGATCGGACAGGATCTCTCGCTCCTGTCGGTCGAGGAACTGACCGAGCGCGTGATGCTGCTCAAGGCCGAGATCGCAAGGCTGGAGGAAGCCGCCACCAAAAAGCGCGCCTCGCGCGATGCGGCGAACAGCGTGTTCAAGTCGTAGGAATTCGAGACTCTCCTCTCGTGTCCCGGGCGCGCAGCAGCGCGTAAGCGCTGCTGCTGAACCGGGGTCTCGCCAAACACCTCGGCCAAAGAACTGGGCACGGCTCAGCAGTGCAGCACTTCGTGCCGCACTGCGTCTGGGCGCGTCGGTGGCTCGGCCACTGGCCGATATGGCTAACGAACCCTCAAAAAAATCGCTCGTTTACTCCAGATTAAGCTTTCGAGTTTATGACTGGAACTGTCCTCGTTTGGACACCGAGTGGCTCCTGTCCACTCTGTTTGACGCCTCCCTGTTATCAACTTTCAAAGCCGCCGGTCTCCCGGCGGCTCTTTTTTTGCTTTTGTGCGCCTCATTGCGGTTGAATTCCTGGGGAATGACCCGCGGAAACCATATCCGTGCTTGTCACTGGACTCCGCGCTCCCAGCGCGCAATGATTTGTTCATCATAAGCCGGCGCCAAAGCCGGGCAGTCAAACAGTTGCGTAAGAGGCGTTAACCATGGAACGTTTGCAGGCCGACGGCGCTCTCGTTCAACTCAGCGAGCGGTTCACCAATTCTGCGGCGTTCGGCGTCCTGTTCCGCGAGGGCATGGACCTCGTGGAAGAGACCGCCGCCTATCTCGACGGCGCCGGCCGCAACGAAGCCAAGGCGCTCGACCGTGCCGTCAGCCTCACTTACGCGACCGAGAGCATGCGTCTCACCACCCGCCTGATGCAGCTCGCCTCGTGGCTGCTGCTGCACCGCGCGGTGAAGGAAGGCGAGATGACGCTGAGCCAGGCCAATCGCGAGAAGACCAAGGTCAAGCTCAGCGCCGCTGATCCCGGCCCCACCGACACCATCGAGAAGCTGCCCTCGCAGCTCCAGGACCTGATCCATCGTTCGATGAGCCTGCAGACCCGCGTGCGCCGCCTCGACACCACCATCCACACCCCGCCGGTCGAGCACGTCGCGATCGGCAATCCGCTGGTGCCGCACCTCAACGCGCTGAAGGCGGCGTTCGAGCGGTAATTTCCATCGCCTCGCTATCGAACCGTCACCCTGAGGTGGCCGCTTCTTCAGCGGCCCTCGAAGGGCGACGGCCCTGCTGTGGCCGTTCATCCTTCGAGGCTCGCGATGGGGTGCTAAGCGCCCCATCGCTCGCACCTCAGGATGACGGAGCTGAAAAGCGAGAGCGCCCCAAAACAAAAACGCCCCCGGCTCTCCGGGGGCGTTTTTCGTGTCCAGCCTTGCGGGCCGGATCAATCCTTCTTGAGGAAGCCCGAAAACTTCTTCTGGAAGCGCGAGACGCGGCCGCCGCGATCCATCAGCTGCTGGGAGCCACCGGTCCAGGCCGGGTGCGACTTCGGGTCGATGTCGAGGTTCAGCGTGTCGCCTTCCTTGCCCCAAGTCGAGCGGGTCAGGTACTCGGTTCCGTCGGTCATCACGACCTTAATGTTATGATAATCCGGATGAATTTCGGCTTTCATGGCAATTCCTCGGCGCCCGGCGCCTTTTGGGTGGCTAGCGAATGACGGATTTGGGCGGCTCTATACCTCACGATATCAGGCAAAACAAGCCATGTCGGGCTGGTGAACCGGGTTTGCCCCCTAAGGGACATCCCGGATTTGCCACCACCCTTGCACCGGCCTAATTGGGAGCGAACGAATGCAATGGGTCGGATATCATGAGCGCAGTGGAACGGCTTGATGATCAGTATGTCGATCAGCCCGGAATGAACTCCGCGGACACCCCCTCGATCGAAGCCGAGCTGATCGAAGAGCCGGCCAAGGGACGCGCCAAGCTGCGGCCGTTGCTCGCGCTGGCGCCCTATGTCAGCCGCTATCGCGGCCGGGCGGCGCTGGCCTTCGTCGCGCTCACGGTCGCGGCACTGACCACGCTGCTGGTGCCCGTCGCGGTGCGCCGGATGATCGATTTCGGCCTGACGCCCGAGGGCATCGAGCTGATCAACAGCTACTTCTCGGTGATGCTGGCGGTGGTCGGCGTGCTCGCGCTCGCGAGCGCCGCGCGCTACTACCTCGTGATGACGATCGGCGAGCGTATCGTTGCCGACCTCAGGCGCGACGTCTTCGCCCATTTGCTGTCGCTCTCTCCCGCCTTCTTCGATTCCGCGCGCAGCGGCGAGCTGATCTCGCGGCTCACCGCCGATACCACCCAGCTCAAATCGGCCGTCGGCGCCTCCGTGTCGATCGCGCTGCGCAATTTGATGATGTTTCTGGGTGCTACGACGATGATGGTGATCACCAGCCCGAAGCTGTCAGGCTTCGTGCTGCTGGCCATACCCTTGATCGTGCTGCCGCTGGTCGCCTTCGGGCGCTGGGTGCGGCGTCTGTCGCGCAATGCGCAGGATACGCTTGCCGACGCGTCGGCCTATGCGGGCGAGCTGGTCGGTGCGATCCGCACCGTGCAGGCCTATACCAGCGAGCAATTCGCCGAGAAGCGTTTCGGCGGCGAGGTCGAGCAGGCCTACGAGGCGGCGCGCACCTCGACCCAGGCGCGTGCCGTGCTCACGGCCATCATCATCTTCATCGTGTTCGCGAGCGTGGTCGCGATCCTCTGGATCGGCTCGCATGACGTGCTCACCGGCGCGATTTCGCCCGGCCGGCTCGGTCAGTTCGTGCTTTATGCGGTGTTCGCCGCAGCGGGCCTCGGTCAGCTCAGCGAGGTCTGGGGCGAGGTCTCGGCTGCGTCGGGTGCAGCTGAGCGCCTGTTCGAGATCCTGCACGTCAAGCCCGACATCGAGGCGCCTGCGGCTCCGCGCGCGCTGCCGGTGCCGGCACGCGGCGAGGTCGGTTTCGATCAGGTCAGCTTCGCCTATCCGGTGCGGCGCGACGTCAATGTGCTCGATGCCGTGTCCTTCACGGTGCGCCCCGGCGAGAAGGTCGCGATCGTCGGCCCGTCTGGCGCCGGCAAGAGCACGATCTTTCACCTGTTGCTGCGGTTCTACGATCCGCGCAGCGGCGCGATCTCGCTCGACGGCGTGCCGGTCAGGTCCGCCGATCCGCGCGATTTCCGCGCGCGCATCGCGCTGGTGCCGCAGGAATCCAACGTGTTCGCGGCGAGTGCCCGCGAGAACATCCGCTTCGGCCGACCCGATGCGACCGATGCCGAGGTCGAACGCGCCGCCGAGCTCGCGCATGCTGCCGAATTCATCCGCCGTCTGCCCGAAGGCTTCGAGACCTCGCTCGGCGAGCGCGGCGTGACGCTGTCCGGCGGCCAGCGCCAGCGCATCGCGATCGCGCGCGCCATCCTGCGCGATGCGCCGCTGCTGCTGCTGGATGAGGCCACCTCCGCGCTCGACGCCGAAAGCGAGACGCTGGTGCAGACCGCGCTGGAGGAGCTGATGCGCCACCGCACCACGCTGGTGATCGCGCATCGCCTTGCCACCGTGCTGTCCTGCGACCGCATCCTGGTGATGGACCAGGGCAAGATCGTCGAGCAGGGCACGCATGCGGAGCTCGTGGCCGCCAACGGGCTTTATGCGCGACTGGCGCGGCTGCAGTTCGAGGGGGCATAAGGCTTTCGCCGTCCGGTTACCGGCACTTCGGCGAGAGCGCCGGCACATTCGGCCACGGCCAGTTCTTCCAGCTGCCGTCCTCGTCGACGCAGGCCGAGGGGGCAGGACCGCTCGCCGGAGCTGGCGCATGCGTCGTCTCGCGCGATGCGAAGCGCTGGTCGACATAGGTCGTCGACAGATATCCGGCGACGATGACGGTCAGAAAAACCGAGGAGCCCTGAGCCAGATCGCGCAGCTTCATCGATCGTCTCCACCCGCTTGCGATCGCTGCTCTGGCACCAACGATTGGCAAGCGTCACAGGATCCCTGCGTGACAGGCCTCACGCCCGCCAAATCATCTTCAGCACCGGCCGGCCCGAGGTCGGGTTCACGTCGTCGCCGGCATGCGCAAAACCGTTGCGCTCGTAGAAGCGGATGGCGCGCGCGTTGTCCTTGTTGACGAGCAGCGTGATGCCTGAGGGCGACAGGCGCTTGGCCTCATCGACGAGCAATCGCGCTGCATCCGAGCCCCATTGTGCGGGCTTGACCACGAGCTGGTCGAGATAGCCGTCGCCATCGATGGTGACGAAGCCGGTCAGCGCGCCGTCCTGCTCCGCCACGACGATCGCGGCCTTCGGCACCAGATCCTTGCGCCAGCGCTCGCGCCACCATGCAAGGCGCGCCGCGAAGTCGATCTGCGGATAGGCCTGCTGCCAGGTGCGATGCCAGAGGTCGATCGAGGCCGCTTCGTCCTCGGGCCGATAGCGGCGGAGCTGGATCGTGCTCATTAGTCAACAACGTCGTTCCGGGGCGCGCACAAGCGAACCCGGAACTTCGCGATTTCCGGGTTCAATGCTTCGCATCGCCCCGGAATGACTGCAACAAGGAACGTCACTACCGCTCCGTCAACTTCAGCTCGATGCGGCGGTTGCGCTTGTAGGCTTCCTCGGTGTTGCCGGGATCGAGCGGCTGGAATTCGCCGAAGCCGGCCGCAACGAGGCGCTGGGCGGGCACGCCGAGCGA
The DNA here is from genome assembly GCF_016616425.1 of Bradyrhizobium diazoefficiens. Lineage (NCBI taxonomy): Bacteria > Pseudomonadati > Pseudomonadota > Alphaproteobacteria > Hyphomicrobiales > Nitrobacteraceae > Bradyrhizobium > Bradyrhizobium diazoefficiens. The sequence goes on from NZ_CP067101.1 coordinate 1,538,580, forward strand.
GATCAGATATTGCACCACCGAGATCGCACGTGCCGCGGACAGGTCCCAGTTCGACTTGAAGTTCGGACCGTTGACCGGGCGCACATCGGTATGGCCGTCGACGCGCAGCACCCAGGGGATCTCGCTCGGGATCTTCTTGTCGAGGTCGATCAGCGCGGTTGCCAATTTGTCGAGCTCGGTGCGGCCCTCGGGCAGGAGACTCGCCTGTCCGGTGTCGAAGAACACTTCGGACTGGAACACGAAGCGGTCGCCGACGATGCGGATGTCGGGCCGGTTGCCGAGGATGCTGCGCAGGCGGCCGAAGAATTCCGATCGGTAGCGCGACAATTCCTGCACGCGCTGCGCCAGCGCCACGTTCAGGCGGGAGCCGAGATCGGCAATGCGGTTCTGCGATTCCTTATCGCGCTTCTCGCTCGCGTCGAGCGCCTCTTCCAGCGCCGCCAATTGCCGCCTGAGCGCGCTGATCTGCTGGTTCAGCACCTCGATCTGGGCCAGCGCCCGCGCCGAGACCGCCTTCTCCGAATCCAGCGCCTTGCCGAGCTCGGCGGCCTTGCCTTGGGCGTCGTTGCCGGCGGCAGCCAAGCCGTTGTAGAGGCCCTTGATGCGGTCGCGCTCAGACTCGGCCGAGGCGAGGCCGGCCTTCAGTTGCGAGACCTCATCGTCGAGCGAGAGCTTGCCGAGCTTCTCCAGCGACAAGAGTTCGCTGAGCTGCGCGATCTTGGCGTTGAGCTGCTCCAGCGCCTTGTCCTTGCCGGTGACCTCCTGCGATAGGAAGAACTGCACCACCAGGAACACCGACAGCAGGAACACGACCGACAGCACCAGCGTCGACAGCGCGTCGACGAAGCCGGGCCAGTAGTTGAAGGCGCCTTCGCTGCGGCGGCCGCGCGCTAGAGCCATTATTGTCTCCGTTCCTTCGTGTCCATGATGCGCTTGCGGCGTGCAACGCTGCTGCGCAGAGCCGGGACCTGGCATCCCTTGTCGAATGGGCCGCGGCTCAGCGATGCATCAATTCGTGCTGCATCGCGTCCGGAGTACAAGACCTTCGTCCTGTCCTCAACTCTTCTCTGGCTGGCGGGCGATGCGTTCCAAGAGGCGCCGGATCTCGCGGTTCTGCTCGCCCTGGCCGTCGGCCCATTCGCGGATCATCTGCTGCTCGGTGCGCATATGCGAGACCAGTGCCTGGATCGCTTCGGCAAGACTCGCCATCGCCGCCGTGGTTCCGCGGCTGGCGCTGCCTTCCTCGAACACGGAACGCAGCCGTTCGACCGCGGCCTGGAGTTCACCGCTGGCGACCCCGCCGCCTGCCGCAACGGCCACCTCGCCGCTGCCATATTCGCGCACGGTGGTGGCGAGCCAGTCTTCGAGGTCGGTGTAGAAGCGGTTCTGGGCCTGGCTCGATTGCAGGTCGAGGAAGCCGAGGATCAGCGAGCCAGCGAGGCCGAACAGCGAACTCGAGAACGAGATGCCCATGCCGCCGAGCGGGGCGGCGAGACCCTCCTTCAGCGTGTCGAACAGGGAGCCGGCGTCGCCGCCGACCTTGAGCCCGTCGATCACCTTGCCGACCGAGCCGACCGTCTCGATCAGGCCCCAGAAGGTGCCGAGCAGGCCGAGGAAGACCAGGAGGCCGGTCATGTAGCGCGAGATGTCGCGGGCTTCATCCAGGCGGGTCGCGATCGAATCGAGCAGATGCCGCATGGTGGTCTGGGTGATCGAGATCCGCCCGGAGCGCTCGCCGCCGAGGATCGCCGCCATCGGCGCCAGCAGTTTCGGGTGCCGGGCCGGCGCCAGGCCGGGATCGGCGATACGGAAATTGTTGACCCAGGAGACCTCGGGGTAGAGCCGGATGACCTGGCGGAAGGCCAGCACGATGCCGATGAAAAGCACCGCCCCGATCAGGGCATTCAGCCCGGGATTGGCAAAAAAGGCCTGGATGATCTGCTTGTAGAGCACCACGCCCACCAGCGCGCATAGCACCAGGAAGACCAGCATCCGCACCAGGAAGACGCTGGGCGAGGACAGTTTGGTATACTCGATATCCATGGTGGAACGGGACGAAGTGCCTGACGGCATGGCCGGTATCATCCATTACGAAAGCTTGCTTGCGGGCGCACTATGGCACAGCGCCGGCCCAAAAAAAGCGCCGGATGCGCCGATTTCGGGGACGGCCGGGGGAACCCGGACCGGAAGCGGCGCTTTGATAGCCTGTTATCTGCAGAAGTTATCTGCAGAAGTTCGCCATTCGGGAGGGGCACGAGCGTCGTTTCCGGATCATCGGAACTGCCGAACGCGTGCCGCTGCCAGAGGTCGCGATCCGCGCCGCGATCCTTCGCCGACGTGCTCGGTCCCAGCCGATGAATTGCGCAAGCTAATGACGCGCGTGCGGTCGTGGCTCGCGCCCAAGGGGGCGATTCTTCATGCAAATCGTCACCGTCGCTCCGGCTCGCAGCTGTTCGACCGGCTCGATCGCGACGACTGGATTGCCACTATCGGATGAAAGCTGCTGCGGAGTATTTGCGATCTTCTGTCGCAGTGCGTCGGGATGGAACCTGACTCACGATCGAGTGACTCTCAAAAGCGGTCGTTTTGTCAAAGACATAGTTTGTGTGACATTGAGCCGCCGATACGCTCATTGCGTCGCAGCAATCACCGTTTATTTTCTTTTTCAAATCAGACTGACCGGAGCTTACCGGAAGCCTGAGAGCGATGAATTGAACGGGGCAACTAACCTTATGCTAGCACTTCATGCGCGATCCGCCTGCATGGCCATAATGCTCGCGGTCGCGGCGCCGCTGCTTGCGGGCTGCGACGAATCAAGTTCTGCAATCGCCGAGGCACAACCGCCTGAACCAGACGTCAGCGTCGTCACCGTGAGGCCGCAGCCCCGTGCCATAGTGCGGGAACTTCCTGGCCGTATCGCGCCGACGCGGGTCTCCGATGTTCGGCCCCGCGTTTCGGGCATCGTGGTCGAGCGCTTGTTCCACCAGGGCAGCGAAGTGAAGGCAGGCGATCCGCTCTACCGCATCGATCCGCGTCCGTTCGAGGTCGAGGTGGCGGCCAACGAGGCTGCGCTTGCAAAGGCGGAAGCTGCGCTAATGCAGGCCAAACAGCAGGCACACCGCATCGCCACGCTGACCAGCCAGCGCGCCGCTCCTGAAGCCGAGAACGAGAAGGCGATCGCGGCCGAGCGCCAGGCTCATGCCGAGGTCGAGGGCCGCAAGGCCGACCTTGCGCGGGCAAAGCTCAATCTCGACTACGCCACCGTGCGGGCGCCGATCGACGGGGTCGTCGGCGCCGCATTGGTCAGCGAGGGTGCGCTTGCGGTGCAGAACGAGACCAATCTCGCGACCATTCAGCAGCTCGATCCGATCTACGCCGACTTCACCCAGTCGGTGAATGAACTCAATCAGCTCCGCCGCGCCTTCGCGAGCGGCGAGCTCGAGCGCATCGCGCCCGATGCCGCCAAGGTGCGCCTCGTGCTCGACGACAACACGGTTTACCCGCTGAACGGCAAGCTCCTGTTCTCCGATGCCAAGGTCGATGCCAATACCGGGCAAGTGACACTGCGCGGCGAATTTCCCAATTTGCACCGCGAACTGCTGCCCGGCATGTATGTCCGCGTACGGATCGAGCAGGGCATCGACAGCGACGCCATCGCGGTGCCGCAGCAGGCGATTCAGCGCAATGGTGGCGGCGGCAGCGAAGTCTTCGTCGTCAAGGACGATCACCGCGTCGCAGTGCAGCCGGTGCGTACCGGCTCGGTGCAGGATGGCGTCTGGTTCGTCACGGACGGCCTGAAGGCCGGTGACAAGGTCGTCGTCGAAGGCTTCCAGAAGTTCGCGGCCGGCGACAAGGTCAAGCCGCAATCCTGGGCCGAGGCCAAGGTCATCGTGGAAAGTCAACGCGCGCAGATGATGCAGTAAAGCGTCATGGCGAGCTTCTTTATCGACAGGCCGATTTTCGCCTGGGTCGTCGCGCTGTTCATCTGCTTGATCGGCGCGATTGCCGTGCCGTTGCTGCCGATCGCGCAATATCCGATCATCGCGCCGCCTTCGATCTCGATCTCGACCAGCTATCCCGGCGCCTCGCCCGAAAATCTCTACAACAGCGTGACGAGGCTGATCGAGGAGGAGCTCAACGGCGCCTCCGGCATCCTCAATTTCGAATCGACCAGCGATTCGCTCGGCCAGGTCGAGATCATCGCCAATTTCGTGCCCGGCACCGATACCAACGACGCCTCGGTGGAGGTCCAGAACCGCATCAAGCGCGTCGAGGCGCGCCTGCCCCGCGCGGTGATGCAGCAGGGCATCCTGGTCGAGGAAGCCTCCAGCGCGGTGCTTCAGATCATCACGCTGAGCTCGACCGACGGCAGCCTGGATGAGGTCGGTCTCGGCGACTTCATGATCCGCAACGTGCTGGGCGAGATCCGCCGCATTCCCGGCGTCGGCCGCGCCACGCTCTATTCGACCGAGCGCTCGCTTCGTATCTGGGTCGATCCGGCCAAGCTCGTCGGCTACGGGCTCACCGCGGACGACGTCAACAAGGCCATTGCCGCGCAGAACGCGCAGGTCGCCTCGGGCAGCATCGGGGCCGAGCCGTCGACGTCGAGCCAGCGCACTTCCGCGCTGGTGCTGGTCAAGGGCCAGCTCTCCTCGCCGGATGAATTCGGCGCCATCATCCTGCGGGCCAATGCCGACGGTTCCACCGTGCGCCTGCGCGACGTCGCGCGCATCGAGGTCGGTGGCCTCAGCTACCAGTTCAACACGCGATTGAACGGCAAGCCGACCGCCGGCCTTTCGGTGTTGATGTCGCCGACCGGCAACGCGCTGGCGACCGCGAGCGCGGTCGAAGCGAAGATGAAGGAGCTGTCGCGCTTCTTCCCTGCCAATATCACTTACGAGATCCCCTACAACATCACGCCCGTGGTCGAGGCCTCGATCGAGAAGGTGCTGTCGACGCTGGTCGAAGCGGTGGTGCTGGTGTTCGTGGTGATGTTCCTGTTCCTCCAGAACATCCGCTACACCATCATCCCGACCATCGTGGTGCCGGTGGCGCTTCTGGGCGCCTGCACCACGCTCCTGCTCGCCGGCTACTCCATCAACATGCTCTCGATGTTCGGCATGGTGCTCGCGGTCGGCATCCTCGTCGACGATGCCATCGTCGTGGTCGAGAACGTCGAGCGGATCATGGCCGAGGAAGGCCTGCCGCCGAAGGAGGCGACGCGCAAGGCGATGTCGCAGATATCGGGCGCCATCATCGGAATCACGCTGGTGCTGATGGCGGTGTTCGTGCCGATGGCGTTCTTCCCCGGCTCGGTCGGCATCATCTACCGCCAGTTCTCGGTGACCATGGTCGCCGCGATCGGCTTCTCCGCCTTCCTGGCGCTGTCGCTGACGCCGGCGCTGTGCGCGACCTTGCTCAAGCCCGTCGCGGCCGGCCACGGTCATGCGAAGCGAGGCGTGTTCGGCTGGTTCAACCGCGTGCTCGAAGGCGGCAAGCAAGGCTATTCGCGCACCGTCGGCTTCTCGCTGAAGCGCACCGGCCGCCTGATGCTGGTCTATGTCGCGCTCCTGGTTGGTCTGTCCTGGGCTTTCGTCAATCTCCCGGGCGGCTTCCTGCCCGTCGACGACCAGGGCTTCGTCACCACCGACGTGCAGACGCCGTCGGATTCGTCCTACGCCCGCACCGAGGCCGTGATCGAGAAGGTCGAGAAATATCTCGCCGGACGTCCCGGCGTGAAGGATGTCACCTTCCTCACCGGCTTCAGCTTCTCCGGTCAGGGTATGAACACCGCGCAGGCCTTCATCACGCTGAAGGACTGGTCCGAGCGCGGGCCGAAGGATTCCGCCGCGGCGATCGTCAACGACATCAACCGCGATCTCTCGTCGATCCGCGATGCGAAGATCGCGGCGCTGCAGCCGCCGCCGATCGACAATCTCGGCAACTCCTCGGGCTTCTCGTTCCGCCTCCAGGACCGCGGCCAGAAGGGCTATTCGGCCTTGATGCGCGCCGCCGACCAGTTGATCGCGGAGGCCAATGCCAGCCCCGTGCTTCAGAAGGTGTATATCGAGGGCCTGCCGGAGGCGGGCGTGGTCAATCTCGTCATCGACCGCGAGAAGGCCGGCGCTTTCGGCGTCACCTTCGAGGACATCAACAACACGATCTCGACCAATCTCGGCTCGAACTACATCAACGACTTCCCGAACCGCGGCCGCATGCAGCGCGTCGTGGTGCAGGCGGAGGCGCACGACCGCATGCGGACGGAGGACATTCTCAACTACAACGTCAAGAACAGCCGGGGACAGCTGGTGCCGTTCTCGTCCTTTGCCACGGTCGAATGGGGGCGGGGGCCGACGCAGATCGCCGGCTTCAACTATTATCCCGCGGTGCGCATCTCCGGCGAAGCCAGGCCCGGCTTCACCTCGGGCGATGCGATTGCCGAGATGGAGCGGCTCGCGGGCAGACTGCCGCGCGGCTTCGGCTATGATTGGACCGGGCAGTCGCTCCAGGAGAAACTGTCGGGCTCACAGGCGCCGTTCCTGCTCGCTCTGTCGGTGTTCGTGGTGTTCCTGTGCCTCGCCGCACTCTACGAGAGCTGGACCATTCCGCTCGCGGTGCTGCTCACGGTGCCGCTCGGCATCGTCGGTGCGGTGATTGCGGCGATGCTGCGCGGCCTGCCCAACGACGTCTATTTCACCGTCGGCCTGATCACGATTATCGGCCTTGCGGCGAAGGACGCGATCCTGATCATCGAATTCGCGAAGGACCTGCGCAAGGAAGGCAAGCCGCTGGTGGAAGCCACCATCGAGGCCTGCCGCCTGCGTTTCCGCCCGATTCTGATGACCGGCCTTGCCTTCATCTGCGGCGTGCTGCCGATGGCGATCGCCCACGGCGCCGGCGGCGCCAGCCAGCAAGCGCTCGGCTCCATCGTGATGGGCGGCATGATCGCAGTGGTGATCCTGGCGCTCTTGATGGTGCCGGTGTTCTTCGTCTCGGTGCAGCGCGTGCTGGCGGGCGATCGGGAGAAGGCGGTGGCGAAGGAGGGCGAGGCCTACGGGCCGCCGGCGCCGGTGAACGCGGGCCCCTGACGGTTCTTGGCGTCATTCCGGGCTCGCGCCAACAGGCACGCCCCGGAATGACGAGGCCGCGCCTTACGCCGCCTTCCGCAAAATCTTCACCAATTCGCCATGCACGAACTCGTTGCCGCACGCCACGTGGCCCGTGGTCAGCGCATCGCCGGACGTGTCGATATCGCTCACCGTGCCGCCGGCTTCGCGAACCATGATCTGCCCGGCCGCGATGTCCCAGGGCGACAGATTGCGCTCCCAGTAGCCGTCGAGGCGGCCGGCGGCGACGAAGGCGAGATCGAGCGAGGCGGCGCCGAAGCGGCGCAGGCCCGCAACGCGGTCCTGGATCGCGGTCATCTCGCGGCGGAATTCCTCGTGGTCGCCGCGGCCGAGATGGGGCAGGCCGCAGGCCACCACGCATTCGCTGAGCTGGCGGCGCCCGGCCACCCGCAGGCGCTGGTCGTTGAGGAAGGCGCCCTTGCCGCGCTCGGCGATGTAGAGCTCGTCATTGGCGGGATTGTAGATCACGCCCGCGATCACCGTGCCCTCGCGCGAAAGGCCGATCGAGATCGCGAATTGCGGGATGCCGTGCAGGAAGTTGGTGGTGCCGTCTAAGGGATCGACGATCCAGGTATGGCTCTTGTCGGTGCCCTCGCGCATGCCGCCTTCCTCGCCGATGAAGCCGTAGCCGGGGCGGGCCTTGGCGAGGTCCTGATAGAGGATCTCCTCGGCGCGCTTGTCGGCGAGCGAGACGAAATTTGCCGGCCCCTTCAGCGAGACCTGGAGATGCTCGATCTCGCCGAGATCGCGCTTCAGACTGCGGCCGGCACGGCGCGCGGCCTTGACCATGACGTTGATAGTGGCGGAGTACAGCATGAGCTTTCGGTCTGATCGGGGGAAAGGCAGCGACATCGCGCCTGTTGGAGGGATTGGGTGCCCTGCGGGGGGCCCAACGTCAAGTCGCTGGGTCAAGTCATTGGGTCCCGAGCCATTTTTTGGCGGCGGCCTCGGCCTTGGCGCGGTCCTCGGCCGGCAGGTCGGACAATTGCTTGTCGAGCTCCGGGTCCCCCTTGCCGCCCGTTTTGGCCACCAGATGCCATTTGAAGCCCTCGATCTTGTCGACGGGTGCGCCCACGCCGTTGATCAGCACCCACGCCAGCCGGTTCTGCGCGATCGCGCTGCCCTGGCGGGATGCCTTGCGGAGCAACGCGACAGCAGCCGGCTGGTTCTTCGGCGTGCCGGTGCCGTTGAACATGGCGATGGCATATTCGACCTCGGCGTCGACATTGTTGGCGAGCGAGGCAGCCTGAAGCAGCCGCACCGCGCGTTCCGGGTCCTTCGGCACGCCGGTGCCTTCCTTGTAGAAGGTCGCGAGCGCGTATTGCGCCTCGGGCAGGCCTGCATCGGCGGCCTGGCGCAACAGCTCGGCGGAACGCTTGACGTCCTGCGGCAGGGTCTGACCGTCGAGGTAGAGCAGAGCGAGGTTATAGGCCGCCTTGGGCTCGCCGAGCTTGGCGGCGGACGCCATCAGCTTCACCGCTTCGTTCTTGTCGACCGGGCCGCCGCGGCCCGAAATGCGCAGCATGGCGAGCGCGAACATCGCCTCGCGATCGCCAGCATCGGCGGCGCGCTTGTACCATTCGGCCGCCTTGGCGTAGTCGCGCCGGATGCCCATGGCGTTGGAATAGAGCTCGCCAAGCATGGTCATCGCCTTGGGATCGCCTCCTTGCGCGCGGGCGGTGGCGAGGTCGAACGCCGTCTTGTATTGGCCGCGCTGATAGGCGCCGAACACCAGATCGACATTCGAATTGTCGGTCGGCGGCGCGGGGATCACGGTCTCGGCCGGCTTGGGCGAGGGCGACGGCTTGGGCGAAGCCGAAGGCTTCGGCGCCGGCGCGGCCTCCTTCTTTTTGGTGATCGTGTGCGGCTTGGGCTTCGGTTTCGCAGGCGCCGTGCTCGGCGTTGCCGCCGGCGGGGTGATCTGGAGCTGCGCGGCCGCGGGCACTGTGAGCAGCAGCGTGGCCAGCATGGTGATGCAAGGGAGCTTCATGTCGGGCGCTAGCCGTGCTCCTGAGCCGTCGCCGTCGCATGGGCCTTCTTGATCGCAGCGTCCGCCTCGATCAATGCGGCCTTGGGCCCGCGCGGATCGGACCAGATGAAGTCGCCGACCAGCACGAAATCGGCGCCGCTGGCGGCGAAGTCGTGGGCTTCTTCCAGCGACATGGCAAAGCCGACGCAGGGCGGCTCGAACAGCTCGGCCCACCAGTCCAGCCGCTCGGCAATCGCCTGAGACGAAGGTCGTTGGCCTTTCTTATCGGGCTCGCCGAACAGCACGTAGTCGGCGCCCATCTCGCCCGCACTCATGGAATCGTGACGCGTGGCAAGCCCGCCGACGCCGGCGATGCGGTCCGGCTTGAGGGACGGCGCCGCCTCTTCCAGCGCGGCAAGGCTCGAGAGGTGCGCACCATCGGCACCGCCGCGCGCGACCAGCTCGGCGTGGCCGTCGACCAGCAGCGCGGCACCCGTCTTCTGGACCGGCGGCGCCAGCGCCTTGATGCGCGAGATCATGGTGCGCTGGTCGCTCTCCTTCAGCCGCAGCAGCACGGCCGCGACATCGGCGGAGGCGAGCAGGCCCGGCAGCTCGGCGACGAGCGCAGCGGGATCATCGACGACAGGCGTCGCGAGATAGAGACGCGGCGCCGGGCGCGGCGGAGGCGGTTTGTTCGACAAGATCTAGGCTGCCTTCTTTTCCAGGCTGCTTTGCCATTCGCCCCTGGAGGCGAGGCCGTTCATCCGCGCGCGATGGCTGAAGGCGCGCTGTCCGGCCGCGACGTTCTCGGCCTTGCCGGACCAGGCCTTCTGCGGCGCGGCCTGCAGCGCGCGGCCGTAGGAGAAGGTCAGGCCCCAGGGCAGCGGGCCAAGCTGGTGCATGGCGTTGAGATGTGCGGTCGCCTCCTCGTCCGACTGGCCGCCGGAGAGGAAGGCGATGCCGGGCACGGCCGCGGGCACGCAGGCCTTCAGGAGGCGCAAGGTCTTCTCTGCGACCTCCTCGACGGAGGCCTGCTTTGCGCATTTCTTGCCTGAGATCGCCATGTTGGGCTTGAGCACCATGCCTTCGAGTGCGACGCGCTGCACGCGCAATTCCTGAAACGTCTTGTTGAGCACGCGGTTCGTCACCTCATAGCAGCGGTCGATGTCGTGATCGCCGTCCATCAGCACTTCCGGCTCGACGATCGGCACGATCTGCGCGGCCTGACACAGCGCGGCGTAGCGCGCCAGCGCATGGGCGTTGACGCTGATCGCGGTCATCGAGGGGATCCCGCTGCCGATGTCGATCACCGCGCGCCATTTGGCGAAGCGCGCGCCGCGTTCGTAATATCTCTTCAGCCGGTCGGCGAGCTTGTCGAGCCCGACAGTGACTGTTTCACCCGGGCACATCGGCAGGGCTTGCGTGCCTTCGTCGACCTTGATGCCGGGAATGGCGCCGCTCTCCTCGATCAGCCTGACCAGCGGCGTGCCGTCCTTGGCATCCTGCCAGATCGTCTCGTCATAGAGGATCACGCCGGAAATGTACTGGCTCATGGCCTCCCTGGAGCGGAACAGCATTTCGCGATAGTCGCGGCGGTTGTCTTCGGTCGAATCCACGCCGATCGCGTCAAAGCGCTTCTTGATGGTGCCGGAGGATTCGTCGGCGGCGAGGATACCCTTGCCGGGCGCCACCATGGCGGTCGCGATCCTGTTGAGCTCAGTCAGATTCATCGAGAGGTCCTCCCAAAACGATTCTGCCCTTGCCCGTGAAAATAGACCGTTCTCGGGCAATTGCCGAGTTAACGTTCGTCGCAGGGTAAGGGGGGAGGTCAGGTCATTCCGGGGCGCGCCCCTTGGCGCGAGCCCGGAATCCATCGATCCGCGGCGATGGTGGCACCATGGATTCCGGGCTCGCGCTCCGCGCGCCCCGGAATGACGGGAGAAAGGTGCCTGCGATCGCTTACGCCACGCGGGGGTCCAGCTCGCCCTTGGCGTAGCGCTTGGCCATCTCGGCGGTGGTCAGGACCCTCTTGATCTTGGAGGCCTGGCCGGCGGTGTTGAACTCCTGGAGGCGCTGCTTGCACAGCTTGGTCATGGCTTCCATCGCCGGCTTCAGATATTTGCGCGGGTCGAACTCTTCCGGGCTGTCCTTGAGCACCTTGCGGATCTGGCCGGTCATCGCCATGCGGTTGTCGGTGTCGATGTTGATCTTGCGCACGCCGTGCTTGATGCCGCGCTGGATCTCGGTAACAGGCACGCCCCAGGTCGGCTTCATCTTGCCGCCATAGGTGTTGATGATGTCCTGGAGGTCCTGCGGCACCGAGGACGAACCATGCATGACGAGATGCGTGTTCGGCAGCTTGCGGTGGATTTCCTCGATCACGTTCATGGCGAGAATATCGCCGTCCGGCTTGCGGGTAAATTTGTAAGCACCGTGCGAAGTCCCCATCGCAATCGCGAGCGCGTCGACCTTGGTCTCCTGGACGAACTTCACGGCCTCGTCCGGGTTGGTCAGGAGCTGGTCGTGGCTGAGCTTGCCTTCGGCGCCGTGGCCGTCTTCCTTGTCGCCCATGCCGGTTTCGAGCGAGCCGAGCACGCCGAGCTCGCCTTCCACCGAGATGCCGCCGAGATGGGCCATGTCGGTCACGGTCTTGGTGACCCCGACATTGTAGCCCCAGTCGCCGGGGGTCTTGCCGTCCGCCTTCAGCGAGCCGTCCATCATGACGGAGGTGAAGCCGGCCTGGATCGCGGTCATGCAGGTCGCAGGCTCGTTGCCGTGGTCGAGATGCACGCAGACCGGAATGTGCGGATAGATCTCGGTCACCGCGTCCATCATGTGCTTGAGCATGATGTCGTTGGCGTAGGAGCGCGCACCGCGCGAGGCCTGGATGATGACGGGCGAGTCGACCTGGTTGGCCGCGTCCATGATCGCCAGCGCCTGCTCCATATTGTTGATGTTGAAAGCCGGGACGCCGTAGTCGTTCTCTGCTGCATGATCGAGCAATTGACGTAACGTGATCCGAGCCATCTGTCTTTTTCTCCCTTCGGGCCCTGCAAGGCCGCTGATTACGCGCTGATCTGGCTTACTTGATGCGCAAGACCTCGACGCCAGGCAGGGGCTTGCCTTCCATCCATTCGAGGAACGCGCCACCGGCGGTCGAGACATAAGTGAAGTCACCGGCCACATGGGCCTGGTTGAGCGCCGCGACGGTGTCGCCGCCGCCCGCGATCGAGATCAGCTTCTTGGCCTTGGTGCGCTCGGCAGCGTGCTTGGCGGCCGCGACCGTGCCGCGGTCGAACGGCTGCATCTCGAACGCGCCCAAGGGTCCGTTCCAGACCAAGGTTGCCGCGTCGTCGATCGCGGCGTGCACGCGGGCGATCGACTGCGGGCCGACATCGAGGATCATGCCGTCGGCGGGGATCGCATCGAGCCCATAGGCGTGCGACGGCGCGTTGGCGGCGAAGTGATAGGCAACGGTTGCGTCGACCGGCAGGATGATGGCGCAGTTGGCGGCTTCCGCCTTCTCCATGATGCGCAGCGCGGTGGCGGCGAGATCCTTCTCGGCCAGCGACTTGCCGACCGCGACGCCCTGGGCGTGCAGGAAGGTGTTGGCCATGCCGCCGCCGATCACCAGCGCATCGACCTTGCTCACGAGGTTTTCGAGCAGGTCGATCTTGGTCGAGACCTTGGCGCCGCCGATGATCGCGATGACCGGCTTGGTCGGCGAGCCCAGCGCCTTTTCCAGCGCGTCGAGCTCGGCCTGCATGGTGCGGCCGGCATAGGCCGGCAGCTTGTGGCCGAGGCCTTCGGTCGAGGCGTGGGCGCGATGCGCGGCCGAGAACGCGTCATTGACCCAAATGTCGCCGAGCCTTGCCAATTCCGCGACGAAGGCGGGATCGTTCTTCTCCTCTTCCTTGTGGAAGCGGGTGTTCTCCAGGCACAGGATGTCGCCGTCCTTCAAGTCCGCGACGGCCTTGGCTGCGGGCTCGCCGATGCAGTCATCGGCGAACGCAACGGGCTTGTTCACGACCTTGGCCAGGGCTCCGGCGACGGGTCTGAGCGATTCCTTGGTATCGCGCCCCTTCGGCCGGCCGAAATGAGCGAGCAGGATGACCTTGCCGCCCTTGTCCGAGATTTCGGTGATGGTCGGCGCGACGCGCTCGAGCCGGGTCGTGTCGCTGACGCGGCCGTTGTCCATGGGCACGTTGAGATCGACGCGCAGCAGCATGCGTTTGCCCTTCACGTCGACGTCGTCGAGGGTGCGGAATTTGTTGGTCATCGGAGGCCCTTGTCCCGGGCTCTACCAGCGGCGCGTGGTGCCGCTGTGCAGAACCGGGACCCACGTTGCGGCGAGTCCCGCGGTTGAGATGGGTCCCGGCTCTGCGGGGCAGCGCAAGAGCGCTGCTCCGCGTCCGGGACACGAGACCCAGCTTAGATCACCTTGCCCATCGCGACGGCAGTGTCCGCCATGCGGTTCGAGAAGCCCCACTCGTTGTCGTACCAGGACATCACGCGCACCAGCGTGCCGTTCTGCACCTTGGTCTGGTCCTCGTGGAAGGTCGAGGAGTGCGGGTCGTGGTTGAAGTCGATCGAAACGTTGGGCGCGTTGGTGTAGCCGAGGACGCCCTTGAGCTGCTGCTCGCTGGCACGCTTCATCGCCGCGTTGACCTCCTTCGCATCGGTGGCGCGCTTGGCGACGATCTTGAGGTCGACGACCGAGACGTTGGGCGTCGGCACGCGGATTGCGACGCCGTCGAGCTTGCCCTTCAGTTCGGGCAGCACGAGGCCGATCGCTTTCGCAGCGCCGGTCGAGGTCGGGATCATCGACATCGCAGCCGCGCGGCCGCGGTAGAGATCCTTGTGCAGCGTGTCCAGCGTCGGCTGGTCGCCGGTATAGGCGTGGATCGTGGTCATGAAACCGGTCTCGATGCCGACGAGATCGTTCAGCACCTTGGCAACCGGCGCCAGGCAGTTGGTGGTGCAGGAGCCGTTGGAGACGACCAGGTGATCCCTGGTCAGCGTCTCGTGGTTGACGCCGTAGACGATGGTGGCGTCGGCGCCGTCGGCGGGCGCGGAGACCAGCACGCGCCTGGCGCCGGCGGTCAGGTGCGCGGAGGCCTTGTCCTTCGAGGTGAAGATGCCCGTGCATTCCAGCGCGATGTCGACGCCGAGATCCTTCCAGGGCAGCTTCGAGGGATCGCGCTCGGCGCTCACCTTGATCTTGCCGTTGCCGAGGCTGATCGAGTCACCTTCGACGGTGACGGTGCCGGGGAAGCGGCCATGGACGCTATCGAAACGGAGCAGGTGGGCGTTGGTCTCCACCGGGCCGAGGTCGTTGATGCCGACGACCTCGATGTCCTTGCGTCCTGACTCGGCGATCGCCCGCAGGACGTTGCGGCCGATGCGGCCAAAACCGTTGATTGCCACGCGGACTGCCATGTTTCGTCTCCTTCAATGACCGTTGTCATCCCGCACAACGCGCTATGCGCGCCTGCGAGGGTTTTTTAGAGGCGGACGCCCGGTTCGGCCGGGCGGTGCTTGATCATATGGAAGATTACGTAGTCCTTTTTTGGGGCAAGCTCAACTCTCAGGAAACGCGCTTCAGCACAGCGCTGACCGCAGCCTCGGCAGTAATGCCGAAATGCTTGTAAAGCTCCTTGGCAGGGCCGCTTTCGCCGAAGGAATGCATGCCGACGAATTCGCCATCCTGGCCGATCACGGCATCCCAGCCCCAGCGCACCGCGGCTTCGATCGCCACTTTGACCGGCGCGTTGCCGATGATTGCGGCGCGCTCGGCCTCTGGTTGCGCTAACAACAGCTCGAGCGAGGGAACAGAGACCACCCGTGACGCGATGCCGCGCTCGGCGAGCTGCTTCTGGGCGGCGACCGCGATCTCGACCTCAGAGCCGGAGGCGAACAGCGTTGCCTTGGCTTCGCCTTGGGCTGCGACCAGCTCATAGGCGCCGGCCGCGCAGGGATTGTCGTTCGGCACGGTGGTACGCAGCTGCGGCAGATTCTGGCGCGTCAGCGCCAGTACCGTCGGGCCATCGATGCGGTTGAGCGCGAGCTCCCAGCACTCGGCGACTTCGATGGAATCGCAGGGGCGGAACACGCGCATGTTCGGGATGGCGCGGAGCGCGGCGAGATGCTCGACCGGCTGATGGGTCGGGCCGTCTTCGCCGAGGCCGATGGAATCATGGGTCATCACGTAGACGACACAGGCGCCCATGAGGGCGGCGAGGCGCATCGCGGGCCGTGCGTAGTCGGTGAATACCAGGAAGGTCGCGCCATTCGGGGCGAAGCCGCCGTGCAGGAAGATGCCGTTCATCGCTGCGGCCATGCCGTGCTCGCGGATGCCGTAGTGAATGAAGCGGCCCTTCGGTGTCTTCGCCGAGAAGGCGGTCGCCGATTTCGCCTTGTTGTTGTTGGAGCCGGTGAGGTCGGCCGAGCCGGCCAGAAACTCCATCGGCATGGCGCCGGCGATCACTTCGATCACGGCTTCCGAGGATTTGCGGGTCGCCGCAGTCATCGGCTTTTCGAGCAATTCCTTCTTGTACGCGCGCACGGCCTTTGCGAGCGATGCGGGACGTTCATGGCGCAGGCGGCGCTCGAACTCTGCGCGCTTGCGGCTACCGAGTTCGCCAAGGCGTGCTTCCCACTCCTGGCGTGCCGCGGCGCCGCGGCTGCCGGCTTCGCGCCACGCCTTCAGCACATCGTCGGGCACCGTGAACGGCTCGAGCGAGATGCCGAGATTTTCCTTGGCGGCCTTGAGTTCCTCGGCGCCGAGCGCCTCGCCATGCGCCTTCGACGTGCCGGCCTTGTGCGGCGCGCCGAAACCGATGGTGGTACGGCAGGCGATCAGCGTCGGCTTGTTGGATTTCTTCGCGCGCGCGATGGCGTCGGCGATCGCCGCCTGGTCATGGCCGTCGATCTTCTCGGCGGCCCAGCCGGCCGACTTGAAGCGCTTCACCTGGTCGACGGAATCGGCGATCGAGGTGGGCCCGTCGATCGAGATGCCGTTGTCGTCGTAGAGCACGATCAGCTTGTTGAGCTTCCAGTGCCCGGCCATCGCGATCGCCTCCTGCGACACGCCTTCCATCAGGTCGCCGTCGGAGGCGAGCACATAGGTGTGGTGGTCGACGATCTTCTTGCCGAACTCGGCGGCCAGCATCTTCTCGGCAAGCGCCATGCCGACCGCGGTCGAGATGCCCTGGCCGAGCGGTCCGGTCGTGGTCTCGATGCCCTTGGTGCGGAAGTTCTCGGGGTGTCCGGGGGTGAGCGAATCGACCTGGCGGAACTGCTTGATCTGGTCCAGCGTCATCTCGGAATTGCCAGTGAGGTAAAGCAGCGAATAGAGCAGCATCGAGCCATGGCCGGCCGAGAGCACGAAGCGGTCGCGGTCCGGCCAGGCGGGCGCGGCAGCGTCGAATTTCAGGACCTGCGTGAACAGCACGGTGGCGATGTCGGCGGCACCCATCGGCAGGCCGGGATGACCCGATTTCGCCTTCTCGACAGCGTCCATCGCAAGGCCGCGGATCGCGTTGGCCATACGGGTGTGGTCGACCTGCGTATATGCCGTACGGGTGGCATCGAGCTGCATCATGATGAAAATCCGTCTGAAATGAGATGCTTGATGGCCGTGCGCGCCGCGCCGGATCGAGCCTGGCAGCCACGGGAGGTGGGGGGTGGGATAGCATCTCGGTTTCGGGAGTCCAAGGCAATCGAAAGCCGGTTTGGCCGTAAAAAGTTGCCTGTGTGGAGAGCAGTTTTCCGCCGGGATCGTGCCCGGGAGGAACCGGCGGATCGGCCCGACCTCGTCCCGATTGATCGGTGCATAGTTTCGCGGCGGCGTTGCGCTGGGCTAGCTTGCCACGTAAATTTCTGCTTCTAACCGCTTGCCGAACCGAGTCTTTTGCCGGACGGCAAGCCCCAGGAAAAGGCCACTGGGCAAAGGCCGCCAGGTTCCGCCGCTGACTGCATGAACGATCGCGTGTCCAACAGCTCTGCCATGACGGAATCATCCGCCGTCGAGATCGAGATTGCGACCCGCAGGCTCACGGCGGCGCTCGACGCGCTCGAAAGCGCGGTGGAGCGGCGGCGCGATGCCGATCGCGACGAGAACGAACTCGCGGCGCGGATCCAGGCGCTCGGCGCGGACCGCTCGCGGCTTGCCGACGAGCTCGACGGCGCGCTGGTGAAGGCGCGCAAGCTCGAGCGCACCAATCGCGAGATATCCGACCGGCTGGATTCCGCAATCGTCACGATACGCTCGGTGCTCGATACCGGAGAGGACGGATGAGCCACATCAACGTCACCATCAATGGCCGGCAATACCGCATGGCCTGCGAGGAGGGCCAGGAGGTGCGGTTGCTCAAGCTCGCCGAGAGCCTGGAGACGCGGATCCAGTCGCTGCGCGGAAAATTTGGCGAGATCGGCGACGCGCGCCTCACCGTGATGGCGGCGCTGACCGTCTGCGACGAACTGGTCGACACCAGCAACCGCGTCCGAAGCCTGGAGCAGGAGCTGACGGAGCTGCGCGATTTCCGCAATGCTGCGGTCGAGCGCGCCCGGATGACCCAGACCGCGGTGGTGAATGCCCTGAACGCGGCGGCCGAACGCATCGAGAAGTCGACCCAGGTGCTGAACCGCACGGTCGGCAACGGGATTGCGATCGGGTAGGGCCGCGGAAGACGCACTGAGTTATCGTCCTCGATCTGGCGGCAGGCTCAACCTTGCGGGAGAGGTCGCGCCGAAGGCGCGGGCGAGGGCTCTTGCCTCTTGGGGATTCTCGCCTGAGGAGACACCCTCTCCCCAACCCCTCCCCCGCGAGCGGGGGAGGGAGCGCACCTCCGCCTTGGCTGCACCGATGCTCTCGCCGGGCTGGCGATTCGTCAGTATCGTTGTTAGATTGCGAAAGCGAGGCTGCGACGTGCGTCAGGAGCCATATATCCCCGGGGCCTTATCGATCCTTTAGGGAACTGTCCCTGGCCGGGCCCGTGGGCCCGGACATATGGTGCCCACCTACTTTCGTAGGGAACTCCGGGATCGAGTGCTTCAACGGCGTACGCGGCTTCGCACTGTTTGCTTGAAATGCGTTCTTGTCGAATGGCCGTCTACGACAAACCGGCAGTGTCATGCCCCGCGCAGGCGGGGCATCCAGTACGCCGCGGCGTCGAGGTCTAGCACTTGCGTCTCTGGAATACTGGATCGCCCGCATTCGCGGGCGATGACGGCGGAGCAAGACTTCGACTTTCGGGGGAAAGCGCGCATGTCCAACACCAAAGCCGATCTCCGTGCCAAAGCCCTCGCGGCGCGCGACGCGTTGAGCGAGAAGAAGCGCGCTGCCGCCGCCGCAAAGCTGGCCAAGCGCGGGCTGCCGTTCAGGCTGCTGCCCGGCAGCATCATCTCCGGCTATTCGCCGATCCGCAGCGAGATCGATCCGCTACCGCTGATGAGAAAGCTCGCCGAGGAAGGCGCGAAGCTGGCGCTACCTTGCGTCAGCGCGCGCGGGCAGTCGCTGATCTTTCGCATCTTCCATCCGAACGACCGGCTGATGCTCGGCCCGCTCGGCATTCCCGAGCCGTCGCCTGCGGCGGCCGAGGTCGTCCCCGACATCATGCTGACGCCGCTGGCGGCGTTCGACCGCCTCGGCCACCGCATCGGCTATGGCGCCGGGCATTACGATTTCACCTTCGCGCATTTGCGCAAAGCCAAGCAGATCGTCGGTATCGGGCTTGCTTTTGCCGCGCAGGAGATCGAGGCGGTTCCGGCGCTATCACACGACGTCGCGCTGGATTATGTGCTAACGGAATCGGACGTGTTCGATTTCCGGAGTTCTGAAGTTGCGCATTCTCTTCGTGGGTGATGTCGTCGGCCGTAGCGGGCGCAATGCTGTCGCCGAATATCTGCCCGGCATGGTCAAGGACTGGTCGCTCGATTTCGTCGTCGTCAACGGCGAGAATTCCGCCGGCGGCTTCGGCATTACGGAAGCGATCTACCAGGAGTTTCTCGATGCCGGCGCCGATGCGGTGACGCTCGGCAACCACTCCTGGGACCAGCGTGAGGCACTGGTGTTCATCGAGCGCGCCGAGCGCCTGGTGCGTCCCGCGAACTATCCGCGCGGCACGCCCGGCCGCGGCGCCGCGCTGGTCGAGACCAAGAACGGCAAGCATGCGCTCGTCGTCAACGCCTTGGGCCGCGTCTTCATGACCCCGTTCGACGATCCCTTCGCGGCGCTGGAGCGTGAGCTCGGCGCCTGTCCGCTCGGCGTTGCCGCCGATGCCATCGTCGTCGATTTCCATTGCGAGGCGAGCAGCGAGAAACAGGGCATCGGCTTCTTCTGCGACGGCCGCGCCAGCCTCGTCGTCGGCACGCACACCCATGTACCGACCGCCGACCACCAGATCCTGTCCGGCGGTACCGCCTACATGACGGATGCCGGCATGACCGGCGACTACGACTCCATCATCGGCATGCAGAAGGAAGAGCCGCTGCGGAGGTTCATTTCCGGGATTCCGTCGGGCCGCTTCGAGCCGGCCGCGGGTGCGGCAACGCTCAGCGGTGTCGCCGTGGAAACGGATGACGCGACGGGACTCGCCCTGCGCATCGCACCGGTGCGTGTGGGCGGAAGGCTGGAGCCGACGACGCCGAAGTTCTGGTTGAGTTAGCCGCGCGGCATAGCCGAAGCTTCGCTTCGCTGTCCTCCTGGTCTCGGCTTCAATGTCGGGGTCATCGCCTTTAGCGCATTCATTGCGGCGATCGGAGCCGTCTATGCGCTCGGCGGCAATGTCGTTTTGACTTTCTCCCTGGCCTATATCCTGACGCGCCCTCTCGGCGCGTCGCTCGGCGTCTGCTGTCACAAGCGCGTGAATATGGTGGCTCGGCCTCGGAACGATCTACACCAGCCTCACCTTCCTCACCGTCATCGTGCACTCGTCGCCTGGCTGACTTTCGAGAGCGACCGAAGCCGCAAAGCGGAGGCCCTCAGGACCGAGTGAACCTACGTCCCGCCCAATTCAAGCTCTTCAACGGCTAAGGCCCTTCGCCCAAGAACAACAGCGGGCCCCCACGGCAGAGAAAGAGGAATGATGAAGCAGTTGAGCGACACCTTACAAGACGGCGTCAGCAAGGTCCCCGCCGTCACGCTGGGATTCTGGGTGATCAAGATTCTGGCGACCACGCTGGGAGAGACCGGTGGCGATGCGGTAACGATGAGCTGGCTGCATGCCGATACGGACGCCCAGAATGGAGGCTATTTGATCGGCACGGGCATCTTCCTTGCCGTGTTTGTTGCGGCCGTGATCGCGCAAATATCGGTCCGGCGATTCAACCCCTGGATCTATTGGGTGACGATCGTAGCCTCGACGACGGTGGGCACTGTGATGGCCGATCTGTTCGATCGCTCATTAGGTATCGGGTACACGGGAGGTTCATCCATCCTGCTCGGATGTGTGTTGGGCTCGCTCGCCATCTGGTATTTCAGTCTCGGCTCGATCAACGTGCAGACCGTAGCGACGCCAAGGGTGGAGATCTTCTATTGGGTCACGATCACCTTTTCGCAGACCCTTGGTACTGCGCTGGGCGATTGGACGGCGGACGATACCGGCCTTGGATATGAGGGCGGCGCGCTCGTCTTTTGCCTTGGCCTCGGCGTGCTTGCAGCCCTCTATTACTGGACGGAAATCTCCCGCGTCTTCCTGTTTTGGGCTGCCTTCATTCTCACGCGTCCATTGGGAGCCACGGTCGGCGATTTCCTGGACAAGCCGATGAACCATGGCGGCCTTGCTTTAAGCCGCCCCTTGGCCACCGCTGCGATCCTGGCTGCTATCGTCGTGCTGGTTCTCGTCTTGCCACAACGGCCGGGCCGGCATCCCGGGCCTGGCGTGGCTGAGCAGACGCGTTAATCCTGCGCGCCGTACCGACCGCCGACCACCAGATCCTGTCCGGCGGTACCGCCTATATGACGGAAGCCGGCATGACCGGCGACTACGACTCCATCATCGGCATGCAGAAGGAAGAGCCGCTGCGGAGGTTCACGTCGGGAATCCCGTCGGGACGGTTCGAGCCGGCAGCAGGTGCGGCGACGCTGAGCGGCGTCGCCGTGGAGACCGATGATGCGACGGGGCTCGCACTGCGCATCGCGCCCGTGCGCGTGGGCGGCCGGCTCGAGCCGGCGACGCCGAAGTTCTGGCTGAGCTAGGGCGTGTACTTATAAGCGGCCGATCGGAAGTCCGCTTCCGAAAGCGCAGTGGACCAATCGTGCTCAAACCGAGGTCTTCGGGTCTTGACCCGAAGCCGACCTGTTCCTCAAATTTTAGCATTTCGCCAAGTCTCCAGTTGACCTGACCGGCGTACGAAGGGCTGCGGTTTGCAGCGAGATTCATCGATGCCAGTGATATCGATACTAATTGTCGTGATGATCACGTTCGCGCTGCTCATGACGTACAAGACGTTCGGTCCGCAGCGAGTGGGTGCAATGAGGAGAACTCTCGTGTTCTCGCTCCTCGGCCCCGTGCTTTGTGTAGCATCGGCCGTTCTGATCGAGCTAGCCGCGGGAAGAGTTCCTGAGGAAGGTGTCGTCTATGCGTTCCTGTTCTCGCTTGTCGTCTCGATTGTCACCGGACCAGTCGACGGTTACCTCGCACATTTCATCTCCTTGCAACTCAGGGCACCTCTGAGCGCAATAGTTGGCGCCGCGACTGTGTGGCTTCTGCTATTTTCGATAACGAGACTTACGGGGCAGGGCATGACGGCCGGCGAGTGGACGCTCGTTTTGTTGGGAGCGCTGTGCATGGACGTCTGCTCTCTCCTATCGGGACCTTCCCGTGATGAGGCGAGCTAACGTCGGTTGTTGGCCCATCGCTTCACTTTAGTGCGATGCAGCGGCATGTCCGGAGTCTGGAGTAGACCCGAAGTGGCTGGCAGAGGGCCAACAGACGCGATTGACCCAAAGCGGACTTGCCAACCAGCGGTCATGTGACGGGCGAGGACGTTGGGTCTTCGCCTTAACGAAAGCGAAGTTTTGTAGAGTGGCACGTTGCGCTTACAGGCGATGAGCCGATCTTGGTCACGGGAGTCATCTAGGGCAGCTCTTCTCCCTCTGAGAAGCGAGCAACTATCAGGACGTTCCGCCTCGTGATGCTCCCCGCTCTGACCAGCGAGCGAACCCGCCGACCCTTGCGCGGCTGCGATTCTGCATGATCGAGGGACGATGCATCCATAGGGAGGCTGCGTTTGAGGGCCGTGAACTCCTGCCCGCGCAAAGCCCTCTCCTGAAAGGGACGTAGGATCACTCCTGTTCCGAAGGCAGACTAAACTGAAACACGGCCCCCCGTGGTTCATTCGCGCCTGTCCAAAGTCGTCCTCCGTGCGCCTCGATGATTGATTGGCAAATCGACAAGCCCATGCCGGTCCCGCTCGGCTTGGTGGTGTAGAAGGGCTCGAACAGACGGTCAACGATTGCGACGTCAAGTCCAGGTCCGGTATCCCGTACGGCGACAACAACGAGATTTGAGGCATCTGCAGCCGTGCTGATCCGCAGCTCTCGTCCGCCAACGTCGACGCAGTTCATTGCCTCGATCGCGTTGAGGATCAAATTGAGAACCACCTGTTGCAGCTGAACGCGATGGCCCTGCACAAGCGGCAAGCCCGAAGCGAGCTCGGTCTGGATCAAGACATGATGTTTGAGCAGCTCGTTACGGGCTATGGTGATCACGTCTAGGATCGCATCATTGACATTGACGCTCTCCTTCGGCGCGGGAGCTTTCTTGATCAAGGAACGGATCCAACTGATGATCTCGCCGCCTCGCTTTGCTTCTGCGACAATGGATGCGAGCGCCTGCTGTGTCTTTTCGAAATTCGGAGGTTGTGTTCCCAGCCAGTTCAGCGCGGCCTCTGCGTTGCAGAGCATCGCGGTCATTGGTTGGCTTAATTCATGTGTCACCGAAGCCGTGACCTGGCCCATTGCCGCCGCGCGATTGGCGTGTGTTAGCTCAGCCTGCATCTCGCGGAACGTCTCGGCGGTTCGCTTGCGTTCGGTGATGTCGCGGCTCAGGCAAATGATACGTGACCGGCCGCCTTCGCAGAATTCCCGCATACGGACTTCGACGGGAAACACAGTGCCGTCCTTTCGGCAATAGCGCCTCTCGACCGTAGCGATCTCGCCGGCTTTGAGGCGCTCGCGGTTGCTACGCCAAGTCGCTTCATCCATCTCCAGATCGAACAAGGCCGCAGTTGTCCCAACCAGTTCGGCCCGGCCATAGCCGAGACTTTCGCAGGCGTTCCGATTCACATCGAGAACGCGACCATCTTCACTGTGGAGCATGAAACTATCAGTCGCGTGGTCCACGAAGGTACGGAAACGGGCCTCGCTATCGATCAGCGCCTGTTCGGCACGTTTGCGCTCCGTGATGTGGCGCCCCACGCCGCGGTAGCCCACGAAGTTCCCTGTCTTGTCAAAGATAGGCAGCCCAGAGACGGATATATAGCGCTTGCCGCCGTCGGGCGTCGGCCGCGCGAGCTCGAAATCACGAAACGGGAGGTGAGCGTCAAGCATCTCCCGGTGCTTGCGCCAGCCATCTTCGTCAGGCTCCAGATGCGGGACCTCCCATCGTGTCCTGCCGATCTCGGAGACCGGCGGCTCGGGAAGTGTCTCAGCGAACTCCTGGCGGATGAAGCGATGCTGCGCGTCCGTTTCCCAGTACACATCAAAAGAGAACTGCACCAGCGTGCGAAAGCGTTCCTCGCTCTCGCGCAGCGCCTCCTCGGGGCGCTTGCGCTCATTCGAATCGAGCGCGACGGACGGCGCTTGAATCGGAACTTGTACGATCATCTCTTGCTCACGCGCGATGGATCAATCGATAGGTCCCTCGTACCGGATGGCGGGCCCCTGTCTCTCCCCTCGGAATCGCCCAAGATCGATCGGGAATATGCCTTTGACGACTATACTTCCGTATACGGGCCGCGGTTCATATTTGAAATCGCCACCGCGGACCCAAAGAAGCCGCTGACGAAGAACTATAAGCATTCCACCCCTGTTTTGCTCGACGAGTCAAATCGCTTCGTGGGATGGTGGCGTAAGCCGTTGATTCCGTTGGCACCGGCTACTGTGCATGGGGTTGTTTTTCAGTTTTGGTTCGCCGCGGCCGTCAGCCCTGCCGAAAACCCATGCGGAAGGCGCCCCAGTGCTTGCCGCGGATCACGATCGGCGAGGACAGATCCTTCATCAGCACGAACTGTCCACCGCCCATGTCGCGGCGGTAGGTCTGGAGCAGGAACGGCTTCGTATTGCCTGCGACCTTCTTCACTGTGCGGTCGTTGAACAAGCGGCGGTTGCGGCAGTTGGCGTTATTCCACACCGGGTCCTTGCCCTGCGGCAGGCGGTAGTTCGGATTGTGGGTCGGCAGATAACCGCTCCTCGCCCAGGCGACGCAGTAGACGATGCGCGGATCCGATTTCTGGATCGGGTCCTGGATCGCGGGCAGCACGCGGTCGGTGAATTCGACGTAGTGGGTGAGGTACTGCTTCGGATCCGTGCCGGGAATTTCGCGGTAGGTCTCGTCCAGGAGCTGGTCGAGCGTGATGTCTCCGCGAGCGATGCCGGCTTCGAACTGGGCCGAGATCTGCTTTGCGGTGTCGACCACGACGCGGATCAGCGGCGTGTCCGACGTCTCCACGCCGCTGTCGGCGATCAGTGCGATCAGGCCCTCGGAAGTGTCGAGCAGCTTGGCCACCCGCTCGTCGGCGTTCTTGAGGTCGCGCGAGGAGAGATCGACGCCCCTGGCGAGCTCGTTGAGCTCGCTGATGACGGTGTCGCAATGTCCGAGATTGGAGGTCGCCGCGCGCGTGACGTTGTCGATCTCCGCTTCCACGGACGCAAAGCCCTGCTGGACGCGCGAGATGATGCTGGAGATCTGCTGGGCCCCTTCGCCGGCGGTCTTCGCACGCTGCGAGGCGTCGCTGCTTTCGCCGATCAGGCCTTCGATCTGGCCGTCAAGATCGCGCACGGTGTCGGAGATCTGATGCGTGGCTTGGCGGGTGGCTTCCGCGAGATTCTTCACCTCGCTTGCGACCACGGCGAAGCCGCGGCCGGCGTTGCCGGCGCGTGCGGCCTCGATGGTTGCGTTCAGCGCAAGCAGATTGGTCTGCTTCGCGATCGCCTCGATCGAGCCGGACACCTTTGCCACCTGCGCCAGTGCCGAGCCGACGGCGCTCAAGCGCCCCTCGATGCGCTCCACCGCCGCAACGAGCTCGGAGATGTGATTGACCGCGGCGTCGACGGCGCTGCGCGACTGCGCGATCTCGCCGACCGCCGCGGACGTGGTGGTTTGCACGGCCTGCGATGCATTGGCGATGTCGTGGTTGGCCGAGACCATCGTCTCGGCCGTGGTCTGGAGGTGGTGGAACCGTTCCGACTGGTTTGCGACGCGGCTTGCAACTTCCTGGACGTTGCCGGCAATGTCGGCGAGTTCCACGCCGAGGCCGCCGATGCGGTCGGCGAGCTGATCAATCAGCCGTTCGGCCAAGGTGCGGTTGGAGCCGGTGTCCATGACGGCAAGTTGTGCGACGGACATGTTCGATGAGTCCTCCAGTCAGAGCCGCAACCCGGCTCACGGCGGCATTCCCATTCCAATTTGAACTCTAAAGGATGATTCGGGGTCGGCGTCTTGCCTGAGGGTGCACTACAGTTTGTAGGCTGTCCTGAATCCACCCCAGTGCCGGCCCTGCACGCGGATCGGGACGTCGATTTCGCGCATCATCACCGTAGTCCCGTTGCCCATGTCGCGCGCATAGCTCTGGACCAGGTACGATCGCAGGTTGCGTGCGGCCGCCAACCCTGCCGGATCGTTGAACATCCGCCGGTTGCGGCTGTTGGCCGTGTTCCAGGCGACGTCGCCCGGCCGCTGCGGATGCGAATAGATCCTGTTGTGCACCGGCAGGAAGCCGTTGCGATCGACCATGGCGCAGAACGCCATGCGCTGGTCCTTCGCCAGGAAAGCTTCCTGGAACGGCGGAAGCGCGCGGTCGGCCCAGTCGAGATATTTCGTGCGATATTGCTGCGGGTTGGTCGCGGCAATTTCGGCATAGTCGGTGTCGAAGAGGTCGTCGATCCTGACCTCGCCGCGCGCGACCGCCTGTTCGAATATCTTCGTCAGCGCGTTGCCCGCCTCCATGGCGCGGGTGACGAACTCCGTGTTCTCTTCGTGAATCGACCAGAGCCTGTCCTCGATCTTCCCTTTGAGCTCGGCATTGGGACTGACGAATTGCGCGCGGGCGCCGGCCTTGGATTGCTCGATCACCCGCAGGCGACAGGCGCCGACGTCTTCGAGGGTACCTTCGATGATCGCTTGCGGTGCAAGCCGGCCTGCGTCAGCGCCGCCGATCAGCACACCGTCCATCGAGATCTCATAGACCGGCATCACGCCGCGGGCGCTCTCGAACTTGAGATGGCACGGCAGCCGCTCGGTCTTGCGGCGGTCGTCGTGCTCGCTCTGGCGGAGCAGCACGGCGCACCGCGACTTCAGCTTTTGTGCGAAGGTAGTGACCGCTTTGCCGGCGCTGGCGACGTTCTCGCCATGGCTCTCGGCCGCCTTGGTCGCGGCATCGATCTCGGCCGCGCTTGCGCCGACCGAGACGATGAACTCCGACGCACTTGCGGCGTTGCCGGAAACCTCGCTCGTGGTGGCGTTCTGCTCGGCGACCGCACCGTTGACGGTCTCGAACACCGGGCGGATCGCCTCGATCGCCTGCGAAATGCGGTGCACGGCATCCGCCGAGCCGGCGGCGTCGCGCTGGAGGGCGTCGATCTTCTTTGTGATCTCTTCCGTCGCTCCCTGGGTCTGCACCGCGAGGGCCTTGACCTCGGTGGCGACGACCGCAAAGCCTTTGCCGGCAGCGCCCGCGCGCGCGGCCTCGATCGTCGAGTTGAGCGCGAGCAGTGTGGTCTGCCGCGCGATCTGCGCGATCAGATTGACGACGTTGCCGATGGCGGCAGAGGATTCGCGCAGGCGATCGACATTGGCCCGGGCTTCCTGCGCCGCAGCGCTGGCCTCGTCGGCGAGCTTGCCGGCCTCGCGAACCTGGGCGCCGATGCCTTGGGCGGACTGGGTGAACCTGTCGGCGGCATGGGCAAAGGTAGAGGCGGTCGATTGCGCGGCGTTGGTACGGCCGGTCAGGGCGTCGGTGCGGTCGCGAATGGCGGCAAGCGTCGCCGCGGTTGCTTCTGCGCCGCCGGCGACCGAATTGGCGGCGCGCTCGAGCTGGCGGATCATGGCGCCGAGCTCGAGTTCCAGCAGTTCCAAGATTTCCCTGGCCGAATCACCGTCAGCGGCCGGGGCGGGCTCGGAATGGGCCGCCGGCTGCGGGGCCGCCGGGGCGGTCGCAGGCGCAGCCATGTCCGGCAGACGCTTCCGAAATAGTCCGAACGCCATCAGGTCTCTCTTGTCGGGAAACGGTCGGACGCTATTTTCGCAGGCTGGAATGAAATCAGGGTTAACGCCGCCCGACATCTAGGCACGGACCACTACGGCGGCTAGCTTTACAGTGCTACCTCGAGGGCAGCAGAGCCCTTTGATTCCGGTGGGTTGACGGCCTATAAGGCCGCGCTTCCCACGCTCACCCTTGGCTGACGATTCCCAGAGAAGACCACGCATGGCCGGACATTCCCAATTCAAGAACATCATGCACCGCAAGGGGCGGCAGGATGCCCAGAAGTCGAAGCTGTTCGGCAAGCTGGCGCGGGAAATCACCGTCGCGGCCAAGCTCGGCACGCCCGACCCGGCCATGAACCCGCGCCTGCGCGCCGCCGTGATCGCCGCGCGCCAGGAGAACATGCCGAAGGACAATATCGACCGCGCCATCAAGAAGGCGCTCGGCAGCGAGGGCGAGAATTATGACGAGATCCGCTACGAGGGTTATGGTCCCGGCGGCGTCGCTGTCATCGTCGAGGCGCTGACCGACAACCGCAACCGCGCTGCCTCCGACATCCGCTCCTTCTTCACGAAATCGGGCGGAAATCTCGGCGAAACCGGCTCGGTCTCCTTCATGTTCGACCGCACCGGCATCATCGAATACGACCGCAGCGTCGCCTCCGACGACGCCGTGCTGGATGCCGCGATCGAGGCCGGTGCCGACGACGTCGTCTCCGGCGAGAGCGGCCACGAGATCTATGCCTCGACCGAAAGCTATCGGGACGTCGCCAAGGCGCTGGAAGCCAAGTTCGGCGAGCCGCGCAAGGCGGCGCTGATCTGGAAGCCGCAGAACACGATCGCGGTCGACGACGAGACCGGCGAGAAGCTGCTCAAGCTGATGGACCTGCTCAACGAGCACGATGACGTGCAGAACGTCTACGCGAATTTCGAGGTGTCGGACGCGCTGATGGCGAAGATGGGCGGCTGAGGCTCAAAGCGGCGCTCCACCTGCGAGACCGCCTTTCTCCGGGGACTTCTGTTCTGTTTCTGTTTCGCTCCCCCCGGCCAGCCGCTATCACTGGGCCATGACCGCACTCCCGATTCGTGGCCCCGTTCGCATCATCGGCATCGACCCCGGCCTGCGCCGCACCGGCTGGGGCGTGATCGAGGCTGAGGGCAATCGCCTGATCTATGTCGCCTGCGGTTCGGTGGAACCGCCGGACGACCTGCCGCTGGCGAGCCGGCTGCTTGCGATCCACGAAGGGCTCGCTACGGTCCTATCCGACCACAAGCCGATGGAAGCGGCGGTCGAGCAGACCTTTGTCAACAAGGACGGCGTCGCGACACTAAAACTCGGCCAGGCCCGCGGCGTCGCCATGCTGGCGCCCGCGATGTTCGGCATCTCGGTCGCCGAATACGCGCCCAATCAGGTCAAGAAGACCGTCGTCGGTGCCGGTCACGCCGACAAACAACAGATCGCGATGATGCTGAAGATTCTTCTGCCCAAGGCCGATCCGCCGTCCG
Organism: Bradyrhizobium diazoefficiens; assembly: GCF_016616425.1. Classification (NCBI taxonomy): domain Bacteria; kingdom Pseudomonadati; phylum Pseudomonadota; class Alphaproteobacteria; order Hyphomicrobiales; family Nitrobacteraceae; genus Bradyrhizobium; species Bradyrhizobium diazoefficiens. The sequence goes on from NZ_CP067101.1 coordinate 1,567,607, forward strand.
CCGACGCCGCCGACGCGCTCGCCATCGCCATCACCCATGCCCATCACCGCCAGAGCACCGCGCTCCGGCTGAAGGTGGTGGGACTCTAATGCGCGTTGTGAGGCACATATGAGCCGTATGCACGGTGCGCTCCCTCCCCCCTTGTGGGGGAGGGCAGGGGAGAGGGGTAGCCGCGGCGGCGGTGTTGCCGCCGTTCATGAGCCGAGCACGCCATCTTCGCGCCTTCGAGAGAGTCTCCGTGTGGCACCCCCCTCCCTGACCCTCCCCCACAAGGGGGGAGGGAACGGACAGACATTACAGCGCGTCCTTCAAGCGAGGGGCGCGCAACGATGATCGGCAAGCTCAAGGGCCTGATCGATTCCTACGGCGAGGATTTCGTCATCCTCGACGTCGGTGGCGTCGGCTATCAGGTGCAGTGCTCCTCGCGCACGCTGCAGCATCTGCCTTCGCCGGGCGAGGCCGCCGTGCTCTCGATCGAGACTTATGTCCGCGAGGACCAGATAAAGCTGTTCGGCTTCCGCACCGACCAGGAGCGCGAATGGTTTCGTCTGCTCCAGACCGTGCAGGGCGTCGGCGCCAGGGTCGCGCTCGCCGTGCTCGGCACGCTGGCGCCGTCCGATCTCGCCAACGCCATTGCGCTGCGCGACAAGGCCGCGGTGGCGCGCACGCCGGGGGTCGGCCCCAAGGTTGCCGAGCGCATCGTCACCGAATTGAGGGACAAGGCGCCGGCCTTTGCCAATGTCGATCCCGCCGTGGTGCATCTCGCCGGTGCCGTCGATGACCAGCGCGCGCCGCGCCCGGTGGCGGACGCGATTTCTGCGCTGGTCAATCTCGGCTATGGCCAGCCACAGGCGGCTGCCGCCATCGCATCCGCCTCGCGTAGCGCCGGCGAGAACGCCGAGACGGCGCAGCTCATCCGCCTCGGCCTGAAGGAGCTCGCGAAGTGAGCGATCCCAAGGCCAACCGCATGGTCTCGCCCGAGCGCCGCAGCGATGATGTCGGCGACACCGCGCTGCGTCCGCAGTCGCTGTCCGATTTCGTCGGCCAGCAGCAGGCGCGCAAGAATCTCTCGATCTTCATCGAGGCGGCGCGCAAGCGCGGCGAGGCGCTGGACCACGTGCTGTTCGTCGGCCCGCCCGGCCTTGGCAAGACGACGCTGGCGCAGATCGTTGCGAAAGAGCTCGGCGTCGGCTTTCGCGCCACGTCGGGCCCGGTGATCGCCAAGGCCGGCGATCTCGCAGCCCTGCTCACCAATCTCGAAGAGCGCGACGTGCTTTTCATCGATGAGATTCATCGCCTGAGCCCGGCGGTGGAAGAGGTGCTCTATCCCGCGATGGAGGACTTTCAGCTCGACCTCATCATTGGCGAAGGCCCGGCGGCGCGCTCGGTGAAGATCGAGCTGTCGAAATTCACCCTGATCGGCGCCACCACGCGCGCCGGTCTGCTCACCAATCCCTTGCGCGACCGCTTCGGCATTCCGGTCCGGCTGAATTTCTACACGATCGAGGAGCTCGAAAGCATCGTCACCCGCGGCGCGCGTGTGCTCAATGTCGGCATGAGCGCCGACGGCGCCAACGAGATCGCGCGCCGCGCCCGCGGCACGCCGCGCATCGCCGGTCGTCTCCTGCGCCGCGTGCGCGATTTCGCCTCGGCGGCCGATGCCGACAGGATCGACCGCAAGATCGCCGACCATGCGCTGAGCGCGCTCGAGGTCGATGCCGCGGGCCTGGACGCGATGGATCGCCGCTATCTCATGACCATCGCGATGAACTATGGTGGCGGGCCGGTCGGCGTCGAGACGATGGCCGCCGCGTTGTCCGAGCCCCGCGATGCGATCGAGGACATCATCGAGCCCTATCTGATCCAGTGCGGCTATCTGCAGCGCACGCCGCGCGGCCGCTTGCTCACCTCGCACGCGTTCCGCCATCTCGGCATCGCCGAGCCCTCGCGCGATGCGGCGGCACAGTTCGGCCTGTTCGGCACCGACGAGAGCGACGACTGACCGGTGCGTTCAAAAGTTCCCCAGCCGTCATGAGCTTCCGGTAACCTTGATGCAGACGACCTGAGCGCAAATGCTGACCATCTGCACGAGCTGATCCCAATTCCGCTCCAATCAGGAGCGATCAGGGGGCCCGCATCCCCAACGGATTTCCATGATCACGCGCCGTCATCTCATTCGTTCCATCGGCAGCCTGTCCGCCCTCGGCGTTTCGACCGCCGCCTACGGCGTCGGCGTCGAGCCGGTGCTGCGGCTCCGTGTCACCCGCTATCGTCCGACGCCGCGGCAATGGCCGGCGGATCTTCCGCTGAAGATCGCTGTCATCGCCGACATCCATGCCTGCGATCCCTGGATGTCGCTGGAGCGGATCGAGTCGATCGTCGACCGCACCAACGCGCTGAAGGCCGACCTCATCGTGCTGCTCGGCGACTATGTCGCCGGCCTGCACCAGGTTACGCGCATGATTCCATCGAGCGAATGGGCGAGGGTTCTGGCCGGCCTCAAGGCGCCGCTCGGCGTCCATGCCGTCATGGGCAACCACGATTATTGGGACGACAGGACCGTGCAGCAGGCAGGGCACGGGCCGCCGCTCGCTCATCGTGCGCTGGAAGCAGCCGGCATCCCCGTCTACGAGAACGACGTCGTGCGCCTCACCAAGGACGGCCGCCCGTTCTGGCTCGCCGGCCTCGGCGATCAGCTCGCCTTCCTGCCGGCGCGGCGCTTCCGGCGCATGGCGCGCTTTGGCGCCGACGATCTCGGCGCCACGCTCGCCAAAGTCACCGATGATGCGCCCATCATCCTGCTGGCGCACGAGCCCAACATCGCGCCGCGCGTGCCCGCGCGCGTCGCGTTGCAACTGTCCGGCCACACCCATGGCGGCCAGGTTCGCCTGCTCGGCTGGTCGCCGGCCGTTCCGCCGCAGCACGGCATCCGGCTCGCCTATGGCCATATCAGGCTGAAATGCGACCTCATCATCTCCGGCGGCCTCGGTTGCAGCATCGTTCCGGTCCGCGTCGGCGTGCCGCCTGAGATCGTCGAGGTGACGTTGGGGCGAGGGCCGCTGCTGGTGTAGCGACGCTTGCGTGTCCGCCCTTTTTTGCGCAAAACGGGCCGGTTTCCGACAAGCGAAGAGGCCGCGACGTGACAGCTCATCTCGACGGCGAAATCCGCGATGGCCGCCATCACATGCAGGTCCGCGTCTATTACGAGGACACGGATTTCTCCGGCATCGTCTATCACGCCAATTATCTGCGCTATATGGAGCGCGGACGCACCAATCATCTCAGGCTGATGGGCGCCGAGCAGCAGGCGCTGTTCGAGCAGGTGGAGACGGAAGGTGCAGGCTTCGCCTTCGTCGTGCGCTCGATGCATCTGGATTTCATGAAGCCCGCGCGGATGGACGACGTGCTCGACATCGTGACATGGCCGGTCGCGGTCAAGGGCGCATCGATCATGCTGGCGCAGGAGGTGCGGCGGGCTGAGGATGTGCTGGTGAAAGCCGAGGTTCGCGTCGCCTTCATCAGCGGCGGCCGCGCGCAACCGATCCCGAAATCGATCCGCACGCTGATGAAGGCCGATGTGGTTTCCTGATCGCCCGATAGGGGATGGCCTCTCGACTCCGCGGCATGCAGGCGTAGATTGCGGCCCCGATCAACCGATGAGGCCAGCATGTCGCGCCCGCCGCTTCCGCCCTTCACCCGCGAGACCGCCGCGCAGAAGGCGCGCATGGCTGAGGACGCCTGGAATTCGCGCGATCCGGTGCGGGTCTCGCTCGCCTATACCGAGGACAGCCGCTGGCGCAACCGCTCCGAGGTTTTCCGGGGCCGCGAGGCCATCGTCGCCTTCCTCACCCGCAAATGGGAGGAGGAGCAGGACTATCGCCTCATCAAGGACCTCTGGGCCTTCGATGGCAATCGGATCGCGGTGCGCTTCCAGTACGAATGGCACGACGCCAGCGGCCAGTGGAATCGCTCCTACGGCAACGAGCAGTGGGAGTTCGACGAGCACGGCCTGATGAAGCGGCGCGAGGCGTCGATCAACGACATCATGATCGCCGAAAAGGATCGCCGGTTTCACTGGCCGGCGCCGGGGCCGCGGCCGGCGGATGTGGCGGGGTTGGGGCGAGATCCGTTCTGAGCCCTCAACCCTCATGGTGAGGAGCCGCGAAGCGGCGTCTCGAACCATGCAGGCCTCGCCGTTGCGGTGGGGCCTCGATCCTTCGAGACGCGCGCGAGAGCGCGCTCCTCAGCATGAGGGGATGGATTTGCGCGTCAAGAACCTTGTGATCGCGCCGCCCAGCTTCGCATTGTCCATCGGCTCCGCCAGCGATGCTCGCGCCGTCGCGACGACATCATCCGGCGCCTTGCCGTCGCGCAGATCGCAACACACCTGTGCAAACGCCACGTCGAACTCCGGATGCGGTTGCACAGTCAGCGTTGTGCCGTTGGCATAGAGCAGGCCGGCATGCGGCGTGAAGTCCGACGACAGGATCGTCAGCGCATCGCTCGGGGGCTCGATCACCTGGTCCTGATGCGAGGCGGCGATTGCGATGGCTTCGCCGTTGACGACGCCGTTCTCCGGCAGCACCCGATAGACATGCCGGCCGATGCCCCAGCCCTTCTCCGATTTGCGCACGGTGCCGCCGAGCGCCTGTGCGATCAACTGATGGCCGAAGCAGACGCCGACCAGCGGCGTCTTGTTGGCATGGACCTCGCGGACGAAGTCCTCGAGCGGTTCGATCCAGTCGAGCCCGTCATAGACGCCGGCGGCTGCGCCCGTGATCAGCACGGCCTCGAGCCTGCCCGGATCGGGCAGCGCGTCGCCCTTCGGGATGCTGACGACGTCAACCGCTGCCGTCGGGTCCGCGGCGCGGACCATGCGCTCGAACATCTCCGGAAATGAACCGTGGCGCTCGCGGTATTCTTGCGGGACCTCTCCGGTCTCGATGATGGTGATGCGTGCCATGTGCCCCGCTTCCGTTGCGTAACTATAACACTGCGCCAATGGCATCCACGTCAACCGCCTCCAAACCGGCTCGCTGTTCAGTCCTCGAACGCGTCGAGCGCCTTGCGCATGGTCTCGACGAGATCCAGTGCCACCGGTGAAGGACTGCGTTGCGCCGGGAAGACGGCGGAGAATTCGAAGTCGATGCGTGGCAGGAAGCGACGCGCGACCACGCCGCGGGTGGAGAATTCCCTCGCGGTGAACGGGTCACAGATCGCAATGCCAAGCCCCGAGGACACCATGCCGCACATGATCTCCGACAGCGTGGTCTCGACCCTGAGCACGCGGCGAACCTCGTGGCGGTTAAAGACCTGGTCGACGAGATGCCGGCTCGATGATCCCGCCGACAATGAGATGAACGTCTCGCCTTCGAAATCATGCGGCTCCAAAACCTCCTTTGCCGCGAGGCGATGACCTTCCGGAAGCACCGCGACGCGCGCGGGCGCCGGCAGTCGCAGGCTTGGCAGGCCGGAATGGGCGATCGGCACCTCGGCAAAGCCGATGTCGCATTGATTGTTCAGAACCCAGTCCACCACGATCGGAGAGATCACGCCGAAGAAAGCGAGGTTGAGGTTGGGCCGCTCCTGCAGGAAGTGCCCGGCCAGGCGCGGCAAATAGCCGTTCGCAAGCGCCGGCAGCGCGGCGACGCGCAGCGAGCCGGTGCGGCGGCCGCGGATTTCCTCGGCTGCCGCAGTGATGCGTTCGAGGCCGACGAACGAGCGCTCGACCTCGGTATAGAGCGCCATCGCCGCCGCGGTCGGCACCAGGCCGGTGCCGCGCCGCTCGAACAGCTCCATCCTGAGCAGCGCCTGGAGGTCGCGCAGCAAGCGACTCACCGCAGGCTGCGTCACCACCATCAGCTTCGCAGCCTCAGTGACGCTGCCGGTCAGCATCATTGCCCGGAAGGCCTCCACCTGCCGCGAATTGATCCGCGCCATCCCGAATTCCATCCATAACATTTCGGCATGCAAAGGGTGCCATTATTCATTGGACGATGGAAGCTTGGGTTTGCGATCTTTTTCATCAGAGCTGAAGCCAGCCCGCTTTTTCGGCAGATTGGAGGGTTCAAAACCTCCAAATCGCGCCAAAACTCGCCTAACAGGGGCCGGCGCCCTGGTCGGAGAGGGATTGGCGCGGAAGGAAATGCGGAAAGGCGCTTCAGCCGGAGACTTTGTCGGCACGTCACCTCATCCTGGTATGGAGATCGGTCCACATGAAGACTTTTCGCCTTCTGACCGCGGTCAGCATCGCAGCGCTCATCGCCGTCCCGTCAGCCGCATCGGCCCAGCAAAAGACGCTCTATGTCGCCGGCTACGGCGGCTCCTTCGAGAAGACGATCCGCGACGAGGTGATCCCGACCTTTGAGAAGGACAACGGTGTCAAGGTCGAATACGTCGCCGGCAACTCCACCGACACGCTGGCAAAACTCCAGGCGCAGAAAGGCAACCAGCAGATCGACGTCGCCATCGTCGACGATGGCCCGATGTACCAGGCGATCCAGCTCGGCTTCTGCGGCAAGCTCAACGGGCTGCCGGCCGATCTCTACGACACCGCACGCTTCAAGGACGATCATGCCGTCGCCATCGGCATCGTCGCGACGGGCCTGATGTACAACACCAAGGTGTTCAAAGAGAAAGGCTGGGCGCCGCCGACCTCCTGGAATGATCTGAAAGATCCGAAATATGCCAAGCAGCTCGTGATCCCGCCGATCAACAACACCTACGGTCTCGAAGCGCTGGTGATGCTGTCGAAGATGAACGGCGGCGGTGAGACCAATGTCGATCCCGGCTTCAAGATCTTCAAGGAGCAGATCAATCCGAACGTGCTCGCCTATGAGCCGTCGCCGGGCAAGATGACCGAGCTGTTCCAGTCCGGTCAGGCCGTGATCGCGGTGTGGGGCACCGGTCGCGTGCAGAGCTTCGCCAATACCGGCTTCCCCGTCGACTTCGTCTATCCGAAGGAAGGCGCTGCGACGCTGTTGACCACGGCCTGTCCGGTCGACAAGCCCAACGCCTCGCCGCTGGCGGCGAGCTTCGTCAAGATGCTGCTCGATCCAAAAATCCAGCTCGTGATGCTGAAGGATTACGGCTACGGCCCGGTGCTGAAGTCGCTGGCGATCCCGCCGGGGCTCGGCAAGATGGCTCCGATCGGCGAGCGCGCGGCAAAGCTCTACAATCCGGACTGGACCGTCATCAACGAGAAGCGCGAGGAGTGGACCAAGCGCTGGAATCGCGAGGTCGAGCGCTGATCTGATCGTTCGCGGAGACAGCGCATGGCCTATCTCGAGCTCGATCGGGTCGCAAAACAGTTCGGCGCACAGACTGTGGTCGATGACTTCAGTCTGTCGGTGGGCAAGGGGGAGTTCATCTCCTTCCTCGGCCCGTCCGGCTGCGGCAAGACCACGACCTTGCAGATGATCGCGGGCTTCCTCGACCCCACGCGCGGCGCAATCCGGCTGGAGGGCAAGGACCTGACCACGATTCATCCTGCCAGGCGCGGGCTGGGCATCGTGTTCCAGAGCTATGCGCTGTTTCCGCACATGACCGCGGCGGAGAACGTCGCATTCGGTCTTGAAATGCGCAACGTGCCGCGCGCTGAAAGGGCCGAGCGCGTTCGTGCCGCGCTGGCGATGGTCGGGCTTGCCGGCTACGAGGACCGTCCGCCCCGCCGCATGTCCGGTGGCCAGCAGCAGCGCGTGGCGCTCGCGCGCGCGCTGGTGATCAAGCCGAGCGTGCTCCTGCTCGACGAACCGCTGTCGAATCTCGACGCAAAACTGCGCGAGGAGATGCAGATCGAGCTACGCCAGATCCAACGCACGATCGGCACCACCACGATCCTCGTCACCCACGACCAGAACGAGGCGATGTCGTTGTCAGACCGCATCGTGGTGATGAGCCAGGGCCGCATCGAGCAGATCGGCACGCCACAGCAGGCCTATGAGAAGCCGGCCTCAGCCTTCGTCTCGCAGTTCCTGGGCAAGACCAATGATTTTGCCGCGGTGATCGATCGAGCTGTGACGCCGGCGCAGCTGATGGCGGGTTCCTGGAATGCGCCCGCGCCCCCTGGCCTCAACGGTCCCGTGACCGTCAGCATTCGTCCCGAGAGGATCGGCTTCGGCGCCGCGGGCCTCGGCGCAAAAATTGTCACGCGAATCTTCCAGGGCAATCACTGGCTGTTCCAATGCGAGAGCGAGTGCGGTCCGGCGACCGTGATCCGTCAGAATGACGGGACGGTGCAGCCGGCCGAAGGCGAGGGCGTTCACCTGACCTGGCGGCCCGAGGACATGAGCGTGCGCGCGAGGGATGTGGCATGAGCTCCGTCGCCGAGGAGCGCAACGCCCATGCGCCATGGGCGCTGACCGCGCCGGCCCTGATGCTGTTCGTCGGCGTGCTCTTGATCCCGCTCGCCATGACCGTGATGCTCTCCTTCCACGATTGGGGCCAGTACAAGGGCATCGAGCCGGTCTTCATCCTCAAGAACTGGCAGGAGATCGCGACCGATCCCTATTACGCAGAGATGTTCTGGCGGACCTTTCGCATCGCGATCCTGACCACGCTGCTCACCGCGCTGCTCGGGGCGCCCGAAGCCTACATCCTCAATCGCATGAGTGGGCGCTGGAGGAGCTTCTTCCTGCTGGTCATCCTGGGGCCGCTCTTGATCTCCGTGGTGGCTCGCACGTTGGGCTGGGCGCTGCTGTTCGGCGGCAATAACGGCCTCGTCAACAAGCTCCTGATGTCGCTCGGGGTGATCAAGTTCCCGATTCCGTTCATGTTCACCGAAACCGGCATGGTCGTTGCGCTCGCGCATGTCATGATGCCGTTCATGGTGCTGTCGGTGTGGGCGGCGCTGCAGCGGCTCGATCCGCAGATCGAGAACGCTGCGATGTCGCTTGGCGCCGGTCCCGTCACCATCATTCGCCGCATCATCATGCCGCAGATCATGCCGGGCGTGCTGTCGGGCGCTATCATCGTGTTCTCGCTCTCGGCCAGCGCTTTTGCAACGCCCGCGATCATCGGCGGCCGCCGGCTCAAGGTCGCCGCGACGCTCGCCTATGACGAGTTCCTCAACACGCTGAACTGGCCGCTTGGTGCGGCGGTCGCAACGCTGCTGCTGGCGGCGCTGGTGCTGATCGTCGTCGGCAGCAACGCGCTGATCGAGCGCCGTTATGCGGAGGTGTTCCGATGAGACGGAACGGCCCGCTCGCGCTGATCTTTCACACCCTCTTCGTCATCGTCATGGTGGCGCCGATCCTGGTGGTCTGCCTCGTCGCGTTCACGCCCGAAGGCTTCCTGTCGCTGCCGACCAACGGCTTTTCGCTGCGCTGGTTCAGGGCGATCGCCGACTATCCCGAATTCATCCACGCCTTCTGGGTCAGTCTCGGGCTCGGTGCGCTGTCCTCGTTGGTGGCGCTGTTGTTTGCCGTACCCGCGGCGCTCGCGATCGCGCGCTATCGCTTCCGCGGCCGCGACGCGCTCGCGGCGCTGTTCTTGTCGCCGCTGATGATCCCGCATGTCGTGCTCGGCATCGCCTTCCTGCGCTTCTTCACGTCGGCCGGGTTGGGCGGCAGCTTCGTGGCGCTGATCATCGCGCATGTCATCATCGTATTTCCGTTCGCGCTGCGGCTGACGCTGGCGGCCGCGACCGGCATGGACCGCACCGTCGAGATGGCGGCGGTCTCGCTTGGCGCCGGCGGCTGGACGCTGTTCCGCCGCGTGACCTTGCCGCTGATCCTGCCCGGCGTCATCAGCGGCTGGGCGCTCGCCTTCATTCAGTCCTTCGACGATCTCACCATGACCGTCTTTCTCGCGGCGCCCGGCACCGAGACGCTGCCGGTGCGCATGTTCCTTTATATCCAGGACAACATCGATCCGCTGGTGACGTCGGTCTCGGCCTGCGTCATCGCGATCACCATGGCCGCCCTCATTCTGCTCGACCGCTTCTACGGGCTCGACCGTGTGCTCGCCGGCAAGGGCGATGCGGGGCGATAGGAGAATCTATGTCTGAAGCGTTTTCGAGCGAAGTGGACGCCGGTTCGCGTGAAGAAAACGCGTCTAAACAAAAGTCTGACTACGACGTTGCCGTGGTCGGCGGCGGATTGCTCGGCTCCGCCATTGCCTGGGGCCTCGGCCGCCTCGGCAAGCGCGTGGCAGTGCTCGACGAAGGCGACATCACCAAACGCGCGTCGCGCGCGAATTTCGCGCTGGTGTGGGTGCAGAGCAAGGGGCTCGGCATGCCCGCCTATACGGTGTGGACCGTGCAGGCGTCGCTGGCCTGGGCCCGGCTCGCTTCCGAATTGAAACAGCAGACCGGTCTCGACGTCGCCCTCCAGCAGAACGGCGGTTTTCATCTGACGCTCGGCGATGACGAGTTCGGCCAACGCACCGAGCTGGTCAAGCGCATGCACAACCAGACGGGTGCGGCCGACTACAAGATGGAGATGCTCTCCGCATCCGAGGTGAAGAAGTCGCTGCCGCTGATCGGCCCCGAAGTCTCCGGCGGCAGCTATTGCCCGCTCGACGGCCATGTCAATTCGCTGCGCACGTTCCGGGCCTTCCACACCGGCTTCAGGGCGTTCGGCATCGACTATTTTCCCGAGCGCCCGGTTTCGGCGATCGGCAAGAGCGGCGGCGAATTTCGTCTGACCACGCCGAAGGGCGAGCTTCGGGCCGCCAAGATCGTGCTCGCCGCCGGCAATGCCAACCAGACGCTCGCGCCGATGGTCGGCCTCCTTGCCCCGATGGGTCCGACCCGCGGCCAGATCGTGGTGACCGAGCGCACCATGCCGTTCCTGCCGCATCCGCTGACCACGATCCGCCAGACCGACGAGGGCACGGTCATGATCGGCGACAGCAAGGAGGACGAGCTCGACGATCGCGCGCTGAAGCATTCGATCAGCGCGGTCATGGCCGATCGCGCTCAGCGGATGTTTCCGCATCTTTCGCGGCTTAACGTCGTCAGGAGCTGGGCCGGCATCCGGGTCATGCCGCATGACGGCTTTCCGATCTACGACCAGTCGGAGACGCATCCCGGCGCCTTCGTCGCCTGCTGCCATTCCGGCGTGACGCTTGCCTCCAACCACGCCTTCGAGATCGCGCGCATGGTGGCGCAGGGCGCGCTCGAGCCGGAGCTGGTCGGCGCGTTCTCGGCCAGCCGCTTCGGTGGCGAGGGCGCGGCGAACAACAGCGGCTATTAGAATCCAAGGAAGGAGCCAAGAGGCATCCCCATGTTTAGACGATCCGAACAGGACAGGCGGCCACATGTGCAGATCTTCGTTGATGGCGTCGCCGTCGCGGCGCGCCAGGGCGACACCGTCTCCGCGGCGCTGCTGGCTTCCGACGTTGATGCGCGCCGCTCAACCGCGGTGAGCGGCGCACCGCGTTTGCCCTATTGCATGATGGGCGTGTGCTTCGACTGCCTCGTCACCATCGACGGCGTCGGCAATCGCCAGGGCTGCCTCGTGCCCGTGGCCGAGGGCATGCAGATCGAAATCCAGAAGGGCAAGCGGGAGATCGGAAGATGACTGTGGCTCCCAGGCGCGAAGCCTACGACGTCGTGGTGATCGGCGCCGGTCCGGCCGGTCTTGCTGCCGCGGCGACCACCGCCGACGCCGGTCTCACGACGCTGCTGCTCGATGAGAATATCGGCCCCGGCGGTCAGGTGTTCCGCGCGATCTCCTCGACGCCGGTGACCGATCGCAACCAGCTCGGCGCCGATTATTGGGTCGGCGCCGATCTCGTGCAGGCGCTGCGTGCGAGCGGCGCCGAGGTCATTCATCGCGCTACGGTCTGGAGCCTCGATCGTAATCTTGAGATCGCCGTCTCGATCGGCGGTGCCTCGGCCTTCGTCAAGGCGAAGCGCGTCATCCTTGCGACCGGCGCGCTGGAGCGGCCCTTTCCGATTCCCGGCTGGACGCTGCCCGGCGTGATGACTGCTGGTGCCGCGCAGACCGTGCTGAAATCGTCGGCGCTGGTGCCTGACGGCCGCACGGTGATCGCGGGGCAGGGGCCGCTGCTCTGGCTGCTCGCCGCGCAGATCCTGCGGCTCGGCGGCCGCATCGATCGCATCCTCGACACCACCGAGCGCGGCAATTACTTCGCGGCGCTCCCGCACGCCTTCGCCTTCCTGACCTCGCCCTATTTCGCCAAGGGCCTGTCGATGATGCGCGAGGTGAAGGCGAACGTGCAGGTCGTCTCCGGCGTCACAGAGCTTGCGGCAGCCGGTGACGGCCAGCTCGCGAGCGTCAGCTATGTCGCGGGCGGCAAGCGCGAGACCATTCCCGCCGATCTGCTTCTGCTGCATCAAGGGGTCGTGCCCAACGTCAATCTGGCGATGGCAGCAGGCGTCGAGCACCGCTGGGACGATCTGCAATTGTGCTGGTCGCCGGCGCTCGATGCCAGTGGCAACTCGTCGGTCGCCGGCATTGCGATCGCGGGCGACGGCGCCGGCATCGGCGGCGCGAATTCCGCCGTGGTTCGTGGACGCATTGCGGCGCGTGCAGCGGTGGAAGCCCTGGCGCCGGCGGCTGCCGCAAAGCTCGCGCCGATGGCAGCTTTGCGTGCCGATCTCGCCAAGGCCGAGCGCGGCCGCGTCTTCCTCGATGTGCTGTTTCGCCCGTCGCCGCAGTTTCGCATCCCCTCGGGCGACACCATCGTCTGCCGCTGCGAGGAGGTCACCGCCAAGGACATTGTCGACGCGGTTGCGATCGGCGCGACCGGTCCGAACCAGCTCAAGGCCTACCGCCGCACCGGCATGGGCCCGTGCCAGGGCCGGCTCTGCGGCCTCACCGTCACCGAGCTGATGGCGCAGGCGCGTGGCAAGAGCCCGCAGGAGATCGGCTATTACCGGCTGCGCGCACCGGTCAAGCCGATCACGCTCGCCGAGCTCGCCGCCGTCCCGAAGAGCGAGGCCGACGTCAAGGCGGTGGTGCGCGGATGACCAGAAACGTGGATGCGATCGTCGTCGGTGGCGGCATCCACGGATGCTCGACCGCGCTGCATCTGTGCCTTGCCGGGATGAAGCCGGTGCTGATCGAGAAGGACTATGCGGGCCGTCACGCTTCGGGGGTCAATGCCGGCGGCGTCCGCCAGCTCGCGCGGCACATCCCCGAGATACCGCTCTCGATCCGTTCGATGGGAATCTGGGAGAAAATCACGGATCTCCTCGACGACGATTGCAGCTTCGAGAGCCACGGCCAGGTCTTGGTCGCGGAGGACGAGGCGGAGCTCGCGGTCTGCCGCGCGCGCGTCGCCGAGCTCAACGCGCTCGGCTTCACCCACGAAGAACTGATCGACGCGGCTGAATTGCGCCGGCTGGTGCCGGCAGTCGCCGAGACTTGTCCCGGCGGCGTCGTCTCGCGCCGCGACGGTGCGGCCAATCCGGCGCAGACGACGACGGCGTTCCGCCGCAAGGCCGAACGGCTGGGCGCGACCGTGAGCGAAGGCATCCCGGCGAACAATATCCATTACAGCAACGGTCTCTGGCACGTCGACGTCGGCACTGAAACCTTTGCCGCGCCGGTGCTGGTCAACGCTGCCGGCGCCTGGGCCGGCAGGATCGCAGCCGCGCTCGGCGAGCCCGTGCCGGTCGAGACCGTGGCGCCGATGCTGATGATCACCTCGCGCGTGCCGCATTTCATCGATCCCGTCGTGATCCTGCGCGGCCGCAAACTCTCCTTCAAGCAGTTCTCCAACGGCACCGTGCTGATCGGCGGTGGCCACCTCGCGACGCCGCATCAGGACCGCAACGAGACGGTGCTGGACTGGAAGAGCCTTGCGGTCAGCGCCCGCACCGTGTTCGAGCTGTTTCCGGTGATGCGCGGCGCGACGATCGTGCGCGCCTGGGCCGGCATCGAGGCGAAGATGAAGGACGATATCCCCGTGTTCGGGCCGAGCGTCCGTCACAAGGGCCTCTATCACCAGTTCGGCTTCTCGCTGCATGGCTTCCAGCTCGGTCCCGGCGCTGGCGCCGTCATGGCGGAGCTGATCGTCAACGGCGGCACCCAGACCCGTGTCAGCGATCTCGGCATCGACCGCTTCCACCCTTCCACGCTCTAGCAACAAGAGGATATCATGAGCATCACCCGCAGCATCCGCACGCCCATCATGCACCGCGCCGTAGAGGCCAACGGCTTCGTCTTCCTCGGCGGAACCATCGCCGATGACACCTCGGTCTCGATGGGCGAGCAGACCCGCAACATTCTCGGCAAGATCGCCGGCTACCTGAATGAGGCCGGCACCGACAAGTCGCGAATCGTCAGCGCCTCGATCTTCGTCACGGATCTGTCCAAGAAGAAGGAGATGGACGCGGCCTGGACCGAGTTCTTTGGCGACAACCTGCCGACCCGGGCGACGGTTGGCGTCGCCGATCTCGGCGGCAGCGCGCTGATCGAGGTCGTGGTCACTGCGCTGAAGGGCTGACCGCGATAGGGCGGCGAAGGACGTCAGCTCGCGCCGCGCTATCGTCTCAAAACTGCGGCTTGATCCTGCACTTCCGCCGCACAGCTCTGATGGAGATTTTCAAAAGCCCGACGCCCTGCCCCCAGCGCGTCGGGCTGAAAGATTGACTATCAATCGGTGATCCAAACGCCATTGTTGTGACGCGTATCTCACCGCTTTTCCACTCCGGGAAACTACCGCGTCGGAATCAGCCGTGGCGCTATGCACCTCCGCCGGGTTCCAGCGCTACGCCGATCGCCAGCGGGTGCGCCATGGTCTCGTGCAGCGCGTCGCGATCGAGCTCGCCTTCGGAGATGCTGATGACAACGAGCGTGACGGTCGAGACCGTCTCGAAATAGATCAGCGACCTCAGCCCGACCCGGCCGACGCGCTTCAGGTCACCCATCGAGGAGATGCCGGTGCACCACAAATGCAGAGGATCTTGTATCAGCGCTGGCGCCGGCGGAGCACGGCTGGCTGGATCGCCACTTGTGTCATAGTGTAGGCTCCAGAACGCATTGATCCTGCTTGATTGCATCATGTGATGGCCGCCGCGGAAGCGACAATCACATTTTTGTCGGATCGCACAAAGATCGACCGCTACACCGCAACTCGGGGGAAACATGTCGATTGCAACAGGCTCGGATAAGCAAACGCAAAGCTATTTTCCGCGTTGGACACTCAAGACCTCGGGCGTGATCATGCCCGAGGAACGGCTGTCATCGGGGCAGACCGCCGTCTCCGGTTTCCAGCATTGCGTCGCGATGTCGGGTTCGACGATCATCGCCCCGCTGCTGATGGGATTCGACCCCAACGTCGCCGTCCTGTTCTCCGGCATCGGCACGCTGATCTTCTTCGTTATCGTCGCCGGGCGCGTGCCGAGCTATCTCGGATCGAGCTTCGCGTTCATCGCCGTCGTCATCGCCGCCACCGGCTATGCCGGGCATGGGCCGAACCCGAACCTGTCGGTTGCGCTCGGCGGCATCGTCGGCGCCGGGGTGCTGTACGGCGTGATCGCGCTGATCGTGATGTGGTCGGGGGTCGGCTGGATCGAGAGACTGCTGCCGCCGGCCGTCACCGGCGCCGTGGTCGCCGCGATCGGCCTCAACCTCGCGCCCGTGGCGGTCAAGGCGGTGAGCGCCGGCGCGTTCGACACGGGAATCGGGCTCGCGACCGTGCTGATCATCGGCGTGGTTGCCGTTGCAGCTCCAGGCCTGTGGCGCCGGCTGCCGATCATCCTCGGCGCAATCGGCGGATATCTCTTGTACTTGCTGTTCGCGAACGGTCTCGGCCTCGGCAAGCCGATCGACTTCGCCCAACTCTCGGCCGCGCCGTGGTTCGGACTGCCCAACTTCACTGCGCCGACGTTCCAGGCCGACGCAATCTTCCTGATCGCGCCGGTTGCGATCATTCTTGTCGCCGAGAACCTCGGTCACATCAAGGCCGTCGGTGCCATGACGGGCCGGAGTCTTGATGCCTATCTCGGCCGCGCGCTGTTCGCCGACAGCCTTGCGACGATCGTCGCAGCTTGCGGCGGCGGCACCGGCGTCACCACCTATGCCGAGAATATCGGCGTCATGGCGGCGACGAAGGTCTATTCGACATTGCTGTTTGCCTTCGCCGCCATTGTGTCGATCATGCTCGGCTTCTCGCCGAAATTCGGCGCCCTGATCCTGTCGATTCCGGGCCCTGTCATCGGCGGCCTCTCGATCGTGCTGTTCGGACTGATCGCGGCGATGGCGGGCCGGATCTGGGTCGAGAATAAGGTCGATTTTGCAAATCCCGCAAACCTGATCACCGCCGCCGTGGCCTTGACCGCGGGCGCCGGCGACCTCACGCTCAAATTCGGCGCATTCACGATCGGCGGGATCGGCACCGCAACCTTTGGCGCCATCATCCTCTATCAGATCCTGACCTCGCCGCTGGCGAGGCATGCGAAATGAATCCCAGCGATGCGCTGGCGGGATGGAACAAAAAGCGCCTTCCGTCGCTGATGAGGCACTCCGGAGAGAACCCATGCCGCAACCCCATCGCTCGACTTCGCTTCCCTCGCGCCTTGTCAACCACTACGCGCTGGTGACCGGCGCCTCACAAGGCATCGGCCGCGCCGTCGCCATCAGGCTCGCCCAGGAAGGTGCGACAGTTGCCATCAATTATTTTGATCACCCCGAGAGGGCCGAGGAGACCCTTGCGCTGGCGCGGACGGCGTCGGGCGATCGCGGCCACGGCAAGCTCGATCACCTCATCGTCAAGGCCGATGTCAGCAATGAGCAGGAGGTCGCGGCGATGTTCGAGACGGTTTTGGCGCGCTTCAAGCGCCTCGACTGTCTCGTCAACAATGCCGGCTTCCAGCGGGAATCGCCGAGCGAGGCGCTCGACATCGAAACCTATCGCCGCATCATCGACGTCAATCTCAATGGGGCCGTACTGTGCGCGCAGAAGGCGCTCGCGCATTTCGTCGCTCGCGGCGGCGGCGGCAGCATCATCAACTGCTCGAGCGTCCACCAGATCATTCCAAAGCCCGGCTATCTCGCTTATTCGATCAGCAAGGGCGGCATGGCCAATCTGACGCGCACGCTGGCACTCGAATTCGCCGGCCGCGGCATTCGCGTCAATGCGGTCGGGCCCGGCGCGATCGACACGCCGATCAACGCCGCCTGGACCGGCGATCCGGAAAAGCGCGGCGTCGTCACCGGCCACATTCCCATGGGGCGCGTCGGTACGCCGGAAGAGATCGCCGCCGTGTTCGCCTTCCTCGCCTCCGACGAGGCGAGCTACATCACCGGGCAGACCCTCTACGCCTGTGGAGGCCTGACGCTGTTCCCGGAATTCCGCGAGAACTGGGCGAGCTAGAGTGTGAGGGGCTGGGCGGCAATGCTGGATGGGGAGCTTACCCGGCAGGCGAGATCGTCAAGCTGACCACCGGCTTCGATCCGTCGGGCGGCCCCGATCTGGCAAAACCCGCCTGCGCAGATTACATCTGCGCCATGGCAAATGCTCCGCTGGCCAACTTTCCGCTCCAGGATTTCGTCGCCCAGCACGAAAATCTGTTCGTGCTCACCGGCGCCGGCTGCAGCACCAATTCGGGCATTCCCGATTATCGCGACAGCCATGGCAACTGGAAGCGGACCCAGCCGGTCAACTTCCAGGCCTTCATGTCGGACGAGCATACGCGGCGGCGCTATTGGGCGCGCAGCCTGATCGGCTGGCGGCGGTTCGGCCAGGCGAGGCCGAACGATGCGCATCATGCGCTGGCCCGGCTCGAGGCGAACGGCCGGTGCGGCATGCTGCTGACCCAGAACGTCGACCGGCTGCATCAGTCCGCCGGCCACCGGCAGGTGATCGATCTGCACGGCCGGCTCGATCTGGTCCGCTGCATGGGCTGCGGCCGCAAGACGCCGCGCGATCAGTTTCAGCACGCTCTTGGTCGTGCGAATGCGGCGTGGCTGACGCTCGATGCCGCCGATGCCCCCGATGGCGACGCCGATCTGGAGCACGAGGATTTTTCATCCTTCGAAGTGCCGGCCTGCGAAGCCTGCGGCAGCATCCTCAAGCCGGACGTCGTGTTCTTCGGCGAGAACGTCCCCCGCGACCTCGTCTCCACCGCGAAGGATCATCTGGCGCAGGCCGACGCGATGCTGATCGTCGGCTCCTCGCTGATGGTCTATTCCGGATTCCGCTTCGTACAGGCTGCCGCGCAGCGCAATATTCCGATTGCGGCAGTCAATCTCGGCCGCACCCGCGCCGACGATCTCCTCACGCTCAAGGTCGAGGAGCGCTGCGAAGCGGCGCTTGCATTCCTGCTCTGATTGCGCCGGCGCCGAACACGTCTTGCCTATTGCATGGGTGCCAAGCAGAATGGCCGGGCGCAGCGTTGTCGCCGTCCATGGCATGGAGATTGCTGCGCTTTCGACCTCGGTCTTGACGATCAGCGCGGAGAATTTGGAATGCTTGAGGGAGCCGAGGTGCGGCTTGCCGTCGATATCGGTGGCACGTTCACCGACATCGTGCTGGACGTGGGTCAGGATCGCAAGACCCGCAAGGTGCTGACGACGCCGCAGCGCCCCGAACAGGCAGTGCTGGACGGGATGCGTCTCATTCTCGCCGATGCGCGCGCTCATATCAGCGACATCGACGTCTTCATTCACGGCACCACGCTCGCGACCAATGCGATTATCGAGCGCCGCGGCGCCAAGACGGCGCTGATTGCGACCGAGGGCTTTCGCGACGTGCTCGATATCGGTACCGAGAGCCGCTACGACCAATACGATCTCGGCATCGACAAGCCCCGGCCGCTGGCGCCGCGCAGCCTGCGTTTCACCGTGCCCGAGCGGGTCGACGCCCACGGCGTCGTCCGTCTCGCTCTGGACGAAACCTCGGTGCGCGCGCTCGCGCCAAAATTGCGTGAGCTCGGTGTCGAGAGTGTCGCGATCGCCTTCCTGCACTCCTACGCCAATCCCGAGCACGAGCGACGTGTGGCCGCGATCCTGGCTGAGGAGATGCCTGGCATCTCCGTGACCGTGTCCTCCGCCGTCTGTCCCGAGATCCGCGAATATGAGCGCACATCGACCGCGGTCGCCAATGCCTATGTGCAACCCCTGATCGACGGCTATCTCGCCCGCATGGAAGACGCCTTGCAGGTCGAGCAATTCCGCGGCGCCATCTATCTCGTCACCTCGGGTGGCGGCGTCACCTCGATCGAGACGGCGCGGCGCTTTCCGGTGCGTCTCGTCGAGTCCGGGCCTGCCGGCGGTGCGATCTTCGCGGCGCAGATCGCAGCAAGGCTTGGGGAGAGCAAGGTTCTGTCCTTCGATATGGGCGGCACCACCGCAAAGATATGTCTGATCGAAAAATATCAGCCCGAGACCTCGCGCGTGTTCGAGGTCGATCGCGCCGCGCGCTTTCTCAAAGGGCTCCGGTCTGCCGGTGCGCATTCCCGTTATCGAGATGGTCGAGATCGGCGCCGGCGGCGGTTCGATCGCCCATGTCGATGCGATGAAGCGCGTCACCGTCGGGCCCGAAAGCGCCTCCTCGGAGCCGGGACCGGCCTGCTACGGCCGCGGCGGCCAGCGTCCGGCCGTGACCGATGCGGACGTCGCGCTGGGCATGATCGATCCCGATGCGTTTGCGGCCGGCACGATCAAGCTCGACCCGGAACTTTCGAAGCAGGCGCTGCTGCGCGATGTCGGCGAGCCGCTCGGCCTGTCGGCGGAAACCGCGGCCTATGCCGTGCATGAGGTCGTCTGCGAGAACATGGCGAGTGCGGCGCGCGTTCATGCGGTCGAGCGCGGCGAGATCATCGGCCAGCACACGTTGATCGCCTTCGGGGGTGCCGCGCCGCTGCACGCGGCGCGTGTCGCCGAGAAGATCGGCGTCTCCCGCGTGATCGTGCCCTCGAATGCCGGCGTGGGCTCGGCCGTCGGATTCCTGGCCGCTCCGATCGCCTATGAGCTGGTGCGCAGTCGTCATGTCCGGCTCGACGATTTCGACACCGAAGCGGTGTCCGACCTCTTGCAGGAAATGGTGACCGAAGCGCGCGCGCTGGTCGAGGCTGGCGCGGCCGGTGCGCCGGTGCGCGAACGGCGTGCCGCCTTCATGCGCTATGTCGGCCAGGGTCATGAGATCTCGGTCGAGCTGCCGAACCGGCGGTTGACGGCGGCCGATCTCGCCGGTCTGCGCCAGAGGTTCGAGGCGGACTATTCCGCGATGTTCGAGCGGCCGATCCCGGGCGCTGCGATCGAGGTCTTGAGCTGGTCGGTGCTCGCGACCACCGAGGCGCGCAATCCGCCCACCGTCGCTTCCGTCACGCGCATGTCCGCCGGCAAGGCTGCCGGCAGCCGTAAATTCTTCGACGGCCGCGCCGGCGAGGTGATCGAGATTCCGCTCTATCGCCGCGAGGACATGTTGCCGGGCGCGACCATCGCAGGCCCGGCCGTGATTGCGGAGGACGAGACCTCCACCTTCGTCTCCACCAGTTTCGACGCCCATATCGACGGTGCCGGCAGCATCGTCATGGAACGAAAGGCAGCCTGACCGTGAGCAAGGCAAATGGCGCGAGCCTGATCGACCTTCAGATCATGTGGCACCGGCTGATCGCCGTGGTCGAGGAGCAGGCGCAGGTGCTGCTTCGCACCGCCTTCAGCCCGATCGTGCGCGAATGCGGCGACCTCTCGGCCGGCGTATTCGATCTCAGGGGCCGGATGCTGGCGCAGGCGGTGACCGGCACGCCCGGTCACGTCAACTCGATGGCGGAATCGGTCAAGCATTTCATCGCGCATTTCCCGCTCGAGACGATGAAGGAGGGCGACGCCTACATCACCAACGATCCCTGGATGGGCACCGGCCATCTCAACGATTTCGTCATCACCACGCCCTGCTTCAAGGACGGCAAGCCGGTGGCGTTGTTCTCCTGCACCAGTCATCTGATGGACATCGGCGGCATCGGTTTCGGGCCCGATGCCACCGACGTGTTCATGGAGGGGCTCTACATCCCCATGCTGAAGCTGATCGACCAGGGCGTCGTCAACGAGACGCTGATGGCGATGATCCGCACCAACACGCGGCTGCCTGTAGACACCGAGGGCGACACCTATTCGCTGGCCGGCTGCAACGACGTCGGCTGCGAGCGCCTGGTCGAGATGATGAGCGAGTTCGGCATCGATACGCTCGACCAGCTCGGCGACTACATCTGCGACCGCTCGCGCGAGGCCGTGCTGGCCGAGATCGCAAAGCTGCCGAAGGGCAGCTGGCGCAACACCATGGTGGTCGACGGCTATGATGCCCCGGTCGCGCTGGCGGCGACGCTGACGATCTCGGACGCGGGCATCCACGTCGATTTCGACGGCACGTCCGCAGCCTCGAATTTCGGCATCAACGTGCCGCTGTCCTACACCACTGCCTACACCGTGTTCGGACTCGGCTGCGTCGTCGCCTCGCAGATACCGAACAACGCCGGCTCGCTCTCGCCGCTGACGGTATCGGCTCCGCTTGGCGCGATCCTCAATGCGCCGAAGCCGGCGCCGGTCGCCTCGCGCCACATCATCGGCCAGATGCTGCCCGACGTGGTGTTCGGCTGCCTGCGCCAGATCATTCCCGAGCGCGTGCCGGCGGAAGGCACTTCGTGCCTGTGGAATCTCAATGTGCGCGGACAGACCCGCTCGGGCGTCGGCGGCAATTACGGGTTCTCGATGGCGGTGACCTCCAATGGCGGCACCGGCGCGCGCTTCGGCAAGGACGGACTGTCGGCCACCGCCTACCCCAGCGGCGTGCGCGGCACGCCGGTCGAGATCGCCGAAACGCAGACGCCGCTGATCTTCTGGCGCAAGGAGTTGCGGCCGGATTCCGGCGGAGCAGGACGCACCCGCGGCGGCCTCGGCCAGATCATCGAGGTCGGCAGCGGCGTCGATGCGCCGTTCGACATCTTGGCAGCGTTCGATCGCATCGATCATCCGCCGCGCGGCCGCGACGGCGGCCGGAATGGCGAGGCCGGTTATGTCGGCCTGAAATCCGGCAAGAAGCTGCGCGGCAAGGGCTTTCAGCAGGTGCCGCCGGACGATCGCCTGGTGGTGCTGACGCCCGGTGGCGCCGGCATCGGCGCCCCGACGACGCGCGATCGTGCGGCGGTCAAGGACGACATCGAAAGCGGGCTCGTGTCCGCCGACAATGCGGCTGCAGTCTATGGGTACCCGCGCTGACGCGTCAGGCGAACAAGACGACCAGCGCCCCCGGCGAAAAGGCGTCCCGCGGCACCAGATCTCTGGGGCCGTCCGGCTCGTCCCACCTACCATCCGTTGTGGTGCCCGACAGCCAAAACACGCCAGCGCTGGGTCGATAGCCGTTCTCAAAAATATTCGAATTTACAGAAATTCGGTTTTGCCGTACAAACCACGCCATCCCGCCCGCCACAAGGGGCGTTTCGCGATCGTCACGGGACGCGGGCCGGGATGCGGTGGCCGCGACGGCGTCGGCGCGAATGGGAGTTGCAGGGCGGGAAACCGTGAGCAGCGGCAGGCGCGATACGACACGGCGTTGACAGCGTCTTCGAATGGCCTCGACGGTGAGCGCACGCCAGCCGTGGA
Source organism: Bradyrhizobium diazoefficiens (assembly GCF_016616425.1). Classification (NCBI taxonomy): domain Bacteria; kingdom Pseudomonadati; phylum Pseudomonadota; class Alphaproteobacteria; order Hyphomicrobiales; family Nitrobacteraceae; genus Bradyrhizobium; species Bradyrhizobium diazoefficiens. Next base: position 1,590,121 of record NZ_CP067101.1, read on the forward strand.
GAACCCAGCGAGGACGTGCGCGGACGGAGAAGTCGTGTGGTCCTGACGCCCGGGGTCTGTGCGTCAAGTCCTGCGGTGATGTGGCGGCCAACCGGTGCGCACATCAGTCAGCCGCAAGGCGACGGGGGCAATAGTGCATCGCTCCCCGAGGAGGGCACGAAGGACACCGTGAAAACCATCCGCGCAGGGAGGGCCGGGATGTTCCGGCGTCACCTGTCGTCCACCCCGTGCGCGTTCTCCAGCACACGCGGGACTTCGGGTGCCCAGCCGGCGCCCGGCCTTCCCTGCGCCCTTGCTTTAATGAGGGCGGAAGAGGACAGCAAAGCTCGGGCGAAACACGTCGCGAGGATAAGCAGTCATGTCGATCGCTCAACAATGGTCTCGTGCCCCGGACGCAGCGCAGCGCGCCGCGGCTTCGCGGCGAGGTGCGCTGCAGAGCCGGGGCCCATGTATCAGCGGAGCGCGCGGCCGCCTGGGTCCCGGCTCTGCGCAGCAGCGTAAGAACGCTGCAGCGCGTCCGGGACACGAGAGGCCACAAGCTCCGGCTTACGCCGCCGCCTTCTTGCGCGCCTGCTCGGCCTTGTACAGTTCGAACTCTTCTGCAATCGCTTTTGCAACCGAAGGCCGCTGCCGCAGGCGCTCGTAATACGCCTTCACGTTCGGCCATTTCGCAAGTTCGATCGGCGGCGTCGCCATGGTCCAGTTGATGACCGTGACGAGATAGGCGTCCGCCACGCTGAAATGGTCGAGCAGGAAGTCGCGCCCCTTCAGATAATCGTCGAGATAATCGAGCCGCGACAGGTTCTTCTCCAGCACATAAGTCTTGGCTTCCTGCGGCGCCTTGCGGTCGAGCACGGGTATGAACAGGCCCTTGTGCAGCTCGGTGCCGATGAAGCACAGCCATTGATGCAGGCGCGTGCGATCGATACCTGCCGCGGCGCCGAGCCCGGATTGCGGGAAGCGGTCGGCGACATATTGCAGGATCGCTGCGTTCTCGGTCAGCACCACGCCCTCGTCGGTGCGCAGCGTCGGCACCAGGCCGATCGGATTGACGGTGCGGAAGTCGGAGCCGTCGCTCAGCACTGTCTTGGTCGGCGGATCGACTTCGAGATAGTTCGCCTGCGCGCCGGCTTCATACAGCGCGACGCGGGTCGCCATCGAACAGGCGAGCGGCGAGAAATAAAGATCCATCTGTAGCCTCCTTGGGCAATTCTCCTGAGGTTTCGCTCAACCCGGCCAGATTGAATTTTTGTACTGTCTTGCATAATATGGGGCCGGTCAAGGATTATCTTGCGAAATGGTACAAAAATCGAAGGGGCCGTCCGCCGTGCCGCCCGAACAGCCCAGGCGCCGCGGTCGCCCACGCACCTACGAGCCCGATATCGCACTCGGCAAGGCCCTCGACCTGTTCCGCACGCAGGGTTTTGCCGCGACTTCGCTCGATGATTTGAGTGAAGCGACCGGCATGAACCGACCGAGCCTCTATGGTGCCTTCGGCGACAAGCGCGAGCTCTACATCAGGAGCTATCAGCGCTACCGCGAGGAAGCCCGCGCATCCATGGCTGCGATCTTTCGCGAGGAAATGCCCGTGCGCCAGCGGCTGGAGCGCATCTTCGCCTCCGCGCTGAACATCTATCTGTCCGGCGAGACCGGACCGCGCGGCTGCTTCACGGTGGTGACGGCGGCGTCCGAAGCCGTCGGCGATCCCGCGATCCGCGCCATGGTGCTCGACGGGCTCACCGAGCTCGACAAGGCCTTTGCCAATTGCTTTAGCCGCGCCAAGGAGAAAGGCGAATTGCCCGAGAGCGCCGATCCGGCCGTGCTGGCGCAGATCGCGTCAGCTACCGTCCACACCATCGCCATTCGCGCGCGCGCGCGTGTGTCGCGAAAGGACCTCGAAGCAATCGTGAAGGGCGCAATCGATGTGATGGTGGGCGCCGGAGGCTGAGCTGCGCGCGCGGAGCGGCCTTCAGCAGGATAGGGCCTAATACCCCCTTGCCCGGTCCACCACGTTCTCCAGCACACCGCCGGCCTCGAACCGCGCGATCTGCTCGGCGACATAGGCCGAGATCGCGTCCGCGTCGGTGTCGGCCGCGTTGTGCGGCGTCAGCACCACCTTGGGGTGGGTCCAGAACCGGCTGTCCGCCGGCTGCGGCTCCTGCACGAAGACGTCGAGCGAGGCGGCGCCCAGCGTGCCGTCGTCGAGGCAGGCCAGGATGTCGGCTTCGTTCTGAAGGCCGCCACGGCCGGCATTGATCAGCACCGGCGCGCCGAGCGGGCCGGTGCGGTGGAGCTTGGTGAAGACGTCGCGGTTGAGGATGCCGTGCGTCTCGGGCGTCAGCGGCAGCAAGCAGACCAGGATATCGGTCGTGCGCAGGAAAGCATCGATCTGCGCTGTGCCGTGGAAGCATTCGACACCGTCGATCATGCGCGGGCTGCGGCTCCAGCCGGCGACACGGAAGCCGAGCCGCCGCAGCACGTCGGCTGCGTCCGCGCCGAGCGTTCCCAATCCCATGACACCCACGGTCACCGCGCCCGCCGGCCATTGATATCTCGGCTCCCAGCGCTTCTCGCGCTGCGACTGCCTGAGATAAAGCTCCTGACGGTGATGCATCAGCACATGCAGCACGACATATTCGGTCATGCGGTTGGTGAGGTCGGGCACGGCAACGCGGACCAGCGGCACATTTGGCAGGCTTTTGTCCGCCATCAGCGCATCGACGCCGGCGCCGAGATTGAAGATGGCCCGCAGATTGGGGAAGGCGCCGAGATCGCCCGGCACCGGCTTCCACACCGTGGCATAATGCACTTCGGCCGGATCGAGGGCGGAATCAGGCAGCAGCACCACGCGGCGGCCGCCGCAGACCGCCTCGAACCGGGCCTTCCAGCGCTCCGGCAGCCAGTTCTGCTGCGTGCTGTTGATCAGGACGGCCAGTGTGCCCATGGTCATTCGAAGTGCCTCGTCAAAGTTCCGCTCGAGAAGGCCCTCCTTGGCACGATCTGCCGGATTTTTCTCGCAAATTTTTTCCGCAGTCCTGTCGGCGCGAGGCATATTGGCGCGTCTTTAGAACAGACGAGGAAAATGTCGCCAATGCTTTATGCCATCCTTTGCTATCACGATGAGGACTTCGTCGGCTCCTGGAGCAAGGAGCAGGACGAGGCCGTGATGAAGAAGCTCGCGGTGGTGCAGGAGAAGCTCACCAGCCAAGGCCGGCTCGGTCCGGTGGCACGGCTGCTGCCGACGACGGCGGCGGCGACGCTGCGCAAGGAAGACCCGCCGCTGGTGCTCGACGGCCCCTATGCCGAAACCAAGGAGCAGCTGCTCGGCTTTTACATCGTGGATTGCAAGAATCTCGATGAAGCGCTTGACGTCGCCCGCGACCTCGGTGCGGCCAATCCCGGTGGCGCCTATGAGGTGCGTCCCGTCGGCGTGTTCAGGCCCGGAGGGAAGCTGACGTGAGCGAGGCCGATACCGCCTGGATCGAGACCGCGCTGACCTCGGCGCGCCCGCAGGCGGTCGGTGCGCTGCTGCGCTATTTCCGCGATCTCGACACGGCCGAGGAGGCGTTCCAGAACGCCTGCCTGCGTGCACTTAAGACCTGGCCGCAGAATGGGCCGCCGCGCGATCCTGCGGCCTGGCTGATCATGGTCGGCCGCAACGTCGCGATCGACGAAGTGCGGCGCGCCCGCAAGCAGCAGCCGCTGCCGGAGGACGACCAGGCGATCTCCGATCTCGGCGACGCCGAGGGCGCGCTCGCCGAGCGGCTCGATGGTTCGCATTATCGCGACGATATTTTGCGGCTGATGTTCATCTGCTGCCATCCGCAGCTGCCGGCAACGCAGCAGATCGCGCTGGCGCTGCGCATCGTCTGCGGTCTCACCGTGAAGCAGATTGCACGCGCCTTCCTGGTCTCGGACGCGGCGATGGAGCAGCGTATCACCCGCGCCAAGGCGAAGGTCGCGGAGGCGGGAACGCCGTTCGAAACGCCCGGCGCGGTCGAGCGCTCGGAGCGGCTCGCCGGTGTCGCGGCGATGATCTACCTGATTTTCAACGAGGGCTATTCGGCGAGCGGCGACACCGCGGAGATCAGAAAGCCGCTCTGCGAGGAGGCGATCCGGCTGGCTCGCCTCCTGCTCAGGCTGTTTCCGAGCGAGCCGGAGATCATGGGGCTCACCGCGCTCATCTTGCTGCAGCATGCGCGCAGTGCCGCGCGCTTTGCCGCGGACGGCTCGCTGATCCTGCTGGACGACCAGGACCGCTCGCTGTGGAACGGCACCATGATCGCGGAAGGGCTGGCGCTGATCGACAAGGCGATGCGCCACCGCCGCAGCGGGCCCTATCAGATCCAGGCGGCGATCGCCGCGCTGCATGCCCGGGCGTCGACGCCGGAGGAGACCGACTGGACGCAGATCGACCTGCTCTACGGCGCGCTCGAAGTGGTGCAGCCGTCTCCCGTGGTGACGCTCAACCGCGCAGTCGCGGTCTCCAAGGTGCGCGGGCCGCAAGCCGCGCTCGAATTGATCGAGCCCCTGGCGCCGAAACTCGCCAACTACTTCCATTTCTACGGCGTGCGCGGCGCCTTTCTGATGCAACTCGGCCGCAATGACGAGGCCCGCATCGCCTTCGACCGCGCCATCGCCCTCGCGAACACCTCAGCCGAGGCCGCCCACATCCGTATGCATCTCGATCGCCTGATCCGGGACAGCCAGCCGAAGCCGAAGGAAAGCGCGAAGGCGAAGTAGTGGGGGCTGTCTGCACATCGTCATGCCCGGGGTGGGCATGACGATGTGCGGTCGGTGTCAAGGAACGTGGATGGCCCGCGACATGCCCGGCCATGACGCGCGGCGGGCAGCGTACGAAAATTTGGTTTCCGTCTTGTCGGCCAGGGCCTCTCCCGTTCGTCCTGAGCCCGTATCCCGGGAGCCATTCATGCTGAAAGCCATCGCCATCATCGCCGTCGTGCTTGCGATCGGAATCGCGGGCGTCCTCGTTTTCGCCGTTTCCAAGCCCGACACATTTCGCGTCCAGCGCAGTCTCGCCGTGAAGGCACCGGCCGATGCGATCTACCGGCAGGTAGCCGATTTTCATCGCTGGACTGCCTGGTCGCCCTATGAGGTCCGCGATCCCGCCATGAAGCGGACATTCGGTGGAACCGCGGAAGGACGGGGCGCGACCTATGCCTGGGACGGCAACAACAATGTCGGCGCCGGCCACATGGAAATCCTCGAGGCGAGCACACCGTCGAAGATTCGCATCAAGCTCGATTTCGAGCGACCTTTCGAAGGCCATAACACTGCCGAGTTCACCTTTATGCCGCAAGGCGATGCCACATTGGTGACATGGGCGATGTCAGGGCCGGCTCCGTTCCTGTCCAAGGTCATGCAGGTCTTCATCAACATGGACAGCATGATCGGCAAGGATTTCGAGGCCGGTCTCGCCCGCCTGAAGAAGCTCACCGAAACGCAATAGGCGTCACTGCAAACGAAGAGGAGAGAAACGATGCTCAATGCCTGTCTGTTCTATCAGGACACCTGCGAAGCCGCGTTCAACTATTACGCCAAGGTTCTCGGCGGCAAGATCGATGCGATGATGCGCGCCTCGGATGCGCCGCCGGACATGCCCGCTGCGCCCGGTCGCGAGAAAATGATCATGCACGCGCGGATGTCGCTGCCCGACGGCAGCGTGTTGATGGCCTCCGATGCGCCGCCCGAGCAATTTCACAAGCCGCAGGGCTTCTCGATCTCGCTTACCGTCAAGGATCCCGCAGATGGCGAGCGCAAGTTCAACGCGCTCGCCGACGGCGGCACCGTCACCATGCCCTTCAGCAAGACGTTCTGGGCCAAGGGTTTTGGCATGTGCGTCGACAAGTTCGGCATTCCCTGGATGGTGAACTGCCCGGCGGAAGGAATGTGACGCGCGCGATCGCTCGCATGATCTATTGAGGCGCGATCCCCTCTCTCCATCCTTGCGGGAGAGGGGACGCATGGATTCATCATCATGCTCGAACCGGGCGTGAGCTCGCGCAGCGGATCGATCCCGTGCCGTCTTCGCCTTGCCGCGGCGGCTGGTGCGCAACGAGCAGGCTCCGCGTGGGAGACTCGCATCGCCTCGGTCAAATGGAACTCAAGGCAAACAACTGGCATGGTGATGAACTCACGCATCACTTTTCGGGAGCAGCGAGGCCGCCTCATGAAACCATGCGGACTGCATCGCACAACAATTGGCGCATTATTGGGCTGTGATCTGTACGCCAGAATCGCTATTTGTAATTCATAAAATCTACAAACCGGGGTGGACGTCACTTGCAAGGGGAGCGACCGATGGCGGCGGCGCTACAGATCAATTTTGCTCTTTGGGGGATGCTCATCTGCGCCAGCATGAAACTGGTGCCGGTGATTCAGACTCTTTATTGAAGCCGGCCAAAGCGTGACGGCGCAGAGCCCCGGTGCGCACACGGCGTGCGACCAGAGGAAACCTGCCGTATGGCCTCGGATCAGCTACATCGAACGCCTCGGATGTGATGCGGTTCACGGAACTCGTTCACGTCACACACGTGGCGACTGCCAAATTCGTCAGCGGCAGCGCGGATAGATCGCGGCGAGATCACGGCCCTTGAGCAAGAGCAACCGCGAGGTGAGGCCGCCACGGCGGCTGATCCAGTTGCGAACCGGGCCGGGATAGGCGGCAAGCACCGCGACCGACGCTTCCGGCTCGGCATAAAAGCGCCCGCGCCGGTCCACCGAACGTGCCGCATGGAAGCCGAGCACCGCGCGCTTGGTGACGCAGATGCGCTCGCCCGGCACGATGCTCAGGACCAGCGTGCAGGCAGACAGGCAGGGACCGTCGATCACCACGCGCTCGCCGCTCTCGCGCACCTTCTCGAACAAATCGAGGAACGGCCCGACCTGTCCGCCCGGAGACTGGATGATGCGGATTTCGGCGGCAGCGGGCGCGATGGCGAGCAGCGCGAATCCAAGCATCAGGGCTGTGACGAAAGCGGCGCGTCGCATGGAGCACTCCACAAGCTCGGCTTGGCAGGATCAGCAAAGCGTAGCGTGCCCACCATTGTCACCACAAATTCTGGAGAAGTGGTGGGCACGGCGCTTGCGCGCCTTTGTCAGCCCTACAATTTTTCGTGCCTACCCGTTGCGGCGCTGACCGCGCAGCGTCGGCAGGCCGATACCTGCCGCATCGAAACCGCCATCGACGGCCAAAATTTGCCCGGTGATGTAGCTCGCGCTTGCCGAGCACAGGAAATAGATCGCTTCGGCGAGTTCCTCCTCCAGACCGTAGCGGTTGAGCGGAATGGCGTCGTGATAGTCGGCGCGGATCTCCTTGGTGTGCACCTGCTTCGCCATCGCGGTGTCGACCGGTCCCGGCGCGACCGCGTTGACGCGGATGTTGAAGGAGGCGAGCTCGACCGCAAGCTGCTTGGTGAGGTGCGCGAGCCCGGCCTTGCTGGTGCCGTAGGCCGAGCGCAGCGTCGAGGCGCGCACCGCCGAGATCGAGGTGACGTTGACGATGGCGCCGCCGTTGCCGTCGCGCATCAAGGGCACCGCCGCCTTGGCGCAGAGGAAGGGGCCGGTGAGGTTGACGTCGAGGACGCGGCGCCAATCGGTCTCGGACGTCTCCATCAGCGGCGCGAACACTGCGATGCCGGCATTGTTGATAAGCGCATCGAGCCGGCCGAACCGTCGCTCGAGCGTCGTCATCGCGGCCGCGACCGCGGCTGCGTCCGAGACGTCGCAGGTCAGCGCCAGCGTCGCCCCGCTTTGGTCGATTTCGGCGACTGCCCGGCCGAGCAACTCGCCCTCGATGTCGAGCAGCGCCACGCGCCAGCCCTCGGCCAGGAACTTCTTCGCGGTTGCAAGCCCGATGCCGCGCGCGGCTCCGGTGACGAGGGCGACTTTTTGTGGGGCTTGCGGCATTGGCTGATCTGTCCTGCGTCCGGGAAGGGGCGGCGCGCGAGCGCCGGTGCTCCTTTTACTTCGCTTTCGTTCCGGCAAGGAAGGCCTCAGGCCGACCCTATAATCCCGATCCGGCCCGAAGGCGCCTGCCGCAATCGCACCGCGGCCTCCAAATATTTTCTGCGCCGCTGTCGGGGCGGCGAGCGGTCGTTCGTCTTATAGGGGAATGCGGGCCGGCTGATCCCGTCCGCAGGTGAATGGATTCCGGGCTCGCGGCTTCGTCGCGCCTTGGAATGACAGTGAGAAACAAGGAACCTTCCATGCGATTCATGATGCTCATGATTCCGCTCGGCTATGAGAGCGCGCCGCCGGACGTGCAACTCGATCCCGAGCGCGTTGCCGCGATGATGCGCTACAACGAGGCGCTGAAGGATGCCGGCGTGCTGATCACGCTCGACGGCCTGCATCCGCCCTCGATGGGCGCGCGCATCTCGTTTGCGACCGGCGAACCTGTCGTGACCGACGGCCCTTTCGCCGAAGCCAAGGAGGTCCTGGGCGGCTACTGGATGATCGAGGTCGCCTCGCGCGCCGAGGCGATCGCCTGGGCGAAGAAGTGTCCGGCTTCGGCCAACGAGATCATCGAGATCCGGCAGGTACAGGAGATGAGCGACTTTCCGCCCGACGTGCAGCAGGCCGCGGCCGGTTTTGGCGACCTGAAGAAGTAGCTACAGCCGTCGCGAGAAAATCGCGTCTGTCGTCAATCGATCAGCAAGGAGAGAACCGATGAGCACCGAACACAAATTCCTCGCCGTCTATCTCGGCAGCATGACCGGCCCGAAGATGGCGGCCTGGCGCGCGCTTCCCGAGGCCGAACGGAAGGCAAAGGAGCGGGAGGGCATGGCCGCCTGGCACGGCTGGGTCGAGAGGCACAAGGCCGTGATCGTCGAGATGGGCGGCCCGCTCGGCAAGACCCGCCGGATCGACGCGAGCGGTATCAGCGAGATCAGCAATGCGTTGACCGGCTTCACGGTGGTGCGGGCTGCCTCGCAGGAGGAAGCTGCCAAGCTGTTCGAGAACCATCCGCATTTTTCGATCTTTCCGGGCGAGGCGATCGAAGTCATGCCCGTGCTGCCCATTCCGCAGATGTAGCTTCGGGCGAACTCGTTTCCGGGCTCGACGGCGACCATCGGCCCGGCATGACCGTGGAAGTACGGGGCTAAGCACGGCTCATCAGCGCTAGTGACCTTCACGTCCAGCTCATGTAAAGCTCGTTCACATGAGCTGGCGCAAGGAGCAGCGCCGCGCCGAGCGCGGCTATCACCACGGCAATCTGAAGGAAGCCCTGTTGCAGGCTGCTCTCGGCCTGATCGCCGAGAAGGGCGCGGCCGGCTTCACCTTCGCCGATGCCGCACGCATGGCCGGCGTCAGCGCGGCGGCGCCCTATCGGCATTTCCGCGACCGCGACGAGCTATTGTCCTCGATCGCGCAGCGCGGTTTCGAGCAGTTCGAGGCGCGCCTGACCGCAGCCTGGGACGACGGGCGGCCCGATACGGTCACCGCGTTCGAACGCGTCGGCAGGGCCTATCTTGCTTTCGCCCGCGAGGAGCCCGCGTTTTACAACGCGATGTTCGAGTCCGGCTTGCCGGTCGATGCCAATCCGGCGCTGCAGGCCGCGAGCGAGCGCGCCTTCAACATCATTCGCGCCGCGGCCGAGCGGCTCGCGGCGCTCGCGCCGCCCGGCACGCCGCGCCCGCCCGCGATGATGATGGCGCTGCACATCTGGTCGATGGCGCACGGCGTGGCCTCGCTGTTCTCGCGCGGCGACGCCGCACGGCGCAAACTGCCGATGTCACCCGACGAACTGTTGGAGGCCGAGGTGCTGATCTATCTGCGCGGTCTCGGCTTCCCCACCGATCGGCGCCCGGCAGGCCGGAGCGCCGAGCCGCCGCCGGTGCCTCCGGAGGCTTCCTCCGGTTCTGGCGTGCCGCCCGGCGGTCCCTGGGGCAAGCCGAAATAAAATTGCGCAAATAATCCGGCGGCCCTGTCGGGACGCCGGCTTGACAAAAGCGCGGGATGGTTTAGCTATGTAAATGTTATTTACATTCACAACGGCTAATGCCGTGATGGAGAAGGAAATGGCCTACACCGCTGATGTCAATCGATGGCGCGGCCCTTCGGACCAATACCAACAATACGAGCGTCCCCACATGCTCGATACGCCCTGGCATCCCGGCTGGATTGCCGTGACCATCCTCGGCTTCATCATCTGGTGGCCGATCGGACTTGCCCTTCTCTTTTTCACACTCGGGAGCAGAAGAATGTCGTGCTGGAGCCACCAGGATCGCTGGCAGAGCAGGATGGAGCGGATGCAATACAAGATGGACCGCATGCGCGGCCGCATGGAGCGCCGTGGCTTCGGCTTTGGCTTCGGCCCGCCGTCCTCCGGCAACCGCGCTTTCGACGAGTATCGCAGCGAAACGCTGCGCCGGCTCGAGGAAGAGCAGGTCGAGTTCAAGAACTTCCTCGACCGTCTGCGTCACGCCAAGGACAAGGAAGAGTTCGACCAGTTCATGGCGCAGCACAAGACGCGTCCGACCCCGCCGCCGGACGACCAGCCGCAGGGCTGACCTTCAAAGGCTGATACCTCTCAAAGCCTTCAGGCGCATGCCCCCAAAGTCCTGATGGCCCCGAGCCGCCCGTCTGCGCAACCCGCAGGCGGGCGGTTCGGTCTTTGGCCACAGCATCCGGCCTTCTTGCCCCGGTGCGCCGGCTGAAACGTCCGGCCGCGATTTGCGTTCAATGGAGTGGAGGCGTGGGCCCGCCCTGCCGTCGCGCATGCCGTGCGCGCCTCCGCGCCGTCCACTCCTGCGAACCGAGGCCAATGATGACAAAAGCCCGCCTGCTGATCGCGACCTCTCTCTGCGCCTGCCTCCTTTCCGTTCCCCTCGTCACCGCCATCGCCATGCAGCGCAACGAGCCCGACGTTGCCGAGCTCGGCCTGATCGCGAGCGTCGTCCAGCTCGTGCACCGCGCTTACGTCCACCCGATCAGCTCGGACGAGCTGACCAATGACGTCCTCAAGGGCATGCTCAACCGCCTCGACCCGCACTCCGACTATATGGACGAAAAGGAATTCAAGCAGTCCCAGGCCGACATGGCCGGCCGGTTCGGTGGGCTGGGTATCCAGATCACCGAACAGGACGGCTTGCCGAAAGTGATTTCGCCGATAGACGGTACGCCTGCGGCGCGCGCCGGAATCGAGCCGGGTGACCAGATCCTCCTGATCGACCATGCCAGCGCACGTGGGATGCCTCTGAGCAAGGTGGTCGCGGTGTTGCGTGGCAATCCCGGCTCGACCGTGACGCTGACGCTGCTCCGCGGCAAGCAGGAGCCGCTGGACGTCACGTTGACGCGGGAAATCATCAAGGTGGAATCGGTCAAGTCGAACTTGGAGCCGGATGGCGTCGGCTATATTCGCATCAGCCAGTTCGGCGAAGACACCTCCGCCGGATTCAAAAACGCCCTGCAGAATCTTCAGCACGAGTCCAATGGCAAGCTGAAAGGACTTGTGCTCGATCTGCGCAATGATCCGGGCGGACTCCTGAAGGCCGCGATCGATGTCGCAGGCGACCTGCTCAACGGCGGCACCGTCGTGAGCATCCGCGGGCGCGATGCCAGCGAGAACCGGAGCTTCGGCGCGCCCGCCCATGGCGACATGCTTGCCGGCGTTCCGGTTGTGGTGCTCATCAACGGCGCTTCCGCCTCGGCCTCTGAAATTGTCGCCGGAGCCTTGCAGGACCGTCATCGCGCCAAGGTGATGGGCACGCAGAGTTTCGGCAAAGGATCGGTGCAAACACTGATCCCGCTCAAGGGACATGGTGCGGTCAGGTTGACGACGGCGCTCTATTACACGCCGGCCGGACGCTCGATCCAGGATGAAGGCATTGCGCCCGACATCGTTGCCGAGGCGCCCAAGGAGCAGCAGATCGCGGGCGGCGTCGTGCTCCGGGAGAGCTCGTTGACCGGGGCACTTGCCAATCCCGGCTCGCTCAACGGCAGCCCTGCGCAGGCGCAAGCCGAGCAGGCCAAGCCGATCTCTTCACCGCCGATCAAGGCGGAGCTGATCGGCAAACCCGATGATGCCCAGCTCAAGCTGGCGCTGTCCTATCTCGATCACAGCGGTCAAACGAACGGTCAGGCGCAGTGATGGTGGCGGCGCGCCTTGTGAGACCCGCGGCGCCCGGTTTGGGCGGGGCGGCCGGTTGCCGTGGTGTTCAGATCACCGCGGCGACTCGCGCGCGAACCGACGCCAGGAAGTGCTCGTAGGCGTGATCCACGATCTCATTGAGCGATCGCGTTCGCGCGAAGATCGCCTTGGCCTCGGCCAGAAACTCCTCACGGGTCGGGATCGTCGGCAAATGGAGATGCGTCAGCGCATCGACGCCTTCGTGGGCGCGACTGAGGATCTCGTGCAGCGTCGGCAGCTGCAACTCGGTCAGGTCGGCTCGGCGCCGTGCCGACGAGATCGCATCTGCCAGCGTCTGCGCATCGAACCGTCCGGCAAGCTCGCGCGCGGCCCGATTGATGACGCGCGCGCCGAGCGGCTGCTCGTTGCGCAGCACCTGTTCGGGTGGCGCCTTCATGTTCCAGACCACGCCCGCCCAGGACAACGCCTTCAGGATGTAATAGCTCACGTCGATCTCCCACCAGCGAAAGCCCTGCCGCACGCTGCTCTGGTAGGCGTGGTGGTTGTTGTGCCAGCCTTCACCCAGGGTGAGCAACGCCAGCAGCCAGTTGTTGCGGGAATCGTCGCCAGTCACGTAGCGCTTGCGTCCATGCACATGGGCGAGCGAATTGATGCAGAAGGTCGCGTGATAGAGCAGCACCGTGCTCCACAGGAAGCCGACGACCAGACCCGACCATCCCGCGAACAGGAAGCAGAGCGCTGCAAGCACAACGGCGGGCAGGATTTCGAGCCGATGCAGCCACATCAACTCCGGATAGACCGCGAGATCGCCGACTTTCACGAAGTCGGTCCCATCGTGCTGGCGATGGAAAATCCAGCCGAGATGGCTGTACAGGAAGCCGCGGTGACGCGGCGAATGCACGTCGATCTCGGTGTCGGAATGCAGGTGATGGTGCCGATGCTTGGCCGCCCACCACAACACGCTCTTTTGCGCGCTGCTTTGCGCGAGGCACGCCAGGATGAACTGAAACACCCGCCCGGTTGCAAACGCCCGATGCGAGAAGTAGCGGTGGTAACCCGCCCCGATCGCGAACATCCGCAGGCCATACAGCGAGACGCAGATCGCAACGGCCTGCCACGTGACCCCTGACCAGATCGCCGCAACGCAGCCGAGATGGACCAGCAGGAACGGGACGGCGGAGGGGTACATAATGTCGTCGTGGTGGTCGTCGGCGGGCGCGTTAGGCGACATGTGTCAGCGTGACCTCAGGTAACGGGGGATCAGGGATTCGCGTCGGCAGCACTGAGCGCCGGCGGGTACGAAAAACCCGCCAATGGCGGATACCGCGGGAGGCTTGAACGAACTGCTTTGCGTGGACATCGCCGGCCAATGCAGCGTCGGCCGAAAACTCGACTGACTATATGGTTGCCGATCCCCGGCGCACAAGCTCGTAGCCTCACGGGGGGCTGCGGCATAGTGCTCGGGTGGTAGCGCCGTGCCGCTCGCGGCGTGCGCGGGTTGCCCACGGGCTACATTCGAGAGGTGAAGGAAGCACCGGAACACCGGAGGCGGCGGATCGGCGAGTTCGCCTGTAACGGCGCCGACACGGTTGCGACCGGCGAGGTCCCCGGCGGCTGTACCGCAGTCGGAAATCCTGCACGATTGATCAACGGCCCCGAGCCCGCCTCGGCGGCGTGACGCGTCGTCATGTCATCAGGCGACGTGCACTCGTTCAGGCGGCGCGACGGTGGCTCTCGCCGCCATGATGGGGCGTCACGGGTTCCGAGCTGGTCTGGCCCGGCGCATCCAGCACTGCGACGTGATGCCGGTAGACCATCTCCCAGCCCTTCCATCCCGTGAACAGGAGGATGCCGACCACGATCAGGGAGAGCACCACGCCCCACGGTTTGACCGCAGCCTCGGCGCCCTGCGCGTAGCGGAGGTAGAAATTGACCAGGGCCAGCACGACCGCCGCGAGATTGCCGGCCATATGGTACCAGGCATCGTTGAGACTGCGGATGCGCGGCTCACTGACGAAGTCCGTGAAGCCGGCCGTGGCCGCAACGAGCGCCATGACGATGCCGGCGCCGATCAGCCACATCGCGGCTCTGGCCCAGAAATTGTCGCCGGTTCCGATGAAGGCCAGATCGGCGATGGGCGCGCCGACCAGGAACGCGACGGGGAACGGGATGATCATGGGGTGGAGCGGGTGATCGCCGATCGCGGCGGTCGTCTTGGGGTTGATGGTCATGGCAAGACCTCGCGGGAGGTGATTTCCGGGATAATTTTCCGGGGGAGAGGATGGTTCCTTGGACGGTACGGCACACGCTTCCCCATCCCTCAACCGCCTGCGCCGCCTACCTTTCCCGCAGCCAAATTCACCGCTGGTAACCTCGCATTAACCAACGCCGGGCTCTGGTAAGGGCGGACAGTGGCGCCCAAAGTCCGAAGTCGGGGTCACGACCAAGGTCTTGGGTCGGGGCCCATAGTTTTGACATCTTGGCAGGGAATGCAGACGGCCGGCTTTGGACGAGCCCCTGCATCCCAGAAAGACAAGGTTTTGAGCGGGCTTGCCGGCTGCGCCCGTTCTGGCGCGGCTATTGGGGGAACCGGCAGCCATTTGCTGGCCGGCACATCGGGTAACGATCGCCTTGAGAGGATACCGCTTATGAATCCGGCCGACGTGGCTCAGTCAGCCCTTCCGGTTGCCGCTTCCGCGGACGTGTCGCTGATCGCGCTGTTCTGGCAGGCTCACTGGATCGTGAAAGCGGTGATGCTGGGACTTCTGTCCTGCTCGGTCTGGGTCTGGGCCATCGCCATCGACAAGATCTTCCTGTTTACCCGCACCCGCCGCTCGATGGATCGTTTCGAGCAGGCGTTCTGGTCCGGCGAATCGATCGAGGAACTCTATCGTGCGCTCTCGGCCAAGCCGACCCATTCGATGGCGGCCTGCTTCGTGGCGGCGATGCGCGAGTGGAAGCGCTCGTTCGAGAGCCACGCCCGCTCGGTCGCCGGTCTCCAGATGCGCATCGACAAGGTGATGAACGTCTCGATCGCGCGTGAGGTCGAGCGGCTGGAACGCCGCCTGCTCGTGCTTGCCACGGTCGGCTCCGCTGGCCCCTTCGTCGGCCTGTTCGGCACGGTCTGGGGCATCATGTCGAGCTTCCAGTCGATCGCGGCGTCGAAAAATACCTCTCTGGCGGTGGTGGCTCCAGGCATCGCGGAAGCACTGTTTGCAACCGCCGTCGGCCTTATCGCCGCCATTCCTGCCACTATTTTCTACAACAAGTTCACCTCCGAGGTGAACCGGCAGGCCCAGCGGCTCGAGGGCTTCGCCGATGAATTTTCCGCCATCCTGTCGCGTCAGATCGACGAGCGGGGCTGACGGGGGGCATGTACAGCGTGAAGGGCAATTTGGGCACCAGACCATGGGCATGAACGTCGCGAGTTCGTCCGGAGGCGGCGGGCGCCGCAGCCGGCGCAAGCCGGTCATGGCCGAGATCAACGTCACGCCGATGGTCGACGTGATGCTGGTGTTGCTCATCATCTTCATGGTGTCGGCGCCGCTGCTCACGGTCGGCGTGCCGCTCGACCTGCCGCAGACCCAGGCCAAGAGTCTGGAGCAGAACGACCAGAAGCCGATCCAGATGTCCGTCGACGTCAAGGGCAAGGTGTTCATCAACGACGCCGAGATCGCGATCAACGAACTGGTGCCGAAGCTGAAGGCGATCACGGATGCGCGCGGCGGGCTCGAGGAGCGCATCTATCTGCGCGCCGACAAGAAGGCGGATTACGGCACGGTGGCCAAGGTGATGGGCCTGTTGTCCGGCGCCGGCTTCAAGAAGCTCGCCCTCGTCACGGAAGCGGATCAGGGGTAGGCCGTGAAGGTGAAGGTCGACAAGACACTCGTTGCGTCGATTGCCCTCCACGTCCTCGTGCTGGGATGGGGACTCGTCACCTTTAGCAGCAAGGCCTTCATCGCGCCGGAGGAGTCTCTTCCGGTCGACATCATCTCCACCGATCAGCTCGCCCAGATGATGGCGGGGCAGAAGACCGGGGAGAAGGACAAGCCGAAGCCGAAGGTCGAGAAGATCGCAGAGCCCAAGCCCGAGGAAGACGCCGTCGGCAAGGTCACCGAGAAGAAAGAGCTGATCAAGACCAGCTCGACGCCCGAGCCACCGCCGAAACCTGTCGAAAAGCCGGTCGAGAAGAAGCCAGAGCCGCCGAAGCCCGTCGCCGAGGCCAAGCCGAAGGAAGAGCCGAAGCCGCAGGAAAAGAAGCCCGACCCGGCAAAGGAAGATCCGATCGCCGAACTCCAGAAGAAGCTGGACACCAAGAAGCCGCCGCCCAAGCCCGTGGAGAAGAAGGTCGCGGCGGTGCAGCCGCAGCACCAGCCGAAGCCCAAGGAGCGGACTTTCGACCCCGCGCAGATCCAGCGCGATCTCGACAAGCGCGCCGTGACCCGGCACGAGCTCGCCGGCTCGGCGCTGAACGCGTCCGCATCGCTGGGATCGACGACCGGGACTGCCGCCAATAACGTCGCGACCTGGCAAGGAGCATTCATGGCGGCGGTCAGGCGCTGTTTCACGCCGACCTACAACGGGCAGGATGCCGATCAATACGAAGTCGACATTGACATTTCCATGAAGATCGATGGATCACTGGCATCCGAGCCGGTCGTCGTTGCGGCGAGAGGACCGTCCAGGTCGATCGCTCAGGCAGTGGCAGAGAGTGGCAAGCGCGCCATTGTGCAGTGCCAGGTCTATTCGTTCCTGCCAAAGCAGCAGTACGACACGTGGAAGACGATTCCGATGCGCTTCGGCCTGAAGGATATGTTGTGACATCCGAACAAAAGAATTTTGCGATGAATGACGTCCGATCGATGAACCGCCGCCGCTTTCTGACCCTGACGGGCTCGACGCTCGCGATGCTCGGGGGCGAACGGGCCTTCGCCCAGCAGCCGCAGCAGGGGCGGCTTCAAATCAATCCCACCGAATTCCGGCCGATTCCGATCGCGATCACCAACTTCGTGCCGGGCTCGCCCGCCGACGGCGAGGTCGGCAATGGTGTCACGCAGGTCATCACCAACAATCTGAAGCGTTCGGGCCTGTTTGCCCCGATCGACCAGGCCGCCTTCATCGAGCGCATCAGCAACATCGACGTCGCGCCGCAGTTCGATAGCTGGAAGACCCTCAACGCGCAGGCGCTGGTCACCGGCCGGATGACGCGGCAGCCGGACGGCCGGCTCAAGGCGGAATTCCGCCTCTGGGACGTGGTCACCGGGCAACAGCTCACGGGACAGCAATATTTCACCTCGCCGGAATATTGGCGCCGTATTGCCCACATCATCTCCGACCAGATCTATGAGAAGATGACCGGCGAGAAGGGCTATTTCGACAGCCGCGTGGTGTTCGTGGACGAAAGCGGGCCGAAGGAGCGCCGCGTCAAGCGCCTCGCGATGATGGACCAGGACGGCGCCAATGTGCGCTATTTGACCCGCGGCGCCGACCTCGTGCTGACGCCGCGCTTCTCGCCGAACTCGCAAGAGATCACCTACATGGAGTTCGGCCAGGGCGATCCGAAGGTCTATCTCTTCAACATCGAGACCGGCCAGCGCGAGATCGTCGGCAATTTCCCCGGCATGACCTTTGCGCCGCGCTTCTCGCCGGACGGCCAGCGCGTCATCATGAGCCTGCAGCAGGGCGGCAATTCCAACCTGTTCGTGATGGACTTGCGGTCGCGCTCGACCACGCGGCTTACCGACACGCCCGCGATCGACACGTCTCCTTCTTACTCGCCGGATGGCACCCGCATCTGCTTCGAGTCGGATCGCGGCGGCAGGTCGCAGATCTATGTGATGGCCGCTGGCGGCGGACAGGCGCAGCGCATCTCCTTCTCCAAGGACGATACCAACGCCACCTATTCGACGCCTGTGTGGTCGCCGCGCGGCGATTACATCGCCTTCACCAGGCAAGGCGGCGGGCAGTTCTCCATAGGCGTCATGAAGCCGGACGGCTCCGGCGAACGGCTGCTCACCTCCGGTTTTCACAACGAAGGCCCGACCTTCTCGCCAAACGGCCGCGTGCTGATGTTCTTCCGCGATCCCGGCGGCAACAGCGGACCGTCGCTGTACAGCGTCGACATCTCGGGGCGCAACGAGCTCAAGGTGCCGACGCCGGGCTTCGCCTCGGACCCGGCATGGTCGCCGCTGCTGTCGTCGACGTCGGGCTAGAGCATGACTCGGAAAAGTGTGCAGCGCTTTTCCGAAAGAATCATGCTCGATAATCTAAAGCGCGATGACGATTGATTCCAATCTCATCGCGCTTCAGCCGGCCGTTCTTGGCGCGCGATCGCTTGCACGCGCGCCGTTCTGCCAAGAATTTGCCAGATGTTTTCCGAAGCAACCCTTCTTTAAGGTTGTGCTCGGCAAAGATTTCCCAGTGCTTTGTTTCTATTGATGTATTTGGATTGTCCGTCGATCAAAACAACTCGACTTTAACGATGTTCCCTCAGAAAGGCTTCATCTGCGTTCGGTAAAAGTAAGCGCCGGACAGGATGCGCGTACATACCAGATGCAGATCGAGAGCCAGAGCGTAGAGCCGAATCAACGGCAGTCTTCGCCGACCATTTCGGCGGCGCTGACCGATTCGTTGTTCGAGGCTCCCGGCACGGTGCTGACCGGCATCGTCTTCTCGGCATTCGCGGCATCCTTGACCGCGCTCAAGACCGGACAAGTTCTGATCTGGGGATTTGTCCCGCTTCTTATCCTGGCGGGAGCTATCCGGGCCTTCGATTTGCACCGGTATCAGGCCCGGAAGGCGATCCTGACGGCCGAGCAAGCGGCGCGCTGGCAGCTGCGCTACCAGAGCGGCGCGCTGATCCAGGCCGCCGTAATCGGCCTGTGGTGCTCCACGACCCTCTTGAGCAACGATGACGCCATCGCCCACATGATCGCTCTCTCCGTCACCACCGGAATCGTGGCGGGAGGAGCGGGGAGGGCCTACGGACGGCAATCGATATTTCGTCTGCAAGCCGCCCTCATATTCGGTCCACCCGTGACGGCCTTGGCGTTGCGTGGCACGCCCTACTACGTGGCGATGTCGGTCGTTTCGGCCGCCTTTCTTCTCGCGGTGTTACAACTCTCGGCCAATCTGCACCGAATATTCTTGCGGGCGGTCGTCGCGCGTGAACGCGAGGCCGCGCTCGCCGGCCAGTTCGACACGGCGCTGAACAACATGCCGCATGGGCTCTGCATGTTTCGCGGTGACGGGCAACTCGCGGTGATGAATCACCGGTTCGGCGAACTGATGAATCTGCCCGACGATCTCGTGCAAGGAGGTACCGGTGCGCGCGACATCGTCGCTGCGTGCGTCGAGGCAAGATCAATCTCTGCCGCGAGCGGCGAGTTGATCATTGCCGACATCGAAACATTGCAGGCAAAGGAGGTCATCACCTCCGATCCTGATACGCAGAGGAATCGTTCGCTGTCCTGGACCGTCCAGCCGATGGCCGACGGCGGTGCGGTGGTCCTGCTCGAGGATATCACGGAGCGGCGCAACGCTGAGGCCAGGATCAGCCATCTTGCGCGCTATGACGATCTGACGGCGTTGCCGAACCGTGTCAGTTTTCGCGACGAGATCGAGCGGCTGCTGGCGGTTGCACGGTATTCGGAGCGTCTCTCGGCGCTGCTCTTCGTCGACCTCGACCAGTTCAAGCAGGTCAATGATACGCTGGGCCACCCCTGCGGCGACCAGCTCTTGTGCGCGGTCGCCAATCGCCTGCGCGAGATGCTGCGACCGGAGGATTTCGTCGCCCGCTTCGGCGGCGACGAGTTCGTCGTATTCCAGCAGGACATCAATGCGGCCGAGGATGCGGCCGCGCTCGCCCGCCGCATCGTGGAGCGGCTGAGCGAGCGGTATCGCATCGACAATCATCTGGTCGAGATCGGCGCCAGCGTCGGCATCGCGCTGACCTCGCCCGAGGTTGACCTCAGCGCCGATACATTGCTCAAGAACGCCGACATGGCGCTCTACCGCGCCAAGGCCGACGGCCGCGGCACCTTCTGCTTCTTCCGCGACGAGATGGCGGCGACCGTCGAGGCCCGCCGCATCCTCGAGCTCGACCTGCGCAAGGCGCTCGCCAACGAGGAATTCGAGCTGTTCTACCAGCCGCTGGTCAATCTGAAGTCGGGCAAGATCACCACCTGCGAGGCGCTGCTGCGCTGGAATCATCCGGTGCGCGGCACGGTCTCGCCGGTCGACATCATTCCGGTCGCCGAGGACATGGGCCTGATCGTCGATCTGGGCCGCTGGATCCTGCGCCGCGCCTGCATGGAATGCATGAAGTGGCCAGAAAGCGTCAGCGTCGCCGTCAACTTCTCGCCGCAGCAATTCCACCAGCGCGACGTGCTGAGCGAAATCCGCTACGCGCTCGAGGTCTCGGGCCTGCCGGCACATCGCCTCGAGATCGAGATCACCGAATCCTCGCTGCTGCGTAACACACAGCTCACCCACGACATCCTGTCGCAATTGCACGCACTGGGCGTGCGCATTTCGCTGGATGATTTCGGCACCGGCTATTCGAGCCTCAGCTATTTGCACAATTTTCCGATGCAGAAGGTGAAGATCGACCGCTCGTTCCTCGAGGGCATCGAAACCGACCGCCCGTTGACGCTCTTGCGCGGCGTGGCGCGGCTGTCCGCCGACCTCGGCATGTCGGTCGTCGTCGAGGGCATCGAGACCAACGAGCAGCTCGAGCTGATCAGCGCCGACGGAACGGTCAGCGAAGGCCAGGGCTACCTGTTCAGCCGGCCTGTTCCGGCAGTGCGGGTTCGCCAGTTGCTCAATGCCTCGCACGGCCACCGCGCGGGCCAGGATCAGATGGCCGCGGCATCGCGATCTTTCGCCTGACACTTCCTCCAGCGTTCTTCGACGGCATCTGCTCTCCGCATTTCTACGGGCGCAACAGTTAACCCTAACGTTTCTAAGCCTTTGCAATTTCGTTAAGGAGCCATTAATCTTGTTCCACTCGCGGAAGTTGTTTTCAGAGTAGGGGTTATAGATGAAGTCCGGAGCCGAACCGCAGACGGCACTTCTTCCGCGCGGAGCAGCGCTTTTCGATCGAATCGACTATCGGCTGATCGAAACGCCCGAGGACGAGGATCAGCTCCACCTGATGCGCTACCGGGCCTATCTGCAGGCCGGATTGATTCCGCCGTCGGATTCCAAGCGCGTGACCGATCGTTTCGACGATGCGCCCAACGTCTGGAATTTCGGTGTCTATGTCGACGACGAGCTGTGCAGCGCCGTCCGCATTCACGTCCTGACGTCCGAATGGCGGATGTCCTACACCACCGAAGTGTTCGGCGATGTCCTCCATCCTCGCCTCGACCGGGGCGAGGTCTTGGTCGATCCGTGCCGGTTTGTCGCCGATCCTGAAAAGCAGCAGCGCTTCCCGGAATTGCCGTATCTGACCGTGCGGCTGCCTTTCGTAGCTTGCGAACATTTCAATGCGGATGTCGGGCTGTCGATGGTGCGCGTCGATCACCAGGCGTTCTATCGGCGGGTGTTCCTCTCCGAGACCCTTACCGAACCGCGCTCGTTTCCGGGCTGGCCGACAAAGAAGGCCGTCCTGATGGCGTCGGAGTACCCCGAGGTCCGGGAAAGAATCCTGACGCGTTTCCCCATCATGCGCTCGAGCGCGTTCGAGCGGCGGATGCTTTTCGAACGCGGTAGCCAGCGAAAGCCCGCGTCGCGGCCGGTGCTCGTTGCAAGCGCCGTGGCGCAGGCCTGATCTTCCTTGGAGCATGATCCGGAAAAGTGCGGAGCGGTTTTCCGAAAAGATCATGCTCAAACAATAACCTAAAGCGCGATGACGATTCATCCCAATCTCATCGCGCTTTAGTTCCGCGATCGTCGAGGTTCCACCGCTGTCGCCTGGCGGCCGACAGTATTGCCGGCCACAAATCCCGGTAAAGCCTGTCTTTCAGCCGTTAACACGGCTTGCGTTCACCCTTGCGCCACATTTACAAACCATTAACCATGGCGGTTGCTTTTCGCCGGTGGGGGGCATTTGACCGGCTCTGGCAACGTCCCATCAAGGTTGACGGAACGTTCGCTTAACCAACCCCCTGTAGACCGGACAGCAGTGGACTAACGTGAGCGTGGAGGCTCCGGAATGAAACATCCTATGCGTATCCTCCAGGGATTGAAGCTGGTCGCGGTGCTCGCCGTTGCGCTGTCGATGGGTGCCTGCGCCAACAAGAACCTTGCTTCGGATGCGATGGCCAACGCGGCGACGCCTGGCAGCCAGCAGGATTTCGTGGTGAACGTGGGCGACCGCGTGTTCTTCGAAAGCGACCAGACCGATCTGACCCCGCAGGCGATCGTGACCCTGGAGAAGCAGGCGCAGTGGCTCCAGAGCTATCCGCGCTACAGCTTCACCATCGAAGGTCATGCCGACGAGCGCGGTACCCGCGAATACAACATCGCGCTCGGCGCGCGCCGCGCCCAGTCGGTGCGTTCGTTCCTCGCCTCGCGCGGCATCGATCCGAACCGCATGCGCACGATCTCCTACGGCAAGGAACGCCCGGTCGCCGTCTGTAACGACATCTCCTGCTGGTCGCAGAACCGTCGTGCCGTCACCGTGCTGAACGCCAGCTCCTGACGCCGAGAGACGGACGCCCGGTCAGGCGCCGTTCATCTTCGGAAACCGATTGTGCCGGCGCCCTCTCGGGCGCCGGTTTCGTTTCAGCAATCCGTGACAGAAACCCCGTGGTGCCAGTCACAGTTTTGGCGTACTCCCCTTCAATGTGTGGCGCGTCGAATGTTCCGTCGCAGGCCATTTCGCTTTCGTCGTCAGGGCAAGATGTCATCCAGATTCAAGGTCTTTACCGGCACCGTGGCGATGGCCACGCTGCTCTCTTTGGGCTCGCCGGCACTCGCGCAGTCGGACGATGATCCCGAGATGCGGATCGAGCGGTTGGAGAGCCAGCTGCGCCAGCTCACCGGCCAGAACGAGGAGCTGCAATACCGCAACCGCCAGCTCGAAGAGCGGCTGCGGGCGCTCGAGGGCGGCGCACAAGGTGGGCCCGGACAGGGCCAGCCCAATGTCGCGGCCATGCCGCCGGCCCAGATCGCACCGAACCAGGCCGCGCCGGCCTATCGCCAGCAGCAACCGGCCCAGCCGAACTACGAGCAGCCTCAGATCGCCTCTCCCGCGCCGATCGTTCAGGAGCAGCCGGCGCCCGGCGCCCCCGGCACACGCCGCCGCGGCGATGCGTTTGACCCGAACCAGAACCCGAATGCGCCCGGAGCGCCGCGCGCGCTCGGCGGCGGGCAGCAGCCGATGTCGGCAGGCAGCCAGGTCGGAGCGCCCGGCGGCCAAATCGGCTCGCCCGGCGGCCGCGGCGCCGGCGAGCCGCTCGATCTCGCCAACACCAGTCCGCGCTATCAGCAGGCCGCGCCCGCGGCGGCCCAGCCCGGCTATCCCGCGCCGGCCGGCGGCACCGGGCTGACCACCCTGCCGCCCTCGGCAACGCCGCGCGACGAGTTCGACCTCGGCATCGGCTACATGCAGCGCAAGGACTATGCGCTCGCCGAGCAGACCATGAAGAATTTTGCGCAGAAATTTCCGAGCGACCCGCTCGTCGGCGACGCGCAATACTGGCTCGGCGAGAGCTACTTCCAGCGCCAGCAATATCGCGACTCCGCGGAAGCCTTCCTCGCCGTCACCACCAAATACGAAAAATCGGCCAAGGCTCCGGACGCGCTGCTGCGGCTCGGCCAGTCGCTCGCCGCGCTGAAGGAGAAGGAGGCCGCCTGCGCCGCCTTCGGCGAGGTCGGCCGCAAATATCCGCGCGCCTCCGCCGGCGTCAAAGCCGCGGTCAACCGCGAGCAGAAGCGGGTGAAGTGCTGACGTCCGGCGTTTGAGTCCTGACAATGCCGATGACGCTGCGCTAAACTGTCGGTCCATCCGCTGACGATTGCCGGGCCGCGTCATGTTGGACGACAATTCTCCGATCTCGGCGCGCGAGGCAAGGCGGCTGTTCGCCGGCCTGAAGGCCGCGCCGGCGCTGGTGCTCGCGGTCTCCGGCGGGCCCGACTCGGTCGCGCTGATGTGGCTTGCGGCGCGCTGGCAGCGCAGCCTCGCGCGCGGCCCGCGTCTCACCGTCGTCACGATCGATCACGGCCTGCGGCGAGAGGCGGCGCGCGAGGCGCGCGAGGTCAAGCGGCTCGCCGCCGAACTCGGATTGCCGCACCGGATCCTGCGCTGGCGCGGCGCCAAGCCGAAGACGGGGCTGCCGGCGGCGGCGCGCGAGGCCCGCTACCGCCTGCTCGCGCAGGCCGCGCGTGCCGTCGGCGCGAGCCATGTGCTGACCGCCCACACCCGCGACGATCAGGCCGAGACCCTGTTGATGCGCCTCTTGCGCGGCAGCGGACTTGCAGGGCTGTCGGCAATGGCTTCCCTCAGCGAGCGCGACGGGATCGTGCTGGCCCGCCCGCTGCTCGACGTTCCAAAGGCGCAGCTGATCGCGACCTTGAGGCGGGCGAAGGTCGGCTTTGCCGACGACCCCACCAACCGCGACACCGCCTTCACCAGGCCGCGGCTGCGCGCGCTGCTGCCGGTTCTTGCGGCCGAGGGCGGCGATATCAGAAATCTGGCGCGGCTCGCCACAAGGCTGGCGCGGGCCAATGCGGCGGTCGAGGTGCTGGCCGACGGCGCCGAGCGCTTCCTTCGCTTGCGGGATCGCGGCGATGCGCCCCGGGCGGGCGTTCGAAGCTTCGAGGCTTCGGCCTTTGCCGTGCTGCCGGAGGAGGTCCGGCTGCGGCTCCTGCTGCGGACCATCGACGCGCTCGGACATGAAGGGCCAGCGGAACTCGGCAAGGTCGAATCCTTGCTGGCCGTGCTCGATCAAGCCATCGCTACGGGTCCTCGCGCCGCCGCAAACGGCCGGCCGGTCCTGAGGCAGACCCTTGCGGGAGCCTTGATCAGCCTCGCCGGCGGGCGTATCCACATCGCACCGGCGCCGGCCCGGCGCCGCAAGGCCGGATCAGTTCCGGACAAGGGCGGATCATGACACCGGGCCATTTCGGCCCTGCGCCGTCAGGACACCTTAACCAGGCAGGAAAAACCCCGCTTCGGGCGCCATTATTTCAGCGGGAATCGCGCTAGGATGGGCTAAATAGTCCCATCTCGTTCCCTTGGCAGCGACCGGTGCGGCACCTAAATTGTATGCGTCTAACCGAGAGGATTCCTTGGGGATTTTCTCTAGGCTTGCCCAAGTAACCCCTAAAGGTAACTCCTGAAGGACCAGGCCGCGATCCGCGCGACCACGAAGGAAGATCGATGAACGCCAATCTGCGCAACTTCGCCCTCTGGGTCATCATTGTCTTGCTGCTGTTGGCGTTGTTCACGCTCTTCCAGAATCCGGGCCAGCGGACCTCGTCGCAGGACATCGCCTTCTCGCAGCTCCTGAGCGAGGTTGACCGCGGCAATGTGCGCGACGTCGTGATCCAGGGCCCGGACATTCACGGCACCTTCACCAACGGCTCCAGCTTCCAGACCTATGCGCCCAACGACCCGACGCTGGTGAAGCGCCTGTATGACAGCAAGGTGCAGATCACCGCGAAGCCGCCGGGCGACAACGTGCCGTGGTTCGTCTCGCTGCTGGTCTCCTGGCTGCC
Source organism: Bradyrhizobium diazoefficiens (assembly GCF_016616425.1). Classification (NCBI taxonomy): domain Bacteria; kingdom Pseudomonadati; phylum Pseudomonadota; class Alphaproteobacteria; order Hyphomicrobiales; family Nitrobacteraceae; genus Bradyrhizobium; species Bradyrhizobium diazoefficiens. The sequence continues at coordinate 1,615,901 of NZ_CP067101.1, forward strand.
GTTCATCGCCCTGATCGGCGTGTGGATATTCCTGTCGCGGCAGATGCAGGGCGGCGCCGGCAAGGCGATGGGCTTCGGCAAGTCGCGCGCCAAGATGCTGACCGAAGCGCATGGCCGCGTCACCTTCGAGGACGTCGCGGGCGTCGACGAGGCCAAGCAGGACCTTCAGGAGATCGTCGAATTCCTGCGCGACCCCGGCAAATTCCAGCGCCTCGGCGGCCGCATTCCGCGCGGCGTGCTGCTGGTCGGCCCTCCCGGCACCGGCAAGACCCTGATCGCGCGCGCGGTCGCGGGTGAGGCCAACGTGCCGTTCTTCACCATTTCCGGTTCCGACTTCGTCGAGATGTTCGTCGGCGTCGGCGCGAGCCGCGTCCGCGACATGTTCGAGCAGGCCAAGAAGAACGCGCCGTGCATCATCTTCATCGACGAAATCGATGCCGTCGGTCGTCACCGCGGCGCCGGCCTCGGCGGCGGCAACGACGAGCGCGAGCAGACGCTGAACCAGTTGCTGGTCGAGATGGACGGCTTCGAGGCGAACGAAGGCGTGATCCTGATCGCCGCGACCAACCGTCCCGACGTGCTCGATCCAGCGCTGCTGCGTCCCGGTCGCTTCGACCGTCAGGTCGTGGTGCCCAATCCCGACGTCGTCGGCCGCGAGCAGATCCTCAAGGTCCACGTCCGCAAGGTGCCGCTGGCCCCCGATATCAATCTCAAGACCATCGCGCGCGGCACCCCGGGCTTCTCCGGCGCCGACCTGATGAACCTCGTCAACGAAGCTGCGCTCACCGCCGCCCGCCGCAACAAGCGCATGGTGACGCAGGCCGAGTTCGAGGAGGCCAAGGACAAGGTGATGATGGGCGCCGAGCGCAAGTCGCTCGTCATGACCGAAGAAGAGAAGCTGCTCACGGCCTATCACGAGGGCGGCCACGCCATCGTCGGCCTCAACGTGCCCGCGACCGATCCGATCCACAAGGCGACCATCATCCCGCGCGGACGTGCGCTCGGCATGGTCATGCAGCTCCCCGAGCGCGACAAGCTGTCGATGTCTCTGGAGCAGATGACCTCGCGCCTCGCGATCATGATGGGCGGCCGCGTCGCCGAAGAGCTGATCTTCGGCCGGGAGAAGGTGACCTCGGGTGCCGCCTCCGACATCGAGCAGGCCACGCGCCTGGCCCGGATGATGGTGACGCGCTGGGGTCTGTCGGAAGAGCTCGGCACGGTCTCCTACGGCGAGAACCAGGACGAGGTGTTCCTGGGCATGTCGGTGTCGCGAACCCAGAACGCTTCCGAGGCGACGGTCCAGAAGATCGACTCCGAGATCAGGCGTCTGGTCGAGGAAGGCTACAAGGAAGCGACCCGCATCCTCACCGAGAAGCATGCCGACCTCGAGGCGCTGGCCAAGGGCCTCCTGGAGTTCGAGACGCTGAGCGGCGATGAGATCGTCGACCTGCTCAAGGGCAAGAAGCCGAACCGCGAATCCGTGCTCGAGCCGGCCACGCCGCGCGCCTCCGCGGTGCCTCCGGCCGGCAAGTCGCCGCGTCCGCGGCCCGATGCGGATCCCGGCCTGGAGCCGCAGCCGCAGGCGTAACCGCGAGCGGCAGGTGAAATTGAAAGACGCGGCGGAAACGCCGCGTTTTTTATTGGGTGACGTTCGCTGGTGCAGCGCGTATCCGTGCGACAGAAGCGCGACGCTGAGGCGGGCGTAGATGGAAAGCTCCTGAACCGTCTCGGGGCCAAAGGCGCGAAACACTAAAGAAGAACTTAACGCTTGCATCCTACCTTGGCCCGCCATGACTGATCAGGTCGTTCACAGCGCGGTTCAACCGTTTTCGGCACGTACAGCGCTTCCCTGGCTGGCGGGGCTCAGCGTCTATGCTCTGCTGCTCATCGTCGGCCCGCGGCTGCTCGGCGATCCCGACAGCTATTCCCACATCGAGATCGGGCGCTGGATCATCGCGCATGGCACCCTGCCGGCAAGCGATCCTTTTTCCTTTTCGATGCACGGCGCGCCCTGGATCACCTTCGAATGGCTTTCTGAGGTCATCTATGCCGGGGCCTACTCGCTTTCCGGCTGGCCAGGCGTCGTCGTCATCGCGGCGGCGGCGATCGCGCTCGCCTTTGGCCTGTTCACATTCTTCCTGCTGCGCGAGCTTTCGCCAACCCTGACGCTGCTCATGGCGATCGCAGCCGTCATCCTGCTGGCGCCGCATATGCTGGCGCGGCCTCACGTCCTCGTACTGCCCGTCATGGTGACCTGGGCGGCTGCGCTGGTACGCTGCATGGATCGCGGCGGGCCTCCGCCATATTGGGCCCTGCCGCTGCTGGTGCTGTGGACCAATCTGCACGGCAGCGTGGTGCTGGCGCTTGGGCTGATCGGCCCTGCAGTGCTCGAGGCGCTGCTGCGAGAGCAGCGAAGCGAATGGCTGCGTGTGCTGCTGCGGTGGCTGCCATTCACCGCCCTCGCCGTTGCAGCGTCCTGCCTGACGCCCCACGGGCCCGAACCTCTGCTGATGCCTCTGACGACGCTCGGCCTCGGCTCCGCGCTGGCCTGGATCGCGGAATGGCGCCCGCAGGATTTCAGCCACATCGGTGGCTTCGAGTTGCTGCTCTTGGCCGGCATCTTTGCGCTCGCGCGCGGCGTGACGCTGCCGGTCGTGCGGGCCCTGGTGGTGATCGGCTTGCTCCATTTCGCGCTGGCGCAGATCCGCAACATGGATCTGCTGGCCATGCTGGCGCCGCTCTATCTGGCGGCTCCGCTGGGCCGGAAGTTCGGCGGGCCGACCAGGGACGATGCGGACGGCTGGTCGCGCGGCGTGAAGCTGGCTGCGCTCGGTGTCGTGGTCGCGATGAGCGGACTGGCTCTGGCGCGTGACATCCGGCCAGCGCCCATCATCACCCCTCAGGCTGCCATCGCTGAAGCCGGCCTCGCCAAGGCGGGGCGCGTGCTCAACGATTACTCCTTCGGTGGCTATCTGATCTTTGCCGGCATTCCCACCTTTATTGACGGTCGCGGCGAACTGTACGGCGGGCCGTTCATCGACCGCTACAATCGTGCCCTGGCGCTGGCCGACCTCGGAGATTTTCTCAAGCTGCTCGACGAATACGACATCGGCGCGACGCTGCTCGCGCCGCGCACACCTGCGGTAGCAATGCTCGATCGGCTGCCCCAATGGCAGCGCGTCTACAGCGACGATGTGGCGGTCGTGCACAAGCGGCGGGACACGCCGCAAAGATAGGTCAAGCTGTACCGAAGGCGGCGTATTGGCCTCCGAGCGACACGCCGCCGAGAGCCTGTTCGAGGCGCCGCGCCGGTTTGGTATCCCAGGGGAGCAGCAGGAAATGGCGCGCGCCGATCTCGCGCAGGCCGCCCGCAGCCATCAACTTTCGGGTCGTGCCGGCACCGAGCAAGACCGCATCCCGGTCGAACTCACAGCGCGCAACGGCCAGGCGGGTCAGCGGATTGTACGGATTGTGCTCGATCACGCAGACGAGCCCCCCGGGGCGCGCCACGCGGCGCATCTCGGCGATGAAATGTCCCCATTCGGCCGGCACGATGTGGTGCATCACGCAGATGGCCGTGACCAGGTCGAAGCTGGCGTCGTCGAACGGAAACGTGCTGCCGTCGAACTCGCGGTAGTCGACCGCAGCGTTTTCAGCGCGCGCCTGTGCCAGGCTGGCCGACGAGACGTCGATGCCGCTCAAGCGGCCGACCATGCCGTGCAGCAGGGGATGAAGGCTGCCTACCCCGCAGCCGACGTCGAGCATTTCGGGCCTCTTCGCGTCCAGTCGCTGCGCGATCAGAGCTTTGAGGAGATCGGCCTTCGCGCGCATGAAGAAATCATGCGGCAGGCCGGAGAAGTCGATCGAGGATTGCACCACATCGCGGTAGTTGTCGTGATAACCGTCGAAGAGCTCGGTCATGGCCCTGTCACTCGTTGACGGCGTGGATCGCGGGCGCGGTCGCCGCCTCGTTGCGATCGAAGCCCGCGCGTGCCTGCACCACATAGAGCGGGCGGCGCTTTACCTCGGCATGGATGCGGCCGACATAGAGCCCCACGATGCCCGTCATCAGCATGTTGATTCCGCACAGCAGGGAGACGACGACCATCGTCGAGGACCACCCGGTCACGAGGTGACTGTCGTTGCCCAGCCACAGCAGGATCACCCAGCCTCCGTAGAGCAGCGCAAGTCCGGAGACCGTCAATCCGCACCAGACTGCCAATCGCAAGGGCAGATCGGAAAAGCCAAGCGCGGCGTTCATCGCGAGCCGCATCATCTTGAACAGCGGGTATTTGGTCTCGCCCGCCGCGCGTTCGAGGCGGTGGAAGGCGACCTCGGCCTGCCGGAAGCCGAGCCAGGCGATCATGCCCCGTACGAAGCGGTCCTGCTCCGGCATCTGCCGAAGTGCGTCGAGCACCTTGCGGTCGATCAGGCGGAAGTCGCCGACATCGGCGGGGATGCCGACCGAGGACATCCTGCCGAGAACCCTGTAGAACAGATGCGCGGTCGCGCGCTTGAAGCGGCTTTCGCCCTCGCGCGACAGGCGTCGGGCGTGGACGATGTCGTTGCCTTCCTGCCATTTGGCGATCAATTGCTCGATCACCTCGGGTGGATCCTGCAGATCGGCGTCCATGACGATGATCGCGTCGCCTTGCGCGGCGTCCATGCCGGCGGTGATGGCGATCTGGTGGCCGAAGTTTCGCGACAAGCCGATATAACGAAAGCGCGGGTCGCGCGTGGCGAGCGCCCGCAGCACGATCGAGCTGGAATCGCTGCTGCCGTCGTCGACGAAGATCGCTTCTGCCGGCCCGTCGAGGCGGGACAAGACCAGATCGAGCCGACGCAGCAGGACCGGCAACACGGCCTCCTCGTTGAACACGGGGATGACGAGGCTGTAGCGGATCGATCTGGAACTGGCCGCCATGCGAAAGAATCCAACTCGGTTGCAGGGGCGCAAGTGTAGTTCGTCGCTGGTTAAGGCCGCCTTGCCGCAACTGTTAAGGGTCTAGGTCTTGGGGGGCGAGACCACAGGTTGGAGCTCGACGATGGCGATTGGGGCCGGCAGGCCGGGATGGTGATCCCCGCTGGACCTCGCTGTGCAGCCGCGGCTGCGGTCTAGGGCCTGCGGTGAATCTTGTAGAGAACAAATCGCTTTGAGGTATCCAGCACCTCCAGCAGATCCGGCAGCGGGTTCGCGGCCGGCGCTCCAAGCATATAGAGATAGTCGTAATCCCGGTCCCAGGTGCGGACAAATGGCGGAACGTCCGCCGGGGGCCGGCCTGCCACTATCGCGGCAAGCAGGCCCGACGGCACCGGCCCTCCGTAGGGAATGGCAAGACGGCGCACGGCCTCGCGTGCCCGCACCGGCTGCTTGCCCACCTCCGTGAACAGGTTGGGAACGAATGCGTTGGCATAGTGCACGGCCAGCGTCGGCGCATAATACATCGGATACGAGGTGAGGTCGGCGAAGGGCGGATCTCCATTGTCGCCCGTGCTGCCGACAAGGACGCGCGAGCCGCGATCGATCTTCTGGAACGAGGCGATGATCGCTGCATAATCGGCGCGGTAAGGCAGCCACACCGCGAAGACGACGGCGAGATTGATCAGCGTGATGCCACTGATCGCAGCGAGCGCAGCCATTCTCCACGCCCGGTTCGGCAACGACAGCGAGCAGAAGGCCGGCAGGATCAGGGCCGCGGCGGGAATCACGCGAAGGTCGACAAACGAGGTTCCGACCAGCTTCGAGGGAATGACCAGGTAGAGCAGCGCAAAACCGATCGCGAGCCAGATCCCGGCCGATTCGAGCCTGAGAACGCCGCGTTTTGTGGCCAAGAACAGTAAGATCATCAGCGCGAGCCCGGTCGCCGCCGCTGCCGTCAGATTATAGCCATTCATGATGCGGAGCGGCCAGATCGGCTTGAATCCGAGGAACCAACCCGTCCCTTCGCTTCCAATCGCGCCCGCAGTCATATGCATGATCCCAAGCAGGGCAAGCGCCGGGATGGCCAACGCGCCAAGCCGCGCGGCCGCGACCCGGTACGCGATCTGCCTGTGGCGGAGGCGCCAAAGCTCGTAGAGGCCAAGAGTCGCGCCGTAGATGCCGAGCGAAAAGAAATGCGCCACATACAGCGCAGCAACGAACATCACGTTGGCGGCGAAGCGCAGCGGCCATGGGCCTTCTGCCAGCATCAGATAGACCGCGATCCCCAGGAGCGCGAGGCCCAGCCCGAACTCGAAATTCACGAAGCCCCAGCTAAACGGCAGGCAGTAGAGGAAAGCGAGCGCAGCGAAACCGGCAAGATGAACCCGTCCCTTGCGGGCCCATTCGAGCAGCAGGGCGCCGGCGACGATCAGCAATTGGCTCAGCAGCAGAAACAGCCGTGTGGCGTTCTCCACGCTCATCAGCCGCGCCATCTGCGGGACCAGCAGATCCATTCCAAGGTTGGGATAGAAGGCCCAGGCCACCTCGTAATGCGGATTGGCCTCAGGTGTGCCGTCTTGGCTCAGAACATACATGCGAGCGAGGTGATTGGGATAATCGACCATCGCGGGAATGGGGGTCAGCAGCACCGGAAGAAACGACACGGCCGCCAGCATCGCAAAAACTGCGATCGCCACCGACCGGTCTGGGGAGAGACGAGCCGGGATCGTCAAGGTCGGGCTGTTGGAAGAAGCCATGTCATGGGATCGCTGAGGTTCGAGCGGTATGCCAAATCGTGTTTGCGGCGCGTTGGCAGGACGTCTCGCCGCTACGAATACGCGCCTTGAACTAGATTCTCATTTCGAAGGCGTCGCCGCGCTGCCCGCATGCTCTCGCACGTGGATCACTGCGATATCGTCCGCATAGATCCGCTTCCAACCCTTGAGCTGGTCGAGGATCTGCGGACCCGGCGCATCGGCAACCAGGAGCGTCGCGTCGATCTTGTACTCGTCGAGCAGTCGCGGCAGCAACTCGGGCTGCTTGCCCTCCGTCGCCTTGAAGAAGTCCATCACGAATTTCTCGCCGTAGAGCTCGGCGCGGCCGTCGACGAAGACCGGAATGTCGCGCGAGATCAAATAGCCGCCGAACTGGTAGGCGTTGAAGATGCGCTCCACCTTGCGTTGCTCGAGCAGGTCAACCGCCGCAACCGGCGTCTGTGTCATCGTGAAGGTGAAGCGGTGGTGAACCATGTAGAGCGACGTCGAGGTCCAGCCTGCCGCCACGATCATCAGCGCGCCTAGCGCGGTGACATAGCGCGCCGGCCAGCGGTCGGCAGCGGCGGCGTCAGCCGCCGGGCGCGGGAACGTCTCGCCGAGCGGCTTTGCCAGCACCAACGGCACCAGGAACGCAAATGCCTCGATGCTCCTGACATGGGTCAGCGCGCTCCAGGTCAGGAACAGGATCAGGAGTATCCGGGGCGCCGACAGCACCAGGCCGCGATAATAGCCGAGTGCGATCAGGCCGAGCAGGGCGCCTTCGAACGAGGTGAACGTAGCGAAGTTCGCGGGCACCCATTCGAGGATCAGCGACAGCAGCTCGCCAAGGCTGAGGATGTTGGTCGCGCCCAGCAGCGTCCGCCAGCCGTACGGCGTGCAGCAGCTCGCGATCAGCGCGCCGACTCCGAACAGCACCCAGCGCACGAACAGTCGAAGTCGTCGTCCCTTCCCGGCGTGCTCGACCGCTTCGAGCGAGATCGGGCCGATCAGCGCCAGACCCAGCACGAAGCCGCCATGCAAATTGGCCCAGAGCGCCATCAGCGGCAGCCAGTGCCAGGACGGCGCGCTCCTGCGGTCGGCAGCCGCCATCAGCAGGCCGACCCACGCCACCATGACGGGCAGCGCCAGGATATGTGGGCGCGCCAGCACGTGATGGATCGACAGCAGCAGCGCCAGCATCGCGAACAGCACGGCGCGCGGTGCCTCGATCTGCGCATCGAGTAGATAGACGAAGATCGCGACAGCAAGCGCGACGGCGACCGCGGTGAGGACGACGGGACCTGCCCAACCCCATTGCGCATGGGAGAAGGCGAACGCGACCTGCGACAGCCACGACGTCGAAATCCACGGTGCGCCCGCTCGCGTGAAGGAATAGAAGTCGGTGGTGGGCACGGCGCGGTGATCGAGGATCCATTGCCCGATCTTGATCTGCCAGAACGAGTCGGAATCCTGAAGCAGCGTGTCGCCGAGATAGAGGAAGAACAGATAGGCGCCGGCGCCGACGCACAGTGGCACCAGGGCCCTCGCGCGGCTTTGCACCGCGATGCTGCTGGCAAAGGAAAGGGACATGCCGCCTCGTCGTCCTGTGGTTCTCGTCGGTCCGAGCATGATCCGGAAAAGTACGCTGCGGTTTTCCCTCACGACAAACGCGGAACGCGTTTGCACTGAGATCATGCTCAAACCGTAACCTGACGCGCGATGAACCATTCATCTCATCGCGCTTCTGTCCGAGTTGGCGGCATTGGACCACGGCGGTCATAATTTCGGGTAAACCGGCAGCGCCATGCCGGTCTCATGCTCCGACGATTTAACGGATCCTTTTAGATTTCGATTTACCATCGGCGAATACACGCAAACCGCCCGGTGTTTACGCGGTCGAATTAACTGCGGCGCAATTCTTTGCCTCTACGTTCGGTTCCATGGTCCGGTGGCGCTGGGAAGCCGAAAAGACCAGATCAGTTGTAAGCCTCGTGTACTCATTTGGAGCACCCTATGAAGAACCTCGTTGCGCGTTTCGTGAAGGATGAATCCGGCGCTACCGCCATTGAATACGGCCTGATCGCTGCCGGCATCGCGCTGGCGATCATCACCGTCGTCAACAACCTCGGCAGCACGCTGAACGAAAAGTTCACCTCGATCTCGACCAGCCTCAAGTAAAGCCGGACGATCAACGGAATAGCGAAGTGCCCCGTCGTCGACGGGGCTCTTTTGCTTTGCAGGAGTATTGGCGCCAACCATGCCACGATCCGTTTAAGCCTCCTTCAAGTTAGTCGGGTGTATGGCTTGAATGCATCTGCCTCACCCTATTGCGTCAAGGGAAGCCGCATGGCCGAAGCTTCGTCCGTCCCGCCCGCTGTTGATCGTCACGGCGCGCTCCCTGCGATGCTCCTCAACATCTCCTTCGTGTTGGCGATCGTCACGCTGGCGTATTTTCCCACCGCTTATCTCACCCATATATGGATCTTCGGCGCGGACGGACGCGGCATCCCGACGGACTTCGTCAATGTCTGGGCGGCCGGAAAGTTGGCGCTCGAGGGCCATCCCGCGCAGGCCTGGGATTGGGACATTCAGAAGCAGGTCGAGCTTGCGTTGCTCAAGCAGGATTTCGTCGGCCATTTCGCCTGGCACTATCCGCCGCCCTTCCTGTTCGTCGCGTCCTTCCTTGCGCAGTTTCCCTATGCGGTGGCTTTCATCGGCTGGGCCGCGTTCAGCATGGTGCCCTATCTCGCCGTGATGCGCGCGATCATCGGGCGCAACGCGGGTCTGGTGATTGCGATCGGATTTCCTGCAGCCTTCCTCAACATCCTGGTCGGGCAGAATGGTTTCCTCACGGCATCGCTGATCGGCGGCATGCTCTATCTGGTGCCGACACGGCCGGTGCTGGCCGGAATCTGTCTCGGCCTTCTGAGCTACAAGCCGCAGTACGGACTGTTGTTTCCGCTGGCTCTGCTGGCCGCCGCCGAATGGACGGTGCTTTTCACGGCCGCGATCGTCACCGCAGTGATCGCTGCAGTGTCCTGGTTCGCCTTCGGCACCGAAAGCTGGCAGGCGTTCTTCCACTGGATCCCGATGTTCTCGCAGGCCTTCCTAACCGAAGGAAGGGCGCCCTGGTTCAAGATGCAGAGCATCTTCGCGCTGGTGCGCTACGTCGGCGGCACCGAGCAGCTCGGATGGATCTTCCAGTGGGTGTTGACGGCAGCGGTTGCCGTCGTGCTGGTCGTGACGTGGCGGAGCAGGCTGCCTTACGCCCTGAAGGCGGCGATGCTCGCGGCGGGGTCGCTGCTCACGACGCCCTATCTCTTCATGTATGACCTGGTTGTACTAGGCATCGCGGTGGCCTTCCTCATCCGCGCCGGACTCGATGAAGGGTTCGCACGCCATGAGGCGATGGCACTGGCCCTCGTCTTCGCGCTGCTTGCGGCCTTCCTGTTTCTCGGTCAGCCGGTTGGCTTCCCGGCGATTCTCATCGTCTTTGGGCTGATCCTCGGCCGCTGCGCCGCCTGGCGGGCTGCCGGGGTGGCATCGATGCAGCTCGCGGCAACGCGTACGAATTGAGGAGCTCGAGCAAGCCTCGCGTTCTGCCGTGAGGCGCTATCTCGGAGCCCGTTGCTGCAGCTTCGGGGACGCGTTCTCGCACGCGCGCCGGCATGAACGGCATATCGGTCAAAGGCGCCGGCAAAGCCACCGCGCCATTCCCCTGGTGGAAGTTTCCGACCATTGGCAGCGATTCGAAGGCTCTCATGTAGCATTTGGCCCTCTTCGCCAGCGAGTTCGGCCGCGGGACCTTCAGGGTCGGCGCTCCAGTCCGGTCGCCGTGACGCTTCACGCATTTCCCATCTTGTCATCCACCCTGAATAGTTGTTCAGTCCTTGCGGGGCGATTTGCATCTTTGACGTGACGAAGCGTTCGGCCGCAGGGCGTGCGGCAGGCGTGTGGGAACAGGAAGCGCGCCATGGTTTATCGGCGGACGCATCAAGTGGTTAAGCGCCTTGCGGCGCGGCGCAGCGCGATTCTATCGGCGGCGCGGGAGGCGGCGGCGGAAGGCGGGATGGCGGCGGTGCAGATCGCGCCGGTCGCGGTCCGGGCCAATGTCGCAGCCGGCACGGTCTACCGCTATTTCCCCTCCAAGGCCGAGCTGATCTCTGAACTCATCGCCGAGGTCTCCCGCGACGAGCTCGCGGCGATCCGGCGGGCGGCCGATGCCGCGCCGGGGCCGTCCTCGGCGCTGGCCGCTGCCGTGACAACCGTGGCGGTCCATACTCTGTCGCAGCGCCGGCTGGCCTGGGGCATCCTGGCCGAGCCCGTCGATGTCGATGTCAGTGCCTCGCGCCTTGCCAGCCGGCGCGAGATCGCGGGCGAGATTGCTGCGCGGATCGACGCTGCGGTGCGTGCCGGTCACCTGCCGGCGCAGGATACCGCGCTCGCCGCCACCGCGTTGCTTGGCGCGCTGCATGAGGCCCTCGTCGGGCCGCTCGCGCCTGATAATCTCGATGATCCCGTGAAGATGCGCGATGCGGTGCAGACCGTGACCCTGCTGGCGCTGCGCGCGGTCGGCGTCATGGACGCCCGCGCCCGTGGTCTGGTGGTGCAGCAGACGCTGCTGCCGACGACGAAGGCGCTGGTTGGCGCGTAAAATCGCCGCGCGAACCGAGGCGGCGGCCTGCCCTCGCTCGGGTCGTTGACCGAGCGAGCCTTTTTGTCCAACCGCAGCAAGCCTGCCGGAAGTTCCGGCTACTTTGCATGGGGTTGTTTTTCGATATTCATGTTGGCCGGCGTGCCGGCGACCTACATGTCCGCGTCGCCCTCGGGACCGACCGAGGCGATGCGCACCATGTTGGTGGTGCCGGGAATGCCGAGCGGCACGCCGGCGACGATGATCACGCGCTGGCCGGCGCGGACGAAGCCGTCCCGGAAGGCGATCTGGCCGGCGCGGCCGACCATGTCGTCCTGGTCGCGCGCGTCCTCGGCCACCACGCAATGGACGCCCCAGACCACCGCGAGCCGGCGGCCGGCGGTGATGTTCGGCGTGATCGCCACGATTGGCGGCTTCGGCCGCTCGCGCGCCACGCGGACCGCGGTCGAGCCAGAGCTGGTCCAGCAGATCAAAGCGGGCAGGTCGAGCGTCTCGGCGATCTGCCGCGCGGCGTCGGCGATGGCATCGCCTGCGGTGGATTCCGGGGCGGGACGCTGCGCCATGATCACCGAGCGATAGGTCGGGTCGCGTTCGACCTCTTCGCCGATGCGGTTCATGGTCGAGACCGCCTCGACCGGGAATTTGCCGGCCGCCGATTCCGCCGACAGCATGATGGCGTCGGCGCCCTCGTAGACGGCCGTGGCAACGTCCGAGACTTCGGCGCGGGTCGGCACCGGCGACTGGATCATGGATTCCAGCATCTGGGTTGCGATCACCACCGGCTTGCCGGCACGGCGCGCCATCCGCGTCATCTGCTTCTGCAGGCTCGGCACGCGCTCCAGCGGCAGCTCGACGCCGAGGTCGCCGCGCGCCACCATCAGCGCGTCGGAGGCCTCGATGATGTCGGCGAGGCGGTCGATCGCCTGCGGCTTCTCGATCTTGGCCATCACGGCGGCGCGGCCTCGGATCATCTTCTTGGCCTCGAGCACATCGTCGGCGCGCTGCACGAAGGACAGCGCGATCCAGTCGATGCCGGTGACGAGCGCCGCCTCGAGGTCGGCGCGGTCCTTCGGCGTCATCGCCGAGACCGGCAGGTCGGTGTCGGGCAGGCTGACGCCCTTGCGGTCGCTCATCTTGCCGCCGACCACGACACGCGTCACCGCGTGCTCCTTCGAGGTTTCCTCCGCGATCAGCCGCACCTTGCCGTCGTCGAGCAGCAGCGCATGGCCCGGCCGAAGCGCCGCCAGGATCTCCGGATGCGGCAGGTGGACGCGCGTGGTATCGCCGGGTGCCTTATCGGAATCGAGCGTGAAGGTCTGGCCGTTCTGGAGCTGGACCGAGCCCTCGGCGAAGGCGCCGAGCCTGAGCTTCGGGCCCTGGAGATCGACCAGGATGCCGATCGGCCGGCCGTAGCTGCTCTCGACGTTGCGGATCGTCGCCACCAGCTCTCGCATCTTGTCATGCGGAGTGTGGCTCATGTTGATGCGAAACAGGTCGGCGCCGGCTTCGAACAAGCGGCGGATCATCGCGAGGTCTGACGAGGCCGGTCCCAGAGTCGCGAGAATCTTGATACGGCGAAGACGCCTCATGGCTTGTTTCCAGACGGGGGCGGGGCGGCGGCTGGCGGGAGGCCAGGCCCGGCCGGGGGCGTACCACCGGGCGGGCTATTGGGCAAACCCGGAACCCCGCCCGGGCCGACCGGACCGGGCAGACCAGGGACGCGTTGCTGCGACGGCTGTTCGTTGACGTCGGTAAGCTGCACCGTCCACGCTCGCTGCTCACCGGTATCGACCTCGAAATAACCGGTCCGGTCGTAGCCGCGCGCGAGGCAATCCTCGGTGCCGCGGATGGTGAATTCCTTGTCGCGCGAGCACATGAAAGCCTGCCCCGACCACTCGCCGCCGCGGTCATAGTCGATCGCGTAGATGTAGTAGTAACGGGCGATCAGCGTTCCCCGCAGCAGGGTCTCGCAGGCGCGGGATGAGATGTTCCACCAGCCTTCGGTGGTCCAGCCCTCGGCGTCCTTGTAGCCGAGCGCAATGCCGACCCGGCTCGAGGTATTGTTGCAGAGGCGGAAATCGGCCGAGGCCGGGCTGGCGCAAAGGCACAGCAGGGCGACCACCAGCACCGGGACCAACCGGGCGAGCAGGCGAAGCGGGGAGCGGGGAGATTCGATCATTGTCGCGATAGCTATACCAGATCATTGACGATTTGGCGTAGGGCCAGGAACCGCCCCAAGAGAGCGGCAACCCCAGCTTCGGGCCGGTTTGCGCCGGGATATGGCAAAATCTGTGACAAGGCCCACCTGATCCCGTAAGGGTGACCTCCATCCGGGGGGCAGGCCCAAGGGGATACAGCCATGACAATCGACGACAAAACCAGAACGGAGCTCGAGGCGGCCGCTTTCCGGCGCTTGGTCGATCATCTGAAGACGCGGACGGATGTCCAGAACATCGACCTGATGAATCTGGCGGGCTTCTGCCGCAACTGCCTGTCCAACTGGCTCAAGGAAGCCGCCGACGCGCAAGGCGTCGCCTTGAGCAAGGACGAGAGCCGGGAGGCCGTCTACGGCATGCCCTATGAGACCTGGAAGTCGAAATACCAGGGCGCAGCCACGTCCGAACAGCTCGAGACAATGAAGAAGGTCCATCCCCACGGACATTGAGCGGCCCCGGCCTGCGGTCGCGGTGCGCTGAGTCGCACCACACAGGTATCTTCAAGCTGCCGCAGGAAGGTGTGGGCGCGCTGTGGACGAGTGCGATGCTGCCTTGAACGCAATCGGCAGCAACCCTAAGGGTTCTAGCCAGCACGCGCGGTGAGGATGCCGGCGTCACCTCGTTTTGCCAGTTCCATTGGGAGTACCTAGATGGCCACCTCCGCCGCCGTCCGCGACGACGAGCCCGCGACGAAATTTGCCAAGGACCAGCTCAAATCCATCATCGAGCGCATTGAACGGCTGGAGGAAGAGAAGAAGGCGATCTCCGACGACATCCGCGACGTCTATGCCGAGAGCAAGGGCAACGGCTACGATGTCAAGGCGCTGCGCACCATCGTGCGCCTGCGCAAGCAGGACCCGAACGAGCGCGCCGAGGCCGAGACGATTCTCGAGACCTACATGCACGCACTGGGGATGATCTGAGGCGCGTCTTGCTTCGAGCACGTGCCTTCGGCGCCATTCCGGCGCCGATCGGCAAGCGGCTACTTGAGGTGCGCGGCGCTGGTCTTCGCGACGCCGCGGCGCGTGAGCGGCCATTCTCTTCAACTGCAAGACGACGTTGATTGACATATTCCGCGAACGCTTCCCCGATCGGTTCGAATATCGGCAGGCGAGGCGTTGCTGTTGCCGGCGTCGGGCAAGCTGCCGAAGCGGGAGCTATCGCTCCGCTTGGCGCTGACATATCATCTGGGCCGGCGGGCACAGAAAATGCGGTGACGGGCTACGAGACGAGCGTCTGGAAGCGATGATGAAGGCTACCAGCCTCAGCGCAGCGCGGCGGTGTGCATGACAAAGGATGTCGTCTTAAGCTTCGCGGTCGCACTGCCCGAGAAGCCGTCGCAGGACAGGCCGTGCATCGGATCGTCGACAAAACCCATCGCGATCACGGTCCGCGGCTTGACGAAATAGGCGCGCAGCGCGACCGTATCGAGCTCGCCCATCAGCGTGACCGACATCGCGCGGCTGGCGCTCGGTGACAGCATCACGATCTTGAGCCAGACGTTCTCGCCCTTGGCGGCGGAGAGGCGGGTCGCGGTCGCGACCAGGCCGTCGACGCTCTTGCCGACCACCGTGTTGATCTCGGTCGCCTGAGCCATGCTGCGCGAGGCGGCGGGACGGGTGGAGCGCGGGATTGGTGCGGAGGCGGCGACGACGTTGGCGCGATCGACCGGAGAGGCGGCGTCCGGCGCGTAAGCCAGCGCTTCATAGGCGGCGTTGGAAATACTTGCCGTGGGCTGCGGGTCGGCGGCGGCGGCGAGCGCCTGCCGCGCCTTCAATGCGGCGACCTGGGCCGGCGTCGCCTGCTGCGGCACGGCCGGGACATCATCCCAGAAGCCGCGGGCATTGATGATGTCGGCCGGGGTCTCCGGCTTGCCGTCAACTGATTTGCCGGCCGCCGGTTTGTCGGCCACAGGCGCGGGCTTCGGCTTGGGCACCGCAACCAGATGCGCATCGGCCGAGGCAAGCTCGATCGCGGCCATTTGCGGCTTGGCGCGCGGCGTCGGCACCGGATCGGCGCGCTTGACCGCGGTTGCGACCACCATCGGAGTAGCCGGTTTTGCGGCCGGCGCAGATGCGCCCTCATCATCCTCGTCGCTGCTCGCGGCGGCCGGAGCCGAATTGCGCTTGAACAGGGCAGCGAAGAAATTCGGCTTGCTGCCCGCGTCATCGCCGCTGCCGCGTCGCTCGATCTCGGCCTTGGCGAGCTCATAGCCCTTCAGCGGCACGCCGTCGGTCGGCAGATGCACTGTCTTGCCATCCGGGAACACGCGGGCCAGCTGGTCATGCGTCATGCGCGGCCAGTGCCGGATGCCGCCGGTGTCCAGATGCACGAAGGGCGAGCCTGAGGTCGGATAGAAACCGACGCCGCCGCGCTGAAGACGCAGGCCGGCGAAGCGGATCTGCTCCAGCGGCACGCCCGGAATGTAGAAGTCCATTGCATGTCCCAGCATGTGCTGGCTGAAGCGCGCCACTCCGGAGGAGCGGCGGCGGAGCATGGCGTTGGTGGCGGGGGAGCGGTAGGCGGAGATGATCTGGATCGGCTGCTTGGCGTCGACGTCGCGGTAGACTTCCCAGAGGATGTCGAAGAGGTGACGGTCCATGACCGTCTCGTCTTGGCTGCGCCAGTCGCGCAGGAAGTGGTTGAGCTGCTTCAGCGCGGCTTCGTCATAGCGGCCGTCGCGCTTGAAGGTGATGGTGAGGTCTTCGCCGGAATGGGTGTGGTGGAAGGAGAGCGTCTTGGTTTCGTTCAGCGCCGCGGCGTTATGAACCGAACCGGCGCCCGCAAGCAGCAATACGGCAGCGAGGCCGATCCGAGAACCGGCCTTCACTCCCGCATGGGACAACGACAGCACAGCGAATTGGCGTGCGAGACCAGTCAGCACGTATGAGCCCACCCAGTCGACGAGCGTTCAAAATGGACTCTCCCGCCAACCCCGTTGGCGCGCGAAAGAGGATGAACGCTTTCTTAAAGCGAGAAGGTTAATTCGCGGTTGACCTTCCCGCCCCCAAACCAAGTCAGGATACAATCCTAACCGGTTGAGTGTGGCAAAAAAACGCCCGTTGCCCGGGCCCAGATGGGACAGTGCTTAACGTTAAGCGGCCCCATCCAAAAGGACGGGGCCGCTGATTTCGTTGCAGAAGTCGGAAAACAAGCGCCGAGCAGGGCTCAGCGGGCGAACACCCGCTGCTGATGCGGCCGGCGGCCGACCGGGGCCGGCGGCGGGGTGGGCGCCCCGAACAGGCGTTCGAAGAAGTTCAGGCCGGACGAGCCGAAGCCGCCGCCGTTGTTGGCCACCGCTACACCTGGGGGCAGGGTCGTCGCCGGGCGCGAATAGCTCGGCTGCGAGTGCGCAACGACGGCCTCGAGATCCTTGCCGCGGTTGTTCTTCAGGATGTTGATCATGGTCGCGTCGCGGCCATAGACGTCCTTGCGGAATTGCAGCTTGCCGGCTTCGTCCACGAAGGCGGTCTGATAGGTGATGTTGACCGGGATCGGCGTCGGGAATTTCAGGTCGATCTCGCTCTTGCCGTACATGCTGCGCACGCGCTCGGGCGTGTACTTCTCGTTCGGCATGGTGATGTTGAGCAACACGGATGCATACTGATCCGGATATTGCACGCGCATGCAGCCATGGCTGAAGGCGCGCTCTTCCTTGGCGAACAGGTTCTTGTCCGGCGTATCGTGCTGATAGACCAGGAACTTGTTCGGGAAGTTGAAGCGGATGCGGCCGAGCGCGTTGGCTTCACCGGGCGGTTGCGAGATGTGCACCGAGCCGTCGCGGTTCTGTTCGAGCTTGAGGCCCATGCGCTCGAGCACGGTCGGATCCTGCTGAAGCGCCGGCAGATACTCGTTGTAGACGATCGACGGCGGCACGTTCCAGGTCGGGTTGACCGTGATGTACTTCATCGTTTCGGTGAGCAGCGGCGTCGCATGCGTGCCCGGCTTGCCGGTGACGACGCGGGTGGTCCAGACCTGTTGGCCGCGCTGCATCACCTTCAGCGTGTAGTCCGGAATATTGAGGATCACATAGGCATCTCCGAGCGATGGCGCGCCGAGGTCGCGCGGCAGCCAGCGCCAGCGCTCCATGTTGACCACCACCACGTCGATCTGCTTGTCGCGCTTCGGGGTGTTGAGCGCCTTGACCGTCTTGTCGTCGAGGATGCCGGTCGCCTTCATCTCGGCGCCGCGCTGGAATTTGCGCACGGCGTCGGCGACGGTGGCGTCATAGCGGGTGTCGCTGGCGTTCTCGGTAATGCCAAGCTTGGCGCGCAGCTGCGGCACGCGCGGATCTTCCACGACGATCTCAGCCCGCTTCTTGCGGGCCGGGGTGTATTTCAGCTCCGGACCGTCGGCGATCTCGATTGCCGGGCCGTTGCCCTGGCCGCGCAGCTCGGCGAGCTTGGCCTTCAGCTCCTTGTAGAGCTTGTGCGGCGGGTTATAGCTGTCGAGCGCCGCGGACGCATCCGTCGCAGTCGTGACCTTGGCGAGCACCTCGTTCGGGTCGACCGGATGCTCGGGATAGAGGATGTCGCCGCTGACCTGCGACCAGTGCATGCGGCCGCTCTGGGCCTGGCGCGCATAGTCGAACATGCTGGCGGTGAGTTTGAGCTCGGCATCGGCCAGCGCATCGGGCGTCGTGGCGGCGGCGAAATCCGGTACCGGATAATCGGCGGGATTGAGACCGTCGGAGGCCGCGTCCTTCAGCCGCGCGATCACGCCCTTGGCCACCGGCGTGAGGCTGCCGCCTTGGGTCCAGACCGGCGCGAAGTCGCGTGCGCCGTAAAACTTCTCGATCGCCGCGCGTTCGTTCTTGCGGTCGAAATAGCGCGACATCTTGGCGCCGATGATGTCCTTGAGCTGGTCGGCGACCGGCTGGTCAGCGGCGGGAACGTTGCTCGCGGCCTTTACGGGTTCGGCGGCCGGAGCCGCTGCCGTGGCGGGCGCCGCTGGCGCAGCCGGCGTTGCTGTCGCGCTGTCGGCCTTGTCGGGCTCGGTCTTTGCGGGCTCAGTCGTTACAGGCTCGGTCTTGACAGGTTCGGTCTTGGCCGTTTCGCTCTTTGGCGCCTCGGTGGCGGGCGTCGCGGCGACGTCGGAAGGCTTGGTGTCGACCTTGTCCGGGGCCGGTGCGACGTCAGCCTTCACAGACTCCCTTACCGGCTCCTTCGTCGAGTCCTGAAGCGTGGCGGTGGTGTCGAGCTTGATGTCGGCTGCGGTCGGGGGCGGGACGTTGGCCGGTTCGGGGCGCGGGATCGCGGCTTCGATCGCGAGCTCGGCAGCGCTGCTGCGCGCCTGATCCTGCGCCAGGGCTGAGCTGGCCGACACCGTGAGGAAGGTCGCCGCGACCGTCATCAAGACACGGTCAAAGCCCGCACGGTGGTTCAAACAGTCACGCATTGTGTCGCACCCCTCGGGTGAACTGTCCCTCATGGAACAGCTTCGTTATCGCCTATGAGCTTCGGCTAAATCGCGCCGGCCTCTCGAAAGTTGCACGCCTGCACGCAACGATTCATACGCAGACGATATACAGAGCCCGGTTTTGCAGCCAGCGCTAACCGGAACAACTCACGCCAAACTGACTTCAAGGGAGCCTCTTGGCAACGGATTGTGCGCTTGCCCCACGCGCTTTTCCCTGTGTCTGTCACTTCCAAGTCACGGTTCAAGTCGCAGTCGAATTCTGTCGTCATGCGAACGGCTTACAGCCGCTCTCGTATCGCCCCGCGAACCTCCGTTCGCATGAGGCTCAGTGCGTCTCTTCGCCGCTTTTACCGCCATGTCCGGGAACCCCGGACTCGTCGAGCTTGCGGTAGAGGGTGGACCGGCCGATTTTGAGGCGGCGGGCCACCTCAGACATCTGGCCGCGATAATGCGAGATCGCGAAGCGGATGATCTCGTTCTCCATATCCTCGAGTGCGCGGACATCGCCGGTCGAGGTCAGCATGGCGAGAGTTCCCACGGCCGGGAGAGGCGCAATTGGTATTTCACCACCCGACACGACCGAAGGAGTCGCCGCCGGCTCGAGCATCAGCGGGGCAGTCGGAATCTCCGTTGCGGGATGCGGCTGCGAGGCGAGCAGAGGGAAATCGCCAAGGCCGAGCTGGTCGCCGTCGCTCATCACCACCGCACGGTAGACCGCATTTTCAAGCTGACGGATGTTGCCGGGCCAGTCGAGTTCGGCGAGATGCGCCATGGCCTCGCCGCTGATGCCGGTGATCTGGCGGTTCTCCTCGGCGGCAAAGCGCGCCAGGAAATGCCGGAGCAGATGCGGGATGTCCTCGCGCCGGCTCCGGAGCGAGGGGATCGTTAGCGGCAGCACGTGCAGACGGTAGAACAGGTCTTCCCGGAAGTGTCCCTGCTTCACCCGCTCCAGCAGCCGGCGATTGGTTGCCGAGACGATGCGGACGTCGACTTTGACGGGCTTGCGGCCGCCGACCGCCTCGACTGCACCTTCCTGGAGTGCGCGCAAGAGCTTGACCTGCGCGGTCAGCGGCAGCTCGCTGACCTCGTCCAGAAACAGCGTGCCGCCATGGGCTTCGACGAACTTGCCCATGTGCCGTTCGGTGGCGCCGGTGAAAGCACCCTTTTCGTGGCCGAACAGAATGGACTCGACGAGGTTGTCGGGAATCGCGCCGCAATTGACGGCGACGAAGGGCTTTGCCTTGCGCTCGCCGCTGCCATGGATGGCGCGCGCGAACATCTCCTTGCCGACGCCGGACTCGCCTTCGATCAGAACGGGAATCGCGGAGTTCGCCGCCTTCTGCGCGGCGCGCATCACGGGTGCCATCGCTTCAGCGCGTGTGATGATGTCGGAGAAGGTCAGCCGGCCCTCGCGGCTGTGGCGGATGCGCTGCAATTCGCCCTTGAGCGCAGAGGCGTTGAGAGCGTTGCGCAAGGAGACCTGGAGCCGCTCCACACCGACCGGCTTGACCACGAAATCGGCCGCACCTGCGCGCATCGCCGAGATCACGTTGTCGATGCCGCCATGGGCAGTTTGCACGATGACGGGGACGCTGAGGCCAGCTTCGCGGATCTTCGCCAGCACGCCCATGCCGTCGAGGCCGGGCATCACGAGATCGAGGATGACGGCATCGATGGTCGATGCGTCGGGGGCGGTGAGGGCGGCGATCGCGGCGTCGCCGGAGTCCACGACGACCGTCTCATAGCCGCATTTCTGCACCATGTTCTCGACCAGCCGGCGGGCTACGGCGTCGTCGTCGGCGATCAAAATATTGGCAGCCATGGTGTTCCCCGCACGCTACTACTATCTGTCTCGAATCGGGGCACTCTGGCCGAAGCCGATTAACGCACTCTTAAACCTTGATGCCCCCGCCCGCCGCCGCGATTGTTGAACACAGGTTTCCCACACAATGAATTCGCGATCCAAGCCCGCTCTCAAAACGTCCGCTCCCAAGAAGTCCGCTTCCAGCAAGCCCGTGCTCCGCCCAAGCACCAAGAAATCCGCCGTCAAGGCAAAGCCCTCCAAGCCTTCATTCGCCAAGCCTTCACTCGCCAGGCCTTCGTCTGCAAAGCCTGCGAGCAGGACCGGCAAGCTTCCGCAGTGGAACCTGGCCGATCTCTATTCCGGGATCGATGCGCCGGAAGTGGCGCGCGATCTCGAACAAATGGATGCCGACTGCGTCGCGTTCGAGACGGACTACAAGGGCAAGCTGGCGACAGGGACAGCAAACGAAGATGGCGGAAAATGGCTCGCCGAAGCGGTGCGACGCTATGAGGCGATCGACGATCTCGCCGGCCGTCTCGGCTCCTATGCCGGTCTCGTCCATGCCGGCGACAGCGTAGACCCTGCGATTTCAAAGTTTTACGGCGATGTCTCCGAGCGGCTGACGGCCGCGTCCACGCATCTGTTGTTCTTCGCGCTCGAGCTCAATCGCGTCGATGACGATATTTTGAATCGCGCGATGCAAGTCCCCGAGCTCGCGCACTACCGTCCCTGGATCGAGGACCTGCGCAAGGAGAAGCCGTATCAGCTCGACGACAAGCTCGAGCAGCTTTTCCTGGAGAAAGCGCAGACCGGCTATTCCGCGTTCAACCGGCTGTTCGACCAGACCATCTCCGGCCTGCGCTTCAAGGTCGGGTCCAAGGAGCTTGCGATCGAGCCGACGCTCAATCTGTTGCAGGACCGCGACGGCGCCAAGCGCAAGAGCGCGGCGGAAGCGCTGGCGAAAACCTTCAAGGCCAATGAGCGCACCTTTGCGCTGATCACCAACACGCTCGCCAAGGACAAGGACATCTCCGACCGCTGGCGCGGTTTCAAGGACGTGGCGGATTCGCGGCACCTCAATAACCGCGTAGAGCGCGAGGTGGTGGATGCGCTGGTTGCCTCGGTGCGGGCGGCCTATCCGAAGCTGTCGCATCGCTATTACGCACTGAAGGCGAAATGGTTCGGCAAGAAGCGGCTGGCCTATTGGGATCGGAACGCACCGCTGCCTTTTGCCGCGACCGACACCATTGCTTGGCCCGAGGCGCAAAGCATGGTGCTGACGGCCTATCGGGGCTTCTCGCCGCAAATGGCTGATATCGCCGAGCGCTTCTTCAGCGATCGCTGGATCGATGCGCCGGTGCGGCCGGGCAAGGTGCCGGGCGCATTCTCGCATCCGACGACCCCGTCGGCGCACCCTTATGTGCTGATGAACTACCAGGGCAAGCCGCGCGACGTGATGACGCTCGCCCACGAACTCGGCCATGGCGTGCACCAGGTGCTGGCGGCGAAGAACGGCGCACTGATGGCGCCGACGCCGCTGACGCTGGCCGAGACCGCAAGCGTGTTCGGCGAGATGCTGACCTTCCGGCGGCTGCTCGCGCAGACCAGGAGCGCCAAGCAGCGCCAGGCGCTGCTGGCCGGCAAGGTCGAGGACATGATCAACACCGTGGTGCGGCAGATCGCATTCTATTCCTTCGAGCGTGCGGTCCACACCGAACGCAAGAACGGCGAGCTCACCGCGACGCGGCTCGGCGAGATCTGGCTGTCGGTGCAAGGCGAGAGCCTCGGGCCGGCGATCGAGATCAAGGCGGGCTACGAGAACTACTGGATGTACATTCCGCACTTCATCCACTCGCCGTTCTACGTCTACGCCTATGCCTTCGGCGATTGCCTCGTGAACTCGCTCTATGCCGTCTACGAGAACGCGGCCGAGGGTTTTGCCGAACGCTATCTCGACATGCTCGCCGCCGGCGGCACCAAGCATTATTCCGAGCTGCTGCGGCCGTTCGGGCTCGACGCCAGGGATCCCAAATTCTGGGACGGCGGGCTCAGCGTCATC
This sequence comes from Bradyrhizobium diazoefficiens, assembly GCF_016616425.1. NCBI lineage: Bacteria > Pseudomonadati > Pseudomonadota > Alphaproteobacteria > Hyphomicrobiales > Nitrobacteraceae > Bradyrhizobium > Bradyrhizobium diazoefficiens. The sequence goes on from NZ_CP067101.1 coordinate 1,638,727, forward strand.
GCCGGGATGATCGAGGAGTTGGAGGCGATGGGCTGAAGGGCTGGGTCCACTTGCAACGCGTAAAACATCTGTTGAACTGAGTCTCCAGCGATGTTATACATATGTACAACATCGCTGGAGAGCGGCCATGAAAATCGAGATCAAGAAGATCGGCAATTCGGACGGGCTGTTGCTGCCGCGCGAGCTCATGCAGCGGCTCGATCTCAAGCGCGGGCAGCAATTGCATATCGTCGAATTGCCTGGCGGTGGTTTCCAGGCGCTGCCCTACAATCCGGACTTCGAGCGGACGATGGAGATCGCCGACGAGATCATGGACAAGTATCGCGATACGCTCGCCGCACTCGCAAAATAGCGGCGTCGTTTGATGGGCGAGCCCAACGAGCCGCATTGGATCGCCTACGAACAGGCTGTCGCAATCCACAGCCGACAGCTTCGCCGCTTTGGTGGTGCACCGGGGCTGCGCGATCAAGGCATGCTGCGATCGGCCCTGGAGCGGCCGATCAACAAGTGGCGCAACGAGCAGGCTCTGCTGGATGAACTCGCCGCAGCCTACGCGTTTGGACTCGCGAAGAACCACGCATTCGTCGATGGAAACAAGCGCATCGCCTTCATGGCGATGATGGTCTTTCTGCACAAGAACGGCGTCCCCTTCAGTCCCGCCCCCGCAGAAGCTACGGCGATCATCCTCTCGCTCGCCGCCGGCGAAGTCAGCGAGGAGAGCCTCACGCGTTGGGTCCGCGACAATTGGAATTCCAAATGACCTGATTTGCGGGAAAACTGCGCCCGCGCGCCGTTGCCCTGCCCGAGAGTTTGCGGTATCCCAGCCCAAGAATTGGACTTTCGACTGGGGACAATCCATGGCTGATCATAGCGAAGTGGCGTACAGCACCGCCGACGGCAACGACTATGTTGCCCACGAGCAGACCTACGAGGGCTTCATCAAGCTGGTGAAGTACGGCACGGCCTCGGTCGCGCTCATCGTGATTCTGATGGCGATCTTCCTGACCTGATCTGTCGGTAAGCTGCACACGCCAGCGGCAGCAGCTGCCCAGAATATTTGCATCCAAGCCGGTCCCAAAACCGGTATCGAACGCTGCGGGAGTAACGCTTAGTTTGCGCGCGCGCTGTCCCGCGCCGCCGGAGGCCTCATGAAGATTGCCGTTGCCAAGGAAATCGATCCGTCGGAGCCGCGCGTCGCCGCTTCGCCTGATACGGTGAAGAAGTTCAAGGCGTTGGGCGCCGAGATCGCCGTCGAGCCGGGCGCCGGCCTCAAGTCGGGCCTGCCGGATTCTGAATTTACCGCTGCGGGGGCCACCATCAGCGCAGACGCGCTGAAAGATGCCGACATCATCATCAAGGTGAAGCGTCCAGAGGCCTCCGAGCTTGCGCAGTACAAGCGCGGCGCGCTCGTCATCGCCATCATGGACCCTTACGGCAACGAGGCCGCGCTGAAGACGATCGCCGATGCCGGCGTTTCCGCCTTCGCAATGGAATTGATGCCGCGCATCACGCGCGCGCAGGTGATGGACGTGCTGTCCTCGCAGGCCAACCTCGCCGGCTACCGCGCCGTGATCGAGGGCGCCGAGGCGTTCGGTCGCGCCTTTCCGATGATGATGACGGCTGCCGGCACCGTGCCTGCGGCCAAGGTGTTCGTGATGGGCGTCGGCGTCGCCGGCCTTCAGGCCATCGCGACCGCGCGCCGCCTCGGCGCTGTCGTGACCGCCACTGACGTGCGTCCCGCCACGAAGGAGCAGGTCGAATCGCTCGGCGCAAAGTTCCTCGCGGTCGAGGACGAGGAGTTCAAGAACGCGCAGACCGCCGGCGGCTACGCCAAGGAGATGTCCAAGGAATATCAGGCCAAGCAGGCCGCGCTCACCGCCGAGCACATCAAGAAGCAGGACATCGTGATCACCACCGCGCTGATTCCGGGCCGGCCGGCGCCGAAGCTGGTCAGTGCCGACATGGTCAAGTCGATGAAGCCGGGCTCGGTGCTGGTCGACCTCGCCATCGAGCGCGGCGGCAATGTCGAGGGGGCGAAGCCGGGTGAGGTCGTCGACCTCGATGGCATCAAGATCGTCGGCTACACCAACGTCGCGGGCCGCGTTGCGGCCTCGGCCTCCAGCCTCTACGCGCGCAATCTGTTCTCCTTCATCGAGACCTTGGTCGACAAGAAGGAGAAGAAGCTCGCCGTGAACTGGGACGACGAGCTCGTCAAGGCCACTGCGCTGACCAAAGACGGCGCCGTGATCCATCCGAACTTCCAGCCGAAGATTTAAGGAGAGCCGCCATGGAGCATGCAGCACAGCTCGTCGACCCCTTCATCTTCCGGCTGTCGATCTTCGTCCTCGCCGTCTTCGTCGGTTATTTCGTGGTGTGGTCGGTGACGCCGGCCCTGCACACGCCGCTGATGAGCGTGACCAACGCGATCTCTTCGGTGATCGTGGTCGGCGCGCTGCTTGCGGTCGGCGTCGGCATGGTTTCGAGCGGCTCGGGCTGGGCGCGCGGCTTCGGCTTCGTCGCGCTCATCTTCGCCTGTGTGAACATCTTTGGCGGCTTCCTTGTCACCCAGCGCATGCTGGCGATGTACAAGAAGAAGTCGAGATAAGCGGCCACCTCGGGCTGAAGGGATCAATGGGGACCTGAGATGAGCGCCAACCTCTCTGCATTTTTGTATCTCGTGGCGGGAGTGCTGTTCATCCTGTCGCTGCGCGGGCTGTCGAGCCCGGCTTCGTCGCGCCAGGGCAATCTGTTCGGCATGATCGGCATGGCAATCGCGGTCGCCACGACCTTGGCGAGCCATCCGCCGGCCGACGGCGTGGCGTGGGTGCTGGTCATCCTCGCGGTGGCGATCGGCGGCGGCATCGGTGCGGTGATTGCCCGCCGCGTGCCGATGACCTCGATGCCGGAACTGGTCGCCGCCTTCCACTCGCTGGTCGGCATGGCCGCAGTGCTGGTCGCCGCCGGCGCGTTCTACGCGCCCGAGGCCTTCGACATCGGCACGTCCGGCAACATCCATCCGCAGAGCCTGGTCGAGATGTCGCTTGGCGTTGCCATCGGCGCGCTGACCTTCACCGGCTCGGTGATCGCGTTCCTGAAACTGTCCGCGCGGATGAGCGGCGCGCCGATCATTCTGCCGTTCCGCCACATCATCAACATCGCGCTCGCCGTGGCGCTGGTGTTCTTCATCGTCCGCCTGGTCCTCACCGGCGGCGCGTTCGACTTCTGGATGATCACCATCCTCGCGCTGGCGCTCGGCGTCCTCATGATCGTCCCGATCGGCGGCGCCGACATGCCGGTCGTGATCTCGATGCTCAACTCCTACTCCGGTTGGGCCGCGGCCGGCATCGGCTTCACGCTCGGCAATTCCGCGCTGATCATCACCGGCGCACTGGTCGGCTCGTCCGGCGCGATCCTGTCCTACATCATGTGCCACGCGATGAACCGGTCCTTCATCTCGGTCATCCTTGGCGGCTTCGGCGGCGAAACCGCCGCGGCCAGCGGTGGCGGCGGTGAGCAGAAGCCCGCCAAGCTCGGTTCGGCGGACGATGCGGCCTTCATCATGAAGAACGCCCAGAAGGTCATCATCGTGCCCGGCTACGGCATGGCGGTGGCGCAGGCGCAGCACGCGCTGCGCGAGATGGCGGACATGCTGAAGAAGGAAGGCGTCGAGGTGAAATACGCCATTCACCCGGTCGCCGGCCGCATGCCCGGCCACATGAACGTGCTGCTCGCCGAAGCCAACGTGCCCTATGACGAGGTGTTCGAGCTCGAGGACATCAACTCCGAATTCGCGCAGGCCGACATCGCCTTCGTCATCGGCGCCAATGACGTCACCAATCCGGCCGCCGAGGAGGACAAGACCTCGCCGATCTACGGCATGCCCGTGCTTCAGGTCTGGAAAGCCGGCACCGTGATGTTCATCAAGCGCTCGCTTGCCTCGGGCTACGCCGGCATCGACAATCCGCTGTTCTATCGCGACAATACCATGATGCTGCTCGGCGACGCCAAGAAGGTCACCGAGAACATCGTCAAGGCGATGTAGCGCGCGAAGGAAATGGGCAGCCGTGGCCATCAACAGGGAATGGCATCGGTCCCATCGCGTGCCGCCCAAAGGCGAGCCAAGAAGCGCGTCGCCCGGCATGCCGCCCACAAGCAGGCGAGCGGTGGGCGTCCGGCCTGACGTCATGAAATTGCTGCGGAGCCGTCGCAAACCCTGAGGGGGGGATCGGCCGCATCATCATGATGATCGTCAAGTGGATCGCCCTTCTGCTACTGACCGTCTATTGCGCCGGGCTCCTCGTGCTCTATGCCCGGCAACGCGAGATGTTGTTTCCGATTCCGCCCGTTGGTCGCACCGCGCCGGATGCGGCGGGCTTGCCCGAGGCGGAAGAGCATGTTCTGGCCACGTCGGATGGCGAGAGGATTATCGTCTGGCACATCCCGGCGAGGCCCGGTCGTCCCGTGATCCTGTACTTTCCGGGCAATGGTGATTTTCTCGCCGGCCTCGTCAGCCGCTTCAAGGCGGTGACGTCCGACGGCACCGGCCTCGTCGCGCTGTCCTATCGCGGCTATGCCGGCTCGAGCGGGACGCCGAGCGAACAGGGTCTGCTGCGCGACGCCGCAGCTGCCTACGCCTTCACCGCCGCGCGCTATGGAGCGGAACGAATCGCCGCATGGGGCTTTTCGCTCGGAACGGGCGTAGCGGTCGCGATCGCCTCCGAAGCCGCCGTCGGCAAATTGATCCTGGAAGCCCCGTACACCTCGACCGTCGATGTCGCTGCCTTGTTGTTCCGCTTCGTTCCCGTCCGTCTCCTGATGCGCGACCGGTTTCGCTCCGACGAGCGCATCGCGCGCGTCACTGTGCCGCTATTGGTGATGCATGGCACCAATGATCTTGCCATTTCGATCGTGTTCGGAGAGCGTCTGTTCGCGCTCGCACATGAACCGAAGCAGTTCGTTCGCTTCGCGGGCGGCGGACACGACAATCTCGATTCCTTCGGCGCGATCGAAACGGCGAGGCTTTTCATTGGATCTTAAACGGCTTGTCACTCGGCGCTGGGGCGTACCGGTCGTCGCGATCTTCACGCTGTTGCCGCAGCAAGCCTGGGCGGCAACCGAGCTCGACGGCGCAGCGATGCGCTGGCCTCATGCGCTGCCGTTTGCCGGCCTCCTGCTGTCGATCGCGCTCGGGCCGCTGTTGTTTCCGAAGTTCTGGCATCACCACTATGGCAAGATCGCCGCGGGCTGGTCATTGCTGGCGCTCGGTTCTCTCGTCTGGCTCGCCGGGACGATGGCGGCGCTGGGCGCGTTCGCCCATGCCATGCTTGCCGAGTATTTCGGCTTCATCGTGCTCCTCTTCTCGCTCTATGTCGTGGCCGGCGGCATTCTCATTACCGGTGAAATCAAGGCCACGCCGGCAAGCAATGCCGGTATCCTCGCGCTCGGCACGCTGGGGGCGAGCATTGTAGGCACCACGGGCGCGGCGATGATCCTGGTCCGTCCGTTGATCCGCGCCAACCGGCTGCGCCGTCACAACACCCATGTCATGGTCTTCTTCATCATCCTGGTCGCCAATGTCGGCGGCGCGCTGAGCCCGCTCGGCGATCCTCCACTGTTCGTCGGCTTCCTGCACGGCGTCGACTTCTTCTGGACCACATGGAACATGTGGGCGCAGACCGCGATCGTCGCCGGCTTGTTGCTTGCCATCTTCGTCGTCATCGACGTGTGGCGCTTCCGCGACGAGCCGTCGTTGAGCGATGCCGGCTGCGGGGAGCGGCCGCGCATTCGCGGCCTCGTCAACCTGGTGCTGATTGCGGCCATCGTGGCGAGCCTGCTGGCGTCAGCGATATGGAAGCCCGGCATTGCCTTCGACATTCTCGGAACGAAGCTGGAGCTCCAAGACATCGTTCGCAACCTGGTTCTGCTCGTCATTGCGGCCCTGTCGGTCTGGCTGACGCCCGACGAGCACAGGCAGGCCAACGGCTTCACCTGGGAGCCGATCCGCGAGGTCGCAAAGTTGTTTGCGGGTATTTTTGTCGCCATCATTCCGGTCATCGCCATGCTCAATGCCGGCCATCATGGCGCATTCGCCTGGCTGTTGTCGGCCGTGACGGCGCCCAACGGCGCGCCGCACGAGGTCGCATACTTCTGGTTCACCGGCCTGATGTCGGCGTTTCTCGACAATGCGCCGACCTATCTCTTGTTCTTCCAGCTCGCCGGTGGCGATCCGCAAACGCTGATGCATGAGCTGTCGGGCACGCTCGCGTCGATCTCGATGGGGGCGGTGTACATGGGGGCGCTCACCTATATCGGGAATGCGCCGAACTTCATGGTCAGCAGCATCGCCAGCGAGAACGGCATCGAGATGCCGAGCTTCTTCGGCTATTTCCTGCGGGCTGGTGCTGTGCTGATCCCGATGTTCATGCTGCTTACACTCCTGCCGGTGGCGCCGATCCTGCGCTGGCATTGAATCTCGCGCCCGATTTGATACTGCTCATTCAAGCAAATGGAGCAGGTGGATGAGGGCGCATAGTCCGATGCCCCGGTCGGCGTGGATGTTTCCGGCGCTGGCCGTGCTGTTGTTCGTAGCCGTCAGCGCGACCGACTACGTGTTCACGCTGTCGTTCGGCGGGCTCGTCTTCGCCCTCGTCCTTCTCGTCATCCTGTTCGGCACCGTGTTCGCCGCGGTCCATCATGCTGAGGTGATCGCGGAGCGGGTCGGCGAGCCCTATGGCACGCTGGTGCTGACGCTCTCGGTGACCGTCATCGAGGTGGCGCTGATCACCACGATCATGCTGGGTGACAAGCCTGCCCCGGCATTGGCCCGCGATACCGTGTTCGCAGTGGTCATGATCGTCTGCAATGGCCTCGTCGGGCTCTGCATCTTCATCGGCGGCCTGCGCTATCGCGAGCAGGGGTTTCAGCTCTCCGGCGCCAACGTCTATCTCAGCGTCCTGTTCGCGCTCGCGACCATCACACTGATCCTGCCGAATTACACGACGACTGCGCCGGGGCCGGTCTATTCGGCGGTTCAGCTCGGCTTCGTCGACGTGGTCACGCTCGCATTGTACGGGGTGTTTCTCTATACCCAGACGGTCCTGCACAAGGATTACTTCGTGCATGAACGGCCGGAGGGCGAGGCCGGGGAGGCGCAGCTGTCGGGCGGGACTCTCCTGCTCACGCTGGTGCTGCTCCTGATCTCGCTGCTGGCGGTCGTGCTGCTGGCGAAGAAATTCTCGCTGGTCGTGGATGCGGTTGCCGCCAGGATCGGCGCGCCGCCGGCCTTTGCGGGCCTTCTGGTCGCGCTGCTGATCCTGATGCCGGAAGGCATCGCGGCCGTCTCGGCGGCTCGCAGGAACGACCTCCAGAAGAGCGTCAACCTCGCGCTCGGCTCCTCCCTGGCGACCATCGGGCTGACCATTCCGGCCGTCGGCGTCGCCACTTACGCGTTCGACAAGGAGCTCGAGCTCGGCCTCGGCGCCCAGGGCAGCGTGCTTTTGCTCCTGACCTTCTTCCTGAGCATGCTGACCTTCGGCACGGGCAGAACCAATGTCCTGTTCGGGCTGGTCCATATGGTGGTATTTGCCGTGTACGTGTTTATGGTTTTCGTGCCCTGACGCGCAGCCGCTTGAGGTTTTTGCTTGAGCATGATCTCTCCGGGGAAGCCGCTGCGCACCTTGCGCTGACGCGGCCTCGGGCCCGGATCATGCCGCAGCCATAGGGGGAGTTCCCGATGCCCGCCGCCAAATCCGAGGTTCAGATCGACAATGAGGAGGTCCGGGTGACGGAATGGCGCCTTCCGCCCGGCGGCGCCACCGGGCATCACACTCACGGCATGGACTACGTGATCGTTCCCGTCGTTGCCGGCGAGATGACCATCGTCGCCAATGGCGAGCGGTCCAAGGCGCAGCTTGCGGCGGGGAAATCCTATTTCCGCAAGGCCGGCGTCCAACATGATGTACTTAACGAAACCTCAACCGAGATCGTGTTCCTTGAGATCGAGCTAAAGCCGTAAATCCGGCCTTACCACTTGCCATCGATCCGTCGCAGTTGATCCCTTACAATGCCCCAAAGTTCCCGCATCAGATCGCGCGGGGAGTGGCCGGAATGCTGAAATATCTCACTAAGATTTCAATGGATATTCTTCCCTCGGTGCTCGCGACGATCATCGGGGCGTATATCGTTAACCACTACATCAACGCCAAACCGGCGGCTGATACCCCTGCGGCCGTCGTCGCGGCCCCAGCCGAGGCCGGCAAGAACGGCAAGCCGGCCGATGTCGCCAATCTCCCGGCGCCTGGCGTCAAGGCCAAAGGCATCCTCGAGAAGAGTGTGACGAACAAGCCGGCGGCTGAAAAGACCGCCGATCACCCGCTCGTCGAGCACAAGGCCGCGGATGTGGCGCCGGCAGAGGCCAGCCCGCGTGGCAAGACGTCGGCGCGCGAGAAGGCGGTCGCCAAGTCTACCCCGGCCGTCGGTACGGCCGCACCCGCCGCCTCGGTCGCAGAGGCCAATTCGGCGCCGGCTGCGACACCCGACGCCAACGATCTCGTGCGTGCCGCGATCGAGCGCCTGCGCAAGTCGCCTGAGGGCAAGTCCGCTGAGGCCAGATCTTCCGAAGCCAGATCTTCCGAAGCCAGATCTTCCGAAGCTAGGCCTGCCGAGGTCCGCGCGTTCGAGACCAAGTCAGCCGAGAGGTCGGCGGAGCCTGCGGTGTGGGATGCCGTCCGCTCGCCGGAGGCCCCGCGGGTCATTAGCCTGGAGCCGTCCACGATCCGTCCGTTGCCGCCGCCGATCACGGTATCGACGCCCTTGCCTGCTGAGGTCTCTGGCAATGATGGCTCCGCGCCGGCCAATCCGCCCTATACGGCCTCGGTTCGCGACGACGATTCGTATCGCATGACGCCGCCGGCTGACATTCCCGTACCGGTGATCGCACCACCGCTCGACCTGCGTGCTGATGCCGGCGCCTCGATGCCGCGCCCGAAGAAGACCAATGTCGCCGACGAGATGCTGTCGGGCATGAAGTCGATGTTCCACTCCGTTCTGCCGAAGAGCACCACCCCCGATAGCACCACCCCGGATTAAGACGGCAGCTGCACTGCGTCCAAGCCATCAGCCGCCGACGCGGGCGAGGCCGCTGCGCGCGATGTCGTCGCGCGGTCGAAGCGAGACGGCCCTGGTGTAGGACGCCGCCGCCTTCGCCTTGTCGCCCAATCGTTCATAGGCCTGTCCGCGCGTCGTCCAGACCTGCGCGTTGTGCGGATCGGCCTCGGAGGCCTCATCAAGATCGGCTGCCGCTTCCTTGACCTTGCCGAGCGCGAGATAGCTGGTGGCGCGGCCGAGCAGCGGCTCGACTTTCTGGGGGTTGAGCCCGCTCGCAGCGCTGAAATCGGCGATCGCGAAGTCGTGCTGATGATTGGCCTGATAGATCAGGGCACGGCCGTAAAGCGCCTGCGCGTTGTAGGGATCGAGCTCGACGGCGCGATTGAACTCGTCGAGGGCTGCCGCGGTCTCGCCTGACGTCGCCAGGGATTGCGCCTTTGCGGTGTGGGCCTGAGCTTCGGTGACGTTGTCGGCGCTCACCGCGCTCTCAACGGGCGCGGCCGCCTTGGGCGCTTCCTGCGACTTGTCCTTCTCCGGGATCAGCGATCCCAGATCGAAGGAGCAGCCGCAGAGCGCGATCCCCATCAAAGCCAGCGCGAGCGGCTGCCGCCAGATCTGGCGGAGCCGCGCCAAGCCGCGCTCGGGGAAAGGGGAGGCCATCTATGGTTCGCTCGCGCCAAAGCATGAAAACGTGCAGCGGCTTTCCGAAAAGATCTTGCTCGAACAACAAGCTGAAGCGCGATGACGATTCACCCCAATCTCATCGCGCTTCAGTGCCGCATCGGGAGTGCCCCGTTCCAGTGAAGACACCGTTCACAAAACAATAACGCGGGCCAAGGGCCCGCGTCATCGAAAACTGAAGTCTTGCAAATCCGGTAGATTAGCGCGGTCCGCGCGGGCCCGCACCCGGGCCGCCACGACCGCCGCGATCACCACCGGGACCGGCGCCGAACACCGGCTTCGGCTTCATCGGCAGCAGGCCTTCGCGCTGCAGCTTCTTGCGGGCCAGCTTGCGCGCGCGGCGCACGGCTTCGGCCTTTTCGCGGGCCTTCTTCTCGGAGGGCTTCTCGTAGTGACCGCGGAGCTTCATCTCGCGGAAAATTCCCTCGCGCTGCATCTTCTTCTTCAGCGCCTTGAGGGCTTGATCGACATTGTTATCGCGAACGAGAACCTGCACGCGGCATCCTCTTCAGTGGATCGGATTTGAATTCTGGTAAGACGAAGGGGATGGCAAAACGCACAAGCCCTTAATCTTGAGGGCGCCGATGTATCAGACAATACCCGAGATGTCCACCGGCCAAGTGGGGATTCGGGCCAAGTTCAGCCATTAAATGAGGCGAAATATCTCCGTGCGGCCCTGATTTGGGAGATTTGATGCCGAGAGTGGGGCCGTCTCCGGAGCTTTGTTCCGGGAATTTTTGAAAGCAGGGGACGAGACATGGATATCAAGAAATACGCCGCTGAAGCCATCGGCACTTTTTGGCTCACATTCGCAGGTTGCGGGAGCGCGGTGATCGCCGCCGGGTTTCCGCAGGTCGGAATCGGCCTGGTCGGCGTCTCCCTTGCGTTCGGGCTCAGCGTGGTCACCATGGCCTATGCGATCGGCCATATCTCGGGTTGCCATCTCAACCCGGCGGTCACTGTCGGCCTCGCCGCCGGTGGCCGCTTTCCCGTCGGGCAGATCCTGCCCTATGTGATCGCCCAGGTGGCCGGTGCGATCGTGGCTGCGTGGCTCCTCTATGTCATCGCGAGCGGGGCTCGCGGATTCGACGTCGGCAAGGGCTTCGCATCCAACGGCTATGACGCGCATTCGCCCGGCCAGTACAGCATGATCGTGTGCTTCCTCACCGAGGTGGTCATGACCATGATGTTCCTGTTCATCATCATGGGCGCCACCCATGGCCGCGCGCCCGCAGGCTTCGCACCGCTTGCGATCGGGCTCGCGCTGGTGATGATCCATCTGGTCAGCATCCCGGTCACCAACACTTCGGTGAACCCGGCGCGCAGCACCGGCCCTGCGTTGTTCGTCGGCGGCTGGGCGACGGCGCAGCTTTGGCTGTTCTGGGTCGCGCCGCTGATCGGCGGTGCGCTGGGCGGGGCGATCTATCGCTGGCTCAGCGAGGAGCCGGCAGGCGTCGTCGCGGGCGCGAAGGCGGCTTGATCGCAAAGCCGGGATCGCAGCGATTGCTGCGGTCCCTTCACTTGCCTTTCGGCAGCCCGATTTCGGTGACGTGGCCCATCTTGCGGCCGGGGCGCGGCGCCCCCTTGCCGTAGATGTGCACGGTCGCACCCGGCACGCTCAGCCACTTTTCGTAATCGTTGATCTCGTCGCCGATCAGGTTGGTCATGGTGACGATTTCGCCGTGGCGCACGGGCTTGCCGAGCGGCCAGCCGGCGATGGCGCGGATGTGTTGCTCGAACTGCGAGACGGACGCGCCGTCGAGCGTCCAGTGCCCGGAATTGTGCACACGCGGGGCGATCTCGTTGACCAGCACCTTCGGTCCGCTACCGTTGGCGAGCACGAACATCTCGACAGCGAGCACGCCGACATAATCGAGCGCGCTTGCGATCTTGCCGGCGATGCTGCGCGCTTCCTCGGCGAGCGCGTCCGGGATCTTGGCTGGCGCACGGGATATCTTCAGAATGTGGTCGCGGTGCTCGTTCTCGGTAACGTCGAAACACTCGACCTGGCCCGCGGCCGAGCGCGCCGCGATCACCGAGATCTCGCGCTCGAACGGCACGAAGGCCTCCAGGATCGCCGATTTGGTCGCGAGGCTGGTCCATATCTTCGCGACGTCGTCGCCCTCGCGGATGATGGCCTGGCCCTTGCCGTCATAGCCGAAGCGGCGGGTTTTCAGCACGGCCGGCAGTCCGATCCTGACGAGCGCCTCGCGCAATGAAGCCACCGAGGTGACATCGGCGTAGGCTGCGGTGCCGATCCCGAGGTGCGTGACAAAATCCTTCTCGGCGAGCCGGTCCTGGGTGGTCTCGAGGATCTTGCGATTGGGCAGCACCGGGCGGCGCGCGTCCAGCACCATCGCGGCGGCCGATGGCACGTTCTCGAATTCGTAGGTAATGACGTCGACGTCGCCCGCGAACAGCTCGAGCGCTTCGACATCGGCATATTCGGCGCAGGTCGCGTTCAAGACGACGTCGAAGGCCGGCGAGTCCGGATCGGGCGAGAACACCTGGCAGCGCAGGCCGAGCCGCGCCGCAGCCATGGCCAGCATCCGGCCCAATTGTCCGCCGCCGAGGATTCCGATGGTGTCACCGGGCTTCAGCTTCACGTGGCTGGCGTCAGTCACGCCTTGTCCTCCGGGCGCTCGGCAACCGCCTCGGTCTGAGCCTTGCGCCAGGCGGCGAGACGACCGGACAACGCCGGGTCGGACAATGCCAGTACGGAGGCTGCCAGCAGCGCGGCGTTGGTCGCGCCGGCCTTGCCGATGGCGAGGGTGCCGACCGGGATGCCGGCGGGCATCTGGACGATCGAATAAAGTGAATCGAGGCCCTTGAGTGTCTTGGATTCGACGGGAACGCCGAATACCGGGAGTTCGGTCAGCGCCGCCGCCATGCCGGGCAAATGTGCAGCGCCGCCAGCGCCGGCGATGATGATCTTGTAACCCGCGGCCTTGGCGCCCCTGGCGAAAGCAAACAGCCGGTCGGGGGTGCGGTGGGCCGAAACGATGCGGGTGTCGGCGGCAACGCCGAGTGCGGCAAGCGTGTCGGCGGCATGCCGCATCGTGTCCCAGTCCGACTGGCTTCCCATGATGATGGCGATCGGCGCGGTCATGACGTTAATTGTGCCCGAAAAACAGAAAGATAGGCCAGATTAACGGTTCCGGCCGGCGGCTCGCAAGGCGGTGGCAAGGAGAAGGGAATCCACTATCCTGTCTTGGTGAATCCCCGCAAGCCTTCATTGAGCAGGATGCCCATGAAGAAACCAAAAATGGCGAGCGCTGCGAAGGCCAAAAAGGGCCGGAAGACCAGCGCCAGCCGATCCAAAGCCGCCGCCAAGCGTCCGACCGGGCTGTCACCGCGCCGAATGTCGGCCGACGGCGGCGCCACGGACATGGCCAAGGCGACCATCCGCGGCTTGCGGAGCAAGCTCAAGGCGGCAGAGCGGCGGGTCGCGGAGCTCGAGGCGGCCGCCGACACCGATTTCCTGCTCGAGATTCCGAACCGGCGCGGTTTCGAGCGCGAGCTCAACCGTGCCATCGCCTACATGAAGCGCTACCGTGCCAGCGGCGCGCTGATCGTGCTCGACGTCGATCGGTTGAAGCCGATCAACGATTCCTTTGGACATGCTGCCGGCGACGAGGTGCTCAAGGCGATCGCCGCCACGCTGACGCGGCAGGTCCGCGCCTCCGACGTGGTTGGGCGTCTTGGCGGCGACGAGTTTGCGCTCCTGCTCTGGAATCTCAGCGAGACCGACGCCAAGGCGAAGGCTGCGGCCTTCGAGCAGGTCATCGACGAATTGTCCTTTGTCTTTGGCGGCCAGCACGTGACCGCGGGCGCCTCTGCCGGTGTCGCGCTTTTGGGAGCGCAATCCGACGCAGGCCGCGCCCTGGAGGAGGCGGATGCCGCCATGTATGTGCGCAAGGCGCACCGGCGCCATGAGCCGCGGATCCAGTTGGTTGGCAGCTGACTCTACAGCGTGGCGAGATCTTCCGGCACGTTGCCGAATTTGCGCAGTAGCGTGGCGTCGCCGAATTCGCCGGTCATGGGATCGCCGCTGCGGCTGAAGGCCACCGCGCCGATGTTGCCGGCGCTGCGCGACAAGATCTCGGCGCGCCGCAACGCGGCCGTCGAGCTCTGGCACTCCTCGGCGGCGCCGGCGACCGGCGTGCCGTCGGCATCGATCAGAAAGGGCATTGCAACGTAGTAGGTCACATCCGACATGGCGTTGCTCCGATGTTGAACTCAGGCGGCGCTGCTCTTGCTCCGCATCTTGCCGCGCGAGCTGTCCGGAATGCAGCCGGCGGAAATCGCCGCCTGCAATTCCTCCAGCTCGGCTTCCAGATATTCGTTGGCCATGATCAGCGCCTTAATGGTGCTCCGCAGATTGCCGTCGCACATCGCGATCGCCTGATCGCAGGCTTGTTCATAGTGGCTGTTGTCGAGAAGGGCGGTTGCCGACATCTGCGTTGTCCTTCAGTTGTCCTTGGGCGTTTCCGGGGGCGTGAGGGTGCTCAAATGTTCCTATTTTGTTCTTTTCGAGTCAAGCGGATTCATGTGGCGAGCCACCGCGCGAAGCGGCTCACGATCAGGCGATGATATCCGGGGTAATCTGGTCTTCGATGAACGCGATGCGATCACGCAACAGCAGCTTGCGCTTCTTCAACCGCTGCAACCGCAACAGGTCCGGGGCGGGCGACTGATGCAGTGCATCGATCGCCGCATCGAGATCTCGGTGTTCCTGCTGCAACCGGGTGAGCTCGGCTTCGAGCTCACGCTCGTTTTCATTGGTCATGTCTGCGGTGGCCGAAAACCGATAGGCGTGAGACTAAGGCTGTGGATGCCCTGTGGAAATTATCGTCCTTGCGCGACGTGATCGCAAGCGATCTGCGACCCTCGCTCGCCGATCCTCCGCAACATATTTCTGGGGGCACCGAGGTGCTGCGCAAGTGCATTGATATCATGGATTTTTTCCCGCCTGGTTCCTTTACTCACGCTTCGTTACATATGAATTTTCAAAAATGAAGCTGCGACGACGGATACCCATCGACAGGACGAATCGGTGATGTAGACTCCCTTGTCCGGATCGAATCCTGAGGTTCAACCCTACCGAGGAGGTTTCGAATGACAATTCAGGCACATCTCGTTGAATTGGAGCGGAAGCACAAACTTCTCGAAAACGAATTGCACGAAGCTCTCGTGCACCTTTCAACAGACGACCTGCAAATTGTTGAGTTGAAGCGCCGGAAGTTGATGGTCAAGGACCAGATCGAGCGTCTGAGGAACGGCGACACGCTCCACTAGTAACCCCCTAACAACGTAGAGTTGATCGTACCTTATCCCGCAGGGATGAGAGTCTTTGCGCTCATCCCTGCGAGAGATTGGCACCGTGCAAAGATGTTTGCGCGGTGTTAGACGTCCGCGAGCTCGGCGACGTGGTCTGCGATCGCGAGCGATGAGGTCAGTCCCGGCGATTCGATGCCGAACAGGTTGACCAGGCAAGCGACGCCGTGATCGCGCGGGCCCTGCATCAAGAAGTCCTGCGTGGCCACCGCGGGCGGCACGATCTTCGGACGGATTCCTGAATAGCTCGGCATCAACGCGCCGTCAGGCAGCGTCGGCCAGTACTTGCGGATCGCCGGGTAGAAGCGCTCGGCACGTGACGGGTCGACCTCGTAGTCGATCGTCTCGATCCACTCGACGTCAGGGCCAAAGCGCGCTTGGCCTGCCATGTCCAGCGTCAGATGCACCCCTAACCCGCCGGGTTCGGGCACCGGGTAGATCAGGCGCGAGAACGGCGCCTTGGCACTGCAGCTGAAGTAATTCCCCTTGGCTAGATAGGCCGGAGGGATTCGGTCCAGCGGCATGCCCTCGATGTTGCGCGCCACCGTGGTCGCCGAGAGCCCGGCGGCGTTGACGAGGAGGCTGCATTGCAGAGTCATTGGCGCCTCGCCGCCGGCCTCGATCTCGACGAGGCCATTCGCCGCCTTGGCGCGGATCAGCGGGGTGTGAAACGCGAAGGCCGCGCCGGCTTCCTCGGCTTCGCCGCGCAGCGAGAGCATGTAGGCGTGGCTGTCGATGATGCCCGTTGACGGCGACAGCAGCGCGGCGTCGCAGGCGAGCGCCGGCTCCAGCGCGCGTGCCGCCTCGCCCGTGAGCAGCTGCATGTCGAGCACGCCGTTGGCCTCGGCATGGGCCTTGATCGATTGCAGCTTCTCGGTCTCCGTCGGGCTGGTCGCAACGATCAGCTTGCCGCAATTCCTGTGCGGGACGCCGCGCTCGGCACAGTAGCGGTAGAGCGCGTGCTTGCCGTCGACGCACATGCGCGCCATCCAGCTCCCGGCCCGGTAGTAGATGCCGGCATGGATCACCTCGCTGTTGCGCGAGGAGGTGATGGTGCCGATCGCCTCGGCCTGCTCGAGCACGATGACCTCGCGCCCGGCTTGTGCGAGCTTTCGGGCCACCGCGAGCCCGACCACGCCGGCTCCGACGACGACGCAATCGACCCTATCCATGGTTGTGCAGGATGTCTGCTGGACGCGCCGGTGGCGTCAGGTTTGGGGAGAATGGCGCGGGGCCGCTTTCCGTTAAGGAAGAATTTATCATGTCAGGGCAATTGCCGTATTTTACGTCATATTTTTCCGTTGCGCGTACAGGCGTTTACCCGATCCAAACCCGTGAAGCCAGACAATCCGACGTTGAAATCGCGGGTGGCTGATGGCTGAGAAGTACTGGCACGAGGGCAGCACGCTTCCGATTGCTGTGCAGGCCGTCGTGTGCCTGGCCGGCACGGTTGCGCCCACGCGCGCCTTTGCACTGTCGGATAACTTCGCCGCGCCGAGCTATCTCGCCCAGCTGGATCCCAATGTGGTCTGGGAAGTCCTGATCGCGGGCATCGTTGTCTGCGCCTTCCTCGCCGCGATAGCGCTGTGGATCCATTCCTCGCTGCGTCGGACCCGGCGTTTGCAGTTGCGGCGCAACGCCTTCGTCTCCTCCGCCATGAACAATCTCAATCAGGGCGTGGTGATGACGGATGCGCAGCGACGCGTCATCTTCTGCAACGACCGCTATCTCGAGATCTACGGCCTGACGCGGTCCGATCTGCGCCGCGACATGACTGACCACGACATCCTGGAGCTCAGGCGCAAGCGTGGCGTCCTCGGCGTATCCGACAACGAGTTCTACGAGAAAGCGGCAAGCGCCAACGGTCTGATCACGGAACTGCCGGACGGACGGGCCATCCTGGCGAAATATTTCGTGCTGCCGAACGGCGGCTCGGTGGCGACGCATCTCGACGTCAGCGAGCAGCGCAGGCTGTCGCGACAGCTCGCCTCGACCAAGCAATTCCTGGAATCCGTGTTGGACCATGTGCCGGCCTGCGTGGCCGCGAAGAACATCGAGGATGGCTGCTACATCTTCGCGAACAGCGCTTATGAGCGGTTCTGGGGGTTGTCGCGCGACTGCGCCGTCGGCAGGAATGCGCGGGAGCTGTTTGCGCCCATTTCGGCGGCCAGCATCGAATCGGCCGACCGGGCGGCGCTCAACTCGCCGGATGGCCAGTTCCGCAACGAGTTCGAGGTCGACCGCGCCGGTGCGCGGCGCAGGGTGGCCTCGATCCGGATCGTCGTCCGCAACGAGAGCAACAAGCCCGAATTTCTGCTCATCGTGTTCGAGGACATCACCGACCGCCGCTCGCTGTCGCAGGAGCTGGAGAGCACCAAGAAATTTCTCGAACTCGTGGTCGACAATATCCCGGTGGCGCTGATCGTCGAGCAGGTCAAGGACGGCCGCTATCTGCTCGCCAACCGCAGTGCGGAGACGATCCTCAATCGCCGGCGCGAGGAAGCCACGGGCCTGACCGCCTCCGATATCTTCAACCCCAAGGAAGCCAAGCTGATCATCGCGCGCGATGAGGCCGCGATCAAGAAACGCGGGATGATCACCGAGGAGCATCCGATCTCCACCAAGGACGGCCTCCGGCTGTTCCTGACCCGCCGCGCCACCGTGCTCGGCGATACCGGCGAGCCGCAATATCTGATCAAGACCCACGAGGATGTCACGGACCGCCGGCAAACCGAGTCGCGCATGGCGCACATGGCCTATCACGACGGTCTCACCGATCTGCCGAACCGGGCCGCCTTCCTTCAGGCGTTGACCCAGATGATCGAGGCCTGCGAGGGTACCAGCGAGGAGTTCGCCGTCCTCTGTATCGACCTCGATGGCCTCAAGGAGGTCAACGACGTCTTCGGCCATGCGCTCGGCGACAAGCTCCTGATCGAAGTGGCCCAGCGGCTTCAGGACTCCGCCCGCGGCGGCGTGGTGGCGCGCCTGTCCGGCGATGAATTCGGCCTCATCATCGACGGCAAGCAGCCGGACGCGGGCCTTGCGCTGGCGCAGCAGCTCGGCGAGGCCGTTGCGAAGGAATTCCAGATCGACGGCCGGCCGGTCCGCGCTGGCGCCACCACCGGCATGGCGGTCTTCCCGCACAATGGCACCGATGGCGCCTCGTTGCTCGCCAATGCCGGTGCGGCGCTGTTCCGCGCCAAGCAGAAGTCCCGCGGCACGATCGGCCTCTACCAGCCGGAGATGGACCAGCAGATCCGCGATCGCCGCGTGCTGCACCAGGATCTCTCGATGGCGATCAAGAATGGCGAGCTCTCGCTGGCCTTCCAGCCGCAGGGGGCCGCGGGCCACAGCGTCGTCGAGAGCGAGATCATTGGCTTCGAGGCATTGGCGCGCTGGCAGCATCCGGTGCGCGGCCAGGTCTCGCCGGCCGAATTCATCCCGATCGCCGAAGAGAGCGGCCTGATCGTCGAGATGGGCGAGTGGATCCTGCGCGAGGCCTGCCGCGAGGCGGCGTCCTGGCCGAAGCCGCTCCAGGTCGCGGTCAATCTGTCGCCGGCGCAATTCATGCACGGCGACGTGGTTGGCCTCGTCCATTCGATCCTGATCGAGACCGGCCTTGCACCCGGCCGGCTCGAGCTGGAAATCACCGAGGGCGTGCTGATCGAGGATTTCGACCGGGGTCTTGCGCTGCTGCGCCGCCTGAAGGCGCTCGGTGTGCGCATTTCCATGGACGATTTCGGCAGCGGATACTCCTCGCTGAGCTACCTCCAGGCGTTCCCGTTCGACAAGATCAAGATCGACCGCGCCTTCATCATCAATCTCGGCCGCAACCCGCAATCGGCAGCGATCGTGCGTGCCGTGATCGATCTCGGCCACGGCCTCGAAATGTCGATCATCGCCGAGGGCGTCGAGACGGTCGAGCAACTCGCCTTCCTCGCCAAGGAGGGCTGTGACGGCGTGCAGGGCTATCTGCTCGGCAAGCCGCTGCCGATCGGGAAATATGCCGGGCTCGTCGGCCGCGCTGAGATCATGGAGCTTGCGCTCAAGACCGGCTAGAAGTCTTCGAGCAAGGCGGATGCCAGCTCGCGTCAAGGTCGACGCCGTCCTATCCAATGTCGCCGCGCTGGACCGCCGGCGCGGCGCTGCCCGGCGGGGATTTTGCCTGGGACCATTTCGACATTCAAATTGAGCTCGCACGCGACCGCTGGCGGTTTCTCTCGGAGCCGCAGGCCCAGCGGCTGGTCGCAGCCTATGGCTCGCGATTGCCGGTGGCGGACCGTGATGCGCTCGGCGCGTTCATGGCGAATGTGATGTGAACGACCTGCCCCGAAGCGGTTGAGCAAAGGGCGATCGGCCGCTAGCGTGCGGCGGAATCGGGGTTGGCAGGGACCATGGCGGACAAGTTGCCCGGAACGGATGTCGCGGCTGACGCAGCCGCCGGAGATGCGCCTGCCGCAGCCGGCCACCCGCTGCTGCGCATCGAGGGCGTTGCCAAGACGTTCGGGACGTTCCGCGCCGTTGACGGCGTGTCGCTCGACATCAAGGCCGGCGAGTTCTTCGCGCTGCTCGGCCCGAGCGGCTGTGGCAAGACCACGCTGCTGCGCATGCTCGCCGGCTTCGAAGCGCCGGACGAGGGTCGCATTCTGCTCGGCGGCAGAGACATCGCGCAGGCGCTGCCGCACGAGCGTCCGGTCAACATGATGTTCCAGAACTATGCGCTGTTCCCGCATCTGTCGGTGCGCGACAACATCGCCTTCGGACTGAAGCGCGCCGCCATGGCGCGCGCTGACATCGCCATCCGCGTGGCCGAGATGGTTGCACTGGTGAAGCTCGAAGGGCTCGAGAAGCGCAAGCCCGACCAGCTCTCCGGCGGTCAGCGCCAGCGCGTGGCGTTGGCCCGCGCGCTGGCGCGCCGGCCGCAGCTGCTGCTGCTCGACGAGCCGCTCGCGGCGCTCGACAAGAAGCTGCGCGAGAGCACGCAAGACGAGCTGATGGAGCTCCAGCGCCGGCTCGGCACGACCTTCATCATCGTCACCCACGACCAGGAGGAGGCAATGACGATGGCGGGTCGGATCGGCGTAATGAACGCCGGCCAGCTCGCTCAGGTCGCGAGCCCTCGCGAGCTCTACGAGGCGCCGCGCTCGCGCTGGATCGCCGAGTTCGTCGGCGACATCAATCTGTTCGACGGTGAGTTCAAGCTCCGTGACGGCCATCGCCTGGTGATTGCCACGCGCGACGCCGGCACGCTGGTGACGGCCGAGCCGCGCGAGCCGGTCGGCGGGACGAAATTGTCGGTCGCGATCCGTCCCGAGAAGGTCAAGCTCTCGCGCCGCGGCCCGGTGGGCGAAGCCGGTTTTGCAACGGCGATCAACCGGCTGGACGGCGTGGTTGCGGATGTCTGCTACCTTGGCGGCACCACCACATACAAGGTCAGGCTCGACTCCGGCGCAATGGTGCAAGCCTCGGTCGCCAACAGCGCGCGGCTGGATGTCGATGCCTACAGCGTGGACCAGCAAATCGTCGCCTGGTTCGCGCCCGACGATTGCGTGGTGCTGTCGTCATGAGCTCTCGCCGCATCTTCGCGCGCCCGGCGCGCTTTGCCGCGATCGCCCCCTATGTCTGGATGGTGCTGTTCTTCCTGGTGCCGTTCGCCTTCGTGCTGAAGATCAGCCTGTCGCAGACGGCGATCGCGCAGCCGCCCTACGAGCCGGTATTCGAACTGGCGGCGGGGTGGGAAGCACTCAAGGCGGCTTTTGCCGCGCTCTCGGTCGATAATTTCAGGCTGATCGCCTCCGACGACATCTACGTGTTCGCCTACGTGCGCAGCCTCACCGTCGCTGTTACCGCGACCGCGCTGTTGCTGCTGATTGGCTATCCCATCGCCTATGGCATGTCGCGGCTGCCGAAGAGCTGGCAGGCGGTGGCGATGGTGCTGGTGATCGTGCCGTTCTGGACCTCGTTCCTGATCCGCATCTATGCCTGGATCAACATCCTCCAGCACGACGGCCTGCTCAACCGGATCCTGCTGGCCCTGCACCTGGTCAGCCAGCCCGTGGTCTGGCTCTCCACCGACAGCGCGATGTATATCGGCATCGTCTATTCCTATTTACCGTTCATGATCCTGCCGCTCTACGCCACGCTCGCCAAGATGGAGCCGGCGCTGGAGGAGGCGGCCGGCGATCTCGGGGCGCCGCCGTGGCAGGTGTTCTGGCTCGTCACCTTCCCGCTGTCGCTGCCTGGCGTCGGCGCCGGCGTGCTCCTGTGTTTCATCCCGATCGTCGGCGAGTTCGTCATCCCGGACCTTCTGGCCGGCTCCAATTCGCTGATGATCGGCCAGACCCTGTGGCTCGAATTCTTCACCAACAAGGACTGGCCGGTCGCCTCGGCTGCGGCCATTGTGTTGCTGGTAATGCTGCTGGTGCCGCTGTTGCTGTACGAGCGGCTGCAGAAGCGCCAGCTGGAACAGGGGCGGTGACGCCATGCGCAAGGTCTCCCGCCTGTCCCGCTTCAACGTCGCCGCGCTCGCGCTCGGGTTGGCGTTCCTTTACCTGCCGATCCTCATCCTCGTCATCTATTCCTTCAACGCCTCGCGGCTGGTGACGGTGTGGGGCGGCTGGTCGCTGCGCTGGTATCACGAGTTCTTCAATGACCGCGCCATGATCGAGGCGGCCTGGATGAGCCTGCGGGTCGCGGTCTCCTCCGCCACCATCGCCACGCTGCTCGGCACGCTCGCCGCGGTCGCGTTGTCGCGCGGTGAACGCTTCCGCGGCCGTACGCTGTTCTCCGGCATGCTCTATGCGCCGCTGGTGATGCCGGAGGTGATCACCGGATTGTCGCTGCTGCTGCTGTTCGTCGCGCTGAACGCCGAGCGTGGCTTCTGGACGGTGACGATCGCCCATACCACGCTGACGATGTGTTTCGTCGCCGTGGTCGTGCAGTCCCGTCTCGGCTCGCTCGATCGTTCGCTGGAGGAGGCGGCGATGGACCTTGGCTGCGACCCGGTGCGCGCCTTTCTTTCGGTGACGCTGCCGTTGATCGCCCCCGCGATCGTCGCAGGCTGGATGCTGGCCTTCACGCTATCGCTGGACGATCTCGTGATCGCAAGCTTTACCACCGGGCCGGGCTCGACCACCTTGCCGATCCGGATCTATTCGGAGGTGCGGCTGGGCGTGAAGCCCGAGATCAACGCGATCTGCACGCTGGTGATTGCGCTGATTGCGGTGGTCATCGTCATCGCCTCGCTCGCTTCCAAACTGTCGAGCTCGCAGGGCGAGAGCGCGGCGCCGTTGTGAGGAAAGGTCATTCCGGGGCGGTGCGAAGCATCGACCCCGGAATTTCGAGACCCAGGCCCGCACCGCGCGCCCCCAAAACGACGGCCTGGCCCTACGACTTCACCGCACCTGCCGTGAGCCCGCCTACCATGTAGCGGCGGAAGGCGTAGTAGATCGCGGCCGGCGGCAGTGCGTAGATGAAGCCGGTCGTCATCAACAATTCCCACGGCGAATCGTCGGCGGAGAGGAAGTTGCCGAGCGCAACGGGCAGCGTGATGTCCTGATCGTTCGACAGCAGCAGGAACGCGTAGAGATATTCGTTCCAGGCGAGCAGCACCGCATAGGTGCCGATCGCGACCAGCGAAGGCATCATCAGGGGCAGGTAGACCAGGCGGAAGATCTGCAGCGTGGTGGCACCGTCCATCACGGCGGCCTCGTCCAGCTCGACCGGCAGCTTGTCGGACGCCTGCTTCAGCACCCAGATCGCGTAAGGGCTCGCGATCGTCACCATCGCCAGGATCAGCGACCAGTGATTGTTGAGCAGGCCGTAATTGCCCATGGTGCGGTACATCGGCACGGCCAGGAACGCGGCCGGAATGAAATAGGTGAAGAGCGCGAGGTTCATCACGACGCGCCCGCCCGGCACCTTCAGCCGTGAGATGGAGAAGGCGGCCGCGGTGGCGACGAACAGCGTCAACGCGCCGACGGCCGCCGCGATCACCACCGAGTTCCAGAACTGGATGTAGAAGTCGCGCAGGAAATAATGCTGCTGATGGAACACGATCGAGAAGTTGTGCAGCGTCGGATGGTCCGGCCACATCTTTCCGGAGAACGCATCCTCCTTCGGCGAGATCGCGAACAGGAACATGTGGTAGATCGGCACCATCGTCCAGATGAATACCGGGATTCCAATCAGGAGCAGGCGCGCTTCGGTCGCGACTTCGCGGAAAGTGGGAAGCTTCATCGCGACAACCGTTTCATCATGAAGTACACGAGCGGCAGGACAAACGGCATCGCGCAGACGATGGATGCCATCGCCAGCGAGAGCTGGTCGAGCCGGAGATAGCGGATGCCGAGCGTCGACAAGACGTGCGTCAGGTCGGCCGGACCCCCGCCGGTGAGCAGATAGACGCTGTTGAAATCGCCCAGCGTCCAGATCATCGAGAGCAGCGTGCAGGTGATATAGAGCGTCTGCATCGACGGCCAGGTGATGTAGCGGAATTTCTGCCACCAGCTCGCACCATCCACTTCCGCCGCCTCGAACAGGTCATGCGCGATCGCAAGGCGACCGGTGATCAGGATCAGCGTCCAGAACGGCAGCGATTTCCAGATATGCACGCCGATCGCCATGGCGAGCGCCACCGTCGGATCGTTCAGCCAGTTCGGACCGTCGTCGCCGGTGAGCTTGAAGATGATCTGGTTGACCATGCCCCATTCCGGATTGAGCATGAAGCGGACCGACAGGATTGTCGGGATCGACGGCACCGCCCAAGGCAGGATGAAGATCACCGAGAGCCATCGGATCCAGGTGCGCTGCTGTGCGAAGAAGCCGGACAGGAACAGCGCGATCAGCATCTTGATGTTGATGCCGATGACAAGAAAGATCAGCGTGTTGACCGCTGCGCGCGCAAATACCGGATCGTTGTAGAGCGCGACATAGCTTGCCGGCTGACGCGCCAGCCACAGCCCGTAGCAGACGGGATAGACGACGAAAGCGAGGAAGACGAGCATGTAGGGCGCGAGCAGCGCGATGCCCCAGACCTGCGCCGGGGTCAGCCGCGACGACAAGGGGGGACCGGGGATTGCCTGATCGCCAGAGAGCGTAATCGCCATTCTTTTTCGAACTCTTCAAAGAGAAGCCGGCCGCAAAATGCGGCCGGTGTTGTTCTTACACCTCCCCGCGCGCGGCGGGGAGAGGGGAGGGGGAGAACTTAGCCTGCAACCTGCTTGATGCGGGCGATCAGTTCGTCGACGGCCTTGTCGACCGGCACCTTCTCGCTGACGACCCGGTTCATCGCCTTGGCCCAGACGTTCTCGTTGTTCAGGATCGTGAACTTGTAGTTCTTGGTGAAGTCGAACGGGATCGTGCCGCCGATGAACTGCGCATAGGCCGCCTTGCGGTGCTTGTCGGCCTGCCAGAACGGGCTCTGCTGACTGGTCTTCGTCACCGGGAACCAACGGCCGAGGCCGCCCTCGACGTAGGGCCGCAGATTCTCTTCCTGGAGCAGGAACTTGATGAATTCCTTTCCTTCAGTCTTGTTCTTGGAAGCCGAGAAGATCACGCCGGTCTTGACGTCGGAGCGGTACTTCATCGGCGTGCCGTCCGGCTTCTTGGGAAAGCCGGTGGTGATGATGTCCTGCTCGTAGGCCTTCTTGCCGGCGTCGCGCTGCTCCTGCGTGAGGGCGGGATTGATCGAATCCTCATACCATTTCGCCGGAATCGAGATCGTAAAGTTGTGGGTCATCACGATCGTCTTGTTGTGGAAGGCGACGTTGTTGTCCGGATCCTTCCAGGTGGTCGAGGACGGGGGCGTGCAGCCCCTGGTGTAGATGTCGGTGTAATCCTTCAGGGCGTGAATCAGATTCTCGCGGACCTTGGGATCGTCGACCGTCAGCTTGCCATCGTCGTCGACCAGCTTGACGTTGTAGGCGTCCATGAAAGTGTAGAACGACTGGAATGCGTCGGTGGATTCCACACCCATCGGCTGGCCGATCGCATAAAGGCGCCGGCCGGTCGCCTTGCGAATCCCTGGCTGGACCTTGTCGCACCAGAACGACCAGTAGTCGTTCCACTTGGTCGGGATGTCGCTCTGCTTGAAGCCGGCCTTTTCCAGCATGTCGTTCCAGATGTTGACATGCATGGTCTGCTGCTTCAGCGGGAAGCCGTAATATGCCTTCTTCTTGGTCTCACCGTTGTAGAGAAGCGCCGTCTCCAGGGTATTGGGCGCGAACTCTGATTTGATCGGCAGCAGGATGTCGGACAGATCCTCGAGCTTGCCCTCGAAGGCCCATTTGCCAGCCGCCTGCACGTCATATGTGTCAGAGTAGGCGACGTCCGGTACCGTGCCGGAATCCAGCGCTGCGACCGTCTTCGGAATCATGTCCTGAACCGCATATTGCGACAGTTCGACCTTGATGCCGCTCTTGGTCTCGAATTTCTTGATAGCTGCAAGCAGCGCATCATCCTCGGATTTGTAAAAACCCTTCACCCACCAGACCGTGATCGTCTTCTCCTGCGCAAGTGCAGGTGCAGCGGCTGCAAACAGCCCGGCCGCAGCGACCGCCAGTGATACTGCGCCAATAACCTTGGATCTCACGTTTTTCTCCCTCAAACGGCCGGCGTTTTTAACCGGTCGTATAAAACACTAGCGCATGGCGGTGGTCCGATCTAGCGCCATCTTGTCAGACCAATGTCGCGGATGTCGGCCTCGTCGAGATGATTAACGCGCGCATCGATCCAATCACTGCATCAATTCGCGGCAATCAATTCGCCTTGTGCGCTCTGCTTAGCCTAGCCGTGCGCGGCTCACAACCCGCTCACCGCCAGCGAAGTACGTTTTAGGGGATGAGAACTGAACGCAACGCAATTCGCTCGCAACGCAGCGGTGCTCCGGCTAGAGAAGCCAAAATGTCTCCATGAACGCGGGCGGGTTAGTCCGAGGAACTCCGGTTCGACAGGGAACGGTCTTGCTCCGTTCTGCCGCAAGCTATCAGCGTTTCCGTTTTTGCCCCGTCGATGATGTGTTTGAACCTGCCTCGGCGGGTGCTGACCGCGGCTTGCCTTGCCGGCTGGTTCGGGAAGGAGAACGCCATGCCTCGAGGAGCATCTTGAGAAATTGGCCGGCATGAGGGGACAGTGTCGCCCCGCGCCTGCGCACGATTCCGATCGTCCGCGACACTTCCGGCTCGATCAACCGAATGGTGTGAATGATCGGATGGCCGGCTGCGGGGGTCGCCAGCCTCGGCAGGACGGCAATGCCCAGTCCCTGTTCGACGAGGCCGAGCGAGCCGGAGAGGTGAGCGACTTCATAGGACCAGTTCAGCTGCAGGCCGTGTCGCGCCAGCGCATTGTCGATCAACGCGCGATTGCCGCTGTTGCGACCCACGGTGATGATCCGGTGCGACACGATCTCCGACCAGTTTACCTGTTTGCGCGATGCCAGCGGATGGTCGTGACGGCAGGCCAGGACGAAAGGATCCTCGACCAGTTTCTCAAAATCGATTTCGGCGTGCGAAGCACCGATGAAATTGATGCCGAAGTCGGCTTCTCCGCGCGCGACCGCTTCCAATCCCTCGTTGGCGCCGATGTCGAGAATGCGGATGCGAATGCGCGGATACGCCTCGGCAAACCGGCCGATCGCACGCGGCAGGAAGTAGAACACCGCTGTCGGCACCGCAGCCACCGAGACCAGGCCTGAACTTCGCGCGCCGATATCGTGGATGGCGAGCACCGAGGTCTCGAACTCGTCGATGAGGCGGCGCACCTTCGGCAGGAAGTCGCGGCCGGTCATGGTGAGATTGACATGGCGCGTCGACCGCTCGAGCAACGGCGCACCGAGGCTTTCTTCCAGCTTTTGAATGCGCCGGCTGAGCGCCGGTTGAGACAGGTTCAGCGCCTTGGCGGTCCGGACAAAGCTTCCCGTCTCTGCGACGGCGATGAATGCCTTGAGGTCGAGCAGTTCCGCGTTCATGGCTGGGCCCCATTATATCACTAATCGGAATAATACCTCAGATATTTGCATTTCACAAAATAGTTCGAAGGGAGGATGCTCCAATTCAGGCGAAGATGCCGCCGAACGGACGAGCACAATGAACGAACAGATTGCCATTCCCTGTGTGGTCATGCGCGGGGGGACCTCGCGCGGACCCTTTTTCCTGGCCCGCGATCTTCCGGCCGACCCCAAATCGCGCGACGCGGTCCTGTTGTCTGTGATGGGAGGTGGGCACGATCTTGGCATCGATGGAATCGGCGGCGGCAATGCCGTTATCAACAAGGTCGCAATCATCGGGCCGGCAACGGTGCCCGGCGCCGATGTCGACTACCTGTTTGCCCAGGTGCGTGTCCGTGAAGGGATCGTCGATACCTCGCCGAACTGTGGAAACATGCTCGCGGCCGTGGGGCCGTTCGCAATCGAAGCGGGCCTCGTCGCCGCTACCGCGGGTCGCACCCATGTCCGCATCCACAATGTCAATACCGGCAAGCTGATCGATGCGACCGTTGCCACGCCCGGAGGGCGGGTGACTTACGAGGGCGAGACGCGGATCGATGGCGTGCCGGGAACGGCCGCGCCCATCGAACTGTCGTTTCCCGACGCGGCCGGCGCACGCACCGGTCGCCTCCTGCCGACAGGACGTCCGGTTGATCGCATCGAAGGAATCGATGTGACCTGCATCGACGCGGCGATGCCGGTCATGCTGGTTCGCGCGGCGGATCTGGGATGGACCGGCCGCGAGGCACCCTCGGAGTTCGCCGACAGCAGCTTCCGCGCGCGTCTTGAAGGACTGCGCATCGAGGCCGGCCGCCTGATGGGATTTCCAAATTCGACGACAATGGTGATCCCGAAGCCGGTTCTGATTGCCCCTGCGGGCGAGGCGACGTTGAGCACCCGGTACTTCATGCCGCACGATTGCCATAGCGCGCTGGCGGTGACCGGCGCCGTCGCGATCGCGACTGCGTGCCTCACGCCCGGAACGATCGCCGCGGAGATGGTCGGACCGTTGGCGCCGCCGGTGCCGATCACGCTCATCCATCCCTCCGGTCAGCTCGTGGTCCGGCTCGAGCCCGGCCCGGTCGCCCGGGTGCAGCGCACGGCCCGGCGCATCTTCGAGGGCCATGTCTTCGCCCGCCGGTCGCACATGTCTCGGTCGGTACTGGCCGCTTGAAGCCGGATTGGAGGAAACCGGACATGGTGTTCAGTTTGGCAGGCCAAGCCCGTGGCACGCAGGCAGCCAACTCCAAAAGAGCCGATCTATCGCTCCAGTTGGACCTGCACGCTGGAGCATGATCCGGAAAAGTGTGAAGCGGTTTTCCGAAAAGATCATGCTCAAACAATAACCTAAAGCGCGATGACGATTCATTCCAATCTCATCGCGCTTTAGTCGGACTTGGCGTTCTCCTTCGCATTCTCGGCCGTCGGCGCCGGCTGCTTGTCGCCACCGATAATCCGCCGCTTCAGGAGATCGAGGAAGGGAGAGGCCGCAGGCGATTGGCGGATCAGACTTTCGGGGTCGGGGAAGATCAGAGGATCGTCCCAAGGACCCTGCACCATGAACGGCAATTGAAAGCCGGACGGCGTGTTCAGACTCGCCACGCCTTTCATGTCGTATTCGCGCATCGGCACGGAGGCGGTGCCGGTCAGCGTGATCTTCGTCGAGGGTCCTTCGATGCGGATGTCCTCGGCGGTGGCGATCCCGTCGGAGAATTTCACCGCGATGGTGAGATTGTTATATGGCGTTGAACCGCTGCGGAAGTTGCCGCCGCCAGACAGCGGCCGTCGCTCCAGGCGCTTGAGCAACTGCTCGGCGTTGAAGCCCGAGATCGCGCCGTCATGCCCGGTCACGGTTGCGCTGCCATCGAGCGACTGCACGAGGCCGAACGGACTCGAGCCGGAGGCGACCAGAGAGACGTTGATGTTGCCGCGGCCAGACAGCTTGTTGAGGCCGAACAGTTCGGCGGCGCAGGCCTGGAGATCGACGTCGGTGAACTGGAATTGCGCCTTGATGTCGGCGACGGTGTCGGAGCGCGCGATGCCGAACGAGCCCTTGGCGATCCCGCCATAGACCTGCGCCTCGCCGACCGAGAGCGCCAGCGTGCCGTTGCGCAAATTGGCGCCGATCGCGGTGCGGCCGAGCCTGGTCGACCCGACCGTCAGCTTTGCTGCCGACAGGCGCATGTCGAGGTCGGTTGTCGACAATCCGTTGAGATCGAATAGCTGCCGGTTCCAGTCGCGCGCGCCGCTCGCGAGCAGGCGGAAGGTGGAGATATAAGGTGTGAAATCGAGCGCGTCGGCGGCAAGCGTCGCCTGCAGCGTCTGCCGGCCGTTATTGGCGTAGGTCATGACGCCCTCGGCGGCGTTGCCGTCGAGCTCGACATTGACATTGGTGAGCGCGATCGAGGCGCCGACGACGTTGGCGCGCGCCTTCAGCGCGAAGCGGCCGAAACCGCCGCTGGCGGGCTGCGGCTGCCCGGTCCAGCGCAGCGCGTTGCGCAAGGATGGGCTGTCGATCGTCAGCGTACCCTCCATCATCGGGCTGGTGCGGTTGGCGACGTTGCCGTCGAAGGCGAGCTTGAGCGGCGCGCTGGCGATCCGCGCCTTCAGCCCCGAGCGCTCGCCGGAAAGCGCAGCGACGAAATCGGAAAAGCTGATCGAGCCGTCGACGCGCTCGCCGCGCCAGTCGAATTGTCCGGTCGCGGCGAAGGAGCGCGAGATCGAGGGCCAGGCCAGCGACAGGTCGATGTCGTCGAACTGCTCGGTGGCGTGCGTGGCAGCCTCCTCGTAATCGAGCACGCCGTCCTGGATCCGGATTTCG
Organism: Bradyrhizobium diazoefficiens; assembly: GCF_016616425.1. Classification (NCBI taxonomy): domain Bacteria; kingdom Pseudomonadati; phylum Pseudomonadota; class Alphaproteobacteria; order Hyphomicrobiales; family Nitrobacteraceae; genus Bradyrhizobium; species Bradyrhizobium diazoefficiens. The sequence goes on from NZ_CP067101.1 coordinate 1,668,654, forward strand.
GAGAACGAGACCTGGTTCTCGGCCCCGGGCTTCATGGTGCGCGCGATGGTCTGGATGAAGGGCGTCCAGTTGCTCTCGCCGTCCGGCTTCAGGTTGACGTGGATGTGCGGCCGCAGCAGCGTCAGGTCGGCGATCTCGAACCGTTGCAGCAGCAACGGCAGCAGCCGCAGATTGGCGGTGAGCACGTCGACCTGGAGCGCGGGAGCGCTGGTACCGCCACCCTTGAGCCCGACGCCGTGGAAGGAGATGTAGCTCGCCGGCAGCACCGAGATGTCGATGTTGCCTGTGACATTGAGCTCGAGCCCGGTGACGTCGCGGATCTGCGCTTCGACGGCCTTGCGCAACGCGTCGCGGTTGATGAGCCAGGGGGTCGCGATCAGGGCGATCAGCGCGACGCCGAGGAGCGCCGCGATCGGCGTCCCGAGGCGCTTCATTCCTTGGGCCATGGTCAATGGCATGTCCTGATCGGGTTGGTCGTTGGAGCGAGAAGGGCGGGCCGGGAAACCTGCGCGCCCACACCCAACCCCCGCAACTTGATGGGTTTTCTTGACGCTTTCAAGGCCGCGGCACGGTTATGCCCACGGCGTGGGCAGCTTCTATCACCCGGGGGCGGAGCAGAGAACCCCGTATCATTGACGGCTTCGGACGATTTCGCCTAATAATCGCCGCCAATAAGGCGCGACGCCTGCAAGCCGAGGTTCAGTCGAGGGTTTTTTGCATGAACAAGGTCTATCCCGACGCCAAGTCGGCTCTTGAGGGCGTCCTCAAAGACAACATGATGATCATGTCGGGCGGCTTCGGTCTCTGCGGCATTGCCGAGACGCTGTCCGACGCGATCCGCGAATCCGGCGTCAAGGGGCTGACGGTGGTCTCCAACAATGCGGGCGTCGACGGCATCGGGCTCAGCCGCCTTCTGGAAACCCGGCAGATCAAGAAGATGATCTCGTCCTATGTCGGCGAGAACAAGCTGTTCGCCCAGCAATTCCTCGCCGGCGAGCTGGAACTCGAATTCAATCCGCAAGGCACGCTCGCCGAGCGCATCCGCGCCGGCGGCGCCGGCATCCCGGCCTTCTACACCAAGACCGGCGTCGGCACGCTGATCGCCGAAGGCAAGGAAGTAAAGGAATTCGACGGCGAGAAGTATTTGATGGAGCGCGGCCTGTTCGCCGATCTCGCCATCGTGCACGCCTGGAAGGGCGATACGGCCGGTAACCTCATCTACCGCAAGACCGCGCGTAATTTTAACCCGATGATGGCGACCGCGGCCAAGATCACCGTGGCGGAGGTGGAGCATCTGGTTCCGGCGGGTGAACTCGATCCCGACCACATCCACACGCCCGGCATCTTCGTGAAGCGCATCGTCGAGGTTGGCACGGCCAAGAAGCGCATCGAATTCCGCAACACCCGCCCGCGTCCGACGAAGGCGGCGGCACCCGGCACTGGAGTTGAAATCTGATGGCCTGGACCCGTGAACAGATGGCCGCGCGCGCCGCGAAGGAATTGCGTGACGGCTACTACGTCAATCTCGGCATCGGCATCCCGACGCTGGTCTCGAATTACATCCCGGACGGCATGGACGTCAGTCTACAGAGCGAGAACGGCATGCTCGGCATGGGCCCGTTTCCCTATGACGACGAGGTGGACGCGGACCTGATCAACGCCGGCAAGCAGACCGTGAGCGAGCTGCCCTCGACGTCCTATTTCTCGAGCGCGGATTCGTTCGGCATGATCCGCGGCGGCCACATGGATCTGTCAATCCTCGGCGCCATGCAGGTGGCCCAGAACGGCGATCTCGCCAACTGGATGATCCCGGGCAAGATGGTCAAGGGCATGGGCGGCGCAATGGACCTCGTCGCCGGCGTCAAGCGCGTCGTCGTGGTGATGGAGCATTCGGCCAAGGACGGCGCCAAGCTGCTGAAGCAGTGCAATTTGCCGCTGACCGGCGAGCGCGTGGTCGACATGGTCGTCACTGACTTGGCAGTCTTCACCATCGACAAGCACGGCGACGGCGGCATGGCCCTGATCGAGCTCGCCGACGGCGTCTCACTCGACGAGGTCAAGGCCAAGACCGAAGCCGAATTCCGCATCGCGCTGAAGAACACGTAAGGTCTTCGTAATCGGGGACGCGTATGACGATACGGTCGGCGCGTCCCGACGACGCCAATTCATCGCTCAAACCATCCTGTCGTCGCAGCGGGGCTACCGGCCGCGCGGCTGGTTCGACGTCGCGCTCGGCTGCCCCGAAGCGCAATGCCTCGGCTTCATCATTGGCGCCCTTGCGCCGGCGGGTTAGCTGTTCGGCCCGCGATCCATGCTGACGGGTTGCCAGCGACGGAGCGCGGTGTCTTGCAGCACCGACGGATTGACGCAGCTGACCGGCCACATGCCCTGCAGCACCAGTGACAATTCGTAGCCCACGCGGCGCTTGCGCGCTTCGTCAAACCGTGCCGAGGCCGAGGCGACGTGGGCGGTCAGTGTCACGTTCTCCATGCCGAGCAGGGGATTGTTGTGCGAGGGTGGTTCCTTCTCCAGCACGTCGAGGGCGGCGTGCGCGATCCAGCCCTCTTGCAGCGCCTTGATCAGGCTCTCCTCGTCCACGGTGGCGCCGCGCCCGGTGTTGATGAAGATCGAGCCCTTCTTCATCTGCCGAAAGTGCTTCTCGGTCAGCATGTGGTGGACCTCGGGTCTTGCCGGGGCATGCATCGAGACGAAGTCGGATTGCGACAGCACCTCGTTCAGCGTCGCCGGAATCACGCCGTGGTCGTACATCAACGTTTCCTGGATGAAGGGATCGTAGGCCATCATGCGAAGGCCGAACGGTGCCGCCCGCTTCGCGACTGCACGCGCCACGCGGCCGAACGAGATGAAGCCGAGCGTCTGGCCCATCAGCCTGGGAACCTTGAGTAGCGCCGGCCGGCCCTCGGCCCAGCGGCCGCTGTGCACCATGCGGTCCTGCTCGACCAGGCGGCGGAAGCCGGCGAGCAGCAGCATCATGGCATGGTCGGCGACCTCCTCGATGAAGGTGTCGGGGATGTTGGTGACGGGAATGCCGCGCGCCGTGGCGGCCTTGACGTCGACGCTGTCGACGCCGACCGAACCGAGCGTGATGACCTTGCAGCCCTCCAGCGCGTCGATGATGGTCTTGGTGATGGGAATGCCCTTGGCATAGATGGCGTCGGCGGATCTGGCGGCGGCGATGAACCCGGCCTCGTCGGCCGGCGCCTCGACGATCTCGGCATCGATCGGGTCGAGCGCCTCACGCTCAAAGGAATAGTCGCTGCCCGCGACCGTGAAGCTCGCGCCTTTCGGCGTCACCACCCTGTATTTCGGCATTTTCTGCTCCCGATTTTGGTTTGTCGGTTCTTGTCGTGACCACGCCATTTGGACGGGCCTTTGCGTCTTTTACGCGAAATCGAGGCGATGGCGTACAATTCCGGGTTGCCGGCGCCGCGATATATTGCCGATCTTTGCGGCTGCGTCCGGGCTTCTACGGAGGCACGTAAGTAACTTGCTAAGGGGTCGCCCACTAAAAGTTCATTCAAATTAAAGAGGCCTGCGGTGTGTCCGCACCATCCAAGGAGCCATTGTGAAATTGAGCAATCTGAAGATCGCCCCCAAGCTGGGCATCCTTGTCGGCGTTACTTTGTTCGGCCTGTGCATCTCCGGCGTCCTCGCCGGCTATTTGATGAAGGGCGAGATGGTGAACGCACGCATCGACCAGGCCAAGGCGATCGTCGAACTCGCGCGCAACTATGCAGCCGCGCTGAAGAAGCGCGTCGATGCCGGCGAGATGACGAAGGACGCGGCGATGGCCGAGCTTCGTCGCTACGGCAATGCGATGACCTACGACAACGGCTCGGGCTATTTGTTCGGCACGTCCTATGAAGGCATCACGCAGCTTGCGCCGGATCCCAAGCAAGTCGGCACCAATCGCATGGATGTCGTGACCAACGGCCGCAAGCTGTCCGTCGAGCTGATGAACGGCGTCAAGGCCAACGGCTCGATCCTGCTGCACTATGAATACGTGAAGCCCGGTCAGCCGACGCCGATCCGCAAGATCGGCTATGCCGTGGCCGTCCCCGGCTTCGACATGTATCTCGGCACCGGCGCCTATCTCGACGACATCGACGCCAAGATGGGGCCGGCCTATTGGCTGCTCGGACTGGCCATGTTCGGCATCCTCATTGTCGCCGGCAGTTCCGCCTGGCTCATCGGCCGCGGCATCAGCCGCCCGCTGGCGCAGCTTGGCGCCCGCATGAAGGACCTCGCGGACGGCAAGCTCGAAGGCGACATTCCCGGTGTCGGCCGTGGCGACGAGATCGGCGCGATGGCAGCCACCGTCCAGATCTTCAAGGACAACGCGGTCCGCATCCGCGACCTCGAGAAGACCGAAGCCGATGCCCAGGAGCGGGCCAGGGCGGAACGTCGCAGCGCGATGGAAGGCATCGCCAGCGACTTCGAACGCAGCGTCAACGGCATCGTCCGCTCGGTCTCCTCGGCCGCGGCCGGCATGCAGACGACGGCGCAGTCGATGACGGCAACTGCCAGCGACGCCTCGTCGCGTGCAGCGACGGTCGGCGCCGCCTCGCAAAAAGCCTCCGGCAATGTCGGCACGGTCGCGGCAGCCGCCGAGGAGCTGTCGAGCTCGGTTGCGGAAATCTCCCGCCAGGTCACGCGCTCGACCGAAGTGGCGAGCCGCGCCGTCAACGACGCCGAGCGTACCAATGCCACCGTCCAGGTGCTCTCCTCCGGCGCCGAGAAGATCGGCGAGGTCGTCAAGCTGATCCACTCGATCGCAGCGCAGACCAACCTGCTGGCACTCAACGCCACCATCGAAGCGGCCCGCGCCGGCGAGTCCGGCCGCGGCTTTGCCGTCGTCGCCTCCGAGGTCAAGGCGCTGGCCAACCAGACCGCCAAGGCGACCGAGGAAATCTCCGCGCAGGTCGCGGCGATGCAGACCTCGACCAGCGACGCGGTCGCGGCCATCTCCGGCATCACCCAGACGATCGCCGAGATGAGCGAGATCACCGCGGGCATTTCCACATCGATCGAGCAGCAGGGTGAGGCGACCCGCGAGATCGCCCGTAACATCCAGTCGGTGGCGGCCGGCTCGAGCGAGATCAACGCCCATATCGGCAGCGTCACCTCCGCCGCGGAAGCAACCGGCAGCGCGGCCACCGACGTGCTCTCCAACGCTCGCGAACTGGACAACCAGTCCGGCGCGCTGCGTAGCGCCGTCGACAACTTCCTCGCCAAGGTGCGCGCGGCGTAGGTCCTCGCGCGAAGGCGCAGCCATTCACTCATTCGTCATGCCCGGGCGTGTCCCGCCTGCGCGGCCGTAGCCGCTTCGGCGAGGCGAAGGCCCGGGCATCCACGTTCTCAGGGCCCATGCCAGCGGCAGTCTGAGTCCCGGCTCTGCGGCGCGTCACTGCCTGCCGCGTCGCGTCCGGGACACGAGCGTGCAGGCGTTCGCCGCGCAGAATTACTTCACCGCCGAACCTTGGCGCGAGGCGGTCACGACGCCGGCGAGCACCAGCGCGTAGCCGATCAGATGAAACGGCTGCAGCGTTTCGCCGAGCAGCAGGATCGCCATCGCCGAGCCGAACACCGGCACCAGATGGAAGAACGGCGCGGCTCGGTTCGGTCCGATCAGCGCCACGCCGCGGTTGAAGAAGAGATAGGCCAGCGTCGAGGGAAAGATCAGGATGTAGCCCAGCGTCGCCAGCGTCATCGCATCGAATTGCAGGACGCGGCCGCTTGCCGCCTCCCAGATCGCCGTGGGCAGCAGCATCGTCGCGCCGCAGCAGGTGGTGAAGGACAGGAAGGAGAGCTGGTGGATCTTGGGCCGGCGCGGGATGAAGGCGGAGTAGATCCCGAACGCCACCAGCGAGGAGGCGAACATGATGTCGCCCCTGTTGAAGCTGATGCTCGCAAGCGCGGCAAGATCGCCGCGCAGGATGATGATCAGCACCCCGACAAGCGAGATCGCGATGCCGGCGAACTGCGCACCCGTCAGCCGCACGCCGAACAGCACCAGCGACCACAGCGCCACGAACAGGGGACCTGCCGACTGGATCAGCAGCGCGTTCAGCGCCTCCGTGTACTGCATCGCCCAGTACGAGATCGCGTTGTTGAAGGCGAAGCCGACCAGCGACAGGAACAGCATCAGCGGCAGGCTGCTCCGCAAGGCAGGCCAGTCGCGCTTCAGATGCGGCCAGGCGAACGGCAACAGGATCAGGAACACGCCGAACCAGCGGATCGTGGTGATCGTCAGCGGCGGCACATGCGCGCCGACATGGCGCGCGAGCACGATGTTGCCGGCCCAGAACAGCGAGCTCAGGCTGAGCAGCAGGTAAGGCTGGTTGTTGAGCCAACCGGCCGGATTGGAGGCCGCTGGCGCGGGCGAAGCGATCGTCATTGGCGTTGGATACGAGCTTGCGCCGGATTGGCGTCGTGGCACAAGTCACAGGGCCGCAACGCTACAATGCAGGCATGACCCGGGGAGGCGCCATTGACGGTTAATATGTTGAACATCGAGGGCCTGGAGCAGCTCGACCCACAAGCGCCGGTGGCGATGCTGAACCTGATGCGCTTCCACGCGCGATCGCGCGACGGCGACGGATCCGGCTGGGATGCCTATTTGCGCTACAGCGCGATCACCGTGCCGATGATCAAGGCACGCGGCGGCACGCTGCTCTGGACCGGCGAAGCGAAAGCCGTTGCGCTCGGGCCGCACGCCGGCAACGACTGGGATTTCGTCGCGCTGGTCCATTATCCAACGGTTGCGGCCTTCCTCGACATGATGACGTCGGAAGCTTACGAGCGTGAAGCCGATCCGCATCGCGTCAACGGCTGCGCCGAGCACGTGATCATCGCGACGAGCGAGGCGTACAGCAAGTTCAAGACCGAATAGCGTGCGCACTTTCTTACCCTCCCCCTCCAGGTCCCTCCAGGGGAGGGTAAAGGAGGCAGCAGTGTGCTTGGATGAAAGCGGCGGCTACGTCGCCTGCTTCCGTGACGCCGCGAACACCCCCGACAGCACCAGCGCGAAGCCGATGAAGTGAAATGGCTGCGGGTGTTCGCCCAGGAACGCCATCGCCATGATCGAGCCGAACACCGGCACGACGTGGAAGAACGGCGCGGCGCGGTTGGCGCCGATCAGGCGGACGCCGCGATTGAAGCAGAGATAGGCGAGCGTCGAGGGGAATACCGCGACGTAGAACAGTGTCAGGAGGTTCGGCCCGTCGAGCTTCATGACCGGGCGTGCGGACAATTCCCAGATCTCCAGCGGAATGAGGCAGGCGGCGCCGCAGCCGAAGGTGAAGGCGAGGAACGACAGGCCGTGCATCGGCGGCCGTTTCAGCGTCAGCACCGAATACAGCGCGAAGATGACCAGCGCGACGATGAAGATGAGGTCGCCCTTGTTGAACTCGATGTTCGACAGCGTGGTGAAATCGCCGTGCAGCAGGATCGTGAGCACGCCGCACATCGACAGCAGCACGCCGGACGCCTGCGCCGCGGTGAGCCTGATGCCGAGGATGGCCAGCGACCACAGCGCCACGACCAGCGGCGCGGCCGACTGCAGCAGCAGCGTGTTGAGCGCCTGGGTATGCTCCAGCGCCCAATATTGCAGCGTGTTGAAGGCGCCGATGCCGGTGATCGAGAGCGTGACCATCAGGCCGAGCTTGCTCCGGATCGCGGGCCAGTCCTGCGCAAGATGTTTCCAGGCGAACGGCAGCACCAGCAGGAAGGCGAAGAACCAGCGCAGGAACGACAGCGTGACCGGCGGAATGTGGCCGGCGGCGAGCCGTCCGACGATGGCATTGCCCGCCCAGCACAGCGCGGTGATGCCGAGCAGCAGATAAGGCTGGTTCGCGACCCAGTGGTGACCGGACGCATCAGTGCTCGTGGTTTGGCCGGTGGCGGACATTGTGGTTGGTGAGGCCCCGCGTGCACCGAGGCTTCCGGCCCGGCGAGATCCGGGCCGGTAGATCGCCCGGCCCTGTCCAAAGACACGGAAATCGGGGCGGCATCAACGGGGGCACACGCATCGCGACCATGCAGCGGCGGACCGAGCCCTTCACGCTTTGGTCGAAGCCATGGCGCCGGCTGCGAAGGCTTCTGGATTTCCGGGGGATATCAAGGGCTTGGATCGCGTATTGGGCCCCAAAAAAGTCCCGTTCTTGCTTGCCTAGAGAGGCTGCTTCCTTTATCCGGTTGGGCTGCCTCGCGTGCGAACGGCCTTGGGCCGGGAATTGGGCTGGGCGCAGGCATGATCTTAGGAAAAGTGGATCCCGGTTTTCCGTTCGGATCATGCCGCTTACAAAGACAGCTTCGAAGGATTACCCGCGAAATGGCCAATGTTGTCGTCGTCGGCGCCCAGTGGGGCGACGAAGGGAAAGGCAAGATCGTCGACTGGTTGTCGGAGCAGGCGGACATCGTCGTCCGCTTCCAGGGCGGCCATAATGCCGGCCATACGCTGGTGATCAACGGCAAGACCTACAAGCTCGCGCTGCTGCCCTCGGGCGTGCTGCGCGAGGGCAAGCTGTCGGTGATCGGCAACGGTGTCGTGTTCGATCCCGCAGCCTTCCTCGACGAGGTCACCAAGCTCAGGGCACAGGGCGTCGCGGTCTCGCCGGAGAACCTGCGCATCGCCGAGAACGTCACGCTGATCCTGCCGCTGCACCGCGAGCTCGACGCGCATCGCGAATCCGCCAGCGCGGCGACCGCGATCGGCACCACCCGCCGCGGCATTGGCCCGGCCTATGAGGACAAGGTCGGCCGCCGTGCCATTCGCCTGATGGACCTCGCCGACCTCGACACGCTCCCGCACAAGATCGACCGGCTGCTTGCGCACCACAACGCGTTGCGCCGTGGTCTCAACCTGCCGGAATTCGACGGCAGGGAGATTCTGAAGGAATTGAGCGCGCTCGCACCCGGGCTGCTGCCCTACGCCGAGACGGTGTGGCGGCTGCTCGACATCAAGCGGCGCGAAGGCAAGCGCATGCTGTTCGAGGGCGCGCAAGGCGCGCTGCTCGACGTCGATCACGGCACCTATCCTTACGTCACCTCGTCCAACACGGTGGCGGCGCAGGCCGCGACCGGCGCCGGCCTCGGCCCCGGTGCGGTCGGCTACGTGCTCGGCCTGTGCAAGGCTTATACGACCCGCGTCGGCCAGGGTCCGTTCCCGACCGAGCAGGACAACGAGACCGGCCGCAGGATCGGTGAGCGTGGCCGCGAGTTCGGCACCAATACCGGCCGAGCCCGCCGCTGCGGGTGGTTTGACGCCGTGCTGGTCCGTCAGGCGGTCCGAACCGGCGGCATCAACGGCCTGGCGCTGACCAAGCTCGACATCCTCGACGGCTTCGATTCGATCGAGGTCTGCACCGGCTACAAGCTCGACGGCAAGGAGATCGACCATTTTCCGGCCGGCGAGGGCGCCCAGGCCCGGGTCGAGCCGATCTACGAGACCATCGAGGGCTGGAAGGAGCCGACCGCCAGTGCGCGGTCCTGGGCCGACCTGCCGGCCCAGGCCATCAAATATGTCCGGCGGATCGAGGAACTGGTGGGGTGCCCGGTCGCACTGCTTTCCACCAGCCCCGAACGCGAAGATACTATCCTGGTGCAAAATCCGTTCGAGGCTTAACGGTATCTTACCGGGACGCGCGTATAGTTGAGTTGAAATGGCTGATTACTATCCGCTGATCGCCCGCGCTATTGCCGCCCTGGACCCCAACGCTCCCGGCGAAAGCCGTCGCGCGCTCTATGAGCGGGCGCGCACGGCCCTGATCGCGCAGCTGCGCAGCGTGCAGCCGCCGCTCTCCGAATCCGAGATCACCCGCGAAAGGTTGTCGCTGGAAGAGGCCGTCCGGAAGGTCGAATCGGAAGCTGCCCAGCGCGCCCGCGAGGCCTCGCGTTCCGGCGGCGGCGCCCGCTCCAGCGGCAGTGGCGATGCCTTCCGCCGCGCCAGCGCCCGCGCCGCCGAGAGCAACACTCCCGCATCTCAGCCGGCGGCCCCGCCGCGTACGCGCCCCGCTCCTGCGCCGCCGCGGGCCGACCGTCCGTCCTTCAACGTCGATGATCAGGGCGATGCCCACCGTCCGCCGCGCGCCCCCCGTTTCGACGCGCCGCGCCAACCGGGACCGTCGGCCCCGATGCCGGAGCCGCCGGCGGCCGGACGTGATCGCGCCGGTGCGCACCGTCCGCCTGATATCGGGCCTCCGCCGCCGCTGCCGCCGGCACCGGGCGTGCGCGGCTTCCGCGACATTACGGCCGATGCCAATGATCTCGGCGGGGCTGCCGCGCAGGCCAGCCGCGCCGCGCGCCGCACTTACGCCAACGTGCCCTCGCCCTCGCCGGAATTCGACCGGCTGGAGCCGAGCCTGGAAAATCGCGCGGGCGGAGCGGACGCACCCTATTCCTACGACGAGTCGATCGAGGAGGCCGAGCGCTACGGGTCGCAGCCGTCGTCATCGCGCCCGCACATCCCCGTTCTCGACCGCGAACCTAACAAGCGCGTCCGCACCGGCTCCGTCTTTCCGTTCAAGAGCGCGATCGCCGTCGGCATCGTCCTGATCCTGGCCGGTGCCGGCATCCTCTGGGGCAAGCCCTTGGTCCAGACCGTGACCAACCTGTTCAAGTCCTCGCCGACCCAGGTGGTGGAGACGCCGAAGGATGCCTCGCCGCAGAGCAAGCCGAAGATCCCCGATCGCGTCGGTCAGCCTTCGGCCAGCAACCAGCCGGTTGCGCCGGTGGCGCAGAAGGTCGTGCTCTATGACGAGGATCCGTCCGATCCGAAAGGTAAGCAATATGTCGGCTCGGTGGTCTGGCGGCTCGAGCCGATCAAGGCGTCGGGCAACCAGAAGGCCGATGTCGCCGTGCGCGCCGACATCGAGATCCCCGAGCGCAAGTTCAAGATGACGATGTCGTTTCGCCGCAACACCGATTCCTCGCTGCCGGCGAGCCACACCGCGGAGCTGACGTTCATCCTGCCGCAGGATTTCCCGGGCGGCAGCGTCTCCAACGTGCCGGGTATTTTGATGAAGTCGAACGAGCAGGCGCGCGGCACGCCGCTCGCGGGCCTCGCGGTCAAGGTCACCGACGGCTTCTTCCTGGTCGGCCTGTCCAACGTCGATGCCGACCGCTCCCGCAACATCCAGCTCCTGAAGGAGCGTTCGTGGTTCGACGTGCCGCTGGTCTATGCCAACCAGCGCCGCGCCATCATCGCCATCGAGAAGGGCGCCCCCGGCGAGCGCGCCTTCAACGACGCCTTCGCGCAATGGGGCGAATAGACACATCTCTAAAGCATGATCCGGAAAAGTGCTCAGCGGTTTTCCGGAAAGATCATGCTTAAACAACAACCTAAAGCGCGATGACGATTCATCCTAATCGCATCGCGCTTTAGACAGATGCATCGTCATGCCCGGGCTTGTCCGGGCATCCACGTTCTTTTGCACCTCGGGTGAGGCGCGGATGGCCGGGACAAGGCCCGGCCATGACGCTGCGGATGGTCCGCGCTATTGCGCCGCCGCTTCCCGCTTGCGCGATGCGGCGTGCTCGCGGTCCATCACGGCACGGCAGCCGGGGCTGACCTGCGCCCTGTGCCGCACCATGCAGGCCCTGATCCTGGCGATGTCGGGGATTTCACTGGAGCACAACCGCATCGCATCGCCCGTGCACATCTGCTGCGCTTCGGACGAGAAGGCGAGGCCGGGCGAGCTCTGGAGTGCGATGGCGGTGGTTGCGACGGCGAAGAGCGAAGCGATCGTCTGATAGCGTGTCATGCAGAACGGGTCCCCGAGTTCAGTGGGCTTGAGCCACTTGGTTTTTGGGGCGCTGCACGCGACTTGATCTGCCGCATGTCACAGCCTTCACGCCGGGAACTTGGTCCCGCATGTGGTCGCTCGATTTCCTGATGTTCGAATCGAAAAGTGCTGCGCCGCCCGAGCGAAGTATGCGCCATTGTCGCGCGGCTGCAATGGTCGGCGCGAAGGAAATTGCAGATGTTGCGTGGACGTCACGCAGGTGGCGTTGTGGACGCGATCAGATCAACCGATCGAAGGACGCGCTTCCTTGTTCCGCATCGCTCGCGCCGAGCGCGGCGGCGTGCTCCTCGACGGCGGTGACGCCCTTGGCCGTGAGCTCGAACAAATCGCCGTCCTTCATCACGTAGCCGTCCGCGATCAGTTGCCCCACCTTGCCTTGGCGGTCGTCGGCGAAGGCGACGGATTGGCTGATGTCCCGCAGGATCGAGAGCTGTTCATCGCGCAACATGGCTTCACTCTCCGTTCGCTGGGGATGGCTGTCGCCCTCACATGCCGTGGCTCCGAAAGACCCTGCTGCAAGAGCGCGACAGCCTGGCCCGGTGGGCTTGCAGGCAGCTCTGCACTGCGCTGTCGTTGCCGAGATCCTTGCGGCAGAATCGCGATGCGTCCCGCGAGCAGGCGCGCTGCTCCTGCGGCGAGCCCATGTGGCCTTGCGCAAGAGCGGGCGCGTCAGAGAGGCCAGTCAGGGCCGCCAGCGCGATCGTCGCCAGAAGAAAGTTGCGGGCCATCGGTGGCTCCCATCTGCCAAGGGGCGATTCAGGTCATGTCTGAACTCGTCGCCGTGTCACTTGTTCCCCCAAAGGCGGGGTCCGCCCCGCTATTCAAGGTTCCGGCGGCGCTGCTATAACCCCCGGAGAAGTGAGGGTGTTCGATGAAACGCTATCTGGTATTTGCGCTGGTCGGCCCGTTCGTCGGCGGGTTCCTGCTGCTGCTGACCTCGACCTATCAATCCGGCTATTGGGCCCACACCAATCTCGGCGAGGTCGGCAAGCTGTTCGCAGTCTTCTTCAAGACCTTGCAGTACAGCTATCTATTCGGCTTCCTGCCCTCGCTGATGATCGGCGCGGTCGATGACATCCTGATCCATGTCAGGCGGATCGGGCCGGGCTTGCGGATGCTGCTGGTCGGCCTGTTCGCCTTCATGCTGGCTTCGCTCACCTACAGCTCGCGCGGGCCGGATTCGGGCGCGGTGCAGTTCATCTTGTATGGTCTCGTCGGGTTCGTGCCGGCGGCGATTTCGTCCTGGCTCGTGCACAGATATGTCGGGGAGTCGCAGCCGGTGGCGGCGCCGACCTGAGCGCGCGACGTTCGGGCGCGGCGCAGCAACCTTCGCCGGGCCGGCGCGTTCTCCGGAAGTCATGACCATGTCCGACGACGACATTCTTGCACCGCGCAGGTCCCGTTCGGGGAACGGCTCCCGTGCGACCTCTTCGGGCACCGGGGCACGCGGGCCGATCATCGACCAGGAGGGTCGGGAGATTCGCCCCGAAACGCTGGAGCAGGGATTTCGCGAGTTCCGTTTCGAGTTCGGCAAGGACGATCTCTTCGCCGGGAGCCCGTTCGGCCATCTGACGCGCGAACAGCGGATCGCGCGGCTTGAGGCGATCGCAAAGCTGCTCGACATCGCCTTCATCGTGCCCGGCACCAACATCCGCTATGGCATCGACGGGCTGATCGGCCTGGTCCCCATCGTCGGCGACATCATCACCACGGCGATCTCGCTGTGGCTGGTGCGCGAGGCCCGCGCGCTGGGCGCGCCCTGGTACATCACCGCGCGCATGCTGGGCAATGTGGCACTCGACGGCGTGGTCGGCATGGTCCCGCTCGCAGGCGACGCCTTCGACGTCATGTTCCGCGCCAACATGCGCAACGTGCGTCTGTTGCGCCGCTGGCTCGACAAGCAGCCGCGGATTTGAGGTTTCTTCGTCTCTCCCGCAAGCGGCGAGAAGGAAGAGCCCCACATACGCAAAAAGCGCGACGGCCTTTTGGCCATCGCGCCTTCTGCGCACACCGGAGGCTTGCGAAAAAACTTACGCCGCGTCGGCGTCGGCCTCGGCGGTCTGCGCCGGCTTGGGGCGACGGGGCAGCGGGAAGGCTTCGCTCTCATAGAGCGAGCGGATGCCGTTCTGGTCGAAGCGCGCTTCCTCGACCTGGAGATAGGCGCCGTTCAGCGAATCCGTCGGCAACTGCTCCATCGCGAACTGCACGGCCTCGGCCGCGGTGCCGAACCGGCGATAGGTGAAGCCCGCACGCTTCTTCTTGCGGATCGCGGCGGGGAAGAGTTCGGCGGAGGTGTTGAAGTTGAACGGACGCAGTGGACGCATGGTCAAAGACCTCGTGATCTTCTCTGGGGCTTTAAGCGCGTGGGGTTTGGGAGGGCAGGGCCGCAATCGAGCGGGCCGCCGCACATGCCATTTCGTCCACTAATATAGGCCGATTTGACAAAAATGCGACCCCTGCGATGGGAGATGATGAATCCGCGCATGGCAGCCCCGCGGCCGCGATAAATCAAGTTATTTCAATAAGTTAAATAATCTATAATTTGCCAAGAAGCAGCAGGACGAGCAGCACCACGAGCACGACGCCGCCGATTCCCATGCCGGAATGGCCCATGCCATAGCCATAACCGCCCAAGCGGCCGGACAGGCCTCCGACCAGATAGATGATCACCAGGATGATCAGGATGGTCCCGAGTGACATGGCTTCCTCCCTGGCGGCCGCCAAGTGCGATGATCGGCCGCACCGCCAGAGAAGAAAAGCACATCGCACGAATCGGGTTCCATGAAGGAACCCAGCCGCGCACGCAGTTTATTTCGGCTCCAGCTTCAGCGCCGCCGAGTTGATGCAGTAGCGCAGGCCGGCAGGTCCAGGTCCGTCAGGAAAGACGTGGCCGAGATGGCCGCTGCATTTGGAGCAAAGCACCTCGGTGCGGATCATGCCGTGGCTGACGTCCCGTTCCTCGTCGATATGGCTCTCGACGGCGGGCCGGGTGAAGCTCGGCCAACCGCAGCCGGAATCGAACTTGGCGTCGGACTCGAACAGAACGTTGCCGCAGCCTGCGCAGACGTAAGTGCCTGCGCGATGATCGTGCTCATACTCGCCGGAGAAGGGACGCTCGGTCGCCTTTTCGCGCAGCACCGCGTACTGCATCGGCGTCAGTTCGCGCCGCCACTGCTCTTCGCTCTTATTGATCTTGTCGTCTGAGGTTTTCGTCTTGGTGTCGGGCATGGGTCTCCCGCTTTTCTGGTGATCTCGCGATCAGTTGGTGGCCTTGCTGGCACTCACCAGCGTCGGCTTTTCAATGTAGTTATCCGCGAACAGCTTTTTCAGGTTCTCGATCTTCGGCAGGTCGTTATAGGCAATGTAGGGCTGGTTCGGGTGCAGTGTCAGATAGTCCTGATGGTAGGCCTCCGCCGGGTAGAACGCCTCCAATGCGCCGACCTTGGTCACGATCGGCTTGCTGAAGACCTTGGCGGCGTTGAGCTGGGCGATATAGGCCTCCGCCACCTTCTTCTGCTCGCCGGAGGTGGTGAAGATCGCCGAGCGATATTGCGTGCCGGTGTCGGGACCCTGGCGGTTGAGCTGGGTCGGGTCGTGCACCACCGAGAAGTAGATCTGGAGGATCTTGCCGTAGGAGATCTTCTTGGGGTCGTACTTGATCTCGACCGACTCTGCGTGGCCAGTCCGGCCGCTCGAGACCGTCTGGTAGTCGGCGGTCGCCTTGGTGCCGCCGGCATAGCCGGAGACCGCGTTGACGACGCCTGCGGTGTGCTGGAAGACGCCTTGCACGCCCCAGAAGCAACCGCCGGCGACCACGGCGGTCTGAATCCCGCTCGCGGGTGCTGCATCCATGGCGGGGGCGGGGATCACGACCGCATCCTCGGCGGCCCGCGACGGCAGGGTGAACGCCAGCGTCAGGGCGGCGGTTGCGGCGAGCAGGGAGGCGAGGGCGGTTCGGCGCATGGCGATCCTCTTTCGGAAAGGCTGACAGTCTAGGGCGGCCGGGTCCGGGCGAACAGCCCGCCCGGCGGGGTTTTCGCATCACCCGAGATACGGGGACAGCCGGGAATTGTTACGCCGGGGGCGGACACGAGGCCGTGAAAACGGCCGAATGGCACAGCCGGCTTGGCCTGCGGTGTTAGACCACGATGCTCAATCGCTTCGCCGCCCGCGTGATCCCGGTGTAGAGCCACCGCGCCCTGGACTCCCCAAACGCAAAGCTCTCGTCGAACAGCACGACGTCGTCCCATTGCGAGCCCTGCGATTTGTGCACGGTGAGCACGTAGCCGTAGTCGAACTCGTCATAGGGCTTGCGCTGCTCCCAGGCGATCTGCTCGATGCCGCCTTCGAAGCAATCGGCGCGCACCGAGACCTTCGTCACCTTATGGCCGAAATCCTCGTCCGGCGACAGCCGCATGGAGAGGATGCGCGATTTCGAGCGCGAGGCGTTGCGCGACTTCACCCGCCACAGGCCGCCGTTGAACAGGCCTTTCTTGCGGTTGTTGCGCAGGCACACCAGCTTGTCGCCGGCGACCGGAAAGGCGTCCTCGATGTTCTGGCGCTGGCGCACCCGCATGTTGTAGGCGCGGCGGGTGTTGTTGCGGCCGACCAGGACCTGGTCGGCGCTCATGACCCGATCGGGGTCGAGCTCCTTGCGCGAGACCACTTCGCTGTCGCCGTAGCGGCCGATGTCGAGCTCGCGGCCTTCGCGGATGTCCATCGACATCCGCACGATCGGATCGTCCTGGGCCTGGCGGTGCACCTCGGTCAGCATCGCGTCCGGTTCGGTGTTGGTGAAGAAGCCGCCGCCCTGGATCGGCGGCAACTGCGCGGGATCCCCCAACACGAGCAGCGGGCAGTCGAACGACATCAGGTCGCGGCCGAGTTCGGCGTCGACCATCGAGCATTCGTCGATCACGATCAGCTTCGCTTTCGAAGCCGGCGCGTCGTCCCACAATTCAAAGCTCGGCTGCTCCTCGCCGGATTCGCGGGCGCGATAGATCAACGAGTGGATGGTGGAGGCGTCGTCGCAACCCTTGTTGCGCATGACGAGGGCGGCCTTGCCGGTGAAGGCGGCGAACTTCACCTCGCCATCGACGCCGTCGGCGATGTGCCGGGCCAGAGTCGTCTTGCCGGTCCCGGCGAAGCCGAACAGGCGGAACACCGGCGGCGTGCCGTTACGGCCGGGCTTGGCCTTGAGCCAGTCGCCGACGGCCTTCAGAGCGGCATCCTGATGCGGGGTGAATGTCGGCATGATCTTTCGGGGAGCGGGAAGGCGCCACCATAAATGAGTCGGCGCAGCACAAACTAACCATTCGGCTTGTGCAATCAAGCCATTCTCCCGCGCGGCGGAATTGCTGCTCCGTAGACAGCGCTGCCTCACCTACTAAGATGAGCGCAACAAGAACAAGCGGGAGAGCGACGCCATGAAGTTCGGCATCTTCTACGAGCTGCAATTGCCGCGGCCCTGGATGGCCGGCGACGAGCTCAGGCTCTACCAGAACGCCCTTTCGCAGATGGAGCTCGCCGACAAGCTCGGCTACGACCATGCCTGGGTCGTCGAGCACCACTTCCTCGAAGAATACTCGCACTCGCCGTCGCCGGAATCGTTCCTCGCGGCGGCCAGCCAGCGCACAAAGAACATCCGGCTCGGTCACGGCATCCTCCAGCTTACCACCAATCATCCGGCGCGCGTTGCCGAGCGTGTCGCGGTGCTCGATCTGCTCTCGAACGGCCGCTGCGAGTTCGGCATGGGCGAGAGCGCATCCATCACCGAGCTCACCCCGTTCGGCCGCGACATGGAGACCAAGAAGGAGGTGTTCGAGGAGGCCGTCGCCGCGATCTTCCCGATGTTCAAGGACGCGGGGAGCGAGCATCACGGCAAGTACTTCGACATTCCCTTGCGCAACGTCGTGCCGAAGCCGGTGCAGAAGCCGCATCCGCCGCTGTGGATGGCCTGCTCGCAGCTGCCGACCATCGAGCGCGCCGGCCGCCATGGCTTTGGCGCACTCGGCTTCCAGTTCGTCAGCGCCGATGCCGCCCATGCCTGGGTGCACGCTTATTACAATGCGATGACCAAGCGCCTCACCAAGCTCGCCGATTACGAGATCAATCCGAACATGGCGCTGGTCTCGTTCTTCATGTGCGCCAGGACCGACGAGGAGGCGCGTGCGCGCGCCGACGGCGCCACCTTCTTCCAGTTCGCGCTGCGCTTCTACGGCGCCTCGCAGAACCGCCAGCGTCCGGCGCCCTACACCGTCAACATGTGGGACGAGTACAACAAGTGGAAGCGCGACAATCCCGAGGCGCAGGAGGCGGCGCTGCGCGGCGGCCTGATCGGCTCACCGGAGACGATCCGCAAGAAGCTGAAGCGCTTCCAGTCTTCCCATATCGACCAGGTCATCCTGCTCAACCAGGCCGGCAAGAACAGCCACGAGCACATCTGCGAATCGCTCGAGCTGTTCGGCCGTGAGGTGATGCCTGAGTTCCAGAACGATCCGGCGCAAGCAGCCTGGAAACAGGGCGTCATGAGCGGCGAGATCGAGCTGGAAGAGATCGACACGAAGGCTTTTACGGACCGCTACGGCAAGCTCGCGATCAATGCCGCCCCGGTGAAGGCAGCCGCAGAATAGCCCGTTGTCACGTCATGCTGCTGACGCATTCTCTGTCTTAGTCGGCGCAACATAAAACAGTGCGTGGGAACCGCCCGGTTCGCACGACGGTTCCGTAGCCAAGGGGTTGGCACGACTCCGCAAAACTTCGGCGCAAGCTTGATGAACGCGTCCGCGTTCGCTTGCCGTGCCTGCGGTGTCGGGAACCGGACGACGAAAAACATCACAGGAGTTATGATGACGTTCCGCTCGAGCGCCGCGGTTTGCGGCGCCCTGGTTGCGCTTGCCATGTCTATTACCGTTGCGCGCGGTGAAACGCGTGGAGTTCACGCAACCGCCGTCGATGCCGCTTCGGGGAATGCGGTCGTTGGCGCTGCTTCGATGTACAATCCGTTCAAGCCCGGCAAGGAGGAGGGCGGTCCGCGCACAGCCTCCGGCGAGCGTTATGATCCCTCTGCCTGGACGGCTGCCATCAAGACCAATCTGCGAAAGAAATTCGGTGGGGTGCTTTTTGGCGCGAGGCCGAAATATGCCCTCGTCGAAGCTGCCGGCAAGAAGGTCATTGTCAAGATCAATGACGTGGGGCCACTCAGGCCTGGCCGCATCATTGATTTCAACGAGCGGACGATGCGCCATTTCGATCCCAGCCTCGAGCGCGGAGTCATCAAGGACGTGAGAGTCAGCCCGCTTTCAGGGGACGATTGGACATTGGGCCCGGTGGGCTGACGTTGCACGCCGTTGAATGGCAGCTGCGTCGGCGACTTCCGTTGCTGGCCGTTGGCCGGACCTCGCCGATTCCAATCGCGATGTCGGCGATCATCGATGGAGCGGACGTGGAAGCGCGCGCTCCCACCGGCGCTTGTGACCCCTGAGCCGAACCACGCTGATGCTATTGTGATGTCGGCTATCGGCGATACACCAGACGCGGAGCCGCTCCTTGGCTGCCAGCAGTTACCCATCAGCGAAGTCTACTCGCTTCTGATCGAAGTCCGCTTTATGTGGCGATCAAATGCGCGCCCCGATATGAAGCTACTTCGGCTCTTTCCTGCCACCTGGTTCGCGAGCAGCCGAGCTAAGCTCCGGCTCTCAACTGCTCGACCGGCTGCTCTATCATCGCTTCATGGTCATATGGCGTCAGTGAATGCCTGCCGCCCAGCGCCAGTTGGTTCTGAAGGATCGTCGCCATCATGTCTTTAGCGCTCATGACCCCTCGTCCGAAAAGCTAATCGTCATAAGAACAATCTGGAGTAGAAGCTGTACGACCTAAAATGCACAACACCCGTAAGACTACGGCAAAGCCGTCATCTTCCCGAACTGGATACCGTTCTCCCAGTCGTGGCGTTGAACGGATGCATCCTTGTGCTATGTTTCGTTTACCTCAGTCCCTCTTGGGATTGATGGGGCGGGTGGATTATCAGGCTTACGGACTGCCGCCTGCCGATTGGAATTGGAATACTTAAAGCCATAGGCCCCGCCTCCGGACGCATTTCAACGGCCGGGGAATGTCCATTTACATCATTTCCCTCCGTTCTTCCCTTTGACTCGGAGGCGGGCTTTTTCTGTCAAGCTTGATCGAAAAAGTGATTCCGCCATGTGTATCCCGAAAAGCAGAGCGCAATGCGTCGCAGTCAATCGTCACAAGGCGGGCGTGGCCTGCCACTACTTCGCTGTTTCGATACTCGCAGCTTGCATTGTTCAGCTCGCAAGCAGTTCGGCGCAGGCCCAGTGCGCAGCTCGCGATGTTTTGGAGAGACAGCTGAAGCTCAAGACACGCGGGGCCGAAGGGTCTCAACGCCTTATTAAATCGGAGGGCGACGTTGCGACATGGAAAACGATTACAATAGGCACGTTCGCTGACTCACTTGAGCTGCGTAACGCGATGGACAGGATGGGGTGCAATGTCGGGGGCGGGGCGGCCGAAATTCTCGCTCGACCGACGTTTATCCTTACGTCTCGCAAGGCAGACGTGGAGCTTGCAGTCGTCTCACCGGCGCAGCTTGGCTTCACGTCCGATAACGTGACGTTAGCTGACCTTCACGCGCGGGCTCGAAACCTCGGCTTTGAACTCGCGCCGGCCGAGGTCGGACCGCAATTGCGCATCCAGTATCTCGACCAGCCCATGGGTGAGTTTCTCATCATCGGAATGGAGCCGATCAAGACCTGGAGCGGCGAGCCGATTATCCTGAATGTAGCAAATGGCGGCGCCGGATTGATCCTGATCGGCCAAGACGGTAGAGCCGAGGCGGAAATACCCGTCACGTCTCGGATCGTTTTGGTGCGCTCCCGTAAATCCGCGCCCAACGTCGAACTCATCGATGAGGCTGCAGCTATTCTGCCAAAGTGAAGAGGACGACCGCGACCGGCCCGTGGCTGACCTCGACCCAGAGGATGGAGGCGTTGATGCGAGTTTGCCCGACTGTCATCGCCTTGTTGGCGACACTGATGGGCTTCACGGCACAAGCGTATGCAGGCAAGTTCGTTGAGTTTGAAAGCGGAGGAATTGAGTCCAACCGCGTGCAGCTCGTTGGATATCTTGCCCGGCCTCAAGGTAGCGGGCCATTCCCCGCGGTGGTCGTCTTGCACGGCTGCGGCGGTTTTCACCAGGACATGCTTGCGTGGGCCGACAGGCTCCGCAGGTGGGGATATGTCGCCCTGGCAGTGGACAGTTTTGGTCCTCGCGGAATTGAGACGGCGTGCGGTAACTTTGCTGATCAGCCCGCAGACGCGTTCCAGGCGCTCGCATACTTGAAGACGCAGCCCTTTGTACGTGCAGATCATGTGGCGGTCTTGGGCTTCTCCTTGGGAGGATCTTCGGTTCTTACCGTCTTAGAGAAAGGATCAATCTCCGAGCTGTTCCAAGACAAATTCCGCGCTGGCGTTGCTCTTTATCCCCCATGTAACGGCTCAAGTGGCATCATGACAGCGCCGACACTGGTGCTCATTGGAGCAGTGGATGACTGGACCCCGTCGTCGGCGTGCGAGGCGATGGCCGCAGGACGCAGCGAACTCGGGATTTCACGATCGGGCGGCGACCGGTCCTTAGTGCAATTGATAATCTATCCTGACGCTCACCACGGGTTTGATCTGGCGGGGCTGAGGTTTACGAACGGTATTAAGTTTTCCGGGCATCGATTGGAATACAACGATGCCGTGACAAGAGACAGCATCGGGAAAGTGCGCGCGTTCTTTCGACAGACGCTCAGCCACGAATAGAGCGGCGAGTATCGTCCCGGCCCATAGCCGACCTGCCGGTGCGTTCAGCCGAGGGCTGTTCGTGGCCCCAATGCGGACGCTGTATCCTTGCATTCCGCCGGAACGTGACTGCGGCTGTGGCCGCCGGCAGAGGCTTCTCTGTCTTCCGCGGAGATCTCCTTGCTGTTATCCTCTCGCAGGATAACGCCTTGCGGAGGAAACGATGGGGTCTCGGACTGCGCCCACACATCCGTCGGCGGGTGATGTCACGTCCGCGGTGCTCGCCATCGGCCGCCCCGACTTCCCGAACATCCTCATCGACACGCTGCGCCGGCAGGCCGGCGTCGGCCACTGCATGGTGTTCGCGCTGAGGCGCGCTGGTGCCGCGACCTGCCTGCTCGATGCCGGCAACATCCCGATCGGCGGCGATCTCGGCGCCGCCTATGCCGGACAGTTCCACCAATCCGATCCCAACCGCGATGCGCTGTTCGAAGGCGAGGGCCGCGCGCCGATCATGCTGCCGGCGTTCGCGCCGCGGATGTATGGTGCGCGCTACCGGAAGATCTTCTTCCGCGATTCCGGCATCGTCGATAAATGCGCCACTGCGATCTGGACTGGCGACACCTGCTTCTATGTCAATTTTTATCGCATCGCAGCCCAGGGCCGCTTCAGTGATGCGCAGCACCACCGACTTGAGGCGATCGCACCTGCGATCGCCGCGAGCGTGGCGCGCCATTTTCAGGAGAAGGTGACCCCCGAGCAGTCTCTCGCCAAATTGTTCGCGACCCGCGCGCCGCTCTCCGGTCTCACGCGGCGAGAGCAGGAGGTCTGCCGGCACATCCTGGCAGGCTTCAGCTCCGAGGCGATCTCGCAAGGACTCGGCATCAGCCTGCATTCGACGCTGACCTATCGCAAGCGCGCCTATCAGCGGCTCGGTATCTCCTCGCAGAGCGAGCTGTTTGCGATCGTGCTGGGCCTGCTCGCCGGGCCGCGCAGCCTGAAATAAGCAAGGGATACTGCGGCGCGCTTTGTGTTTCCACCGGCAGCCAAGGCGGCCTCCAGAATATCCGTGCTGGCGGGACCAACGATTTAACCCGACGGTGGTCGCATCCTCGTTGATAAGAAAAAAAGAACCTGCGGGATGCAACTCAGCAGCTTCCCAACGACGCCGTAGGGATGCAGCGTGCCGGCCCCAGGCGGTACGAACCTTTACGGGCTGAACAGACTGCGGAGAAATCGCTCCTTTTCGCCAGGCGCGTAACCCTGGGAAGCGCCAAAATACGGCTCATTGGAGCCGGGGTAGAGCGCGGCCCCGGAGTGTGTCGGCGGCTGAGGTGGCGCGTAGGCAAAACTCGAAGCGGGACCTGATGCGAACATACCCGGATTCGAATGAACAATGGCGTGCCGCCGGTGTGCATGATGCACCTGTGCCGCGTTCGCAACGCCGCCCAAGGCGATCAGAAAGCTCAAGGCCAGAATAGAGCGCATCGCTTTTTCTCCAAATGCCTGCCTGCTTAACTAGCGCTCGGCCGCAGCGGCCCAACACATTGCGGCCTCACGATTAGTCACATCCCCGGCATCACGGTGGGCGTCTTCTTTCATGGCAGCCCATCGTACGACCGGGCCGGCCGCCGCAAGACCCACGGCGGGCTTGATCGATCAGCTTACGGCTTCCAAAGCTGACCAATCCAAGGGCTTTTGGCCGACGCATCGTCAACATGCGATTCCTGCAGAGCGCATTAACCGAGGAATGACTCCAAATCGGTACCAAGCTTGCGCCGCTCTATGAAGCTTCACGAGTCCGGAATGTTCTTCAACTCATCGGCCATCAGAATTGATTATAGTTCGCGATGAGCGCGCCAAGCTCGGGATGGGTGGTCATCAGGCTCGAGCCGATCAGCAGCATGGTCAGCGCGATCACAACCGGACTCAGAACCCGATATTCCATTTCTGGCGATATAACCGAAGGTTGCACCTGGGGTGGCGCGACCCCGATTGCCAGATCACGCGTGGCTGCAAGGGCGAAGGGGACAAGAAAATAAATTGAATGATGCATCGGATTCTCCGCGACGCTTGGAGCTAACCTGTCTGCGCTCGCAAGATAGCGCCATTTGCGGAGCGGTGGAGTGAGGCAGTTCACATTCATTGCTCGCCGCGCAGGCTTCAGCTCCGAGGCGATTTCGAAGCAGCTCGGCTTCAGCCTGCATTCGACGCTGACCTGTCGCAAGCGCGCCTGTGAGCGGCTCCGCATCGCAGAGCGAGCTGTTTGCGATCGTGCCGGGCGTGCTCGCAGGGCCGCGCAGCTGAGCTGAGGAGGACTCCAAATCCGCGATATCCATCTCCAAGGCGGATACGCCGAACAGGAGGTCGGTCGACGTTAACCATCGCTGATGGTTCCAGTCCGAGCGACATCGCTTCGAAGTTTCTTAAATTTTGCTGGATACCTCTTCCGGGCATGGTGACCTGGGGAAAGATATGAGTAAGCGGGCCAAGCGCAGAAAGGCAGAGACGTTCGCGCTGCCAATGGCCGCGCGCGTTGCAATCGGTGCCATCGCCGTCGCCGCGCTGGGGTACGGCTTGCTGTCTCGCCCGGCAAGGGTGCAACCGGTACGGAAGCCGTCCGCGCCGGAAGCGCGGGCATCGTCAACTCCGGTTTACGTGGCGCCTCCGGTTCATGCTTCCACTCCGGCTCCAGCTCCGATTCCGGCCCCGCTGGCCGAACCACCGAAAGCCGATGCTGACGTTCCCGGAGCATTGGTTCGGCAGGTGGTTGATTATGCCAGCCGACAGACGCCGGGCACGGTGATCATCGATACCGGAAACACGTTCCTCTATCTCGTTCTGAACGACAGACAGGCGATGCGCTACGGCATCGGTGTCGGCCGCGAAGGTTTCACATGGTCCGGTGAGCAGACTGTGGCTCGTAAGGCAGAATGGCCGGATTGGCATCCGCCTGCGGAGATGGTCTCGCGTCAGCCCTATCTGCCGCGGTTCATGGCAGGCGGTCCCGGCAACCCGCTCGGCGCCCGGGCGATGTATCTGGGTGAGACCGAATATAGAATTCACGGCACCAACAAGCCCGATACGATCGGGAAGCGGGTTTCGTCCGGCTGTATCCGGCTGACCAATGAGGACGTCGTGGATCTCTATGAGCGGGTGAAGGTCGGAGCGAAAGTGATCGTGCTTCCGGCAGCCGCTGCGCGCCGGCCATCTCAGGGAACGCCCGACGCCGCTTCCCGATCGCCGGACCCGGCATCGCCGTCGAACCGGCCCGCGGCAACCAGCGTGCAGATGCCGTCATCTGGACCGAGGATCGCCGAGGTTCAGTAGCTCGGTCCTCCGTCCTTGGTCTACAACTGAGGACAAGGCGGCAATTCAAGTCGTCGCTTTCAAGTAAGCTTAGCGCAGCAACGGTCAGGAGGCGGGTTGTTCATGCGCAATCTACGCGTAGGAAGAGCGCAGGAAGGCAATCGCGACCGACCGCGGCGTCGGTGCCGTCGAATGGACGATAAGCCAGCGCGGGCGGGGACCACGCTGCGAAGCACACTGCCGCAATGTAGCCACTCACCAGCCATTGCGGAATGCTCCCAAAATTACAGTGTCGCTTGGACATGGCGACCTCCTGCATACGTCAAGGTGTTGGCCTAAATACCCATATCGCCGCCGGCCCGGCGAGACTCTCGCGGATGGCCACGACCAGCCGATCCATCTCCGGAACGAACAGCGATGTCCGCGCTCCGGCGACGGTCGGAACGCGAGCTATTTGTCGATATGCGGCGCCGTTTGCCTCAAGGACGTCTACAAAGCCCTGGCCGCAACTGACATAGATGCGCTTGCGCCTGGCGTCGACAAAGAGATCGTCAACGTCCCTGCATGTCTTGACGGTCCCGACGGACTTGCCGCCGGTCAACCCGAGGACTCCGAGTTCGGGCGGTTCGCGGAACGCGACAAGAAGCCTATTTCGCTCGCGGTCGATCGCCATCGCATAGTTTCCGCTCTTGTCCATGGGCCAGTTGGCGAGTTGCTTGCCGGTTTTTCCATCCACCACGGCCACGGCGTGAGCACCGGGAAGATTGATGAAGATTCGATTCGTGTCTGGATCGAGCTGAAAGCTCTCGGGATGAGTCTTCAGCGGTGAGCTCCGGACCCTGCTGCGGGCCACCGGATCGATGTATCCCAAAGCGCCGTTGTCGTAGCCGACAATCACGGTACGCGCGGCAACGTCGATGCGGATGTTATCGGCATCGCTTCCGAGTTCGATTTGCCCCGTCGCCCTGTAGCCGTTGCCGTCGAACAGCTCGACCGTACCGTCCTTGGCATTGGCAACGAAGACAGTATCGGTCGTTGGCTCATAGCCGATACCTTGCGGTTCGTTCAATCCGGATATCGTGTGAACTACGCTGCGATTAGCGAGATCGACGATACCGACGCTGTCGTTGCCAAGCTCAGCTATGAACAGACGTCGACGCTTGAGATCGACCGCCATGTGATCGATCCGGCCGCGTACATGGCCCAGCGATATTTTGGCTTCCAATTGCAAGGGCCCGCCGTCTTGCGATTCAGCGCCCGCCGGAACGCCGGCGAGCAAGACGCCGGCCACCGTCGCGACCAGCATCCTTAGCCATGCGGAGGCGATGCGTTTGATCCCGAGACGAGCTTGCATGACCCGCACCGTGCGGCCGCGTCCGTTGCGTCTAGGGAACTTGTGGGCCGGCACCGTCCGGTGGTTTGGCTCCTTCCAGCGCACGTGGCCATCTTCCGGGACCTCGGCGGCGAGGTCGCCGCATCGATGCCACGCCGCTGTTCCTTCGCTGAGCGCCGGCGCGGCCACCAGTCGAGACAGTTTGTCGGGTGAAATGGAGGTCTCGGCTGAAGACATGCGGCGCCCTCGGTGACTAAGGACGCGATACTTGGGCATGTCGCCTCGCGGGGAGATCGCAGATCCCCGAACGCCCGAATAGAACTCCTGATGCGGAGGCTGTCAATCCGCTCGAGTTCGACAGATCACGCCGGAAACCCCGCGAAGATTTCCCTGGTTCCAACCGTTCCCGCGATGCCAACCCGAGCTGCGGTCCTGCACCAGAAACCCAACCCGTCGTCTTGAAAGATCCAGACGTTCTCCCGTAGAGTGTTCCCAAGGGGGAAAGCAGACTCCCCTGGAGACTTCGGTCCAAGCTCTGCGCAGCACGCACCACGTGGAGCTCGCGCATGGACACCGAACATCGTTCCCCTTTCCGACATTCTGTAGCCGTTCTCTCGCGGGGCGATGTTTCCGCCCGACGGGACGCGACCCCGCAGAACAGCCGCTTCGTGCGGGTCTTCGACGCGCTCGCTGCCTTCGGCGTCGATGCGCGCCCCGTAATCTACGATGAAAGTTTCGCCGAGGAGGTCCGCGAACAGCTGCTCGCGTTCGACGGCGTGCTCGTCTGGGTCAACCCAATTCAGGACGGCCGAACCCGCACCAGCCTTGACGCCCTGCTGCGCGACGTCGCCGCGCGCGGCGTGTGGGTCAGCGCTCATCCGGACGCCATCCTCAAGATGGGCACCAAGGAGGTGCTCTATCGGACCCGCTCGATGGGGTGGGGAAGCGACACAGCGCTGTATCAAACCGTCGAGGCCATGCGAGACGAGTTGCCAGAGCGGCTCACCACCGGTCCGCGTGTGATCAAGCGCAGCCGGGGCAACGGCGGCCAAGGCGTTTGGAAGGTCGAGAAGCTGCCGACGTCTGCCATGCTGAGGGTGCTGGATGCGACCAAGGACGCATCCGAGGAATTGACGCTTGACGATTTTCTCCGCCGCTGCGCCGAGTATTTCGAAAACGGCAGTGTGGTCGATCAACCGTACCAGCCTCGCTTGGGCGAAGGTGTCGTGCGCTGCTATATGGCAGGCGATCGCTGCGCCGGCTTCGGCCACCACAAAGTCAAAGCCCTGCTCGACTCGCCCGCCGTGCGCTCAGAGGCCGGACCGCGGCAGTACACATCCAACGCAGACCCGCGCTTCCAACGGCTGCGTCGGTTGATGGAAGACGAATGGACGCCGCAGCTAACCTCGTTGCTGGATATTGCGCGAGGTGACCTGCCCATGATCTGGGACGCCGACTTCATGCTTGGCCCGGTGCAGAGGGACGGGGACGACAGCTACGTGCTAGGTGAGATCAACGTCAGCTCCGTGCATCCTTACCCGGACGAGGCGCCGGCGGAGATCGCCAGGCGAATTGCCGATCGGCTGCGGGGCAAGCTTTGACACATGCTGACGGTCCACGCGCTTAAGCGCTTGCACATCTGCGTTTCATTCGACTTGCAGGATGGGGAATGCGTCGCCCTGCAAGAGCCCTCTGGCGCCGGGAAGACTCTGCTGCTTCGCTCGATCGCAGATATCGATCCCAACGAAGGAAGGGTCAAACTGGTCGGCATACTCAGGGAGGCCATGCCTGCCCCCGTCTGGCGGAAACGAGTGACCTACCTCGCTGCGGAGCCAGGCTGGTGGTCGGATACGGTGCAAGAGCACTTCAGCGACTGGAATGATGCATTGCCGCTGATCGAACGATTGGGATTGCCGCCGGGTTGCGGACCTTGGCCGGTCCAGCGACTTTCCACCGGAGAGAAACAGCGGTTGGGGCTCGCGCGGGCCCTGATGCTGCGATCGCGGGTTCTTCTCCTGGACGAGCCGACCTCGGCACTCGACGCGGCATCGACCGCGGTCGTGGAATCCTTGATCGCTGAACGCATTTTGAATGGAACGAGCGTCGTGTGGAGCACGCACGATAACGCCCAAGCCCGCCGCGTCGGGTCCAGGGTCTTGGTGATGAGTGCCGACGGCGTGATCGGGGAAAATCGGTCGTGACTTACATTCAGTTGGCATATGGCGATTTGATCCTGCCCGCGCTCCTCGTCGTCACGGACGGCGCTCTCTCGATCGTTTTGCGCCTCAAGCTTGAAAGACAACTGGCCATCGCGGCCCTGCGGATGGTGCTCCAGCTCGTCCTCGTTGGATACGTACTGACGTTCCTGTTTGCTGCGGTTTCGCCGCTTTGGACCGCTCTCGCGGCCTTCATCATGGTTCTCTTCGCCTCTCGGGAAATCGTCGCGAGGCAGAGGCGCCGCCTGCCAGGCATTTTGAGCTACGGCCTGGGCGCGGGATGCACGCTGCTCGCGGCCGGTACGGTTACGTTGTTTGCGCTGTTGACGGAGCTACGGCCAGATCCCTGGTATCACCCGCGCTATGCGCTACCCTTGTTGGGCATGATCCTTGGCAACACCATGACGGGGATAAGCCTGGGCTTGGATGTGCTGACAAATGGTTTGGTGCGTGAGAAGGCTGCCGTAGAAGCTTGTCTTGCGCTGGGTGGCACCCGCTACCAGGCCGTGCTGCCAGTCATGCGGAACGCCTTGAGAAGCGGTTTCATGCCAATTATCAACAGCATGGCGGCGATCGGCCTTGTTTCCTTGCCGGGAATTTTCCTTGCCGGGAATGATGACTGGCCAGATCCTTGCGGGCGTCGAGCCGGTCGACGCGGCAAAATATCAACTGCTGATTATGTTCCTGATCGCGGGTGGGACCGGGCTGGGAACGCTGGCCGCTGTCTTGGGTGGCGCACATCTGCTGACCGATAATCGACATCGATTACGCCTCGATCGAATTGCAGCCGAAAGTTCAGGTTGACCGTTGCTCGTTGCGATCCATACCGGCAAGTCCCGAGGCTGCATGTCCCAATCGCTGGGGACAGACAGCGGCCCCTGAAGCCGCTAGCCTTGGTATTGAGGAGACAGCAAGGGAGCGAAGCTTGAGCACCGCGCCACGCATCGACATCGACCCGGCCGCATTCTGGGCCGACCCCTATCCGATGCTTGCGAAAATGCGCAAGGAGGCGCCGATCGCCTTCGTGCCGCAACTCGGCTCGACCTTGCTGACCAGTCGCGACGACATCTCGATCTCCGAGAAGCAGATCGACGTGTTCTCCTCGCACCAGCCTGCGGGCCTGATGAACCGGCTGATGGGTCACAACATGATGCGCAAGGACGGCGAGGCGCACCAGGCCGAGCGCCGCGCGATGTTTCCGACGGTGTCGCCGAAGACGGTGAAGGCGCACTGGACCGCGCTATTCCAGGCTCATGCCGATCGAATCATCGATCGCATCGAGCCGGGGCGGATCGACTTCATGCGCGACTTCGCATTGCCGTTCTCCGGCGAATGCCTGAAGTCGATCACCGGCCTCACCAATATCGGCTTTGGCGATATGGACGCCTGGTCGCAAGGCATGATCGAGGGCATCGCCAATTACGCCGGCGATCCCGCGGTCGAGGCGCGCTGCCATGCCGCGACGTCGGGCATCGACGCTGCGATCGACGATATCCTGCCGGTGATGCGCAAGCATCCCGACCAGAGCATCCTCGGCGTCCTTCTCGCCTCGGGCATGCCGATGGAGAGTGTGCGCGCAAATGTAAAACTCGCGATCTCCGGCGGCCAGAACGAGCCGCGCAAGGCCATCGCCGGCACGGTTTGGGCGCTGCTGAGCCATCCCGAGCAACTCGATCTCGTGCGCAAGGGCGAGGTGACCTGGCTGCAGGCCTTCGAGGAATACGCCCGCTGGATCTCGCCGATCGGCATGTCGCCGCGCCGCATTGCAAAGCCGTGGAGCATCCGCGACATTGCGTTCGAGCTTGATGAGCGCGTGTTCCTGATGTTCGGCTCCGCCAATCGCGACCAGAAGCATTTTGACCGCGCCGACGAATTTGATGTGAGACGAGATACCTCCAAGAGCGTCGCGTTCGGCGCCGGCCCGCATTTCTGCGCCGGCGCCTGGGCGTCCCGCGCCATGATCGCCGACGTCGCGCTGCCGACGGTGTTCGCTCGCGCCAGTCGGCTCGCGATCACCGATGACGAGCCGGTGCGGATCGGGGGCTGGGCCTTCCGCGGGCTGCTCAATTTGCCGGTGCGATGGCTGCATTAGCTGGCCCCTGAGCAAGCGCCTCGCGAAATTCGTTTTGAAAGAAGGTGTTGGCTACTGTGCATGGGGTTGTTTTCACGGTTTTTGTGAGCCGGCGCCGCGCGGGCGGAGCTCACATTTGCGTGCGGAAAGAATCTCGCTGCATTCGCCCCGTCGATTGAAAGGTTAATCACGTCCGCCGGGCGCGCGACAGTATGGGCATCGTTCTTTCGTCCTGACGTCTCGACAGCTCTGGCAGGCCGCACCATCGTTTTGCCCGCGCTGGAGGCTGCTCGGCGCCCGTCATCCGCAAGCCATCTGTTGTCGGCGGACGCTCGTACCTAAATACAGGGAACCCCGCTCCGGGGAGCCATGCCATGAATGTAGTGCCGCGCGATCTCATGACTGAAATCCCCGTCTCTCCCGCCGATTTCCGCGGCGCCATGCGTCATCTCACCGGCGGCGTCAGCGTCATCACCGCCGGGCGGGGCAAGGACATCAGCGGCATGACGGTGACCTCCGTGACCTCGCTGTCGGTCGAACCGCCGACGCTGCTGGTCAGCATCAATCGCGATGCCTCGTCGTTCTCGCTGATCCGGCGCCATGGCGCCTTCGGCGTGAGCATCCTCAACGCCGACCAGCTCGATGTCGCCGAACGTTTTGCCGGCAAGGGCGGGTTGAAGGGCGCCGATCGTTTCGCGGGCGCCAAATGGATGACGGCGGTCTCGGGCGTTCCGCTCCTGGCCGGCGCGCTTTCGGCCTTCGATTGCGAGGTCGAGGAGATCGTCGAGCGCCATTCGCACGGCATCGTCATCGGTCGTGTCAGGGACATCAAGAGCTCAGCCCGCACCGCGGCACTGGCCTATTGGCATGGCCAGTACGTGACGGTCGACCGGGACGAAGACGCCGCCCGGCTTGCGGATGTCAGCGCTCCCGCGCGTGGCCGGTGCGTCGTTTGATCGTCGCGACAGACGGCGCGCGGGCTGGTCTTTTCGCCGTCATCGCTCTAGAAGCGCGCCTGAGCCGTCCGGCCGGGACGGCCATGGAGCGGAACGATGAAGCGCGTCGCGACCTTCGCCTTCTACGCCGTCGGCGCGCTGGCGATTGCCTATCTCGCACTCTACGCCTACGCGATGTTCCGCGGCCAGCCCGCGATCATCCCCGGCGACCCCATCCACATCTTCCGCAAGCCGGACGCTCCGAGCTATTCGTGATTATTCTTTCTTCTCGTCATGGCCGGGCCTGACGAGGGTGTGTGTGGCTATCCCCGCAAGATCGCCAGCGCCAATGCCTGCGCACGCGGCACGATGCTGTCGAGCTCGAGATATTCCTCCGGCGTGTGCGCGAGGCCGCCAACGGGGCCGAGGCCGCAGATGGTCGGCGTGCCGACCGCAGCGGTGAAGCCGGAATCGGCGCAGCCGCCGGAGAACTCGCCCTGCAGCGTGGTGAGGCCGGCCTGCCTTGCGGCCGCCTGGTAGCTTTCGAACAGCGCCTTCGAATCTGCGCTCTGCACCACCGGCACGAACTCGCCCTTAATCGCCAGCGCTGCGCTGGTGCCCGGCACGTAGGACGTCGCGACGATCGTCTCGATCGCTTCCATCACCCGCGCACGATCCGCCGGATCGACATAGCGCAGGTCGATCTGTCCCTCGGCGTGGGGCGCCGTGGTGTTGACGGACTGCCCGCCCGAGACCAGGCCGACATTCAGCGTGATACCCTTGTCGAGATCGGTGAGCGCGTGGATCCGGACGATCTTGTGCGCGAGCTCGCCGATCGCGCTGACGCCCGCGGCGAAGTTGGCGCCGGAATGCGCGGCCTTGCCGGTGATGGCCAAATGCATGAAGATGCCGCCCTTGCGCCCCGTCACGACGTTGCCGGTGGGGCGGCCCGGCTCGGAATTGAACACGGCGCGGGCGGCGCGGCCTTCGCGCTCGATCACGGGCCGGGAGGAGGGCGAGCCGATTTCCTCGTCGGAGGTGATCAGCAGCTTGATCGGATGCGGGTTGCCGCCGAATTTGTGGAAGGCGGTTGCGACGAACACGTTCATGACGAGACCAGACTTCATGTCGGCGACGCCGGGTCCATAGGCGCGGCCTTCCTTGATGGTGAACGGCCGCCGTCCGGCCTCGCCCTTGCCGAACACGGTGTCGCGATGCCCCATCAACAGCACCGGTTTTTCGTTGCTGCCGGGCTTGGCCACCTCGGCATGGATCGCATCGCCGAAGGTGTCGTGGCTCTCGCGCCGGAACGGAATGCCGTGCTCGGCAAAATGCCGTTCGAACCGCGCACCGACCGCATCGACCCCTTCCTTGTCATAGGAGCCGGAATCGATGTTCACGACGTCGCGGAGCAGATCGATCATCGCCTGCCGCTGCGCCGCCAGCCAGTCCGTGATTTGAGCTTCAGACATATGATTCCTCGCGTGGTTTTCGCGGGTGTTTATAGGGCCTGACGCAGGCACGACCTAGTCGCCGGATGCGGTGCGGCCATGTCCACCGGTGTCGTCCCGGCGCACAAAAATGCCCGGGGCAGGCCCGGGCATTTGCAGTTTCAGTCAATATCGCGCCGCTACGCCCCCATCATCGGCATCCGCGGATATTCGCCGGGCGTGCCAGCCGGCGGGATCGGGATGCCGCCGCCGGAATATTCGTTGAGCTTGTTGCGCAGCGTGCGGATCGAAATGCCCAGGATGTTGGCGGCATGGGTGCGGTTGCCGAGGCAGTGCTTCAGCGTCTCCAGGATCAGGTCGCGCTCGACATCGGCCACGGTGCGCCCCACCAGCGCGCGCGTCACCTGCTCGGCGGCCATCGTCGCATGCGCCACCGCCGGCGCGGTCTTGGCGAGGTCGAGGCGGTCGCCGTCCGGCGTCAGGATGGCGTCGGGTCCGATCTCGTCGCCCTGCGCCATCAGCACGGAGCGGTGCATGGTGTTTTCGAGCTCGCGGACGTTGCCCTGCCAGCGATTGGTGCAGAGCACGCGGCGCGCTTCCGCCGAGATCGGACGCACCGGTACGCCGTTGGCCTCGGCATATTTCTTCACGAAGTGCTGGGCGAGCTCCAGAATGTCGGCGGGACGCTCGCGCAGCGGCGGGATTTTCAGGTTCACGACGTTGAGGCGGAACAGAAGGTCCTCGCGGAAGGTGCCGTCGCGTACGGCCTCGGCGAGGTTGCGGTTCGAGGTCGCGATGATGCGGATGTCGACCGGCACGGGCTTGGTGCCGCCGACGCGGTCGATCACGCGCTCCTGGATCGCGCGCAGCAATTTCGATTGCAGGCGGACGTCCATCTCCGAGATTTCGTCGAGCAGCAGCGTGCCGCCGGTGGCCTCCTCGAACTTGCCGATGCGGCGCGCGACCGCGCCAGTGAAGGCGCCCTTCTCGTGGCCGAACAGCTCGGATTCCAGGAGATGCTCGGGAATCGCGGCGCAGTTGATCGAGATGAAGGGACGCTTGGCGCGCGCCGAGCGGGTGTGGACGTAGCGGGCCAGCACTTCCTTGCCGGTGCCGGACTCGCCCGTAACCATCACCGAAGCGTCGGAGCCGGCGATCTGCTGCGCCAGCTTGATCACCTTCGCCATCGCCTCGTCGCGATAGACCAGCTCGCGGGAATCGTTGGCGACGGCAGCCAGCACCGCGGCGATCAGCTCGGGGTCGGGCGGCAGCGGGATGTATTCCTTGGCGCCGGCATGGATCGCGGCAACCGCGGCGCGGGCGTCGTTGGTGATGCCGCAGGCGACGATCGGGGCGTGGATGTGCTCGGCCTCGAGCCGCAGCACGAGGTCGCGGATGTCGAGGGCGACGTCGACTAGCAGGAGATCGGCGCCCTTGCCGCCGCGCAGCACGCGCATCGCCTGCTCGTGATCCTCGGCATGGGTCACGGTGGCGCCGTTCTCCATCGCGATCTTGGTGGCGGTGGTGAGCTGGCCCTTCAATGTGCCAACGATGAGAAGCCGCATGTCAGTCTCCTGTCCGTCTGGTCGCGCTGCCGCGCGTCGTTCCCTGTGTTCGCGTCAGCATGATCCCGACCCGAAGGGCCGCATTAGCGCAAAGTGCGAAGCGGCTTTCCGACAAGATCATGCTCAAACAACTACGCGCGTTCGGTCTTGATGATTTCGGTCATGGTCACGCCGAGCTTGTCCTCGACCAGGACGACTTCGCCGCGGGCGACCAGCTTGTTGTTGACGTAGATGTCGATGGCCTCGCCGACGCGGCGGTCGAGCTCGAGCACGGTGCCGGGCCCGAGCTTCAGGAGCTCGCTGACGTCCATCTTCGAGCGGCCGAGCACGGCCGAGACCTGCACGGGAACGTCGAACACGGCCTCGAGGTCGGCGGCGGCGCGCGCCGCATACTCGTCCTCGGTGTAGCCGACATCGGTGCCGGTCGGCGGCATCGGGCCGTTGAGATCGGGCAGCGGGACCTGTCCCTCGGTGTCGCTCATGGGCTAGCTCCCCCTGCGGGACGCGATATAGCGTCCGACTATTTCGTCGATCTTGGCCGCGATGGCGCCGCGCTCCAGCACGACGCCGCCATCGGCCCATTCGATCCGGCAGTCGCCGGTGGCGATGTCGGGCTCGGCCAGGATCACCAGCCGGCCTTCGAAGCCGCTCTGCTTGGCGAGCCGCTCGATCTTGTCGCGGGCGGCGTCGTAGAGCGCGTCGTTGATGCGGACGACGAGATGCGGCGTCGCGACCAGATGCGAGAAGCAGTCCTTGACCAGCGCGACGATCTCGCCGAGCGGCTCAGCGGCGACCAGGTCGGCGCACAGCTTGCGCGCGACCGCGACCGCAACGTCGACGGCCTCGGTTTCCATCTTTGATTCGATGTTGCCGATACCGGCTGCGATGCCCCGGATGCCAATGTTGATCTCTTCCATGGCAAGCGCGACGCGGCGGTCGCTCTCGGCCTTGGCTTCGCGCTGGCCGGCGGCAAAGCCGTCCTGATAGGCGCGCGCCTCGGCTTCCGCGACCCTCGCGGCGATTTCCGCGGCGGTCGCGGCCTTCTCGCGCGTCGCCCGCTCGGGTGCCGCGAAGTCGGTGTCGAACAGGAATTTCGCCGGAGCGGCCATCAGTACACCAGTTCGTCGTCGGCGCGGTTCTTGGTCAGCATGATCTCGCCCTTAGCGGCGAGGTCCTTGGCGAGATTGACCAGCAGCGCCTGGGCCTCGTCGACGTCGCGCAGGCGGACCGGGCCCATCGCCGCCATATCGTCCTGCAGCATCTTGGCCGCGCGCGAGGACATGTTGCCAAAGAAGAAGTTGCGGACGTCCTCGTTGGCGCTCTTGAGCGCGACGCCGAGCTTGTCCTTGTCGACGTTGCGCATCAGGGTCTGGGCCGAGCCGGCATCCAGCTTCACGAGGTCGTCGAAGGTGAACATCAGCGCCTTGATGCGCTCGGCCGATTCACGGTTGTCCTCTTCCAGCGAGGTGATGAAACGGGTTTCGGTCTGGCGGTCGAAATTGTTGAAGATTTCCGCCATCACCTCGTGGGCGTCGCGGCGCCGGGTTTGCGACAAATTGGACATGAATTCGGTGCGCAGGGTCTTCTCCACGCTCTCGATCACTTCCTTCTGCACCGCTTCCATCTTCAGCATGCGGTTGACGACGTCGAGCGCGAGTTCCTCCGGAAAGATGCCGAGCACACGGGCGGCGTGTTCCGGCTTCAGCTTCGACAGCACCACCGCGATAGTCTGCGGGTATTCGTTCTTGAGATAGTTGGCGAGCACCTCTTCCTGCACGTTGGAGAGCTTCTCCCACATGTTGCGGCCGGCAGGCCCGCGAATCTCGTCCATGATGCCGTTGACCCGCTCCGGCGGCAGGTATTGCTGGAGCAGCCGCTCGGTGGCGTCGAAATTGCCCATCAGCGCGCCCGAGGCCGACATGCGCGAGACGAATTCGAGCAGCATGTCCTCGACCGTGTCGACCTCGACGGTGCCGAGCGTCGACATCTCCAGCGAGAGCTGGCGCACCTCGTCGTCGTCGAGCAGCGACCAGATCTTGCCGCCATACTGCTCGCCCAGCGCCAGCATCAGGATCGCGGCGCGCTTCGGTCCCGCCACCGTCTCGCTCTGGGCGCCCGCACGGCTGCCCTGGCGGGCACCGAGCGTGGAGATCACGCTGGTGATGTCGTTCGAGTTGGCGTTTTGCAGACTGGCAACCATGTCAGATCTCGTCTCGAATCATTTCGCGGGTTCGGTCAGCCATTGCCGGATGATGGCGACGGTTTCGTTGGGGTTGCGCTCGGCGAGCTCGCCGACGCGGTGAACGGACTGGGCATGGACCTGGCCCTGGATGGTGGCGACGTCGATCGCGCTCGCGGCGCTGCTCGGCAGCAGCGGCTGGGCGGCCGGCGCGGCTTCTTCAGAGCTTGCCGGGCCGCTGAGGACGCCGGAGATGGCGGCGGCGACGTCGTCGGAGGCGAGGATGCGCTTGACCAGCGGGCGGATAACCAGGAACAGCACGACCAGGCCGAGCAGCATCATCACGCCGAGCTCGACGAAGTACATGACGTCGTCTTTGGTGAACTGGAGCATGCCGAGGAAGCCCGAGGGTTCGCCGATCGGCGCGGTGGAGGGCGCATCGGCAAAGCGCAGATTGACGACCTCGACCTGGTCGCCGCGCTTCTGGTCGAAGCCGATGGCCGAGCGCACCAGCGCTGCGATGCGGTCGAGCTGCTCTTTGGTGCGGTCCTGATAAGCCAGCTCGCCCTTCTCGTTCTTGGAATAGATGCCGTCGACCAGCACCGCGACCGAGATGCGGTTGACCCGGCCGGCCTCGGTCACCTCGGTCTTGGTGGTGCGGGAGATCTCGTAATTGTTGGTCTCTTCGGTCTTCTTGCTCTGGTCCTTGGCCGCGACGCCGTTGTTCTGCTGGTTGCCGGGCAGCTCGTTGTTGACGGTGACCTGGCCGTTGTTGTCGGCGGTCATGCTCTGCTCTTCGCGGGTCTGGCTCGAGCGCAGCACGCGGCCTTCCGGGTCGTACTTGTCCGAGGTCTGGGTGACCTTGTTGAAGTCGAAATCGGCGGAGAGCTGCACGCGGGCGCGGCCCGATCCGACCACGGAGGAGACGATGTCCTCGACCTGCTTGCGCATCCGCTTCTCGAAGGCGATGCGGCGCTCGTCGCCGACCTCCTGCTCCGGATCGGTCGCAGCGCCGTCGGCGAGCAGCTGGCCTGCCTCGTCGACGATCGAGACCCGCTGCGGCTTCAAGCCGTTGACGGCGGAGGCGACGAGGTGGCGGATGGCGCGGATCTGCTGGGGTTCCAGCGAGCCGCGGACGCGCACCACGATCGAGGCCGACGGCTCTGGTGCCTCGCGCGCAAACAGCGGGCGCTCGGGCAGCACCAGATGGACGCGGGCGGCCTGGATGCGGTCGATGGCGCGGATGGTGCGGGCGAGCTCGCCTTCCAGCGCACGCAGATGATTGATGTTCTGCACGAAAGAGGTGGTGCCGAGTGCGTCCGACTTGTCGAATACCTCGTAGCCGACGCTGCCGCCCTTCGGCATCCCGGCCTCGGCGAGCTTCATCCGCAGCCGGGTGACCTTGTCCTTGGGCACCATGATGATCGAGCCCTCATTGCGGATCTCGAACTGGATGCCCTGGCGTTCCAGGTCCTTGATGATGCCGGAGGAATCCTCCATGCTGAGGTCGGTGAACAGCGCCGTCATCTGCGGTGTGGTGACGCGCATGATGACGAACGCGAAAAAGCCGATGAGCGCGGCGGTGACCGCGATCATCGCCGCGAATCGGGCGGCGCCGATACTCTTCAGAAAGTCCGCAAGACCTTGCAAGCAACCGCCCCAACAGATTCGGCCGCTTTCACCGGAAAGGCCGACTGGGCAATTATTGCCTAGGGGATGGTTTCGATATGGTTAACGAAGGTTAAGAGGTCGGACAAAAGTCGCGCAAAGAGCGCATATGAAAAAAATCGGCCTCGCAGGGCGAGGCCGATTTTCGTCAAAAGCCGCAGATTTCCGGATCGCCTACTGGCGATATTGCTGGATGCGGGTGGTGCGAAGACCCGCCAGACCATGCTGATCGATGGAAAATTGCCAGGAGAGGAATTCGTCGACCGTCAGGGTATAACGGCTGCAGGCCTCCTCGAGCGAGAGAAGTCCACCACGGACGGCGGCGACGACTTCGGCCTTGCGGCGGATGACCCAGCGTTTGGTGCCGGGTGCAGGCAGATCCGCGATCGTCAACGGACTGCCGTCCGGCCCGATGACGTATTTTACCCTCGGGCGATGGGGTTCTGTCATGGCGTACTCACAAACTCTCAACCACTGAACTCACGCCGTAACCCTACGCCCGGCGGCTTAAAAATCCGCTAAGCCTAAGGCTTCAATACAATTCTCCTTGAAACTGGCTGGAACGATGCCGGCCAGGCGGGCTTGAGACGTGAATCTCGGCCGGCCAGGCGGGTAGAAGGTAAATACTTTACTTACGTCGAACGACTCTTGCGGGGTCGGCGCGGACCCGGAACTCTGATCCACCTCTCCCGAAGGGAGAGGTCGGATCGCATCGAAGATGCGATCCGGGTGAGGGGTTACAGTGTCACTGTGTGCCGCGGCCCCTCACCCGGATTGCTTCGCAATCCGACCTCTCCCCGCCGGGGAGAGGTGTCGCGACCTCAATTGCTGCTTGTCGCGATGATGCTCTTCACCTGGCTGAGGGTGTAGCTGGCACCGTCGATGGTGAGCAGCGGCGGCGACTGGGTCAGGTCGACCGACGACACGGTGCCTTGCACCTGCGCGGCGATGCCGACATTGTTGTTCGCCGCGTCCTTGCCGGTAGCCGAGATCGTGTATTTGCCGTCGGGCCATTGCGTGCCGTCATTGCCCTGGCCGTTCCAGGTGAAGGGGATATCAGTGCCGGCGGCGGCGGTATATTTGCCGGTGAACACCGTCTGGCCGCTGGCATTGGCGACGGTGATGTCGACGGTGGAATCGGAGGGCACGTTGAGATGCCAGGTTGCCGACGCGTTCGTCATGGTCGCGGTCGAGCCGTCGACCAGGGCGGTCTTGCCGACGAAGCCGAGCGCCTGGGTCGCCTGCGTGGTCTGCTGCAGGGTGACGAGCTGGGTCAGCGAATCGTTGGTCTTGAGTTGCTGCTCGACGCCGGCGAACTGCACCAGCTGCTGGGTGAACTGGTTGGTGTCGAGCGGATCCAGCGGGTTCTGGTTCTGCAGCTGCGTGGTCAGCAGCGTCAGGAAGGTCTGGAAGTTGCCGGCGAGCGTCGATCCCGTGCTCGAGCTCAGCGAGTTCGATGAGGACGATTTCGAGAGGTCGGTCGTTCCGGAGACGACAGCGGGAGCCGTGGCGCCAGTTGTGGTGGTCATGTTCCAATACTCCTTACACTCTGATGTCGACGCCGCTGCTCGGCCCAACCATGCGGCCATAGCTGCGCCCGACGGGTGCGGCTGCAGCGGCCTCGTCCTCGCTGATGATCAGCCGGCGGGCATTGCCGCCATTGTCGTTGTTCTGGCCGGAGTTCTGGCCCGATGAATTCTGGTCACGCAGGCTGAAGGATAGCCCGTTGCTGCCGGTCCTGAGGCCGGCATCGTCGAGCGCGCGCTGCAATTGCGGCGCGTCCTGGCGCAGCATCTGCAGCGTCTCCGGCTTCTCCACCGTCAGATGCGAGGTGACCTGGCCGTTGCGATCGACATTGATGCGGACGTCGATGCGGCCGAGCTCGGCCGGATCGAGGCTGATGTCGAAGCGGGACTTGCCGGCGCGGATGGCGGCCGCGATCTCGATCGGCACGCCGTTGATCGGCACCGCCGTCGCGGTGGCCGCGGTCGCGGTCAGCGTCGCGGCCGATGCTGACGCGGCCGAGGTCGTGTTGGTCAGCGGCGCCTGCAGGGCGGAAGCGGCCTGCGCGCTGGGATCGGTGGTATTGAAGGCGGCCTGCGCATTGGCATGGGCGTGGGCGGCCGGCGCGGCCGGGATTGCGTCGGGCGTACGGTCCGCGGCGGCGGGCTTCGCGTCAGTGGCGCTACCATCGGCCTGCGGTTTGGCGACTTGCGGATGCGCGGCGGCGTTGGTGGTCGCCGCGCCCGGTGCTTGTATCGTAGCGGCGTTCGCCTTGCCGGTGTCCTGGCCGATATTGGAGACGTCGGACTGTCCTTGCGCGGTCGCGCCGGCCTGGAACGAGGTCTTCGGCGTGCCCTGATTGGCGGGGATCAGTCCGCCGGTCGCCTTGGCATCGGTCGCGGCCTCGTCGGTGGCTCCGGTTGCGGCATCGGCCAGCGTCGCCGAAGTGTCGGCATCGACCTTGGCGCCGGCGGCCTTGGCGCCCTTGTCGCCGGGCGTCGCGTTGCCGGTCTTGATGCCCGCGATCTGGGCTGCGGTCGAGGCGCTGGCGGCGATGCCGGCGGCGGCGATCGTCAGGGGCGAGAAGGTGGCGGCCTGGTTTGCGGTCGCATTCGGATCGACCGGCACGACCGGCGCGGCAACAACGACGCTGGGATCTGGCACGGTAGCCTGCGCCGAATCGGTCGGCGCGGTTGCCGCGGCATCGGTGGCGGCGGCGAGCCCGTCGGCGGCCTCGGCCCTGTCGGCCTTGGACTTATTGGAGTTGGGCTCGTTGGATTTGTCCGCCGATTTGGCGTCGGATGTCTCAGGCTTGTCCTTGGCCTTGCCGGCGTCCTTGACCGGATCGCTCGGCGTATCGTTCGTCTCGTCATTTCTGGCGGGCGCGGATCTGTCGGCGTCGTCGCTCGCCTTGCTTTGCGAGGGGCGATCCGTGGATGAGGTATCGCGCGGGCCCCTGTCCGCGGAGGACGAGGACGAACCGCTCCGACGCGGCGCGTTATCCTGGGCCTGCGAGTCCGCATTGGTGCTGATCGCGAGGGTGTTGCTGTCGACCAGCGACCCGAAGGAGTCGTGCGCGGACGCCTCTCTGGCGTTCTGCGACCGGGCAGGCTTTTGCGGCGTGCTCGAAACCTGCACGCTTGCCACGACATCTGACGTACGACCGACCACAGGCGACCCCTTGGAAACATCTTCGGCATCAAGGGAGCAAGGAGCGGGCCAGCGCCGCTCTTTGTCTATTTATGTTGCGTAATCAACAGGTTGACTATTCGAAGCCCTCGCTGCACGGCCTGCCGCGACCCCGCCATTTCTGCCTCCCGGCAAGAATTGCCCCAAGCAGGCCGCCCCTGTGATTGCTTCACCGGAATGCCGCCTATATTAAAGAGGTTACTCTCAGCCGCTTTCGACCGGGCAGTCGTGCCTTTCGGGAACTAAAGTTCCCGAGGATTGCCGATGTCCCCGCGAGAAGCATGAAAATCGCGGATCGCCGCACGCCGTCGTCACAACCCTGAAGGCCCATGCTCAACAGTCTGGATCTCGAAGGCCGTCCTGAGGACACCAGGGTCGTCGTCGCCATGTCGGGCGGCGTCGATTCCTCGACGACGGCTGCGCTCTTGAAAGCGGAAGGCTACGACGTCGTCGGCATCACGCTGCAGCTCTACGACCATGGCGCGGCGACCCATCGCAAGGGCGCCTGCTGCGCCGGCCAGGACATCCACGACGCGCGCGACGTCGCCGCCAAGCTCGGCATTCCCCATTACGTGCTCGACTACGAGGATCGTTTCCGCGAATCCGTGATCGACAATTTCGCCGACAGCTACGCGCTTGGTGAAACGCCGGTGCCGTGCATCGAGTGCAACCGCTCGGTCAAGTTCCGCGACCTCCTGAAGACCGCGCGCGAGCTCGGGGCCACCGCGCTCGCCACCGGCCATTATGTCGCCTCGCGCCGTATCGAGAACGGGTCGCGCGCGCTGGTGTGTGCGGCAGATAGTGACCGCGACCAGAGCTATTTCCTGTTCGCGACCACGCGCGAGCAGCTCGACTTCCTGCGCTTCCCGCTCGGCGACATGACGAAGCCGCAGACACGCGAGCTCGCGCGGCGCTTTGGCCTCAGCGTTGCCGACAAGCACGACAGCCAGGACATCTGTTTCGTGCCGACGGGTCGCTACACCGACATCATCACGCGCCTGCGGCCTAACGCGATGGACCCCGGCGAGATCGTCGATCTCGACGGACGCGTGCTCGGCCGGCACAACGGCATCGCCAATTTCACCGTCGGCCAGCGCCGCGGCCTCGGCATCGCAGCTCACGCGCCGCTGTTCGTGGTGCGGCTGGAGGCGGCATCCCGCCGCGTCGTGGTCGGCCCGCGCGATGCGCTGAAGATGCATCGCATCAGCCTGCGCGACGTCAACTGGATCGGCGACGGCGACATCGACCGCGCCATCGGCTCTGGACTCGAGCTGTTCGTGCGCGTGCGCTCGACCCGCGCGCCCCAGCCTGCATGGCTGCGCGGCGGAGACGGCCATTACGAGGTCGAGCTCGTTGCCGGCGAGGAGGGTGTCTCGCCGGGACAAGCCTGCGTGTTCTACGACGCGCCCTCGGGGCAGGCGCGCGTGCTCGGCGGCGGCTTCATCCAGAGCGCCGCCGCGAAGGTCGCGAGCAATGCTGCGAGGCCGCTGGCGGAAGCGGTACGCGGCTAATCGCGATGAGATCGAGCCCGACTGTCACGGTAACGATGGTGTGCTCCCTCTCCCGCTTGCGGGAGAGGGTTGGGGAGAGGGCTCTCTCAATACGCTATATCTCGCGAGAGGATAAAGCCCTCACCCGCCGCGCTCTTGCGAGCGCGTCGACCTCCCCCGCAAGCGGGGGAGGTGCACCAACCGCGGGGCTGACATCGATTTTTCCAACACGCATCACACTCTAGAAAATTTCGTAGGGCAGGCGGCATGGCAGCAGACATCTCGCGGGCCGGGGTCGAGAAGGCCTATGGCCGCTGGGCGCCGGTCTATGATCTCGTGTTCGGCAAGGTGTTCGACGCCGGACGGCAGTCGACCATCGCGGAAGCCGACCGCATCGGCGGCCGTATCCTCGACGTCGGTGTCGGCACCGGCCTGTCTCTGTCGGACTATTCGCGCACCACGAAGATCTGCGGCGTCGACATCTCCGAGCCGATGCTGCGCAAGGCGCAGGCGCGCGTGCGCGCGCTTCGCCTCTCCAATGTCGAGGTGCTCTCGGTGATGGACGCCAAGAACCTCGCCTTTCCGGAAAGCTTCTTCGACGCGGTGGTTGCGCAATATGTCATCACCGCGGTGCCGGATCCCGAAGGCACGCTCGACGAGTTCGTGCGCGTGCTCAAGCCGGGCGGCGAGCTGATCCTCGTCAACCACATCGGCGCCGAGACGGGTCCGCGAAAACTGTTCGAACTCGCCTTCGCACCCGTCGCCCGCCGCCTCGGCTGGCGCCCGGAATTCCCGTGGGCCCGCCTCGAGGGCTGGGCCGCCAGACACGGCGGCATCACGCTGGCCGAGCGGAGGCCGATGCCGCCGATGGGCCATTTCTCGCTGATCCGCTATCGCAAAACGTGATCATGTGACGCGGGAACAGCGTACGTTGCGCGCGCGTTTGCTTGCCATGCGCACGACAAATCTCATTCTCGCGGGCCTCCTGATCGCCGCCCCGGGCGGCGCGATCGCGCAGGCCCCACCCGCCCCGGCGACGCCGCCGCAAGCGACCGCGCCGCCATCCCCGCAACATGCGACCAATTGCAGCCCGCAGGACCGCCCCAACCGCGCCCCCGACGGCACGACGACCGGCCAGGCCAGGGAACCGCTCGGCGACAAGCTGGCAAAGTCCGAGGGCGTGCTCTGCCCGCCCGCCGGCGTCGACCCCGAGATGCATGCCCCGACCCCAAACACCGGCGACAACACTCCGGTCATCCCGCCTCCGGGCAGCCCCGGCGGCAACCCGAATGTGCGGCCGAAATAGGGCTGGTTCCATGTCCCCGACCCTCGTGATGCCCGGGCTTGTCGCAGGCATCTACGTTCTACGCTCTCAATGAAGGCGTGGATGGCCGGGACAAGCCCGGCCATGACGGACTCAGCCGGCAACTCCACCCCAAACCAGCCATTTCGTCCCGTCGGCGGACTTGTCCCGCCGAAGCTTCAGCAAACGCGGATTGACTTCCCGCCGCCCCCTTCCTTATATGCCGCGCGTTCGCGAGATCGGCCGTCCCGGCCCTCGCGATCCTGTGGCGGGGTAGCTCAGCTGGTTAGAGCACGGGAATCATAATCCTGGGGTCGGGGGTTCGAGTCCCTCCCCCGCTACCACGTATGAAATGTGTCCAGCCCGGACACATAGGTAACAGAACGTACCTGAGACATGGGTGACAACCTCGTGCCGAACGGGTTGTCGAGGGTTGCAGGGTCACTTCACGCATTTATGGCGCCGACCATTATTGCTCGGCACGCACATTCGCCGTCAACCCCGCGCGCCAAGGGGCGCGCCCCTGCGGGCTTCGGGG
Source organism: Bradyrhizobium diazoefficiens (assembly GCF_016616425.1). Lineage (NCBI taxonomy): Bacteria > Pseudomonadati > Pseudomonadota > Alphaproteobacteria > Hyphomicrobiales > Nitrobacteraceae > Bradyrhizobium > Bradyrhizobium diazoefficiens. The sequence goes on from NZ_CP067101.1 coordinate 1,713,532, forward strand.
GTTGACGGCTCAGCGCGGCCAAGCAAGCGGCTGCCATGCCAACAATGAGCGAGAGTGCATCTCGGTCAGAGCACCGTACCGGGGACATCGGTGACGGGCTTCGGGCCGAATGGGTTGTCGAGGGGCTGCAAGGTCTTTTGCTCCAGGTCGAAATATCCCAGATCGTAGTGCATGAAGCTGACGAGCCAGATGCCCTCGTCGACTTCCTTGATGCCGAGCTTCTGGCCGGCCAGCACGGTCGAGATGTTGATCCTCTTGCGATGCAGGCAGAGCCGGCCGCAGGCGGTGACGAGGACGTCGCGGTCATGGAATGGATAGGACAGTTCGGGCAGGCCTTCATAGCGGCGCCGAGAAGTCGCATACAATTGCGCCGGACACTTCATGTCGAGCGCCTCGTGCGGTCTTTCCGTGTTGAACTCGTGAACGAAGGCATCGAAGCGGTCCTGTTGTTGTAGAATATTCGCGCCCGGTGGCCGGGTCGCCTCCTGCTTCAGCGTCAGGTGCATGCGCTCATGACGGCCATTCTGCTGCGGATGGCCAGGCTTGATGCGCTCGATGGCGATGCCGAGGCGAAGCCACCAGACCGAGAGCTTCGACAGATTGAACAGTGCATTGGGGCTGGCGAACGGCACGCCATTGTCGGAGCGGATCGCCAGCGGCAGCCCGCGTTCGCTAAACAGCCGCTCGAATGCGGCAATCGCCGGTTCCTCCCGCGTCGACTCCAGGGCTTCGCACATCAGCAGGAACCGCGACGCCTGATCGGTCGCGGTGAGTGGGTAGCAATAGCGCCCATTGCCGAGCTTGAACTCGCCCTTGAAGTCGGTGCACCAGAGATCATTCGGCGCCGCGCCTTGCGATAGCGGCGTGCCCTGCGCGCGGTTCTTGCGCTCACGCGCGCGCTTGACCAGGCCGTGGCGATCAAGCACGGCATGAATGGTGCTCTTGGCAGGCACCCTGACGTCACCATCCAGTCGCCGGACCAGCAGCTCGCGGATATTGCGGGCGCCCCAGTGCGGCTTCTCGCTCTTCAGCCGGACGATCAGGGTCTCGAGCTGCTGCGGCAGCTGGTTGGCATAGCGTATCGGCCGCCTGGAGCGGTCGCTCAACGCCTCCAGCCCGCGCTCCTTGTAGCGACCGAAAATCTTGTAGCCGGTCTTGCGGGAGATGCCGAACTCCCGGCAGACCTCGGTCATGGCTTCCCCATCCAGAAGCCGGGCGACAAATCGCAGGCGCTCTTCCATTACCGAACTCGCTTTCCACGGCATCCACACCTCCCGCAGAACAAAAGCGGAAAGTGTAACCCATGTGTCCGGTACGTTCTGTCACTTATGTCTCGGGCCGCTCACCCCACTACTAGGGTGGGCCTCTGGAAAGACCCCTCCGCCGACCAGGGCGGCCAGCTTTCCCTCGACCTCGGTGGACAATGACGCTGTGCACGAGGGACCTGAAGCCGGCGACCAACGAGCCGCGGTCGTCCTCCGCGCTTGCGTGGCTTGCTATCGTGTCGGCAAGCGCATTGACGGTCTCGATGTAGCGGTATGCACCAGCAAGACCATCGGCCAGGATTTTGGTGATGTCCTCGCGCTGATGGCCCCGGGCCACAACTTCGACGGCTTCCAGAACCCCGGCGTGGCTATGTTTCCGTATAAATACATCATGCCCCACTTAAAAGTTGAGTTCTGGCGTGCAATGCTCGGGGCTGCTTGGGACGGTGTCGCCCAACAGGGGACGAACTCCTTGGCTTGCGACCGACCTGAAGATGTACGCCTGCGTTCCAAATTAGTCGGCCGCGGACTCTTGAAGCGCCCTGAATTTCAGCTTCACCATCGCGGCGCTGCTCGCGTTCGTCAGCAGATCGAAGTTGCCTCGAGCCTTCCTTCCTTTCTCGAGAATGGTGATCTTCAGATTGGAGAAGTTCATCTGACTGACCACTTCGGGTTTGACCGAGGTGATGCGGCAGCCTGGCGTCGCATCAATGAAGAAGATGTTCTTCTTCAGGGTCGGGCCAGTATGGATAGTCTCAGATTCGTTCACCTCACCGGCAATCTCGTCGCACACCGGCGCGGGAGTGGCCGATGGTGCGGGTGGCCTCGGTTCCGCTCGGGGCGGGCGCGGGGACAAGGTCGCGAACGCGCTACCGGGCTGCTCGGGAGGCCTTGCGGCCGGAGCGGCGGGCGGAATCGGGACCGGTATCGGGACTGCGGCTGGTGCCGCGCGTGTTTGCTCGGGAGGGCTTTCCGGTGGTTTCGCGGCAGACTTAGCGACCGGCGCCACCGTCACCTTGATGTTCTCAAAATACATGAAAGCGACGGTGCCGGTCACGGCGAAGCACATCAGCGTGGCCGCCAATGGCCAGGCCCAGCCATGCCCGAGGGTCGATCCTTTCGGTAGCGGTCGAGGCCCACTCACGCGCTTACCGCCGGCGCCGGCTTCGCCGGGCATGGCGACCCTGTAGACGTGGACCGGCGTGGGTATGTTCTTCACTTCCTGTGCGCCGAGATCGGCGAACTCGACCGACAGCTTGTTGGCGACCTGCTCGTGGACGGCGCGCGAGACGCAGATGCCGCCCACCTCGGCGAGGCCCTCCAGCCGCGCGGCGATGTTCACGCCATCGCCGAGGAGATCGCCGTCGCGTTCAACGACGTCGCCGATCGTGATACCGATACGGAAGCTCATGTGCCGGCTGGGCGGGAAGGCCATGTTGCGGGTGCGCAAACTTTCCTGGATGTCGATGGCGCATCGCACCGCCTCGACCGCGCTTGAAAACTCGGCGAGCACGGCGTCACCGGCGGTGTTGAAGATGCGGCCTCCCGCCCTGGCGATGAAGTCGTCCACCACCTCGCGGTAGGCGGCGAGGCGGCGCAAGGTCTCCTCCTCGTCCTCGGCGACGAGCCTGCTGTATCCGGCGATATCAGCAGCGAATATGGCTGCGATCTTGCGCTTCATTGGTGCGATGTCCCAGAAACTCTATCCTTCGTAACCCTTCGTGGAGATCGCGGCCGCAAGCAACACGTTCCCCACGCCATCCTAAACTGGCTGCGGCCAACACTCCACAAGCACTGGGCATCTATTAACTCGAATCCGGTTCGACTCTCGCCGTCGGACTTTAAGGCCCTAGGGGCAGGCGCCCTCGCAAGCGGTCGCAAAGCCAAGCTTCGTCGATATGGATTGCCCGGGATTGGTCGAGCCAAGCAGCGCTGCAACAACCACGACAATTGCTGCGAGCGCGAGAGTACGTCGGTTAACCATAGGCTTGCATCCTTCTTCTCTCGAAGCTGGTGCAATTGAAACTGCAGCCCATTGACCAGGAAATTATAGCTCACACGCAAGAACGTCCCATGCCGCCGACAACCAGCATGGGCTGCCTAACAGCGTCGTCCGATGCACTTGGGCAGCGGCGACGTCATCTCCAGATAAAGCGAGTAGGCGGCCGACGCCGCCTCACGCGACTGCACCCTGCCCAAGCAATCCAGCGGCGACGCCTTCTTAGTTTCGCGGATGGCCTTGCGCGCCTCCCAGCAGGCCGGGATATTGCCGTTGCATTCGGAAATCCACTCGATCACGTGGTCGTTTATGCGCAGTGCCGCGCCCTGGTCCGTCAGGATCGCCGCCTCCAGCTTGAGACAAGCAGTGCCGTGTCGTTCCAGCGCCCCAAAATCCACCCCTTGGGAGGTGGCCGGAGTCGCCAATAGGAGAAGGCAGCTCATCGTCAACGAACGCATCGAAATCCTCGATCAATGGCCGGGCCTCGATTTCAGATCCTTCGCAATCCAAAAACCACTGATGCGATATTGTCGGGCGTCGTCGCCAGCCGGCTTTCGATCTTGCGTCCCGAGCCGCGGGGAGCTTGCAACTGCGGGAAGATTCCCTACCCGAGCCGGGCGTATCATAGTCGCGCGAAATGAGGCGCGCTTAGCCCATTTGGGTCATGACGGCCGGTCGACAGCAGGGCCTTGGTCGAGCGTGTTCGCGGTCTGAGTTCTGGCAAGCGCGACTGTTTCGGCAGATTCGATCCTTGGCAGGTGCCAAGCAGAATTGGCCCATTCGTCAATAGCCAGGATTTCTGGCTACAATCGCTGGTGCTGCGCATGCTCGGGGACGCGGATTTTGCTTTGGGGGAATTAATATGAGACGCGTGATCGCCGTTTCGCTGTTGTTGACCTGTGCTGCGCCTGCCGGGGCGGCGCCGCCATCGAGCTGCGCGGCAAAGTTCATCGGGGACTGGAGACACTCGGGCAGCGGCAACAGGGGCACGGTGACACCGGATGGTCGGGCGCTTTGCAGCGAGCATCCCGCTTGTACGCAGGGCACATGGACCTGCTCGGGAAACGTTTTCACATACACCAACAGCCTCGGGACGTGGAATTACACGCTCGAACCCGATGGGAAATCGATGTCGACCAATGGCGGCGCCGCCGTTGCGGTCCGCCTCGGGCCCGTGCCTGCGAGCGCCCGCTCCAAGGATCTCGGATCTGCAGCCAAGAACGTCACCGCCGACGTTCTTGGTATCGATCGGACGCCTTCCGCCGCTGAAGCACCTCCTCCAGCGGCCCCAAAGCCTTCGATGAAGCAGGTCAATTCTAGGGCTGGAGAAGGGAACGCTCTTTTCAATACAGGCAATGACTTCTTCAATACTGCGATGCAGACATCATACGGCAATCGAAAGGCATATCTGCGAAGCGCCGAGTTCTACTTCAAAAGGTCCGCTGAAGAGTTTCAGAAGGCAGGCGACCAGACCGGCGAGCAGCGTGCGAGGGCAAAGATCGAGGAGGTCCGGGCGCTCAATGCCAATACGCCCGCAAAGGCTGCGGAGCCGAAGGTCACGCGGAATGGCGGCCAACTGACGAAAGAAAGCTGCAACGACTTGGACGCCAACTTCATCGTCGAGCTGGCGAAACGTGACTACAGGGACCCGGAAAGGGCGAGGTACTCTCAAGCGCACAAATCACTCAAGAAGCTATGTGGCGGCTTGTGACCGTGGGAGGGCCGAAGCCGATGCTGCTTCGATGGAGCCCTGGCGACAGGTCCACGTACCAAGCTCGCCCATGCACCGATCAAGAGACTCGCGAAGAGCGTTCGACTGGGCGTCGAGCTCTCTGATGCACGTGCTCCGACTAGGTAGCGCAGATCTCGATGTCCGTGACTGAGCAGAAGCTCGCAGAAATCGTCCGGCTCGAGGCGCAGTTCGGTCCGCACGATCTGGGGGCTTGCCGACGCCCTCGAAGACTTCGCGCTGTCAAAGCGGATATGGACGAAGCCATTCGGCTTGGCGTCGAGGCCTTGCAAAAGATCCTTTCACTTCGAGAGGAAGATCGCTTCGCCGCACTGTGGGAGCTTTGGCCAGGCTTCATAGACGACGATTTCAGGCAGATGAGCCAGACGTCCGACATTGGGCTTGATCGCTTGGCCCGTTCCCTCGGCTGGATTGCTGCCGGCTATGTCGGCCCGCCCGATCCCGACGATGAGATAATGGCGATCGACGACGTAGAGCTTTCACCGGACAACGAAGAATCCGATGACGATGCGCGAGACCAGATCACTCACAACCTGAAGCGCTCCATGCTGAATACGATTGCGTTGCAGAGCGAATCTCGCGGAAACAGCGAGGTTATGCTGTTGTTCGCTGTGGCCATTTTCTTCGGCCGCTTTGATTGAGAGCCATGACATCTTTCTACGCACCCAATCACCTCCAGCATATCGCCAAGCTAGAAGAGCGTTTCGGGGCGGTCAGCGACGAGGTCGCCGTCGCCTTGAGGTCGCTCGTTCGCGTGATCTGCCAGTATGAGGATCCTATCGAGGCCATTCCGTTCCTCGAACGCTGCCTCTCGACCGAGGAAGCCCTGCATGGGCCTCAAGTCACCCTTTCCGACCTCAATAACTGGATCGGCCACGCGGCAGAGGTCGACGTGCTGCGGCGAGCCGCGAGCTGGGAGGCTAGCGCCGCACTGATAGCCGAGCTGACCGCGGAAGAGCTCGAGCACCCGTTCGCCGAGATCGTGGCCTTTCACCGCAACAGGATCGAAGCGAGGGACAGCGGCCGATACACGATCGCGCAGGCGCTCGCCAAGAAGCTGGAGCCGAGCAGGAGGGAGGCCGACCCGGAATTGATCAGGTCGATCGTGCGGCATTTGAAGGCTATTCGAAAGTCGGGCCCTTAGGTTCGACCAAGGGAATCCCGCCAACGACACGGCGGACGACCGGACGCCCGCACCAGTGCTTGCAAAAGAAAATGCGATGAATCGGGATCCGCTCATTGTTCTTGATTGCAGAAACCATCCTGAGCAGCTTTTGCCTTCCTCGCCCGCCGCTGCTGAACTTCGATGATCTCCGGATCCAGAACGCATTGGACCTGATATTCCTCGACGAACCGGGACAGCATCTGCTCGGCTTTTACGAGCTCTCGCGCTCTGGTGCAGCGGCTCGATGTACCGGCGCTGTTGAAAGCTTCCGCCGCCTGCTCGGCGTGGCGATCGAGCTTTGAGTAATCGTTCGGACACCCGGCAGGGCAAACGCCGGCGCTGAGGAAAATCAGCATTGAGGCTGTCGCCGTTCGGTAACAGCTAGATGAGCGACGACTTAAGCAGTCCATCGGAAAGCTCCACTCCAATTGCGTGGCCCAGCTCACTGCCGCTTGCCAATCAATCACCGCAAAGCAACCATCCGTCGATCAGCTCGCGGACGAGTCGGTGATCGTAACCGAGGTCTGTCGACCGAGACTGTCTATTATCCCTTGGTCTCGCCCGCGGGCTCTTCGAATTCCCCGCGCAATCTGGCGCTGGCGCGGGTGTTACTGATGGTAAGGGAGGCGCTGCCGGAGGTCTTCGGGGTGCCGGGATATTTCACCTGCAACGCAAAGGCGTGACCGCAACCGAGCAGAAAGATGATCTTGCCGTCTTCCGAATAGGTCAGGGATGGATGCTCTCGCGAGTCGAATTCGAGCTTCCACGACCCGGCTTCGCCAAGCTCGGGAAAGGAAAGGGACGTAGCCATAGTTAGCAGGATCGATAGCACTGTGCGAGATCGTGACATGATCGGGAAATCACCGGCGTCGGCGGCCATTGCGAAGCGGGTGGTGCAGAGGATGGCGCGATCATGAGCGTCCGGCATGACCCAAACGGGTCAGCCGTCGTGCTGCCGATACACGCTCGCAACTTACTGGCCCAGCACGCGCTTGCCGCGGCAATCCAAGCTGCTATTGCTCGATCGCGGACTTGAGCCCCCATGCGGAAGTCCACGGCTTTACTCGTGTCAGCTGCGACATGAGGCTGGACCGCGGACCGGAAGCCGGACCGCATCGCTCCTCCCAAGCGTTGCACCGCTGACCCGTTTGGGTCATGCGGCGGCCGGGGCCTTCTTCTACTCTGGCTGGAGTTGGGAGCTTCGACCGAATGACATCAACCGCCGCGCCCGCGTCACGGCGCGTGGTCATCGCCGTCGAGGCCGAAAATGTCCGGCGCGGCCGCAGCAGCCCATGCGCCGGCTACGCTGCTCGCGTTTGTGACGACCGATCATTTACAACCGGGGAATAAGGAATGCAGCAGTCAGCTTCAAACAAGATCTGGACGGGCGTTCTGATATTGCTGGCGGGCCTCGCTGTGACCGCTTTCTCGATGATGGTTTCGCGCGGTTCGGGCTTCGTCGTCGTCGCTTGGGGTGCGATGCTGTTCGGCGGAATCAGGATTTTGTCGGGCCTGTTCCAGGCTGGTGGCGGCGAGTGACAATCGTTCTTTGCACATGCTGCCTTATCAGAGTCAGCCAAGGCAAGGAGCGTCTTGACTGAGAACAAGAAGAAACGTTGGCTGGTCATCCCATGTGCGGCCTGGGGCCGATGCCGCGAATGCTGCCCCTAACGGCTGGACGAAAGACGACATGGTTGGCTCATGGAAAGCTCGACTTGCCTCATGTCAGCTGCGACACGAGGCTGATCAATTCGGCCTGCCGGTGTGTGCCGGTCTTGCCGAACGCTGATTTCAGGTGATTGCGTCCGGTCTCACGTGAAATGCGCAGCCGTTCGGCGGCGACTTCGAGAGACAGTCCGCTTGTCAACAGCGCTACCAGTCGCGATTCCGCCGGGGTCAAATCGAAGGCCGCGGCAATGAGACCAGGGTCCGGCGCGGGTCGTGGAAGCAGGTTGGACAGGATCAGCATCGCGCGGGCGCCGAGAAAGACGCTGCGCGCCGCGCCATCGACGGGCAACACGCGGACGACGACAGGCGGCTTTGCGGTGCGGCGGATCACGATCGGCGCGATGGGCAACGGAGCGGCCTCCGATGTCGATCGGATCATGGCGACAAGCTGATCGAGTCTGGCGGCCGCCTTTTTGTCACGCACAACCAATCGCCGGTCTCTGATCCGGATTTCCTCGTCGAAGCCGGCGTCGGCCGCCGCGTTCGCGCTCAGGACCATGCCCTGCCGGTTGAGAACCAGCGCGGGCTGGCGCACCCGGCCCAGCACGTCGGTCATGGAGGTGAGGGCGACCCGGCCGACCACAGTGGCAAGTGTGGCCGTCTCCGTCAATCGTGGCCCAAGCCGCGCAAGCAAGCGTTTGTCGCAGGCCTCGAACGGACCCTCGCGGCCCGTTCGCTGCAGGGTCAGCGCCCAGGCGGCCGACTCGGCCCAAAAGCCGACGCCCGCGAACCACTGAAAACCGAACGGATACAGGACCTCATTGTACATGGGATCGGAACGGAGTTGCTCCGGCGTCAGGATATCGTGGTCGGTGACGATCTCGCCGGACATCATGCGCGGAAATCCGGCGGCTCGCGGATCCCTCAGGTGCCAATCTTGCTTGAAGTAGATTTGAGTCCCCTCATCAATCGATTGCGTCCGCGGGACGTCCGGCGTTCGAACGTCGCTTTGGAGAAGAAGGGCCGCCGATGCGCCAACTGCTCTGCAGATATCATCCATGATGACGGGCCAAGCCGCGGGATCCACCGCAGCGTCCCCAAGTCGATCGATGACTTTCGACAACTGGTCAGTATCAAGTCCATTTGACTTCAAGAGTGCCCCCTCCGCTCACAATTCACGCCCTCCCCAAGAGCGGACAAGAAATTTCGCGTCAGAGCGGACCGGGAGCAAGCCCACTCCGCAGTTCTACGAAGAAAAAGACAGAAGTTGCGGGGACTCGCCGTGCGATACGGTAAAGTGACACCATAAGCAGGATGCGCTACTTAACGAGTAGGCGGGTAAGCGATGCCGCGAACCGAGGGCGGCCTCTACGCCGAAAGCTCGAGCATTGACCCGTTCGGGTCATGCCGGTTCGTCAAGTTTCATTTAGTCCGATCAAACGCCGAGCGACATCAACTGCTGTGTACGCCGCTTTCGACGTCGGACGTCTACGCTTCAATTGGGCGGCCGACTTGGGATGAAGGATCAGCTTCGTCCAAGATGCAACCGACGGTCTGGTGCTGCTAACCGGGGTGGGCGTCACCCCCGTTTCGATGGCGGCGTCGGCACGAGGCGATGTCGTCTTCGCCTAACCTGCCGAGATGTGACGACCATGGCGAGGGCCAGCCATCCAGACTGCATCTGAGGATATCGAAACATGCGCCGGCAGAGGACAAGGGATGCATCCAATACGGCTTCCACCACAAGCCGGACGACAAGCAGCTCTGCATGCGACGGCTGAAGCCTTAGAGACCTTAACGCTGCGGGCGCTCCCGGCGCGGCTTGCATCTCTTTGCGGGCTGGGATGCGTCAGTCGAAGCAGCGCTCACGATGGTGAAGCCCTCGACATTCGCAAAGGCGCGCACTTGTCGCAAAGAAGCGCTTTTGTGCCCGGCTGCGGTGGATCGAGCTGGTAGGGCTCCGCGTCCCCGCCAAGCGCCGCCGTTGCCTGGTTGTAAGTCGAGCCAAACGCCAGCTTGCCCGGCGCGTCGAGCTTTACCCGGTTTAGCTGGGCATGAGCTAGCGCTGCCAGGAGCATGCCAATACCGAAGGCAATGAGAGTCCTGATCATTTTACGAGGCCTTCCGATGGAGATGAGTCGCATCATCAATCAATGGCCAACTGAGTTGTCTGGACCGCCATTTGGTTAGGCATCCCATTCCGTATCGGTCTGGTTCGAACTAAGAGGTTGTTGCCGCATGCAAAGCTTTCGGCATGACCCAAATGGGTCATCCCCGGCAAAACCAGTCGGTCTATTGAATTCTTCGCCTTCGCATCAAAAGAGAGGGGTCTTGGTTGAGCCGCCTTGGTGAACATCGGGCGATCGTTCGGACTGGCCGGAAAGATGACCGCTCCAGCTTCACGACATTCGATATTTCCGTTCGAAGACGTTCCCGCTCCTGGGAATGGATGGTCTGCGCGTCGCCCGGAAAACCCGTGATGCTTGGCCGCGAAAGCAGCCGCAGGGCGGCCAGCTACAAGGGCGCCAGGGCTCTCTTTCTATTACTCTCAGCGCCGCGCGCCACATTGCGTAACGCCAAGGAATCGGACCGGCCTAGGATTTGAATGCAGCATTTTCGCGCGGACCTTGCCGATCGTAAGTATGCAGTGGCCGAGAATCGGTCCCTAATTGCCCTCGAACGACGATTGCTTCTTCGTCGCCGCGCGACCCTAGTCAGGACCGAAACTGTCGAGGCAAATCTTCATGTCGCGCTGAATGACCCTCACGTACGCATATGGGCGCAGCGTTGATCATGATCTGCTGTAGCTATTGCGACTTGGTCACCGAGAAGACTGGTGCAGAGCCACCGATATGAATACGGTTCAACTTCACGATGAAGCGGAAAGTCGTTGCAGGCTATGGCCGGTTGATAGGCGCAGACCAAGAAGAGGCGCTTCGCGGGCGACCCCCCGGGGCGATGCCTTCTGCATCAGCTAGGTCGAACATCATGCGCTCTATCGCGATAACTATCTGGCTGCTGCTGCTTGCGGCAGGCGGTTCGATGCTGCCGCTTTCGGAGTCAATTGCTCAAGCGTCCGCGAGCGTGCAGGACAGACGCGATGCCATCCGCGCCTTGATTGATAGGGGCGACTATTCGGCGGCGGAACCGGACGCGCGAAAACTGGAGAAGGAGATACTTTCCCGGTACGGCAAAGACAGCGAGAGTTACAGTATCATACTGGCCGATCTGGCGGAGATATGCCTCGAGACAAACCGGCTCGACGAAGCTGCCGCCCATCTGAAGCAGGTCGTCGTGATCCGGGAAAAGCTGTTTGGGCCGACTAGCGAGACGCGTGCCCAGCGACAGGGACGATGGCCTGCTGACGGCCAGCGAGGTCGCTCAACTCAGTCTCAATGCGGATTGGGTGGTGCTGTCAGCCTGCAACACGATCGCAGGCGACAAGCCGGGAGCCGAAGCGCTGTCCGGACTAGCGAGATCTTTCTTCTATGCAGGGGCCCGAGCCCTTCTGGTGACTCATTGGGCCGTTGAGACTTCCGCGGCCACACGACTGACAACGTCGACATTCCGCCTCTTGCGGCAGAACCCAAGTCTCGGAAGGTCGGAGGCGCTTCGCGAGGCCATGCTAGACCTTATGAACGACGAAACTCAGGATATATCGGCCTATCCGGCCATTTGGGCTCCGTTCGCCTTGATTGGCGATGGCGGAGCCGCAGGAAGCCGTTAGACCTCGGCGTCAATGCGATGCTTGAGGATTGTGCGGTCCTTTTTCAACCCGCCCGCTCCACCAGGGGCGCGGGCCATAATCTCCGCGGAGTGAATTCATGCGAATCGTCGGCTTGGCGTTGGCAGGACGATCACCACAGCCGCGATGGCGCCCGGTTGCGCAAGGCCGCGCAATTCCCGCAACATAAAGTCTGCTCCGTCTGGCCGCACTTCGGCCGTTCGGCCCCTGGTCGGAGAATGTGGCCGCGCGCGAGATGTTCCTGTCTGCCGCGCGGCGTCGGACGCCAGGAACGCTCGCGGCTGGCCGCGGTTAACGGGCCAAACCCCCGGAGACCGCTATGAGCAATTATCCCAGGCCGCCTTATCCGGCCCAAAAGCAGCCGATGCCAGGCTCGACCCGCGCCATGAATCCCCGGCCCGACCATGGCGAGGACTCTTATCGCGGCTCCGGACGCCTTGCCGGCAGGAAGGCAATCATCACGGGCGGCGACAGCGGCATCGGCCGGGCGGTCGCCATTGCCTATGCGCGCGAGGGGGCCGACGTCGTCATCGCCTATCTGGACGAGAATGAAGACGCCGCCGAGGTCAAGGCCCTGGTGGAGAGGGAAGGGCGCAAAGCTGTATTGATTCCCGGCGATATCCGCGATCCCGAGCATTGCCGCACCATCGTCCGTCGTGCCGTCGAGGAACTTGGTGGGCTCGACATCCTCGTCAACAACGCGGCTCATCAGGCGACGTTCTCCGATATCGGCGACATCAGCGACGAAGAATGGCAGCGCACATTCGAGACCAATATCCACGCCATGTTCTATCTTACCAAGGCTGCGGTCGCCCACATGAAGCCGGGAAGCGCGATCATCAACACGGCCTCCGTGAACTCCGACATGCCCAATCCCATCCTGCTTGCCTACGCCACGACGAAGGGCGCCATCCAGAACTTCACGGGTGGACTTGCCCAGATGCTGGCGGAGAAAGGGATTCGGGCGAACGCGGTCGCTCCGGGTCCGATCTGGACGCCGCTGATCCCCTCGACCATGCCCGAAGATACCGTGAAAAATTTTGGTCAGCAGGTGCCGCTGAAGCGCGCAGGGCAGCCGGCCGAGCTTGCAACGGCATACGTGATGCTTGCGGATCCGCTATCGAGCTATACGTCGGGGACGACAGTCGCGGTGACCGGCGGTAAGCCGTTCATCTAGGATCAAGGTCGTCGTAGATGCGCAAGCAAATGGGCCGTCTGCTGAGACGGCCCAACGCTATTGGTGATCCCTTGCGCGGAATCTAGTACCCGGAATCATAGCCGGGTGATATGGCGGCCCGCTTGTCGGTGGCTTTCGTATAGATCGGCTGCTTGCCCGACAGCGGCTTGCTTTGCAGACCTTCAAGACCATGATCCGCATAGCGATGTCGCCAAAGGCTGACAATCCGCGCGATGCACCGCCGCCCTACGGTAACGCATAAACGACGACCTGATCGCCGACTTGGTCTTTGAGGATCGTGTTGCCTCCCGCGATGAAGGCGACGTACTCGCGGCCCTTGTACTCGTATACAGCGGGATTGGAGACAGCAGGCGCCTGCACGATGTCGGACCAAAGCTCCTTGCCGTCGGTCAGAGAGTAGGCCCGCACCTTGGCATCCATCGAGGCTCCGATGAAGATCACTCCTCCGGCCGTCACCGCGGGGCCACCGATTGTAACCGAGCCCATGGATTCCGGCATGTAGAAGCCCCACTTCTGCGAGGCGCCGATGGGACGGCGCCACTTGATGTCGCCAGTGTTCATGTCGACGGCGGCCATCTCGCCGAACGGCGGTTTCCAGCATGGCATGCCGAGCCAGTTCAGCGCGTTGTCGAGTGACATGCCGTATGGGGCACCCTCCTGCGGGTAGAAGCCTTGCTCGTTGCCAGACCCGCCGGTGTGCTGCTCATACTCCTTGCGAGGGTATAGCTTGATGTACTGCACCACGTGCGAGAAGTTGACGATGGCAGTCTTGTTCTGTGGATCGTACGCCACGCCTCCCCACTGCACGCCTCCGGCGGAGTCAGGGTACGCGAAAGTGCCCTCACCCTTGTGAGTCGGCGGGGTGTACATGCCTTTGTAATCGAGACTGTCCCACAGCCGCGAGCATTCGCCCAATCCGACCAGATCGGCGACGCCCCAGATGGGAGGCTTTTTCGATTGATCGAGCAACGGTGGCGGTTTGGTGGGAAATGGCTGGGTGGGCGCGTAGACTTCACCCTCTATCGAGCCATCGCCGCCCGGAACCGGGCGCTCTTCGATCGGCCAGACGTCCTCGCCAGTGCGGCGGTCGACGACGAAGAGAAACCCCATCTTGGTTGCCTGCATCAACGCCGGAATCTGCCTCCCATGGACAGTGATGTCCATCAAGGTCGGAGCGGAGTTGATGTCGTAGTCCCAGATGTCGTGGTGCACCCACTGGCGAGACCACACGACCTCGCCGGTCTCGAGGTTGAGCGCGGTCGTGGAAGTAGCCAGCGGGATCGGCTCCATGCGATTGCCGCCCCAGTAATTCGGAGACGGGCTGGAGACCGGGAGATAGACCAAACCGAGTCCCTCGTCGACCGACATTGCCGTCCACACATTCGCTGTGCCAGTGCGGGGCGCGACCTGCGGCGGGAGCGCGGAAAACGACCACTGGCGCTTGCCCGTCTGCGGATCGAGCGAGAACACGGTGCCGGGCGGGGCCTCAGCATAGGCCCAATCCTTGCCGGCCCATCCCAGAATGACGTGATTGCCGGCGACCGTGGGCGGCTGGAGCAACGACAGCGGGTACTTGTCGTTGACGTCGTTCCACTGGTTGACATTGAGTACGCCCCCGCTCGCAAAATCGCGACAGAGTTCGCCGGTGTCGGCATCCATGGCGAAGAGCTGCGCGTCCATGGAGCCGAGATAGACAATCTTCTGGCATGGCCGGTTAGCGGCGGGATGCACTGCCTCCCAGTAAGCAATCCCGCGGTTCTTCAGCGCCGGCTGAGTCAATGCTTTGAGCGTCGACTTGGAATCGAAGGTCCATTTGACCTTGCCAGTCCCAGGATCCAACGCGATGACGCGATAGAACGGCGTGCCGATGTAGAGCGTGTCGTTGGCAAAGATCGGCGTTGCGGACCAGACGGTGGTCGGCAGCTTGCCCGATCCATCCGAAACATCACCGGTGTGAAACTCCCAAACTTTCACCAGCGATCGAACATTGTCAGCCGTGATCTGAGTCAGGGGAGAGTACTTCTGCGCGTTGAGCTGACCGTGAAAGGTGTTCCAGACCGGACGGGCGGGAAGGAGCGGGATCGGCTTCGGCTCGGGCAAACGGCCGGACGGCTGCTGAGCGCCTGCTTCGACGGCTACTGACGGGCCGTTAGCCGGTGCAGAAGATTCGCGACCGTTGGTGCTGCCCGGTCGCTGCGGTCCCGCGCTTGAAGGCTTCTGTTGTTCTGGACCTGGAATTCCCCCGGAGGTGGCTGCAGGATTGTCGGTATCGTTCTGTGCGACGGCCCGCGGCAGCGCAACGGCGAGGGCAAGCGCGAGCGCCGCAAAGGGGGCAACTCTGGAGATTGGACGGGTACTCATGCCGCGGCCCTCCTCTGCCGCAATGGGGCGGCAAGGGTCACAACCAGCCCGACGAGGACGACCATCATTGCTGCCGACAACCACCACGCATGCAGGAAGCATGCGGCGGTCAGTGTGCAGAGCGCACCAAGCAGCCCGAGGGTCCAGAACACTCCGAACAGCAAGCGGCGTCCGCTAAACCAGAGAACGAGGGCGTCGATGACGAGTGCCAGACTGGAGCCGATGACGAGCAACGCGCCCGGCGTCCCGGTTACCCCGGTTAAGGGGACGAGATAATAATAGAGCGCTAACAGCGCGCCCGCGGCGGCTGCGACCAGCACGACGAGGGGGCCGAGCGGCCCGCGTTCAGGGGAGGTCAGATCCAAAATCCGTGTCTCCAAGCTTCGTAGCCTGCGAGCGGGGCAGTGGCGGTGATGCGAGAGACGTGAGTAAAGAATATTCGTTCGGGGATGTGACGTTCAGGGATGTGACTCAGGGATGTGACATGGTGTTGCGCTGAAGGCGATCCGAGGGTAGCCGAGTGAAAGACGACAGCAACATT
Organism: Bradyrhizobium diazoefficiens; assembly: GCF_016616425.1. Taxonomy (NCBI): domain Bacteria; kingdom Pseudomonadati; phylum Pseudomonadota; class Alphaproteobacteria; order Hyphomicrobiales; family Nitrobacteraceae; genus Bradyrhizobium; species Bradyrhizobium diazoefficiens. The sequence continues at coordinate 1,729,224 of NZ_CP067101.1, forward strand.
GTTCCTGAACATTGCCTTGGGATTCTCCTGCAAGCGTGGACCTGCTTCGGCAGGCCAATGCGAGCTTGTGCCGTTCGTTCCAGGGAGAGGCTTGCATCATTGGTAGCATGTCGAAAGCGCACTCAGTCGGCAGCCAACATCAGGGTTTTGCGGTGGTGCACTGCTGAGGAAGCCGTGGCCGCACCTGCAGGCGCACCGGTGTGTCTGGATCATCCGAGGGATTCCTTGCGCGGTCGCAGAAAATGATGCGCGAGTAACAGAGTAATAGAAATGTGCAGCGAGGCGGCCGCGGTAGATCAATGATCAATGGGCGACGGTACGGTTGGTTCCGCGCGGACATTCGGAATGATTCATCGAAGTTCCCGCTGCTTTCGGTGCGGGTGTGCCGACCGGATTTGTCCAATACGGCTTTCCAACTCTGCGATGATCCCGTGAACCGGCCGGGCTGTCAGCGGGTAACTACGCCAGGAGATCGCCGCGGCCCTCCAGCAATTGGCGCGGACCTTGCTCGTCCCTGCATGCGCGGCGGTGCGATCCAATGTGCAGCGGTTTGATTCAAGCGCAAGGCCTCATGGGTTAATGCAGAGGCCAACAGCGGTTCGTACAACAGCGTACTCGGTAAGTACGGTGCCGTACTTGCGCGCGTGCCGTTCTTTGTCTCTGTCCGCATGTGCTTCAGCGACAACTGGCATTGTCGATACGTGAGAGCCATGCAGATCGCATCAATCTCCATCGGTGCGCATCACGAGGACGAAAAGGACAAAAAACAGCATGCAATCTGATTTGGAACGGGATTCGCGACACGGCATTGCAGCTCAAGAAGAGTGCCGCCAAACACAAACGGAGACCGCAAAGAGGGGTCGGAAGAATCTGCAGGGAGCTTAGCATGGCAACGCAAATCGTAATGGATTCGACCGGTGACGCCCGGTATCAGTTCGCTCCGGATGATGCCCAGGAAATACTTGAGGCCGAGCGGCGTTTTCAGCGACTCACTTCTACCGGGTTCACCGCGGCGACGCGGACTGCTTCGGGCGACCTGCGGTTTGTCCGCTCGTTCGATCCGACAGCGCATGAGACGATCTTCTTTCCGAGACTTGTAGGTGGCTAGCGTGAAGCTCTTCGGCTTCGGCCGTCTCTCCGGGAAGCTCCGCCATGTCTCACGGGAGCAGAGGCTGGTTGCGGTGCGTGAACTGTACAGGAGTTCGCAACGCGAGCGTACGCCTGAGGCGCGCGGCCGGAAGCTATTGAGAGAGTGGCTTTCGCCTGGGCAGCGCGAGACATTCGATAGTCACGGCTATGTCGATGTGCTTGGGAGCGAAAGCGGCCAAAGGTACCGCATCTATTACGGTAGCATATCGAACATTCGCGAATTGAACGAGAAAGATGATCCGGTTGCCGGGCTCTGCTTCGGGCCAGCCGCGGCTTTGCCGCCAGGTGACGTCATGCTCGCGCAAAAGATCGTCCTGGAAAACGACGAATCGAGGGCGCTTGCGATCGCCAATCGGTTCTACTCAACGTCCCGGCCGATTCAAGCCGGAAACGCGCATCGATCGCGCTGACAATTCAGCGGAATGCGCGCCAGCGTACCGTCCCGATTGAAAACATAACCTGCGGTCGGCGTTTGTGATCTGGAGGCGCGTGAGGCTCATGCGCCAGCACTTCATGGAGGATTCTCGCATGAGAATGCTTGCTCTTGCCTTGTCAGGGTTGATGATCATCACGTTCCCAGCTGTTGCGCAGAATGGTGGCAAGTCGGCTGGCGATGCCGCCGGCGGCGCGATGCAGGCACCGAACGTCCCGCAATCGCAGGGCGCTCAGAAATTCGTCGATGAGGCCGCCAATATAAATATGATGGAGATCGAAGCGGCTCGTGCGGCGGAAAATACCGCAAAACGGCCCGCCTATAAGGAATTCGCGTCGATGATCGAAACAGATCATACGAATCTGGGGCAGAACCTGAAGCGGATCGTATCGGGGATGTCAGGCGTGAAGATTCCCGCGCGGCTCGATGAGAAGCATCGGCAGAAGCTCGCGCAGCTTCAGCAGCTGAAGGGCGCGAAGTTCGAGCAGAGCTACCGTCGAAGTCAGATCGACGGGCATCAGCGAGCGATTCGGATCTTTCAAGACTTTGCCAATGGGAACGCCGGAAACGCAGATCTGAGATCATGGGCTCAGGCGTCCTTGCCCGTTCTGCAGAAGCATCTGCAGAATGCGGAAAATCTTCCGGTAGCGAACGATCAGGTTGGCGCCGCGGGCGCAGGCGGTAGTGGTGCCACCGGGAGCGCTGATCGGAATAATGCCGACCATGGCAATGTGACCGTCGGCAAGGCGAATTCCGCCAACCAGAGCGACGCCCAGGGGCTCGTCAACGAGGCAGCCCAGATGGTGAAGACCATGCAAGACGATCCGGAGCTTGCAAAGGCTTTGAAGAAGGCGAAAGGGCTTTATCTCGTCCCGGATTTCGGACGTGGCGCGGCGATTGTCGGCGCACGGGGAGGAGCGGGACTGGTGACCGTACGGGAGGACGGCAAGTGGAGTGATCCGGCTTTCTATGACTTCGGTGCGATCAGTTTCGGACCACAGGTCGGCGGATCCGGCGGTCAGGTCGCGTTCCTGTTGATGAGCCAGGGTGCGGTCGACGCATTCAAGAGCGGCAACAAGTTCTCTCTGAATGCCGACGCGGGCCTCTCGATCGTGAACTACTCCGCCAACGGTCAGGCGTCTTGGGGCAAGGGCGATATCGTCATGTGGAGCAACACATCCGGGGCCTACGTCGGCGCGACAATCAGCGTCACCGACATTAATTGGGACGACGACAACAACCGTCAGTATTATGGTCGAGACGTCGACATGACCAAGATCTTGAACGGCAGCGTCAGCAATGCTGCTGCTCGTCCTCTGAAGGCATCATTGCCCGGGTAGGCGTCCCATCACGGGCGAAGAAGCCCTTCGCGATCTATGACCCGGCCTGGATCGGCCGGGTCGTTTCAACGTTGGGGAAGTGCAAGGAGCGACTTCCAGCACAGCGAGAAGCGGTGGAGCGGGTCCAAGAGGCCGGCCAAAGGATGAAAGGATATTGCGTCTGATCGCCTCGGCTGGTCGATACCACGGCTCATGCCATGATCCCATCCGAAGCTTGCGCAGGATAGCAAGAAAGCTGACGATCATAGTCTCGGTCCATGATTCTGAAGCAGTTACAGCAGAGGTCGACGAGACGGCGATGGTCCAAGATAACGATGAGACCGCGATCCGTTCTGACAATGGCTTGGCGTTCCAGATGGTCGAGACAGTCCGTAATGCTCGCGCGTCGAATCGGCTAGCTCCAGGAGCCGCCGTCCCGGTGCGAGCGGCGCGCTGAACCGTGAGCAGTGGGCGGCTTCTCACAAAACCGCTCGGCCGACGTAGCGCCCGGGCTCAGGTCCCGGGGCGCGGTTGTCGTTCGCTGGAACAGGCTCCGCTGGAACTGTCGGCGCGCTCTTAGGCAGCGTCCGAAATGCGAGGCGATCCGCACGCGAGCGGTCGGCGCTTCAGGCTGGATCGGATATCTGACTGAGATCGCGCAAAGCCAAAGCCGCCGGCTGTGCTGGGCCAATCATGCTCAAGGCAGCCAAGCCGCCGAGCAGGAGGAGAACGCCGATCATGGTCATGATTGCAAAACAGCCTTCGACTCTGTCCATGATGGTTCGCGCTCCAGCTGGCTGTCTGAGCGCTAGATAAGAGCGGATGGCGGTGCATTGTAAATCGCCGAATCGATCGGTGGTACGCCGCCGCGCTTGCTTTCTGAGGCAACAAGGTCGCGGCGCCGCCAGCGAGCGCAGTCTCCATTGAAAGGGCTCAACCCGCGTCGTCGAGAGTGCCGTCCTCCAATATCCGGTAGCGCTGCCCGCGCCACGCGATGTTGGCGCCGAAGAAGCCAGCCACGAACACGGCCGACATGATCGCATCATGAATAATATGGATAACGATGTGCAGTCGTTCCCTGCCCTCAATCTGTAATGTTCGGGCGACCGTTTCGGTCAAGGCGATCCGGCTGGCGAGCGCGATTGCAACGAGCAGGAACGGATAGGCGCTTCCGAACAGGCCGGCCAATAGCGAAAGCATCATTGGCTGCATGAATATGAGCCCGCCATAGCCCACCGGGTCCAGCGCACGGATCGTGCGATGGACGCGCAGTTGATGGTGCCAATAGGCAGAAAAATTGGGCTCGAAGCAGACATGACCGACGGCCCAGGGAGGAATGACGACCTTGAGCCCGAGCGACCTTACGGCTTGGCCGATTGCATAATCGTCGGCCAGTTCGTCGCGAAAGGCGCAAAATCCGCCAATCCGCCGCAGCACGTCGCGCCGCAACGCGATTGCCGAGCCGAAACACGGCGAGGCTGCGCCGCATACGAGTGCAACGATGACGTTTGGAAGGAAGGTCGAATTGATGCTCAACGCCGATAGCCGGCCCCATAGGCCACGAGCCGCAATGCCGTAGTAGAGGCAGGTGACGGCGCCGGTGGTTTCACGATCGAGTTCGGCGGTAGCAAGCCGCAGGAAGTCAGGCCCAACGACGATGTCGCTGTCAGACAGAACGATCGTATCGTATGTTATTGCGGAATCCATATTGGCGAGGTTCCCTACCTTGCGATTGATGCCCTGAGACCTTTCGTCGACGACGAGATCGATGTGAAGGTCTGGATGCAGGCGTTTGAGCAATCGAACGACGTGGATGGCGGAATCCTGGGAGCTCTGGACTCCGACAACCAGCTGAATCGGTCCCGTATAATCCTGCCGGCAAAGATCCTGGAGGCGCTTGAAGAGACCTGGTTCGGAGCCATGAATCGGCTTGAGCACTGTGACCGGTCGGGGCGCCGACCGCTTGGGAGATCGCTCGGGAGGATGAGCGAAGAACCAGAGAACGGCCCCGGCAGCGAAACAGTTGTAGAGGATGCCAAGGCTGGCACCGGCTAGACATAGATCGCCGATGATATGGAGGCTAGGTGGTATCATGATCGGGTCACGTTGCTCTAGGCAGGACAAAGGCGAGCGACCGTGAGGAGGCTCCGAGCCTGCGTTCCGGATCGATCCGTTGCAGGCATCTAATGCGAATGAATGTGCATGCCGGACTGTTCCTAAGTTGGAATCGACGACTATCGGACTTCCCGCCGTTTCGGGTAGGCCGAGAGTAAGCTGGCGACGGGGAGATTCATTGTTGTGCAATGCCGCGAGCAACCATGAGGTGTGTGTTTGCGTTTGACTCCCGACGGGCTATTGGGCTCGTTGGGCAAGGCGCGTGCGTGGTCAACAGAGACCGAATTCCATGAAGATCATGCGAACCTCGGATGTGCCCGCGCCCGTCGCCATCTGCGTGGCGTTGGAACTCGAGGCGAAAATTGCCGGTCGGCACTTTACACGGGACGATCGAACCGAGCCATCTGAGGGAAGCTTGATACGGTTCGCAAATCTGCGCGCGCCGGCCTGCAGAGGGCTCGTGAGCCTCGGACTTGCCGGTGGGCTATGTGATGACCTCAACGTGGGCGACGTCGTCGTTGCCTCGGAAATTGTCGCCAACGAGCAACGGCACGCGACCGACGATGAATGGGCAGGTCGCATGCTCGCGGATATGCCCTCGGCGATTTACGGACCGATTGCAGGGTCGGATGTCGCCGTCACGAGCGCTGCAGCGCGATACGAGCTTGCCCGACGGTCGGGCGCTCTCGCCGTCGATATGGAATCGCATGCGATTGCGCGTATGGCCGCGGTCAACGAGATCCCGTTTCTTGCTGTTCGCGTCGTCGTGGATGGCGTTCAGCGGCGCGTACCCGAGGCCGCGGTCAGTTGCATCTCCTCGGGCGGGCAGACGAGTCCGCTCCGTCTCGGGCAACTCGTGTTGCGACGTCCACGGGACGCCTTGGCTGTGCTTCTTCTGTTTTCGGATTGGCCGCGAACCAGGCGCTCGCTGGACGCATGTTGTCGGGCGATTGCGGCTCGCGAGGCGGCCAACGAACAAAGTTCCATGATGAGGGTGGGATGTCCCAGAGCGCAGCCGATGTCCTTCTGACCGGTGCAAGCGGCTTCATCGGCTCTGCGGTGCTTCGCGAAGCCGTCCGGCACGGATATCGAGTCCGGGCGCTGGTTCGAAGGGACAGCAATTACGCCGACCTCTCCTGCGCCGGGGTCCACTTCGTTCATGGCGATCTCTTGGATCCGGCGTCGCTGCGAAAGGCCTGTGACGGATGCCGCTATTTGTTTCACGTCGCGGCGGACTACAGACTATCCCTGCACCATGGTGCGAAGCTTCTGGCAACGAACGTGGTTGGTACCGATCATCTGATGTCGGAGGCCTTGCGAGCAGGAATCGAGCGTATCGTCTACACCAGCAGCGTCGCCACTTTGCGATATGAAACTGGCAGCGAGCCGGTTGCGGATGAACCAGATAGTCTGCCCCTCGCCTTGGCTGTCGGACCCTACAAACGCAGCAAGATACTGGCGGAAAGACTGGTTCTCGAAAGGGTACGCGAGCGGAAATTGCCCGCCGTGATCGTCAATCCGTCTGCGCCGATCGGCCCACGTGATAGACGTCCGACGCCCACCGGTCGTGTCCTGGTTGCTGCAGCGACGGGCCGCATGCCGGCATTCGTCGACACCGGATTGAACCTCGTCCACGTCGAGGACGTGGCTCGGGGGCACCTGGCGGCTTTGCACCGGGGACGGATCGGCGAACGCTATGTGCTCGGCGGCCAGAACGTATCCTTGTCGGAATTGCTGGCCGAAGTAGCCTCGCAGCTAGGCCGGCGCTTTCGCGCTGTCCGCTTGCCTTGGTACGCAGCCGTACCGGCTGCGTTGACGGGCGAGGCCAGTGCTTATCTGACCGGAAGGGAGCCGTTGGCGACGTGGACGGGTGTACAGCTCGCGCGACACCGAATGTATTTCAGCAGCCGTAAGGCCGAGCGTGAGTTGGGCTATGCCGCGAGGGCCTACCAGTTCGGTGTCGAGGATGCGCTCAGGTGGTTCGAAGCAAACGGGTTCGGCGTGCAGCGCTCAGGCCAACGCGAGAGGATGGCAGCCGGTTCATGACCGGAGAGCAGCGTGATCGGACCTCTGGCCAAACCGGCTGATGAGAGTTTCGCGCATCATGTACACGTGCAGGCGGGTACGCCGCATGGTGTTGCCGCGCAGCGCCCTCGGGTTGTGCGACCATACCAGCAAAGTGATAAGGATATTCTCGCCGATCTGGTGCAGGCGGTCGGCGGCGGTCTTTCGTGACCTTGCCTGCTCGATCGGTCTGGCGAAACCGTAGCGTCCCGAGAGCGCGATCATGAGCGGAGCGATCGCGTCGGACCCGAAGGCGAGCGTTGCACTGATCGCGACGATATCCGCGAAGTCGCTGCGGCTCGCCACAAACGCGGCCAGCTCGCGCAGCGAAAGGTCGATCTCGCGCGAAATCCGTCGTCCCCAAGCCAAGTTGGTTCCGCTGGCGGGAAGCGGGGGGACGTGCTCGTTCCAGACGTGGAGCGCGAGCATCGGAGCACCAGGAGGCAGATACGTTCCATCCGGCAGAGTTAGCGCGCTACGGTTGCTCGCCCGCTGAATCCGGAACAGGCAACCGGCCGACGAGCTATACTCGAAGATGTGCTGACGGCTGCGGAGGGATCGATCAATGGTGGCCATCAACTTGCTCAACATCACGGCGGCTCCATTGACGCTGATGAGGACGGCCCCGTGGCACCAAATTCCGCGCTTGCAGGTTCGAACGGGGACGGAAACCGCGCCATGACGGGAATTGAAGGGCAGATATACTGGTGGTCCCGTGTCCACGGGCGCCGGACCGAGCCGTCGGCCAGGGGCTTGAAAGCTTGCACCTGTGCGATCGATAACCAACCGCGCTCGAAAGCGCAGGCCATGCCGGCGAGGAAAACCCGCCAGATGCGGACGACCTCCGGTCGAGCCGCTGCGTAGGCATCAGGCAGGCGCTCTTCGAGCCGCCGGCTCCAATGCTGCAGCGTCAGTGCGTAGTGCGGACGAAGATCTTCGGCATCGGCGAATTCGAGGCCGGCCGCGGAGAGCTCGACAAGGACGCGCGACAAGTGCGGCACGGCGCCGCCGGGAAAGACGTGCCGTTCGATGAACTCGCCGCCCGGCGGTCCGCGCGGGCGGCCGGCGGCGTCGGTCGAAACGATCCCATGGTTCAGGAATACTCCGCCGGGACGCAGCAGCCTGTGCACCGTTTGGAAATAGGCCGGAAGATTGTCAAGCCCGACGTGCTCATACATGCCGACCGAGACGATCCGATCGAAGAGCTTGGCGTCGTCGAGATCGCAGTAATGTCGGAGCTGAATGTCGATCCGGTCCGACAACCCGGCGGAGGCTGCGGCTTCGAGCGCAGCAGCATATTGCTGCTCGCTCAGGTTGACACCGACGACGATCAGCCAAATAGCACAGATGAGCCATGCAATCGATATCGCCAGATCCATCGCGGGCCTCGGCCGTCATACCCGAACCGCTTAATGGGCGGGCGCGGGATAAGGTTCCTGTTCACGGTGCAGGTTCGCCCGGCAAGCTCGTGCGTTGTCCGAGCACTTCGCGAAGATAGAGCTTCTTGACCGCCACAAAGGCGATTACGGTGATCGGCGCGGCGAAAATGATTCCCACTTGGTGGGACTGATCGTTCCCGGGACAAGACTGGACTTGGACCGGTCGCGGACCGTGTCTTCATTCGGCCGATGGCGTCTCGGGACTTTCGTGTGCGAACGGTTTGACATCCCTCGGAGGGCCCATCAGCACCGGCTGAAACAGCACGGCGGCCGTCATGGTGCAGAGAAGCGACAGCGCCATCAGTTTGCCCATGCTCGACATACCCGGATATTTGGAGGTCCACATGCTTCCGAACGCAACCGCATTGGTCAGGGCGCTGAACACGACCGCCTGTGTCAGGGCAGATTGCAACAAACCGGTCTTCCCGGCTCGCCAAGCCATGATGTAGTAGATCTTGAATGCAACACCCACGCCAAGGAGGAGCGGAAGCGCGATGATGTTCGCGAAATTCAGCGACAGCCCCCACATCACCATGACCTCGAGCGCAAGCAGACATGCAACGAGCAGGGGAATGAGAGTCAGGAGCACGTCGCTGATCCTCCGCAACGCACCATAGAGCAGGGCGGTAATCGCCAGCAGCGCCAGGACGCCGGCCTTGACGAACGCGCTGATTACGGTGCGGCTCGACTCGTAGTAGCTGATCGCCGGGCCGCTTGCAGCGGGAGCAACGCCGAGTACCGCGCGCGCGAAGGCGCGCAGGACGTCGACATCGTTGGCGTTCCCTTTCGGCACGATCTGCAGACGCGCCCGGCCGTCCGGAAGCACCCAATCCCGCTTCAAGTCTTGCGGCAGCGTCGCACGCGTCACGCGATTGGCCGACAAGCCGGATCTGAGCGCATCGAGGTCGTAAGTCAATGGACGGATGAATGCGAGTTCGGCGCGATCCCGCGCCGCAGGATCGGCGCGAGCCAAGCGCTCGATCAGCCCGGCGAGATCGCGCGCCGCGCTCGCACCTGAGCTCTCGGCATTGTCGGCAGCTTCATTGAGCGCCTTGGCCGCCGCATCGAGGGCCGCGACGTTCTCCTGGTCGGTCGGTGCTTGTATCTTGCTTGCAGGACGCAGCGCCGGCCCGAGAACGGTGCTTGCCCGGTGCAAGACGGCAAGCTTCTCGTCCTGGTTCGCCGGAATGAAGCTGGAGAGAGTTACTGTTCGCTGGACCTGCGGCAGTGCTGAAATCCGCCTCGCCTCTTGATCGGCCTCAGCGACGCTGTCGACGAGCAGCTCGGCTCCCAAACTCGCCGTCAACGGGTCCTGCTGCAACCGTCGATAGGTGGCGACCGCAGGCGAAGAGGGATCTTGCAGGTCGACCGGATTGAAGTCGAACCGGAGCTGAAACAGGAGCGGAATACCCGCGAGGATGGCGATGGCCGTCAGCGCAAGGACGACGGCCCGGCGACGTTGCAGAAAAGTCTCGATCGGCCCGAGCCAAGGAAAGCCGATCGGCGCCGCCTCGCCCTGAGGCGCCAGCACCACGAGCGCCGCCGGCACCATCGTGATGCTAAATGCAAACGCGAGAATCATGCCGAACCCGGCGATCAACCCGAGTTCGGAGAGACCGCGGTAGTTGGTCGGCAGAAAGGCGAAGAAGGCGACCGTCGTTGCAGCGGCGGCCAATGCCAGAGGATCACCGGCCTTGTGTGCTGCACTCCTGAGCGCCTTTCGGAGGTCGCCGATGTCATGGCGTTCGGCACGGTAGCGTACGCTGAGCTGGATGCCGAAATCGGCCCCAAGACCGACGAACAGCACGAAGAATGCGATCGAGATCAGATTGAACGAGCCGACCATGAGAAGGCCGAGGGCGGCGGTTGCCGCGAGGCCAACCGCAAGACTGAATAGGACGGCAGCGATCAGCTTCCATGACCGGAGGGCGAGCCAGAGCACGACGACCACGCCGAGGGCCGCGGCCAGCGTGTCGCGAAGAGCGCTTTTGCGAATGACCGAGAACTGCTCGTCGTTCATGGGGACCTGTCCGGTCAGCGCGACGGTCGCATCATAGTCTCGTCTCAGCGCAAGGTCATGCGCGGTGCTTCTGATGGCCTGTGTCGCGGCGCGGCCGGGCTGCAACCGATCGAAGTTGAGAACGGGAGCGACCTCGATGAAGTGTCGTCTCCGGCTGAGCGGCAGATCATGACCTTCGAGCAGGGCTTGCCAAGAAAAGGCGGCGGGTCGCCCGGCCAGCACATCCTCCAGGGTCCTGCTCGCCTGCGACAGCGGCCAAGACAAAGAAGCGAGATCGACCTTGCCTGATTTGACAACGGACGTCAGTACGTTGAGAACGCCCCGCAAAGAGGGATCCGAAGCCAGCCCGCTCAGCAGTGGTTTGGCGCTGGTGAGGCCGCCAGTCAGTTGCTCGAGATCGGCCTTCGAGCTGTACAGCAGCCCGTTGGCATCGAGGGTCAAGCCGGCGTCCGGCCTGTTCAACTCGCGGACACGGGCGCGATCGTCACGAAGCGCCGCGGCCAGGCGGTCGGCGGCCAGCGTCGCGCCCTCGGCCGTACTTCCTTCCACGACCACGGTGACTGCACGCTGCGGGAACGCCCGCTCGAGTTCGCGTTGGCGCAGGTGCCACGGCAGGTCCTGTGCGATCAGCGTGTCGACGTCGGTTTTGATCTGGAAGTGCAGGACGGCGAACAGAGTGCAGCCGATCATGAGCACGATGCCGAACGCCAGCGTCGTCCATTTGTGCTGCGCACAGAAATCGACGATCCGCACGATGAGGCTGTTGATCATGACGGCGAACGTTTCGCAAGAGGAGCCGAGTTAAAGGCCGCGGGGCCGTGGTCGATCAAACGTCGTCGTACGCGCAAGTTCCTGCCGTTTCGAGGACCGTCGAGAAAAGGTGGGTTTGGTACGGTTCCGATCATTCCGACCGCGTGCCGACGAAGGAACGAAATGCAATCTGGTGTGCTTGCTCCGACAGGCCCGCCTGGATTGAGCCGTGTTGCATCGTCTCGTGATCAATGGCGACGATTTTGGGCTCGCGACCGAGATCAACGAAGCGGTCGAGCGCGCTCACCGGAGTGGTCCGCTGAGCGCCGCCAGCCTGATGGTCGGCGGGGCGGCGGCCGCGGATGCCGTTGCCCGCGCACATCGCTTGCCAGGGCTGAACGTTGGACTGCATCCTGCCCTGCTTGAAGGTGAAGCAGTTTCGGCCAGAGACCGAATTCCTGGTCTGCTCACCCCGGAATTCCGGTTGAGGGTAGGTTTTGATCGCGGTGGCGCTCACGCGTACGCAGCCGCACCAATCGTTCGTTTTGGAGGCGCGTCTTGATCGGAACGCTCGCAATTTGCGACGATTGTCGCCGGATGGTCCGAGAGCGCAGTTGACACGGGCCAGTTGACATACCTCGCTTTTGATGAAGCGTGGGAGCGTGGCATGCTGAAATGGGCGTTGATCTTCTTTGTAATATCCATCGTAGCCGGATTCCTCGGCTTCAGCGGAATCGCTGCCGGTGCATCCACAATCGCCAAATGGCTGTTCTTTGCAGCCGTCGCGATCTTTCTGGTGTTCGTGCTCTTTGCTTTCCTGGCAGGAGAGGTCATTCTGTAGCTGCGAGAAAGCCGGCGCCGTTTCTCCTCCAGTGACCGCTGGGGAGGACGCTCCGCGAACAGTGTGTGGAGTCGATCTGGAAGCGCGCCGCAGTACGCCCTCGGCCGGTTGCTGTCCAGTGATGCTTGGACCCGTTTGAGAGCGCTCGAACGGCTTCCGAGAAGCCGCGGATCTGGCCGCGGTCGCACTTCAGGAAAAGTAGTACGCAAGCGCCAGAACGACGTAGACGCCGATGAGCAGCAGGCCCTCGAACCAGGTGGTCTCGGCATCCCTCGTGATGGCATTTACGATGAACGCAGTGCCAGCAATCGAGAACAGGTCGACGGGATTTTGGAAGACGAGGGTCATCGGCTTGCCGATTACCCAGGAGAAAATGACGAGAAGCGGAGCGACAACCAACGCGACCTGGATCGCTGATCCGATGCAGAGCGTCATCACGAGACCCATCCGGTCGCGCCGGGCAAACCAGACGGCTGCAAATATGTCCGAACTGGTGCCGACGAGCGCCAGCACGACGACGCCGAGAAACAGTGGTGTCACGCCCGTGGATTTGGCTGCCTCCGTCAGTGCGCCGGAGACGAATTCGCTCTGCAGGGCCGCTGCGCCAGTGCATGCCAGGAGCACGACGAGACAAACCGTCGCCGACCAGACCGGTTCAGCCGAAGCGTCCTCGTTGGCCGCAAAGACGTTCCGGTGGGTAATGAGTGTGAAGACAAGATTTCCTGAATAGAGAATCAGCAACACGACGGACACGGCGAGGCTAAGCAGCTCGTCGGAAGCACTGACGTTATGGATGTGACGAATGCTGCGACCCGTGTAGTCGAAGACTGCGGGTAGAAGAAGAGCGATCACGGACAGAACGAGCATGCTCGACAACAGCCCGGCGCGTGCTTGAGTAAAGCGTTGCCGCTCGCGATTGAGCCCGCCCGCGACGATGGCCAGTCCGAGTCCCAGCAAGCAGGTCGCAGCAATGGACCCGGTGATCTGGGCGTGGACGACATCCACCTGGCCGCGCGCGAGAACAAATAAGGCGAGAATGAGTTCGGCCAGGCTTCCCAGGCTGACCGTTAGGAGACCGCCTAAGGCTGCACCGGTATGGGTGGAAAGCTGGTCTGTTGCAACGCGGATCCACTCGGCGAGCACGGCTATCGCAAGAACACCGGATCCGAAGATCCAGATGGGCGAAAGGTGAAAAACATACTCGCCCATCGGCGTCAGCAGAACGAACGCTAACGGCGCAATGCGCGCGAGGGCACCGTATCGCGAACGGACGTCCGTTCCTCTGGAGACGTTGGCCTTGGGCAAGGTGGCGACTGGCTCCTGGCTGCCCGCAAAAGGCAGTCATTGGATTTGCAGCGGGGCACCCGACGGAACGCCGCCGACGGAGCGGCGGCTTCTGGGCACAAGGCTCCTCGCATTTGGTTCCGGGCAGTTTGCGATGATCAACGAAGCAAGACGCGCAGCGTTCGCTGCGCACGGGGCTGATCTTGGTACGCAGCCGGACAAGACGAGGGCGGTGTGCCGCTCCAAACGAGTGCGCAACGTTGGCGGAAGGACCAAGTCCCGGCGTGTGGAGGCTTTTGCCCAATTTTGTCCGCCCGGATCTGCGCGGCCGTTCAAGACAGATCGCATGAGTGATGACTGTTTGTCGATTTCCTCGGCGCGGCACCGGACCATTTGTCGAGGGCACCTAGAACTCCTGGCATCGGAAGGGATTAAGGAATCAAAGGGCGGTCTTGTATCGTAGGAGCATGGAATGAGGGTCAAGAGCAGGATCGCCCTTGCAATTCTCGCCGGTACAATCTCGAGCTCCGTTCTGTGGAGTGCCGCATGGGCCGAGACTCAAGTGAAGGTTGCGACGGAACAATCAGCGCAATCCCAGCAATTCGCCACCACGGTGTATGATGGCTACCGTGCCTCGCGCCTGCTCGGGAGCGCGGTGTTCTCCTTGAAGGGCGAATATTTGGGAGCTGTTCGGAACGTGGTCATGGCGGACGACGGACAGATCGTTTCGTTGCTGGTTGAAGGATTCAGAACGAAGGACCAGCCGGAGTTCATCTCGCGAATTCCGTTCAAGCGGGTACTGCGGCCACTTCACGAAGGCGCCATCGTGGCCGACTTCTCCGACCTGAGGTCGCGAGAGTTCGGCCTCTTTGTTGATCCCGATCAGGCAGAAGCAGAGCCGCACGAGTTCACGATCTCGAAAATCATCGGAGACTATGCGCGGTTGCAGGCAGGACAAGGCTACGGGTATGTCTCCGATCTGGTTTTTGACAGCGGCGGAAAGCTCGCGGCCGTCGTGATATCCCGCGAAGCGTCTGCCGGCGGAGGGACGTACGCCTTCCCTTACCCGGGCCAGACGGGGCGATGGAGCCCGAAGCTGAGCTATTATGGCCTGCCTTACGTCACGGTAGATCAAGCGAACAAAGCCGGCTTGCGGTTGGACATGAAGGAGTTTCAGAAGTCGTGAAGAGCCACTGCTCCCGCAATGGAGGCCGACGTGCCTTCGCATGCACGCGCGGTAGCGAACTGACGCAGTCACGTTTGAGCGCAGAAAAAGTCCTCCCCTCCTCAATCTGCGTTTGAACGTGGCTGCACCAGAGGATCGAAGTTCATCGGACGAGACAACAGACATCGGAAAGCGGACGTATCTACCTCTGCTCCGAAACAGTGCGTTGAGCGATATAGCGCTCCCCCGCTACCAAATCCTACTCGCCAGATTCCAGGTCGTGACGTCCCATCCCGAGATGTCGGCCATGAGATTGTTCGATCAGCCGGCGAGGAAGCCACCGTCAACTGCAACCACCGTGCCGGTCGCATATTGCGACGCCGGCATGCAGAGGAAGGCGACAGCACCGGAAACATCTTCCGGCTGTCCCCATCGCTTGAACGCAGTGCGATCGGCGATGCGCTGATAGTGTGCGCGATCGGTTCGGCCTGAGGCATTGATCGCGGTTTCGATATAGCCGGGCGCAACCGCATTGACGCGAATGCCGTGCTCGGCCCAAGCCAGGGCCAGCGCCTTGGTCAGCATCACGACGCCGCCCTTGCTGGCGCAATAGGCCGGAATTCGCGGCAATGCCAGCGTCGCATTCATCGAGGCGATGTTGACAATCGAGCCTTTGCTGTCGGCCAGCAGCGAACGGAACGCCATGCAGGTCCGGAACGTGCCCGTGAGATTGACGTCGAGCACCTTCATGAAGATCTCGATCCCGTATTCCTTGTCGCGCGCCAGAATGCCAGCGCAATTGATCAGCGCGTCCACGCGCTTGTGCTGCCTGGCGAACGAGGCGACGGCATCATCGTTCGTGACGTCGAGGGTCGCGAGCGAGAGCCCTGCGCGCGGCTTGAGCAGGGAACGCGCGAGATCGTCGTCATTGACGCCCGTCGCGGTCACCGTCGCGCCGAGATCGCAAAACTGGTTGCTGATCGCGGCGCCAATGTCGCCGGCACCGCCGATGACGACAGCATGGAAGCCGGGGGCGAGAGAAAAATTCGAATTCATCGGGAGGATCTCACTTCAGGATCGTGGGAGGCGCGGCCGTCGATTCTCGGACCACCAGTGAAAAGTCGATTTCGCGATGCTTGATGGTCTGTTCGCCCGCGAGGCTTCGCACCAGATATTCCCCGGCCAGCTGCCAGGTCTCGTCGGTCGGCACGTGAATGGTGGTCAGGCTCGGCCGCAGATGGCGGCTCCAATCGAGGTCGTCGAAGCCAACGACCGACAGATCGCGCGGCACCGAAAAACCGCTGCGCTCGGCCTCGAGCAACACGCCATAAGCGATGACGTCATTGCCGCAGGCCACCGCGGTCGGACGGTTCTTGAGGTTCAACAGATAACGGGCCGCCTCGCGTGCGTCGTCCAGAGTATAGGGCACCTCGACATGCCATTCGGAGGCAAGTTCGAGACCATTCTCTGCAAGCGCGCGGCGAAAGCCGGCGACGCGCGCACTGGCACGATCGTTGTTGCGCTGGAGGGCCGAGACGATTCCGATCCGACGATGGCCAAGCTCGATGACATGCGCGGCCGCGCGATAGGCGGCGGCTTCGTTGTTCGTTCCGACGCAAGGGTAAGGCCGGTCCGGTTGATAGATCCCGACGTTGATGAACGGTACCGCATTGTCCGCGAGCAGCTTGCGCAGGCCTTCGTGATGGCAGTCGCCCCGCAGCACCAGGCCATCGACGCCGCGGCCGATCAGATTGCGCGCCTGTTGCAGCTCGACGTCGAGATCATATCCGCTCGTGGTGAGGAACAGCATGTAGCCCACCGACGAAAGATACTTTTGCAGCGAGGCGATGCCGCGCGCGAACATGGTGTTGTCGATCGTTGGCACGATTGCGCCGAGCGTACGCGACCGTCGCGACGACAGGATGCGAGCCGGCGCATGCGGGATGTAACCGACGGCTTCGATTGCCTGCGCGATGCGCGCGCGCAGCGAGGGGCTCACCGCATCGGGATTGTTGAGTGCACGCGAGACGGACGCCGTCGACACGCCGGCGCGGGCCGCAACGGCGCGGATGCCCTGCTTCTCGGATCTGCCTGTCGGCATTGACATGTGTAACGTTACATTTGTGGAGCGAGCCCCGCCTGGCAGCGGCAATGCCACAAAATGGCGCATGTTATGCGATTTGTCCATCGCTTGACAGGGCAGAGTTGATGCCTAGGATGTAACCGTTTTCAGAAGGATGCCGCCAGCTTAAAGCGGTCAGCCGGGAGGAGAGTTCAATGAATGCCAGGATGCTCGCGACGCACGTCGCGTTGCCGGTTCTCGCAATGGCCGCGGTCAGCGCGCAGGCGCACGGGGCCGATTTCGACTGGAAGAAGTTTCAGGGCAAGACCGTCACCTTTCTCGCCAACAACAATCCGGTGTCGCAGGCGCTGCTGACCTACAAGGCAGATTTCGAGAAACTGACCGGAATCACCCTGAAGGTCGACAGCTATCAGGAGCAGCAGATGCGCCAGCGTCTGGTCACGGTCATGAATGCGAACAGCGACGAAGTCGATGCGTTCATGACGCTGCCCTCGCGGGAGGGCGAGCAGTTTGCCGCCGCCGGCTGGTACGCCGATCTCACGGCGATGTCCAAGAACGAGGTCGCGAAGGAGTACGATCCGGCAGGTCTGAGCCAGGCCCTGCTGAAGGCGGCGACCTTCAGCGGTAAGCTCACCAGCATGCCCATGAACATCGAAGGTCCGATTTTCTATTACCGCACCGACATCTTCAAGAAGTGCGGTCTCGAAGCGCCGAAGACCATCAAGGAGGTCGAAGCTGCCGCTGCAAAGATCAAGGTCTGCGACAGCGCGGTGACGCCGTTCGTCTCGCGCGGCCTCAAGCCTGCGGTCGCCTACACCTTCAGCAACATGCTGCACAATATCGGCGGCAGCTACATCGCGAACGGCAAATCGAACCTCTGCTCGGCCAAGGGCAAGGAAGCGCTCGACACCTATAGCCGGCTGCTGCGCGACTACGGACCGCCCGGCGTCGTCAACTACAGCTTCCAGCAGATTTCCGCGCTGTATCGCAGCGGCCGTGCCGCGATGTCGTTTGAGTCTTCGAACGAACTGCGCACGGTGATGGAGGGCGGCGCGCGGTTGAAGGACACCGCTCTGCTGCCGTTCCCGGCGGGGGAGGCCGGCCAGGTGCCGACCACGATCGGCTGGGGCATGGCGGTGTCCTCGCACAGCAAGCAGCCGGATGCGGCCTGGTACTTCGTGCAATGGGCAACCAGTCCGGAGGTACAGAAGAAGATGGCGCTGCAGGGGATCGCCCCGCCGCGGCCGTCCGTCGCCAACGACCCTGAATACCGCAAGTGGATCGACGAGGAGCCGGTCCGGAAGGAATGGCAGGCGGCGCTCGACGTGCTGGCCACGAAGGGCTCCTCCGAGGTCGGCTATCCCATCGTCGCCAACCCGCAATCGCGCGAGTTCATCGGGCAGGCGGTGCAGGATCTGATCCTGAAACAGAAGAGCCTCGATCAGGCTTGCGCCGATGCCGACAAGGCGCTCGATGCGCTGATCGCGCAGAAGTAATGCCCGCGGCGCCGGCCGGCTTCGCGCTGGCCGGCACATCATTCTATCAAGGACACGGACGCATGTCGGATACGGCTGCGACATTGACGCAGGACCGGCAGAAGCTGGAAATGTCGGCGCTCTCGGCGCCGGCCGTGATCTTCACGGTCGGGATGATCGCGTTTCCGGTCGTCTATACGATCTGGCTGGCCTTCCAGACCTTTTCCTCAACCGGCAAGCAATCCTTCGCCGGCCTCGCCAATTATTCGAAGCTGATCTCCGATGTTGAGTTCTGGCACGGGCTGTGGGTTACGATCGCGCTATACGTGTTGTCGCTGGTGCTGCAGCTCGTCTTCGGCATCTGGCTTGCGCTGGTGCTGTTTCACGCCAGGCGCCTGCCGGGCATCGTGCGCTCGCTGTTCATCTCGCCCTTCATGATGCCGCCGGTGGTCGCCGGCATGATGTGGCTGGTGATCCTCGATCCGTCGCTGGGTGCGGCCAATTATATCCTGCAATCGTTCGGCCTGCCGCCATCGGACTGGCTGGCCTCGCCGACCTGGGTCATTCCGACCGTTGCGCTGATCGATAGCTGGCAGTGGACGCCTTATGTCGCCCTGATTGTGCTGGGCGGCCTGCAATCCTTGCCTCCCAGCGTGTATGAAGCGGCTCAAATCGACGGCGCGTCTCCGTTCAAGACGTTCCAGCGCATTACGCTGCCGTTGTTGCTGCCGACCATCGTCACCGCGGCGATCCTGCGCAGCGTCGATCTGCTGCGCTTCTTCGACATCATCTACATCACCACCCAGGGCGGCCCGGGCAACGCCTCGAACACCCTCAACATCTATGGCTTTCGGGTCGGCTTCGAATTCTTCAACATCGGCTATGCCAGCGCCTTGATGCTGACCTTGACGGCGATCGTGTTCGGCGCCGTCCTCGCCTTCAACCGCCTGCGCGGCGCGGTGGCGTGGTGATGCCATGAACGATGCCGCTAACACCGATCGCTGGATTCGCTGGCTCAACACAATGCAGCTCGTGCTCGCCGGCGTGCTGATCATGGCGCCGACGGTCTGGATGGTGCTGTCCTCGTTCAAGCCGTCTTTTGAAGTCACCGCCTATCCGCCGACGCTGATCTTCACGCCGACGCTCGACAATTATGTCGAGCTGACGAGGACCACGCCGTTCCTGAGTTACGCGCTCAACAGCCTCATCGTCACCGTTGGCTCGACGGCACTCGGGCTGCTGTTTGGAATTCCTGCCGCTTTCGCCGTCTCCTGGACGCGCATTTCCTGGCCCGCGATCCTGACGCTTGCCGCGCGCATGGCACCCGGCACGCTGTTCCTGCTGCCCTGGTACGTCATGTTCCGGCAGGTCGGCATGATCGGCTCCTACACCGCGCTGATCCTCAGCCATGCCGTGATCACGCTGCCGATCGTGATCTGGGTTTTGCTGCCGTCTTTCGACGGCATTCCGCGCAGCGTGTTCGAGGCGGCGCAAGTCGATGGGTGCAGCGTCACGCGCATCCTCTGGCGCATCGCGCTGCCGCTGGTGGCGTCCGGCGTCGCCGTCGCGGCGATCCTCGCCTTCGTGTTCTCGTGGAACTACTTCCTGTTTGCGCTGGTGCTCTCCAACGGCGACACCAAGACGCTGATCGCGGCGGCCTTCAACTTCATCGGCGAAGGTTCGACGCAATGGGGCGCCATCATGGCGGCGGCGACGCTGATCGCATTGCCGCCGCTGGTGCTGGCCGCGCTGGTTCAGCGCTGGCTGGTGTCCGGACTGACGCTAGGCGCGGTGAAAGGCTAGGCATCTGATGAATCCATCCCTCCGTCCGAATGCGACCATGCAAGCGGCGGTCTTCCACGGCGACGACCGCATCACCATCGAGCGTCTGGCGATGCCCGACGTCGGCACCGGCGAGGTGCTGGTCCGCGTCTCGCGCACCGCGCTGTGCGGCTCGGATTTCAAGCTCTGGCACAAGGGCGCCGAATTCACCGCAGGCCATGAGATCTTCGGCGTCGTCGAGCAGCCCGGTCATCGCCTGCATGGCCGTCGCTGTGCCGTCTATATCCCCTTGCACTGCGACCATTGCGCTGCCTGCAGGCGCGGCGACACCCAGATGTGCCTGGAAGTCTCCAGCCTGATCGGCTGGAACAGGCCGGGCGGCTATGCCGAATACGTGCCGGTGCCGGAAAACTGCCTGCTTCCGGTGCCTGACGACATCGAGGACAGCCTCGCGCCGCTGCTGCTCGACACCATCGGCACGTCGGGCCATGCCGTACGCTTCGTCAGCCGTGTGGTGCCGCCGAGCGAGGCTGGTCCGGTCCTCGTCATGGGCGCGGGACCTGTCGGCCTCGGCGTCGTGCTTGCGCTCCGCGCGCTGGGTTACGACGACATCTACGTCGCCGACCCCAATGCCGCGCGCCTCGAGATCGCGCAGTCCTTCGGCGCGAAGGCGCATCCGGTCGGCGATGCCTCCAGGCGCTTCGCCCTCATCATGGAATGCTCCGGCGCGCATGCGGCGCGCAATCTCGGCATCGAGCTGGTGCTGCCGCGCGGCGCGCTGGTGCTGGTCGGCGAGAACGCCGCACCCTGGATCATCGAGGAAGGCAAGGTGTTCCGCCGCAAGGATTTTTACATGATCCGGACCTTCTATTTTCCGGTCTCGGATTTCGAGCCGAATGTCGAGCTGCTGCGCAAGTACAAGGACGAATATCGCGTTCTCGTCGACGGCGAGTTCGGCCTGTCGGCGCTGCCCGAAAATTTCGCCCGCTTCGCCAAGGGCGAGCTGATCAAGCCCGTGCTGGCGCTGGACTGAGCGATCATGGCCTCGATCTCGATCCGCAACCTCGTCAAACGCTACGGCAATTTCACCGTGATACCGGACCTCAGCCTCGAGATCGCGGACCATGAATTCGTCGTGTTCGTCGGCCCGTCCGGCTGTGGCAAGTCGACCTTGCTGCGGATCATCGCCGGCCTCGAGCCGATCTCGTCGGGAGACCTCTACATCGGCGACAAACGCGTCAACGGCGTGCAGGCTGCCCGACGCGATATTGCGATGGTGTTCCAGGACTACGCGCTCTATCCGCACATGAAGGTCTACGACAACATGTCGTTTGCGCTGGAGCTGCGCGGGGTACCGAAGGCGGAGATCGATGCCCGCGTGAAGCGCGCGGCTGCGCTCTTGCACATCGAGCCCTACCTCGACCGCAAGCCGAAGGAGCTCTCCGGCGGGCAGCGGCAGCGTGTCGCCATGGGCCGCGCCATCGTGCGCAATCCGAAGGCATTCCTGTTTGACGAGCCGTTGTCCAATCTCGATGCCAAGCTGCGCGGGCAGGTGCGCGCCGAGATCAAGGCGCTGTCGCAGCAGCTGAAAACCACCATGGTGTTCGTCACCCACGACCAGATCGAGGCCATGACCATGGCTGACCGGATCGTGGTGCTCCAGAGCGGCACGATCCAGCAGTACGACACGCCGGAGACCGTCTACGAGCGGCCGGCCAACCAGTTCGTTGCCGGCTTCATCGGCTCGCCTGCCATGAACTTCTTTCCGGTCGAATGGCGTGATGGGTGCGCAATCCTGTCGCAAGGCGGAACGGTGGTGCCGCTCGATGGCGAAACCGCGGGTCGCCTGCGGCAGGCTGGCAATGCCGTGCTTGGCATTCGTCCCGAACATTTTGCCGTGGCGGCGGGTGCCGTCGACGGCATCGCCATCAACGTCAAGCTGGTCGAGCCGCTCGGCTCGGATACGCTGATCCACTTCGATCTTGCTGACGCGTCTGCCATTGCGCGCGTCGATCCGGCACTGCGGCCGAAGGTCGGCGATCGCCTCAGTTTGCGTCCGCAGCCGGGCAAGACGCATCTGTTCGATGCTGGCAACGGGCAGGTTCTGCGGTGAGCGCGCCGGACAACATTGCCGACCTTTCGGCGCTGGCGGACGTCGCGTCCAAGGCGAGCCCTGTGCATGTGATTTGCCTCGGCCTGTCCGCACTGGATCAAGTCTGGCGTGTCGACCGTCTGTTCGCCGGCCAAAGCGAGAAGATCAAAGCCACCGGCTACGGCACGCTCGGCGGCGGCATGGCGGCCAATGCAAGTATCGCGGTGGCAAAGCTTGGCGCGTCCGTCGCATTCTGGGGGCGGGCAGGCGATGACGCCGCCGGCCACGAGATGAAATCGGCTTTCACCGCCGAAGGCGTCGACGTCGAGAACTTCCGGCTGTTTGCCGATGGCCGCTCGTCGGTTTCCGGGATCATCGTCGACAGCAACGGTGAGCGGCAGATCGTCAATTTCCGCGGCCTCTATCCTGAAGCCGCAGACTGGCTTCCGCTCGAGGCCGTCGCGCGCGCATCGTCCGTGCTGGCCGATCCGCGCTGGGTCGA
Organism: Bradyrhizobium diazoefficiens; assembly: GCF_016616425.1. Classification (NCBI taxonomy): domain Bacteria; kingdom Pseudomonadati; phylum Pseudomonadota; class Alphaproteobacteria; order Hyphomicrobiales; family Nitrobacteraceae; genus Bradyrhizobium; species Bradyrhizobium diazoefficiens. The sequence goes on from NZ_CP067101.1 coordinate 1,751,737, forward strand.
GGGCGCCGCGACGCTGTTCCGGGAAGCGCGAGCGGACGGCATTCCCACGGTGCTCGACGGCGACGTGGCCGACGCTGAGGTGTTCGAGCGGCTGCTGCCGCTGACCGACCACGCCATCTTCTCCGAGCCGGCGCTCGCAGGCTTTGCTGGCTCAGCCGACGATCAGTCCCTCGCAGCTCTCGTGCGCTTCGGCTGCCGCGTCATCGCCGTCACGCGCGGCGAGGCGGGCGTGAGCTGGCGCGAGAATGGCGAGCTGCACCGGCAGGCCGCCTACGCCGTCGAGGTCGTCGACACCACGGGCGCGGGCGACGTCTTCCACGGCGCCTATGCGCTGGCGCTCGGCGCCGGCCTCGACGTGCGGGCTGCGATGGCGTTCTCGGCGGCGACGGCCGCGATGAAATGCCGCCACGCCGGCGGCCGCAACGGAATCCCCGATATCAACGAGTGTCTTGCATTCATGAGGACGAAGCCATGAGAACGATTGGAAAGAACCGCGGCCTGGCACGGCTTGCTGACGCGGATGGCCACTTTCGCATGGTCGCGCTGGATCAGCGGCCGCCCTTGTTCGACGCCATCGCGAAAGCGAAAGGCATCACGCGGGAGCAGGTCGAGTATTCCGACGTCACGGCCGCAAAGCGTCTTCTCGTGGAGAATCTCGCTCCGCATTGCAGCTCGATGCTGTTCGACCCGAACTTTGCCGTGCCCGCCGCGATCGACCTGCTGCCGCCGCGCTGCGGCCTGATCATGACGCTGGAGGAGCATCGGGTCGAGGAGACCGCCGGTGGCCGCAAGTCGCGCGCGATCACCAATTGGAGCGTCGAGAAAATCCGCGCCATGGGCGGCGATGCCGTCAAGGTGCTGGCCTGGTATCGGCCGGACGCCGATGCCGCGGTGAACGAGCATCAGAAGCGATTCGTCCGCGAGATCGGCGAGGACTGCGCCCGCCATGACATCCCTTACGTGCTCGAGCTGCTGGTCTATCCGTTCCTCGGCAGCGCCAACCACACCGCCGACTACGTGGAATCGCCGGGCAAGCTGCCCGGCCTCGTCATCGACAGCGTGCGCGAATTCGCCAAGCCGGAATATTGCGTCGATCTGCTCAAGCTGGAGAGCCCGATCGCGGCCAATAGCCTGCCAGCCCGAGACGGCAGTGCGGAAGCCAAGGCCGCGCAGAAGGAATTCGATGCAATCGGCGACATCTGCCGCGAGCGGAGCATTCCCTGGGTGCTGCTGTCGGGCGGCGCCGCGCCCGAAAAATTCGAGCAGGTGCTCGACTATTCCTATGCCGCGGGTGCGAGCGGCTTCCTCGCCGGCCGCACCATCTGGCTCGACGCCATCCTGAAGAATTTCCCGGACCGCGCAGCCGTGTCGGCCAGCCTGCGCAAGGATGGTCTCGGCGTGCTGGAGCGCCTCAACAAACTGACCACGGCCAAGGGCACTCCGTGGAAGGCTCGATTTCCGGTGTTCACCGACATCAAGCAAGAGGGTGACTTCGCACGCGCCTATTGAGATGGCGGCGGTTCCGCAAGGGCTGGGGATGAAGTCTGGTCGAACTTTCCTGCTCCAGGCGCGGAGCATCGTGCCCGGCTCGTCAATGGCTAAAGTTGCAGACTGGATGCCGTAATCCTTTGAAGACGGGAACCATACTCCAGGGGGGCGAGGGGTCCTGTCCCTCTCCCGCTACCGTCAATTTCAAAACTCCTTCCGATATCAGTCGCGCATGGCTTGGGCCCAAGCCGTGGCGGCAAGCTGTCGCGTCGCCAGGCGTGCGCGATTAGGAACTCCCGCGCACGCTCGAAGCTTGAATCCGCGGGTCAGCGTCGCCGCCGATCGCTGGCCTGCACGGCCCCGCCTCCCCAGCCCCCCATACCGCCCAGGGTGGGGCCGTGCGTCGTGAGCAGGAGATGCAATTGTCCGACCCGACTGAGCAAGACATCAGAGAACGCGCGCACCTTTTGTGGGAGCAAGCCGGCAAGCCCGAAGGCCGCGAGGAGGAGTTTTGGCACGCGGCCGAGCAGGAGCTGCGCAACGAGGACAAGTCGAACCCTTTGCGAACGCCGGACACGCTGTGACCCCAAGTGCCCGTCCTGCGCCGGACACCGGACGGGTTTGCGAAAATCACCCGCTCGCCGGCGAAGCCGCCCGTTTCCTGGCAACGAAGAAAAAAGCCGCAGGGTTCTTCACCCTGGCGGCTCCAAAGGTCCGTAGCTGTTGATCGTCTCCGCAGCCTCACGCGTACCGCCGTTACCTTGTTTGCGGCCATGCACAGTCCTTGTAGGCGAGGGCACGTGATTCTGCTGTGACCTGAAGCACACAGTGGAAGGATGATGGCGGGCCGTGGGGAAGGTGCCGCGTGAGAGCTCGGGCAGGCGACAGGACGTAGGTGCGCCTTCGGGCCGACCTTCAACTCGCCGGCGCCGGTAATTGTCGCTCCCGCCGGGAAATCTGCGCGTCGCGCGGCCGCACGGATCGTCGTTGCGGTCCTGGTGTTGGCGATGGCGTTGCAACTCGTCGCGCCGTCGCAGCACGAGGATGAAAGCCTGCGGCCGATCGGACCGCGGTGCGCGCGTGCTGCGGCTCCGGGTAAATGACGCCGTCTTCGCCGCCGCGCGTCAGGCAAGATCCGTCCCTGTTTCGCGCCTCGTCAATCCCGTCCTGCAAAAATATTCCACTTTACCGAAATTCGGTTTTGTCGTATGTGTCGTCCATCCCGGCTCATCCAGGAGGGGCGATCTTGTGTCGTCACTGTCGCGAGCCGGGCCTGCGGTGGACGCGGCAGCGTCGGCACGAAGGGTCGCGGGCAGGGCGGGTAGTCCCTGTGAGCCCGAAATCGCGTGCGGACGAGCGGCGCTGTCAAGTTCGTCTCGCCAGCATGCTTCCGGCAACGTCGACAAGGCCAGGAGATCATGCGGCGGTCAGCGAACGCGCGTACGGCAAAACCGTGTGGTCCTGGCCGTCGTTGCTACGGTCAAGCCCTTCGAAGATGCGAGCGAGCCCGACCGGGCGGACTGCATCATCCCATTCGAATGGCGAGGGAGGCCAGAACGAACTCGGCTCCCGGGAGATCACGGCATAAGCCGTCCGACCATCGCGCAGGGAAGGCCGAGCGTTCGGCACCACCTGTATGCTGCTGTGCGGTTCTTCTGCGTGTGCTTTTCGCGCAGCAGACCGCGGGTGCGAGCCGGCACCCGGCCTTCCCTGCGCCCTCCTGGCTTTCAGAGGGGGGAGCGATCAAGCAAAGCTCGGGCGAACGCGCCGCGAGAACGGGAAGGTATGTCTGCGCCGCACCCTCACTGTCATCGTCCGGCTTGACCGGACGATCCAGTACTCCGGGACGGCATTGATGAATCGAGAGGCTGCGGCGTACTGGATTCCCCGCTTTCGCGGGGAAAGACAGCGTCACTTGGAGAGCCAAGCGGTCACCTCGGGACCCAAGAGCCTTCGCCCAGCCCCCTCAGGCCCGATACCATGCCGCCAGATTCCATGTCGTGACGTCCCAGCCCGACATGTCGACCATGAGGTTGTTGACGGCGGCGTTGACGACGTTGCGGGAGAGCAGCGGCAGGAAGACGTTCGCCTCGCAAAACGTCTCGTCGATCTTGATCAGCAGCGCGGCGCGCTTGATCGGATCGAGCTCGTGCTGTGCGGCCTTGTAGGCCTTGTCGACCTCGGGATCGGACCAACGCGAGATGTTGCGGCCAAGCCATTTGTTGTCCTTGGTGGCGATCTCCCAGGACACGCACTGGGTCAGGAAGCGCTCCGGATCGGGCTGCGGTTGCGTCGTGTTGTACATCTCCATGTCGGCATAGAATTTCGAGTAGGTGTCGGGGTTGCCGACGTCCGAGGAGAAGAACACCGAGGCGGTGACCGCCTTGACCTCGATGTCGATGCCGGCCTTCTGGCAGGCCTGCTTGATGATGGCCTGCGTCTTCTGGCGCGGGGCGTTGGTCGAGGTTTGGTAGACGTATTTGAGCTTCTTGCCGTCCTTCTCGCGGATGCCGTCCGCGCCTTTTTTCCAGCCGGCCTCGTCGAGGATCTTGTTCGCCTTGTCGACGTCGAATTCGTATTTCAGCTTGGGCGACTTGAACTGCTTCGGCGCGTTGACGAAGCTCGCGGTGGCGGCGCCGCCGCGGCCGTAGATGAATTTCTGGATCGAATCGCGATCGATCAAGAGGTTGATCGCCCGGCGCACGGCCGGATCGGACAGCGTCGGGTGCTTGGTCTTGACGCTCGATCGCTCGCCATCGACCTCGGTCCAGGGGTCCGTCGTGTTGAGCATGATGAATTCGACGTTGCCGGACGGCGTGAAGTCGAGCTTGCCCTTGCCGCTCGCCTCCATGCGCTTGAGGACCTCCTCCTCGACCTGCATGTTCCAGGCAAAGTCGTATTCGCCGGTCTGCAGCACGGCGCGCGCCGCAGACACCGCATCGCCGCCGCCCTTGATCTCGAGCGTGTCGAAATGCGGCTGGTTCTCGACGTGATAGTCGGGATTGCGTTCGGCGCGGATCAGGTCGCCGGGCTTGAACTCGACGAATTTGTACGGGCCGGTGCCGACCGGCTTCAGATTACCGGGCGCCTCGCGCGACTTGGCGCCGGCATAATCGCCGAAATGATGCTTTGGCAGGATCTGGCCGACCGAACCGACGAAGGCGTCGGCCCAGAACGGCGTCGGGGCCTTGAAGATCACCTTGACCGTGTGGTCGTCGACCTTCTCGACCTTGATGTCCTTGTAGGATCCCGTGCTGTAGGCGGCCGTTGCGAGATCCGCCGCATAAACCCACGTGAAGACGACGTCGTCGGCGGTGAAGGGCTTGCCGTCGTGCCATTTGACGCCTCGCTTCAGCTTCCAGATCACGCTCATGCCGTCGTCCGAGAGGCCGCCATTCGCCTTGGTCGGGACCTCGGCGGCGAGGCAGGGGATCAAATTGCCCTCCCTGTCCCAGCCGGCGAGCGGCTCGAAGAAGACGCGCGAGGCCATCTGGTCCTTGGTGCCGATCGCAAAATGCGGATTGAGCAGGGTCGGCGCCTGCCAGAACAGCAGCTTGAGCGGGCCGCCGCCGCCGGCTTTGGTCGGCTTGTACGGCAGCGTGGCATCCGCCATCGCCACGCCATGCCAGAGCAGGATCTGGCTCGCGATCGGGGCCGCGATTCCGACCGCGGCCACCTTTTGGATGAACGATCGTCGCGACAGCGTGCCTTGCTTCACCTCAGCGACCAGACCCCGGATTTCGCTCTCGTCCATCAGATGACCCTCCATCCTTGCGAACAAACGACGGCATTGGCTGCGTGCAGCCTAGCTCAGCACGTCGGGCCCGGTGGAGTCAAAGACGAGGTGAGGCTGGAGCTGCGGCGTGCTGTCACCGGCCGCTCGACGCGCCGATCGCCGGCACGCCTGAAGCAGGGCATAGTTCGGGCCGGTTCTGCATCGTGAACTGCGGAGCGGCGAGGGCGGTCATGTCTGAACTCCTGGACGATCGTGCCGCAAGTCTCGCTCTCGGGACCGTTGCGCCGTGCTGCGTCATGCTTGCGCAGGCATGGCCGTTCTCCCCATGAGATCGATCGGAGAAGCGTTGTCCGCGTCATCGGGCAAATATGGTTTTCCATTTCGTTGATTTCGTCCGAGGGAGAAGCGAATACGGGTCCAACCATGATCGCTGAGCTATGGAGACCAGGATGTCGTTTCGCCTCGCCCTGATCCGCGCGCTCGAGGATGTCGATGTCGCCGCGACCAACACCAAATATGCAGCCAGGGGTGCGGTGCTGCCGAACGGGTAGGCAGTCTGCCTGGCCCTGGTCCGGCAAAGCCCAGCGCAGGGGCCCGGCGGCCGGCCTTGCGTACGAGCCTTGCGCAATGCCCGCTTGTCTAGAGCCGCGGCAACCGACATCATCGGCAGCCTGGCCATCCTCGCCCGACAGGGGTCGTATGAAACGCTTTGCAAATCTGAAACGCCTGGGGTTCTTCACCCGGCTGCTCGACGAGGCCCCGCCCGCCGAGCGCTACCGCTTCGCGGCCGAGCAGATCGTACGCGCCGAGAAGGCGGGTCTCGATTCAGCGTGGATCGCCCAGCATCATTTCCACGAGCGCGAAGGTGGCCTACCGTCGCCCTTCACCTTCCTCGGTTACGTCGCAGCCCAAACCTCGCGCATCCGCCTCGGCACCGGCATCGTCACGCTGCCGCTGGAGAACGCGGTGCGGGTGGCGGAGGACGCCGCGGTGCTCGATCTGCTCTGTAACGGCCGTTTCGAGCTCGGCGTCGGCACCGGCGGCAATCCGTCGGCTTTTGCCGCCTTCGGCCTCGACAGCGCCCAGCGCAACGAGATCTTTGCGCGCAACCTGGAGGTCGTCCGCACGGCCCTGGTCGGCAAGCCGCTCGATGGCGGCGATACGATCTATCCGCAACGGCCGCAACTGGACAGACGAATCTGGCAGGCCACGTTCTCGGTCGCGGGCGGCGCCCGTGCCGGCAAGGCGGGCGATGGCCTATTGCTGTCGCGCACCCAGCCACGGGCCAAGGACGCGCCGAAGGCCACGCTGGCCGAGATCCAGAACCCGGTCATCGATGCCTATCTCGATGCGCTGCCGCCGGGATGTGAGCCCCGCATCATGGCCTCGCGCAGCGTCTTCGTCGCCGACGACCATCGTGAGGCGATGCGCCTTGCCGATATCGGGCTGCGGCGCGCGCTGCCTCAATTCCTCAAGGGCGGCCACGCCAGGCCGGGCGAGACGCTGGAGGAGATGATCGCGGCGTTCGACACCCATGTCGGCGCGGCCGACGACGTCATCGCCTCGCTGCGGGCCGATGCCACGCTGGAGCGGGTGACCGATCTCGTCTTTCAGGCGCACTCGGTGGATGCGCCGCACCCCTACATCCTGCGCTCGATCGAGCTGGTCGCGGAGAAGGTCGCGCCGGCGCTGGGCTGGACCCGGACGGCGCCCGACGTGGCGCTGGCAGGTTAGGCGAATGTACATCATCGCATGGTGCGAGGCTGAATGATGGCGACGAAGGATATCATCGACATGCTTGCCGGCATCGAGCCGGGTTCGGCTCTGGACGCCATCCGCGCCCGCCGCCTGCAAGCACGCGAGAACGCGCAGAAGAGCTATCTCGCTTTGTTCGAGCCGATCGACGCGAGCGACTTTTCGCTGGCCGAACGTGCCGCGGTCGCGGCCTTCGTAACCGGACTTCACGGCGAATCCCCCGTCGCCGCCTTCTATCGCGAGAAGCTTGCAGCGAATGCGGATGCAGCGGCGCTCGGCGAGGCGATCCGGCTCGAGATCGAGCGCGGCAAGACCTCCGGTCCCTATGGCGCCTTTCCGGCCGGTCCGTTGTCGATCGAGAACAAGGCCGGGCTGATCTACCGCGTGAGCGCGGAGCGCAAGCCCGCCCTCGGCACGCGGCTCGTCGCGGCACTCGAACATGCGCATCTCCTGGTGTTTCGGCCGCGCGATGCCGCGTCGACCGACGTGAAGGCGCTGCTTGACGCCGGCTGGTCGACCACCGGCATCGTCACCCTCTCCCAGCTCGTCGCGTTCCTGTCGTTCCAGGTGCGCGTCGTCAGCGGCTTGCGCACGCTCGCCGCAACGAACGCCTAAGAGGAGGCTGCATCATGAGCGCCACCGTCAATCCCCCTGTCGTCTTCACCCAGGATGAGCTCGGCTGGGTGTCGTGGATCGATCCGCTGCCCGAGACCGCATTGACCGAGCGGCATTTCGCCGGCCTGGTCGATCGTGCCCGCGCCAAGTCGGAGTATTTCCGCCTTCTGGTGCGCGATCCCGAAGTCCTGGAAGCCCGCACCAAGACCGACAAGGACATCTTCTACAACACCGCTGACGGCCTGCCCCGCGCCGAGCGTGAGCTCGCGGCGGCGGCGACCTCGCGCTACAACGGCTGCATCTATTGCGCCTCCGTGCATGCGCGCTTTGCCAGCATCTATTCCAGGCGCCGCGAGGATGTGCAGCGTCTGCTCGACGAGGGCGTCGGGGCCGATCTCGGCGAGCGCTGGAATGCCGTGGTCAAGGCCTCGGTCGCGCTCGCCGCGACGCCGATCGCGTTCGGTCCTGACAATATTGCGGAGCTGCGCCGTGCGGGACTCGACGATGCGGAGATCGTCGACGTCATCAACGGTGCTTCGTTCTTCAACTGGGCGAACCGGCTGATGCTGTCGCTCGGGGAGCCCTCGAAATAGGCAATCTCACCGGCATGAAAATTGCTGCTAGTTTCAACACCTGAGTGGACGGAGCCGTGCATGAGCAACATCAACCGCCGTACCCTGGTCAAGGGCTCTCTCGCCACCATGATGGCGGGAGCGGCCTTCTCGCGCAGCGCCTTTGCGCAATCCGAGCCGATCCTGCTCGGCGTCAGCGGTCCTCTCACGGGACCGAACGCGCAATATGGCACGCAGTGGAAGCAGGGCTTCGACCTCGCGCTCGACGAGATCCAGGCGGCCGGCGGCATCAATGGCCGCAAGCTCGCCTACCAATTCGAGGACAGCCAGAGCGATCCGCGCCAGTCGGTGGCGATCGCCCAGAAGTTCGTGTCCGATCCCCGCATCGTCATGGAACTCGGCGATTTCTCGAGTCCCGCTTCGATGGCGGCTTCGCCGATCTATCAGCGCGGCGGCCTCGTGCAGTTCGGCTTCACCAACTCGCATCCCGATTTCACCAAGGGTGGCGACTTCATGTGGAGCACCTCGGTCAGCCAGGCGGACGAGCAGCCGCTGCTGGCGGCCTATGCCGTGAAGCGGCTCGGCCTGAAAAAGCTCGCAGTGCTGCATCTCAACACCGACTGGGGCCGTACCAGCCGCGACTATTTCGTCAAGGCGGCGAAGGAGTACGGCGCCGAAATCGCGGTGACCGAGGGCTATATCGCGGAGGAGCGCGACTTCCGTTCCACCCTGGTGCGCGTGCGCGACGCCAGTCCGGACGGGCTGATCCTGATCTCGTATTATTCCGACGGTGCGCTGATCGCCCGTCAGGCGCGACAGGTCGGTCTGAAGCAGACGATCTGCGCGGCAAGCTCGGTCTACTCGCCGAAATTCATCGAGCTTGGCGGCGAGGCGGTCGAGGACGTCCATCTCGGCACGCGCTATTTCCCCCAGGATCCGAGGCCCGAGGTGAAGAAATTCATTGCGGGCTTCAAGGCCAAGTACAACGGGCAGGAGCCCGACGCCTTCAACGCCTATTCCTACGATGCGATGAATATGGCCGCCGCCGTCATCAAGATCGGCGGCACCGACCGCCGCGCCATCCGCGATGCCTTCGCGAAAGTGAAGGACGTCTCCAGCGTCATTTTTGGTTCCGCGACGTTCGACGTTGCCAGCCGCCGCGTCAAGGGTGCCATGAACGCCGAGCTCGTGGTCCGCAACGGCCACTTCGTGGTCTGGGATGGCAAGCCGACCTGACCTGATGGCCGGAGCATTCGCTTCGGCCGCTTCTCTCTTGACTTGGGGCCATCGCTTGTCTTCCTGGCTCGACTACACGATCAACGGGCTGATCGTCGGCAATGTCTATGCCCTGGTTGCGGTCGGGCTTGCGCTGATCTTCGGCGTCAGCCGGCTGATCAACTTCGCGCAAGGCTCGATCTATCTCGTCGGCGCCTACATCGGCTGGGTGGCGGTGGTGCAGCTGCATACGCCGCTGCCCCTCACCATCATCGTGGTGGCGGCGGCTGCCGCGCTGGTCGGGCTGATCATCGAGCGGTTCGGCCTGCGGCCGCTGCAGAACTCGGTGCGGATCGCGCCGCTGCTCGCGACGATCGGCATCAGCTTCGTGCTCGATCAGCTGGTGATGCTGACCTTCTCGCCCAATCCGCGCGCGCTGCCGAGCCAGTTGCCGGACGTCCGTTTCCAGGTCGGTGGCGGCACGATCGGCCCTCTCGACTTGCTCATAGCTGGTGTCGGCATCACCAGCGCGCTGCTGCTGTTCGTGTTTCTGCGCTACTCCAAGCTCGGCTGGGCGGTGCGCGCCACCGCGCAGGATCGTGACGCCGCAATGCAGATGGGCGTCGACGTCAACCGCGTCAATCAGGCCGTGTTCGGCATCGCGGCTGCGCTCGGTGGCGTCTCCGGCATGCTGGTCGGCATGTACTACAACCAGATCGACACTGCGATGAGCCTGCAGGCGACGCTCAAGGGCGTGGTTGCCGAAGTGGTCGGCGGCGCCGGCAATGTGCCCGGTGCGGTCGTCGGCAGCCTGCTGCTCGGCTTGGTGGAGAGCTACGGTGTCGCGGTGTTCGGTACCAGCTACCGCAATCTGTTCGCGTTCCTGCTGCTTGTCGTCGTGCTCGTGCTTCGCCCGAACGGCCTCTTCGCCAGCGCGCGGCAGGCGCCGCCCGAGCCGCTCACCGGCACCTTCATCGCGCCGAGCCGCCCGGTGCGCATTCCGCGCTGGGCCTTGGCTGTTGCGGCCGGTGGTTTCGCGGTCCTGCCGCTGTTCCCGGTCTCGTTCTATGTGCTCCAGACCCTGATCAACGCCTGGCTGCTCGGGATGCTCGCACTCAGCCTGACGCTGGTCGCGGGCTCGATCGGCCAGGTCTCGCTCGGTCACGCCGCGCTGCTCGCGATCGGCGCCTATACCTCCGCGCTGCTGTCGCTGACCTTCTCCGTTCCCGTGGGCCTCGCCATCATCGGCGGCGGCTTGATGAGTGCTGCGCTCGGCACCGCGCTGATCTCGCCGTCGTTCCGCCTGCGCGGGCACTATGTGTCGATCGCCACGCTTGCCATCGGCGAGATCGTCTCGCTGGTGATCCTGAACTGGGAAAGCGTCACGCGGGGGCCGATCGGCATCTCCGGCATCCCGCCGCTGTCGCTGTTCGGCTATGATTTGATCAGCCCGACCTCGATCTACTGGTTCAGTTTCGCCGTGCTGGTCGTGCTGGCGCTGCTCCAGGGGCGATTGCTGACCTCGCATCTCGGCCGCAGCTTCCGCGCCATCCGAGATGACGACATCGCCGCGCGCGCCTACGGCCTCAGCCTGAACCGTTACAAATCGCTGGCCTTCATCTTCGGCGGGTTCGCCGCCGGCGTCAGCGGCGGCATCGCCGCGCATCTGTACTCCTACATCAACCACGAGACCTTCAACACGCAGCAATCCATCCTGGCGCTGACCGTGGTCATCCTCGGCGGCCTCGGCAACGTGGTCGGCGCAATCCTCGGGTCGGTGGCGCTGGTCGGATTGCCCGAGCTCTTCCGGATCGCGGCGGAGTACCGCATCCTGATCTACGGCATCGTGCTGCTGCTGCTCGTGCGGTTCAGGCCGCAGGGCCTGTTGGGGACGGTCTGATGGGGGAGCGGCTTGACTTCATGTTGTCCCTGCGCGGGCTGACGCGACGCTTCGGCGGCCTCACCGCGGTCGATGCCATCGATCTCGATCTCGCCAAAGGAGAGCTCATCAGCATCATCGGGCCGAACGGCGCCGGCAAGACGACCTTGTTCAATCTCGTGACCGGGCTCGACCGGCCCGATGCCGGCGCCGTCAGCTTCGAAGGGCAGGACATCACCGGCCTGTCACCGGAACGGCTCGCAGCCGGAGGCATCGCGCGCACGTTTCAGCTCGGCCGCGTCTTCGGCAATCTCAGCGTGATGGACAACGTCCTGATCGGCGCCCATACGCGGCTGCGCGCCGTGAAGCCGACCGTGCCGGTGATCGGGCCGCTGCTCGAATTGGGCCTTGCGCTGCTGCGTCCCGGCAGCGTCAGGGAGGAGGAGGAGAAGCTGCGCGAGCAGGCGAAAGCCATTCTCGCCCGGTTCGGCGAGCGGCTGCTGCCGCGGATCGACCAGCCGGCCTATAGCCTCTCCTATGCCAACCGCCGCCGCGTCGAGATTGCGCGCGCGCTCGCCTTGAGGCCGCGCCTGCTGTTGCTTGACGAGCCGACCGCAGGCATGAACCCAACCGAGACCGCGGAGATGCAGATGCTCGTCGCCGAGCTCAAGGCGGAAGGGCTGACCATCCTCCTGATCGAGCACAAGCTGGAGATGGTGATGCGCCTCTCCGACCGGGTCATCGTGATGGACGAGGGCAGGAAGATCGCGGAAGGATCGGGCGAAGAGGTGCGTGGCGATCCCAAGGTGATCGAGGCCTATCTCGGCCACGGCTTGTCGGGAAACGCTGAGCAGGAGAGCGCGGCATGACGAACCCGCCTCCCGAGACGCTGCTGGTCCTGTCCAACGTCAACACCTTCTACGGCCAGGCTCAGGTCCATTTCGATCTCTCGATCACGGTCGCACGCGGCCACATCGTCTGCCTGCTTGGCGGCAATGCCAGCGGCAAGTCGACGACGATGAAGATTATCCTGGGGCTGGTGAAACCGCGCTCGGGCGAGGTGACCTTCGACGGCGCCTCGCTCATTGGACTGACCACGCCGCAGATCGTCCGCCGCGGCATTGCCTCGGTGCCGGAGGCGCGGCGGCTGTTTGCGGACATGAGCGTCCGCGAGAATATTTTGATGGGCGCTTTCGTGCGCAACGATCGCGCTGCGGTGGCGCAGGATTTCGACAAGATGCTCACGCTGTTCCCGAAGCTCGGCCAGCGGCTGTCGCAGCGCGCCGGCTCCTTGTCGGGCGGCGAGCAGCAGATGGTGGCGATGGCGCGGGCGCTGATGAGCAGGCCGCGCATGATCGTCATGGACGAGCCGACCATGGGCCTGTCGCCGCTCTATGTCGACCGCGTGCTGGAGCTGATCCGGACCATCAATCAGGAAGGAGTCTCGGTGTTCATGGTCGAGCAGAACGCCAGCCTCGCGCTCGAGATCGCGCATGAAGCCTATGTGCTTCAGACCGGCAAGATCGTGCTCTCAGGTCCGGCCCGTGCGTTGAAGGATGATCCACGGGTGCGCGATGCCTATCTCGGCGGTTCCGAGGCGGCGTAGAGCCCAAAGCATGATCCGGAAAAGTGCGCAGCGGTTTTCCCTCGCGACAAACGCGGGACGCGTTTGTGCGGAGATCATGCTTAAACAACAACCTAAGGCACGATGACGATTCATCCTGATCGCATCGCGCTTTAGGCCGAAGCCGCGCTCGGCTCCGCGGGCAGATCATCGCCATTGGGATCGCCGGGCGCCGTCGCCCAGGCGAGCTCCACCAGCGTCACGATCCTGCGTCCGCCGCCGTCGAGCTGGCAGACGATCAGGCCCTGCTCCTCCATGTAGCCGAGCAGGCGCTGCGCCCGGCGCAGCGAATGCGAGCCATAGGCCCGCGCGATCGCGGCGTCGCCGGGACAGGGCCAGCCTTCCTTCGCCGCGCGGGCGATCATCATGAATACGCCCTGCATGTCGTCGGGCAGGATGGAGGCGCGCAGCGACACGTCCTGCCAGGCGTCGTCTTCGGCAAGATCAGTGCCGAGCCCGGCGCGCGCATGCGTCAGCATGCGGCGGAATTCGTTGAGATCAGGCACGGCCGAACCGAGGCCCTCGATGCGACAGCGGACCACGAACTCCTGGTAGAGCACGCCGATGGCGCGGAAGCCCGCGTCCGGCGCGGCGAGCACGGCGCGCAGCGTACGATCCACGCGCTCGCGCCGTTCCGCGAGCTCCTCGGCACTGACCGCCACCTCGATCACCTCGGGTCGGATTTCCGGCGCGGCGGCCTTCGCGGCGCGAAGCTGCTCCAGCAGATCCGGCGCCGGCCGCCGCTGCGGCCGGTTGGTATCGGGTGGCGGCGCGGCCAGGATCACGGCGCGGGCGTCCTCCAACGTCGCTTCCGGCAGCGGCATCAGCCGCGGCGTGGAATTGCGCGGGGAGGTCGCGGTCGGGCCGATGTTCAAACGCAGCGGACGGCGCGACAGCGCAGGACCCAGCGCCATGAACTGCCCGCGCTCGAGATCGCGAAAGGCTTCGGCCTGCCGCCGTTCCATGCCGAGCAGATCGGCGGCGCGCGCCATGTCGATGTCGAGGAAGGTCCGGCCCATCAGGAAGTTGGAGGCTTCCGCCGCGACGTTCTTGGCGAGCTTTGCGAGGCGCTGGGTCGCGATGATGCCGGCGAGGCCGCGCTTGCGGCCGCGGCACATCAGATTGGTCATCGCACCGAGCGACAGTTTTCGCGCTTCGTCCGAGACCTCGCCGGCCACCGCCGGCGCGAACAGCTGCGCCTCGTCGACGACCACGAGCATTGGATACCAATGGTCGCGATCGACGTCGAACAGGCCGCCGAGAAACGCGGCCGCACGGCGCATCTGGTTCTCGGCATCGAGACCTTCGAGATTGAGCACGGTGGAGACCCGATGCAGCCGCGCGCGTTCGCCGGCGACCTGAAGGCCGCGTTCGGTGTGGTCCTCGGCCTCGATCACCAGATGGCCGAAGCGCTCGGCCAGCGTGACGAAATCGCCCTCGGGGTCGATGACGGCCTGCTGCACCCAGGGCGCGCTCTGTTCCAGCAGCCGCCGCAGCAGATGCGATTTGCCGGAGCCCGAATTGCCCTGCACCAGGAGGCGGGTCGCCAGCAGTTCCTCGAGGTCCATGGCGGCCGCGGCGCCTGCCGTGGTCCGCCCCATCTCGATCGCAACCGTCATGTCCCCGACTCAAACCCCGTCATTCGCGGACAGCGGCTTATCAACCCCGCCGCGGCGCGTCGAGCGGCACATAACGAATCATGCCGCGTTGCCCACGGTGGACTTGCGCGTCACCCCGGGGAACTCCGATGGCGATACGCCGATCACGGCGGCGACGGACACTCTCATCGCCGCGCGCGCTTACTGCGCGCCGGATCCGCCCTGCACGATTTTCTCGTTCAGCTTCTGGTCCACGGTGTCGACCGTGCGGTCGATCTCGGCGTTGGGCACGCCGAGCTGATGCGAGATCAGCTTCACCAGGAGGTCGACGCGCTCGATGAAGGGCGCGCCGCTCGCGACCGCACGCGCAGCCGAGGACGGCTTGAGCAGGCTCTCGGCGGCCTTGGCGTATTTTGCGAACGGCACCTGGTCCTGCGGATCGGCCCCGAGACGGCGCGCGATCGCATCGACATGGTCGTAGATGGTCTGCGAGCGCGCCAGATCGCCGTGCACGGCGTCGCGGATCGACTGGGGCTCGTGCGGCGTGATGCAGCGGTAGTTGCCGGTGAGCAACATCGACCATTTCGCCAGCGGCACGAACAAGGAAGCGAATACTTTCAGCTTCACCGGCACGTCGTGGCCGTCGAGCGTCACCGCATCGATGTCGGCCTCGAGCTCGCGCAGCAGCTTGTTGTGCTTCTCGTCGGCGAAGACTGACGCCTTGAAGTTGGTTGGCAGGCCGACGTGCAGCACGTTCGCGGCTTCTTCCGGCGGGCGGAAGGCCTGCGGGTCGGGCGAGCACAGCGTCACCAGCCCCGGCTCGAACCGCTCCCACACCTGCGCATTGGTGTAGGCCTCTTCCAGATCCATGTCGGCAAGCGCCGGGATCCGCTTCAGATAGGGCAGCGGCGGCATGTTCATGATCGACAGGCACGGCAGCTTCGCCGCAGCGATCTTGACCATGAGAACGCGCACGGTGTGGTTGGTGTATTGCGGCTCCTGCATGGCAAGGCCGACCATGTCGTAGCGGGAGAGGTCGACATTGGCCGGGGTCACAGCGTCCAGCTTGCCGGGCAGGTTGCGCGAGAAGATCGCCCGGTGCACCGCCTCGTCACGCAGCTTGATGCGCACCTCGGTACCTTCACGGTTGATCAGCTCGGCGGTCTTGGCGCGGCACACCAGGGTCACGTTGTGCCCCGCCATCAGGAGCTTCGTGCCCAGCAGGGAGCCGTAAGAAGCTCCGAGAATCAATATGTTGCGCGCCATCCTTCGTCCCCTTGACAATTTACGAGGTTTTTGGGCCCGGCCATCAGCCGCGGGCGAGTTTCCGGCATGTAAGGCGAAGAGCGCAGGGATGGCAACTGGGATAATGCATACAACGCGAGAGCACCCGGTACGCCCGTCGCTCGATATCTTGGCACGGATCCGCTGCGGAGGATGCCTGGAAGCAAGCGCAGGCCTGGTTCAACAGGCCTGGTTCAAGAAGCACGGCGTGTTGAGTTGAAGCTGAATTTTACGAGGGCGACCCGATCGGCCGCCCTCGCTCCGTGAGGCCGAGCCGATCTCATTTCGTCATCGCGCCATAGACGATGTCCTGAACCTGCTCGCGATAATACTTCCTGAGCTCTCCCGGCGCAGCCGTTCCCACCACGACGACGAGACGCTCCTTGGGGTCACAGAAGAATTGCGTCCCGTAGGCGCCGTTCCAGGTGAACTCGCCGGGATTGCCGGGGACCGACGACAGCCCTTCGGTGGTGCGGACCGCGACCGAAAGGCCAAAGCCGAAGCCGGCGCGATGCGGTTCGACCTTGGCCACGTTGTTCTTGATCTCCGGGCCAAGGTGGTTGGTCGTCATGTGATGCACGGTCTTCGGCGAAAGGATGCGCTGGCCGTCGAGCTCGCCGCCGTTGAGCAGCATCTGCCCGAAACGGAGATAGTCGCCGATGGTCGCGAACGAGCAGGCGCCGCCGCAGTCGAATTTGGTCGGCGTGTCCAAGAGCTTGATCGCTTGCGGCTTGCCGGTTAGCGGATCGTTGGCAAACGGGCGGGCGAGGCGAGGGCGCTGCGCATCGGTCGGGTGGAAGGTCGCGTCCTTCATGCCGAGCGGCTGCCAGACATTGGCGGCGAGATAGTCGCCGAGCTTCTGCTCGCTCACCTTCTCGATGACAGCGCCGAGCACGTCGATCGAGAATCCGTATTCGAACACAGTCGACGGCTGATGCGCCAGCGGCAGTTTGGTGATGCGCTCGATGAAGGCCTGGGTGTCGCCTTCGATCGCCGGCGCGATGCCATTGGGGTATTGCCGCGCCACCGGGCTCGAACTATCGGGACGACCGCCATACATCAATCCGGACGTGTGCCGGTAGAGATCGTGGATGAAGATCGGCGAAGCCTGGGGCTCGAGCGTGAGCGAACCGTCGGCCTGGGTCACGCCGACCTTCATGTCGGCAAAACCGGGATAATAGTTGGACAGCTTGGCCTGGAGCGGCAGCCGTCCCTGCTCCATCAGTGTCAGGCCCGCGACCGCCGCCATCGGCTTGGTCATCGAGGCCAGCGCGAAGATCGCGTCGACCGGCATCGGCGTGCCCTTGTCCGGATCGAGCAGACCGTAGGCCTTGTAGTGCACCAGCTTGCCGTCCCGCGCCACCGCGACCACCGCGCCGGGCACGCGCTTGGCGGCGATCTCGCGCGCGAAGAAACTGTCGAGGCGTGCAAGGCCTTGTTTCGAGAAGCCGACGTCGTCGGGATTGGCTTCGGGCAGCGGCGCGGCGCCAGCCGTGCCGAATGTGATGACGGCAGCCGCCGCCGTCGCGATCATGGCGATCGTCTTGTTCATGATGTCCTCCCGCACGAGCTCGTTATCTGAGTGGCTCGCTGGACGCCTAGATCACGACTGCACCGCTGCGAAGTCAAGCGCAGGCCGGGCATGCCTGGGAGGTGCCGGACCCCCGCGGGAGCCTTATCGTCCTTCGCCGGCGCGCCACAGCGCATCGAGGCCGTGCCGATAGGTCGGACAAGCCAGCACAACGCCGAGCTCGCGCTTCAATTTCGCGTTGGAGACCCGGGCGCTGCCGGCATAGAAGCTGCGGGCCATCGCCGACATCTCGGCCGTCGCGAATGCCTCTTCGGGCGGCGGCGCAACGCCCATCAGCTCAGCCGCATAGGCGATCACGTCCTGCGGCGCTGCGGGCTCGTCGTCGCAGACGTTCCACGTGCCGCCGCCCTGGTGCTGGATCGCGGCCATGATCGTGCTCGCGATGTCATCGACATGGATGCGGTTGAAGACCTGGCCGGGCTTGACGATGCGCCGGGCCGATCCGGCCCGCAGCGTCACCAATGCGTTGCGGCCGGGGCCGTAGATCCCCGCGAGTCGCAGGATCGCGGCATCGCCGCGCGCCGCGTCCATCCAGGCCTGCTCGGCGGCAATCCGCATGCGGGTGCGGTCGAGGATCGCCTGCGGCGGGGTGCTCTCATCAACCCAGCCGCCGCCGTGATCGCCGTACACGCCGATGGTGGAGAGATAGACGACCTTGCGGCGGCCCGCCCTTAGCTCGTTGCCGAACGCCGCGATGGCGGGATCGCCGGCACCGCCGGGCGGGATCGACACCAGAAGGACATCGGCATCGCGAACCTGCTCGACCGTCTCGCGCGACGGAGGGCCGCCGGAAAAGGCATGTATCTCGATGCCGGCGAGGTCGTCCCGCTGCGCGGGATCGCGCACCGTGCCGGCGATATGCGAGAAGCTGCCGCCGTGCTTGCGGACGAACTGCCGAGCACTATAGCCGAGGCCAAGAATGAAAAGCCGCATATGCCTGCCGTGCTGGTCGGAGTTCCCATCGCGCGAGCTGCGCAACTCCGCTCATAAGAGATTTTTGGGTCCGGCAAAAGATATTGCGATTTGTCTCGCCCGCCAGTGCGGGGGATGCTCGCTCGTCACGGGAGGGAGGCATCGATGATGCAGGCAGACGGGCTCGCCCTGGTGCCGGCGGGCGCAGCGGAGCTGATCCAGCGCGCGGCCGCGCTGATTTTCGACGTCGACGGCACCTTGGCCGAGACCGAGGAGCTGCATCGGCAGGCCTTCAACCATGCCTTCGCCCGCCACGGTCTCGACTGGCAGTGGGACCGCGCCGTCTACAAGAACCTGCTGCGGGTGACCGGCGGCAAGGAGCGCATGCGCGCCTACCATGGAACGCTGCCGATCGCTCGGCCATTGCCGGACGAGGACATCCTCGCACTTCACCGCATCAAGACTGCGCATTACGCCGAGCTGGTCGAAACCGGCTGCTGTCCCTTGAGGCCGGGCGTAACAGAGCTGCTTGCCGCGGCAAAGTCACGCGGCCAGCGGCTTGCGATTGCGACCACGACCTCGCACGGCAACATCGATGCGCTGCTGTCGCGAGCGCTGGGGGCGAACTGGGCTGCGGAATTCGACGCGATCGTCGCCGGTGACGATGTCAGGCACAAGAAACCCGCGCCGGACGTCTATCTCGAAACGCTGGCACGGCTGAAACTGGGCGCCGCCGACTGCGTCGCCATCGAGGATTCCGCCAACGGGTTGATCGCGGCCTCGCGCGCCGGCATCCCGGTCCTGATCACCCGGAGCATGTACTTTCGGGATGACGACTTCGGCGCGGCGCGGGCCGTGCTCGATGATCTGTCGGAACTCGGGGGCGCCAGATAAGAAGCTGAAAAACAACCCCATGCACAGTAGATCGCGCCCGCGTGCCGGCCGCGTTCAGTGGACGCGGTGGCTCGTTGTATCGTCTTCGGCCTGCTCGACAATCTGCGCGATCGGGCTCGACTGGTGGTGCACCAGGCGCCAGTCGTCGCCGACGCGGCGGAAATGGTTCGCGGCGGCCAGAGCGGTGCCGTCGACAATCTCGATGCAGAGCACGCGGGCGCTGTCGCCATCGACGATCGCCTGCGGCTCGGCGCAGACGATCTGCGGCCGCTCCGGATTTTGCAGGATGTCGCGCCAGCTTCCGATCACGGTGGTGCGCCCGATGATGGCCGGCCAGCCGGGATGGATGCAGGAGATGCCGTCGTCGTCCGCCCACATCCGTTCCATGCCGTCGAAGTCGCCCGTCGAGAACGCGGCGTAGAAGGCCGCATTGGCGGCGATGATCTTGCTGTCCTTTGCCATCGCTCTCGGGGTGGGGCAAGGACCGGCAAAAATCAAGCGCGACTTCCGTCGATTTTAGCCGCGAATTGATCCCGGAGCCTTTCCAATTCCGATGGAATCGGAACCGGGCTCTGGATTATTGTCTTGACGTGTTTTCTTTACGCGAACCGGTATCCACGTCGCTCGAAACGCTACAGGAGAACGCGTATGATGCTGGAGGGATGGCGCTGGTACGGGCCCGATGATCCCGTGTCCCTGGACGACGTCAGGCAGGCCGGGGCGACGGACATCGTCTCGGCGCTGCATCAGGTGCCGATCGGCGAGGCCTGGACCCGCAAGGCGGTCGAGGAGCGCAAGAACTTCATCGAGCGCGGCCAGCCCGGCCGCTCTCAACTGACGTGGTCGGTGGTCGAATCGATTCCGATCCCCGACGACGTCAAGCGTCTCGGCGGCAAGGCGTCCCGCTCGATCGAGGCGTGGATCGCGAGCCTGGAGGCGGTCGCCAGCGCCGGCATCAAGATCATCTGCTACAATTTCATGCCTGTCGTCGACTGGTGCCGCACCGATCTCGAATGGGAGCTGCCGAACGGCGCCCGCGCCATGCGCTTCGACCAGGATCGCTTTGCCGCGTTCGAGCTGCATATCCTCAAGCGTCCCGCCGCAGCGCAGGAATATTCGCCCGAACAACAGGCGCGTGCCAGGAAGCTGTTCGACCAGATGAGCCAGGCCGATATCGACTATCTCGCCATGGTCATCGCCAGTGCGCTGCCGGGCTCGACCACCGAGCCGATGACTATCCCGCAATTCCGCGACCGGCTCGAGAGCTATCGCGACATCACGCCAAAGATCCTGCGGCAGCATCTCGCCGAATTCCTTGTGCGCGTGACGCCGGTTGCCGAGCAGCTCGGTGTGTCGTTGACCTTGCATCCGGACGACCCGCCGCGCCCGCTGTTCGGCCTGCCGCGCATTGCCTCCTCAGCCGACGATTATCAGGCGCTGTTCGACGTCGTACCGTCGAAGGCCAACGGCATCTGCCTGTGCACGGGCTCGCTTGGCGTGCGGCCTGAGAACAATCTGCCCGCCATGGCCGAGCGGTTCGGCCCGCGCATCGCGTTTGCCCATCTGCGCGCGACCACGCGCGAGGCCGACGGGCTGTCGTTCTACGAATCCGACCATCTCGACGGCGACATCGACATGGTCGCGGTTCTGAAGGCCTTGTTGAAGGAGAACGCGCGGCGGGCGCCGGACAAGCAAATCGTGTTCCGTCCCGATCACGGCCACCGCATGCTCGATGACCTCGCGGCCACCAAGCGCACCAACCCCGGCTACACCGCCATCGGCCGCCTGCGCGGCCTCGCCGAGCTCCGTGGCGCGAGCAGGGCCATCGAGCATCGGTGAGAATGCCTTCTTCGCATACACGGCAACGCTGCCGCATTCTCGGTGTCATCACCCGCGAAGGCGGGTGATCCAGTACCCCGAGACGGTTGTGATTGAACCGATGGGCCGCGGCGTACTGGATTCCCCGCCTTCGCGGGGAATGACAGCCGGGATCATCGGTGCAGCGGTAGCCCGGATGAGCGAAGCGATGTCCGGGACAGCTGATCCCGCATGTCGCTTTGCTCATGCGCTACAGATCGTCATTCCGGCTGCGCTTGTCATCAGCCGCGAAGATCAGATCACCCGATCGCGAAATCGGCGGCCGTCTCGGCGTGGATTGCGGTGGTGTCGAACGTCTCCACCGAGGTGTCGTCCGGGCCGACCAGCATCGTGATCTCGGTGCAGCCGAGGATGATGCATTCCGCGCCACGGGCGACGAGCGCTGCCATCGCCTGCCGATAGCGGCGGCGGGAGGGATCTGCGACCACCCCAAGGCACAGCTCGTCGTAAATGATCCGGTTCACATCGGCGCGCTCGTCCGAGGGAGGAACCAGCACGTCGAGATCATGCGCGCGCAGCCGGTCGACGTAAAAGTCCTCCTCCATCGTGAACTTCGTGCCGAGCAGCCCGACCCGCCGGTATCCTTTCGCCCGAATCGGCTGCGCCGTCGCGTCACCGATGTGAATGAATGGAACGGTGACGTTCGACATGATGTCGGGCGCCAGTTTGTGCATCGTGTTCGTGCACAGCACGATCGCTCGCGCGCCGGCGCCTTCAAGACGCCGCGCGATTTCCGCCAGGCTGGCCGCCGCCTCCTGCCAGCGGCCGGCATACTGCATCTGCTTGATCTCCTCGAAATCGTAGGAGTACATCAGCAGCGGAGCGGAATGCAGCTTGCCCATGCGATCGCGGACCCGCTCATTGATGAGCTTGTAGTAAAGCGCGGTGCTCTCCCAACTCATGCCCCCGATCAGCCCGATGGTTTGCATTGCGGTGCTCCGGACGAGTTGGTTTGGCCGGATCGTAGACGGAGACGTCGAGGCTCGCCATCATGATAGGAACGCCGTCGAAGCCCTTCAGAATCTATTCGCAAGTCAGGCCGAGGGAGCGGCCGCGGCACGGCCTGTAGTGCATCCGGCAGGGACGGGCATGACGTCTGCGCAGGCTGCGAGAAAGCTTTCGATCTTGCACGCTCTCTCGCCCTGTCCTACGCCAGTTCCCGAATAGGACCGCATCGCCGAAGCCTTGAGGGAGCCGACATGACCATCCGTAACACCCGTACCGGGGGCCAGATCCTGATTGATCAGCTCGTCGCCCAAGGCGTCGAGCGCGTGACCTGCGTGCCGGGCGAGAGCTATCTCGCGGCGCTCGATGCGCTGCACGACAGCCCGATCGACGTCGTGATCTGCCGCGCCGAAGGCGGCGCCGCGATGATGGCGGAAGCCTATGGCAAGCTCACCGGGCGGCCCGGAATCTGCTTCGTCACCCGCGGCCCCGGCGCGACCAATGCCAGCCACGGCGTCCACATCGCGATGCAGGATTCGACGCCGATGATCCTGTTCGTCGGCCAGGTCGACACCGGCATGCGTGAGCGCGAGGCGTTCCAGGAGCTCGACTACAAGGCGGTGTTCGGCACCATGGCGAAATGGGCGGTCGAGATCGATCGCCCCGATCGCATTCCGGAGCTGGTGGCGCGCGCGTTCCGCGTCGCGATGCAGGGCCGCCCCGGTCCGGTGGTGATCGCACTGCCGGAGAACATGCTGACCGAGACCGCAGCCGTTGCCGATGCCATGCGCATCGAGCCGGCGGTGAGCTGGCCCGCGCCGGCCGATATCGAGAAGCTCGGTGCGATGCTCGCAGGCGCCAGGGCGCCGCTCGTCATTCTCGGCGGCTCGCGCTGGAGCGATGAGGCGACCAAGGGCATCGCGCGCTTTGCCGAGCGGTTCGACCTGCCGGTCGCGACCTCGTTCCGCCGGGCCTCGCTGATCGACGCCGATCATTCGCACTATGCCGGCGATCTCGGCATCGGACCGAGCCCGGGCCTGAAGGCGCGCATCGAGGGCGCCGACGTCGTTCTTCTGATCGGCGGCCGCATGTCCGAGATGCCATCCTCGTCCTACACGCTGTTCGATATTCCGAGCCCGCGGCAGAAGCTGATCCATGTGCATCCGGGCTCCGAAGAGCTCGGCCGCGTCTATCAGCCGGCGCTTGCGATCCAGGCCACGCCCGCAGCGTTCGCCGCCGCCGTCGAGACGCTGAAGCCTTCGGGCGCGGTCGCCTGGAAGGGCGAGGCCGCGAAGGCGCACGTCGATTATCTCGCCTGGACCGAGAAGGCGCGCGAGCTGCCGGGCACCTTCCAGTATGGTCAGGTCATGACCTGGCTGCGCGACCGCCTGCCCAAGGACGCGATCGTCTGCAACGGGGCCGGCAATTATGCCGGCTGGATCCATCGCCATCACCGCTTCCATAGCTTCGCGGCGCAGCTGGCGCCGACGTCGGGCTCGATGGGCTATGGCGTGCCGGCGGCGGTGCTTGCGAAACGGCAATATCCGGATCGCGTCGTCGTTGCGTTCGCCGGCGACGGCTGTTTCCTGATGAACGGCCAGGAATTCGCGACCGCCGTGCAATACGACGCGCCGCTGGTCGTCATCGTCGTCGACAACTCGCAATATGGCACCATCCGCATGCACCAGGAGCGCGATTATCCCGGCCGCGTCGTCGGCACCCAGCTCAAGAACCCGGATTTTGCGATGTACGCAAAAGCGTTCGGCGGCCATGGCGAGCGCGTCGAGCGCACGGAAGAATTCGCGCCGGCGTTCGAACGCGCGCTGGCCTCGGGCAAGCCGTCGATCCTCCACTGCATCATCGATGCCAGGGCGATCTCGGTCGGCAAGGATTTTGTGCCCGCGGTGAGGGCTTAAAGCGATGTCGGCCGGCCGTCACGTCGCCATCATCGGTGCCGGCGCGGTCGGCGTGATCAGCGCCATCGAGGCGCTGCGCGAGGGCCATCGCGTCACGCTGATCGATCCGGGCGAGCCCGGCGGCGAACAGGCGGCGAGCTATGGCAATGCCGGCTGGCTCTCCTCGCATTCGGTGATCCCGCCGGCCGAGCCGGGCATCTGGAAGAAGGTGCCGGGCTATCTGATGGATCCGCTCGGCCCGCTGGCGATCCGCTGGTCTTACCTGCCGAAGGCCCTGCCCTGGCTGATCAAGTATCTGCTCTCGGGCTGGACCGAAGCGCGCGTCGAGAGGACCGCCTTCGCGCTGCGTGACCTGCTGAAGGACGCGCCGCTGCTGCACCGGAAGCTCGCGGAGGAGGCGGGCGTCCCCGAATTGATCGAGCGCAACGGCGTGATGCATGTCTTCACCTCGCGCGGCAATTTCGACAGCGATCTCGGCTGGCGCCTGCGCAAGAAGGTCGGCGTCGAATGGCTCGAGCTTTCCGCCGACGAGATGCGTCAGGGCGAGCCCGATCTGCATCCGCGCTACACTTTTGGCGTGGTGGTGGAGGAGGCCGGCCGCTGCCGCGATCCCGGCGCTTATGTCGCAGCGCTCGCCAATCATGCGCTGGCGAGCGGTGCCAAGCTGGTTCGTGCCAAGGCGACCGGACTGAAGCTGAATGGCAACAAGCTTGTCGCGGTCGTCACCGAGAACGGTGAGATCGCCTGCGATGCCGCGGTGATCGCCGCCGGCGCGCGCTCGAGACACCTCACCGCCTCCATCGGCGATTCCCTGCCGCTGGAGACGGAGCGCGGCTATCATGTGATGATCGAAAATCCCGAGTCGGGACCGCGCAGCTCGATGATGGCGTCCGATGCCAAGATGGTGGTGAACTGGACCGACAAGGGCCTGCGCGCGGCCGGCACCGTCGAGATCGCCGGCCTCGAAGCTGCGCCAAACTGGAAGCGCGCCGAGATCTTGCGTGACAACCTCTTCGGCATGTTCCCGAAACTGCCGAGGGATATCCCGGCCTCGCGCATCAAGACCTGGTTCGGCCATCGGCCCAGCATGCCGGATGGACGCCCCTGCATCGGCTATGCGCGCGCTTCGCGCGACGTCGTCTATGCCTTCGGCCATGGCCATGTCGGCCTGGTCGGCTCGGCCCGTACTGGCCGGCTCGTCGCCCAGCTACTCAGCGGCAAGCCGCCGGAGATTCCGCTTCTCCCCTTCGCGCCCGAACGTTTCCTCTGAGGTCGCAGCATGACCAGTTCAGCCAATTCGTCTTCCCGCATCGCCCGTGGCGGCAAGGCGATCTATGGCGCGCCGCTCGGCATCCTGATGCTGGAAGCGCGTTTCCCCCGCATTCCCGGCGACATGGGCAACGGCACAACCTGGCCGTTCCCCGTGCTCTATCGCGTGGTGAGCGGCGCTTCGCCGAAGAAAGTGGTGCTGAAGGGCGCGGCGGGCCTGTTGCCCGACTTCATCGACGCAGCCAAGGACCTGGTGCGGTTGGGCGCCGAGGCCATCACCACCAATTGCGGCTTCCTCTCGCTGTTCCAGAAGGAGATCGCAGCGGCGGTCGGCGTTCCCGTTGCGACCTCGTCGCTGATGCAGGTGCCGTGGGTGCAGGCGACCCTGCCGCCCGGCAAGCGCGTCGGCCTCGTCACGGTGTCGGGCTCGACCTTGACGCCGGCCCATCTCCAAGGCGCCGGCGTGCCGCTCGACACGCCGCTGGTCGGCACTGAGAATGGCAAGGAGTTTTTTCGCGTCCTGATCAGGGCCGAGAAGGACGACATGGACATCGCGCAGGCCGAGCGCGACGTCGTCGAGGCGGGCAAGGAACTCGTCGCGAAACATCCCGATGTCGGCGCCATCGTGCTCGAATGCACCAACATGCCGCCCTATGCGGCAGCGCTGCAGGCCGAGACCGGATTGCCGGTTTACGACATCTATTCCATGATTACCTGGTTTCATGCCGGACTGCGCCCGCGCGCCTTTGCGTGAACGCGTCCGTGAGATCGTCACAAGTCCTGGAGTGAGACCCATGAAGTTATCCGGCAAGGTCGCCGCCATCACCGGCGCAGCGCGCGGCATCGGCAAGGCCTGCGCGAAGAGATTTCTGGACGACGGCGTCAAGGTCGTCATCTCCGACGTCGATGCGGAGGGCCTCGCCGCGGCGGCCGCCGAGTTCGCCCGGCCGGATGCCTTGCGCACCGTCGTCGGCAATGTCGCCAAGCGCGCAGAGGTCGACCAGCTCGTCGCCACCGCCGTGAAGGAGTTCGGCCGGTTCGACATCATGGTCAACAATGCCGGCGTCGCCCGCAATCGGGACATCCTTGAGATATCCGAAGAGGAATTCGACGAAATTATCGGCATCAACCTGAAGGGTGCATTCTTCGGCGTGCAGGCGGCGGCGAGGCAAATGATCGCCCAAGGGGACGGCGGCGTCATCATCAACATGTCCTCCGTGAACGCGCTGCTGGCGATCCCGGCGCTGGCGACCTACGCGATGTCCAAGGGCGGCATGAAGCAGCTCACCTCGGTCGCCGCCGTTGCGCTCGCCCCGCACAACATCCGCGTCGTGGCGGTCGGACCGGGCACGATCCTGACCGACATGGTGGCGTCCTCCATCTACACCTCCGAGGATGCCCGCAAGACCGTGTTGTCACGTACGCCGGCCGGCCGCGGCGGCGAGCCGAGCGAGGTGGCATCCGTCGTGGCGTTCCTGGCGAGCGATGATGCGTCTTACATCACCGGGCAGACCATCTATCCGGATGGCGGCCGGCTGATCCTGAACTACACGGTGCCGGTGAAGGAGAAGTAGAGGCGGCGCTTGCCACACACTTGCAGTCATCGTCCGGCTTGACCGGGCGATCCAGTACTCCGAGACAGCAGTGATAGAGCCGATGAGCCGCGGCGTACTGGATTGCCCGCTTTCGCGGGGAATGACGGTCTTGTGAGGCGGGCAGTCTACCGCTCATTCCGCCGCAACCGTGATCCCGTAACCCAGTCGCTTCGAGATGCCGCCGGCGCAGTCGCGCAGCGCATGCGCAATCGGGCTGTCCCAGCGGGCATCGAACGTGCCGTCTGGCCCCATCGCGGTGATGACCAGCGCGACATGGCCCGAATGGTCGAACACGGGGGCCGAGAAAGCGTTGACGCCGGGCAGGGGATCGCCGAGCGCGCGGGCGAGGCCGTGCTTGCGGACCTCGGCAAGCATCTCGGCGACCTTCGCGCCTTTCACGGTGCGCTTCGGATTGTAACCGACGCCATGACGGTCGAGGCCGCTCTCGAGCGCGGCGTTGATTGTCTTCTCCGGCAGGAAGGCCGCAAACGCACGGCCCGTCGCGGTCTCCAGCAGCGCCATCACCGAGCCGGCGCGCATGACGATGTGAACTGGCTGGGCCGGCTCTTCGAGCTGGACGATGGTCGGGCCGTGCGTGCCCCAGACTGCGAGCGAGACGGCATGTCCGATCTGGCTTGCGAGCGCGGCGATCTTCGGCCCTGCAACGCGCACGCCGGAGAGCCGGCGCAGGCTGATCAAGCCGAGCTCCAGCGCCAGCGCGCCGATCTCGTAGCGGCCGGTGGTCTGGTCCTGCTCGATCAGCCCGATACGGGAGAAGCTGGCGAGATAAGGGTGCGCCTTGGCCGGCGTCATGCCGGCCTCGCGCGCGAGATCGCGCAGCATCATCGGCTCGCCGCACCTTGCGAGCGCGCGGAGCAGTTCTCCGCCGACCTCGATGGACTGGATGCCGCGGCTTTCCCTCTTCATGCGCCTCCGATCGCGCTACGCCGCGTCGCGCCTGGCTGCGCTGTCGGCGAGATGACGGCCGGCAATGTAGCCGAAGGTCAGCGCCGGCCCAAGCGTGATGCCGGCGCCGGGATAATTGCCGCCCATGATGCTCGCCATGTCGTTGCCGGCGGCATAGAGCCCGGGGATCACCCGGCCCTCGGCGTCGAGCGCCCGCGCGTTCTCGTCGGTAACGATACCGGCATAGGTGCCGAGATCGCCGATCACCATCTTGATGGCATAGAACGGACCGTTCTCGATCGGTGCGACGCAAGGATTGGGACCGTGCATCGCGTCGCCCTGGTAGCGGTTATAGGCCTTCGAACCCTTGCCGAAGGCGGCATCAAAGCCTTGCGGCGCCGTTGCATTGAACTGCCTGACGGTCTCTGCGAATGCCTTAGCATCAATGCCGGCCTTCGCCGCCAGCGCCTCCAGTGTATCGCCGCGCATGAGGTAGCCGGTCTTCAAATGATGGCCCAGCGGCATCGGGAAGGGCGGCACGCAGCCGAGGCCGTATTTGCGCAAGGTCTTGTGGTCGCAGATCAGGAAGGCGGCGATCTCCTCACCAGGCTTGGCCGCCTTGACCATGGCCTGAACGAAATCGTGATAGGAATTGCCTTCATTGGCAAAACGTTTGCCGTCGCGCATCACCGCGATCACGCCCGGCTTGGCCCGGTCGATGAAATGCGGCATCACGCCCTTCGAGCCGTCCTTGCGCGTGGTCAGCGACACCGGCACCCAGGCTGCTGCGTTCGGCAGGCGATGCTCGACATGTCCGCCGGCGGATTCCGCAAGCCGCAGGCCGTCGCCGGTGTTGCCGGTCGGTCCCGGCGAGAAATGCTCGTTGCCGGTCGGCGCATGAGGAAACATTTTTCTGCGGCGTTCAATGTCATGCGGGAAGCCGCCGCAGGCGAGCACGACGCCTTGCCTTGCACGGACGCGCACATCCCGTCCTTCACGCGAAACGATCGCGCCGGTCACCGCGCCGTTCTCGGACGTGAGCTCGCGCACCGGCGAGGACAGCCACATCGGAATCTTCAGATCCAGCGCGGATTTTGCGAGGCGTCCGGCGAGCGCATTGCCGTTGGTCAAGGTCATGCCGCGGCCGTAGCGCAGCACGTCAATCAGGTGACGCGACAGGCGCTTGGCGACGTAGACCGCCGATGTCAGCGACTTCGTCACCCGCATGAAATGGATGATCTCCTTGCCGCTTCCAAGCATCATGCCGAACACGGTGAGCTCGGGCAGCGGCATACCCAGCGTCTTGATGAGGTCGCCGAGCTCGCGGCCGTCGAACGGACGCGTCACCATCGAGCGGCCACCTTGCGCGCCGCCGGGCGCCTCGGCGTGATAGTCCGGAAACACCAGCGGCATGTCGAAGCGCAAGGCCGTCCTGGTCGTGAAGAAATCGACCGCCTCCGGGCCGGCCGAGAGAAATGCATCGACGCGCGCCGCATCGTAATTGTTGCCGGCTTCGTGCCGCAGGTAAGTGCGGGCCTGCTCCGGTGTCTCCTCGATGCCATAGGCCTTCGCCAGCGACGTGCCGGGAATCCAGAGCCAGCCTCCGGAACGGGCGGTGGTGCCGCCGAAGCG
Organism: Bradyrhizobium diazoefficiens; assembly: GCF_016616425.1. Classification (NCBI taxonomy): domain Bacteria; kingdom Pseudomonadati; phylum Pseudomonadota; class Alphaproteobacteria; order Hyphomicrobiales; family Nitrobacteraceae; genus Bradyrhizobium; species Bradyrhizobium diazoefficiens. Next base: position 1,781,041 of record NZ_CP067101.1, read on the forward strand.
CGGCTCCTTCTCGACGATCAGCACGTCGAGCCCGCGATAACGTGCGGTGATCGCGGCCGACATGCCGGAGGCGCCGGATCCGGCCACGAGCACATCGCACTCGTAAGTCTCAATCGCGCTATGCTCGCTGCCGGTCATCCGGGCCTCACTTTTTCAGGAGCGGACATTTGGACTCGGAGACCGGGCGGAAGGCGTCCTCGCCCTTCACGGTCTTGACGATGTCCAGATAGTCCCACGGCTCCTTGGACTGCTCGGGTGTCTTCACCTTGGCGAGATACATGTCGCGGATGACGCGGCCGTCCTCGCGCAAGTGTCCGCCGTGAACGAATGTATCCTCGATCGGCAGCTCGCGCATCTTGGCCATCACCTTGGCGGGATCATCGGTGCCGGCCGCCTTGATGCCTTTCAGGTAATGCAGGACCGAGCCGTAGACGCCGGTGTGGATCATGGTCGGCATCACCTTGGTGCGCTCAAAGAACTTCTTGGACCAGGCGCGGGTCGCCTCGTCCATGTTCCAGTACGACGCCGTGGTCATGTAGGTGCCCTGCGCGGCCTTCAGCCCGACCGCGTGAACGTCGGTGTCGAACATCAGGAGCCCGACCAGCTTCTGGCCGCCCTGCACCAGGCCGAACTCGCCGGACTGCTTGATCGCGTTGTCGGTGTCCTGGCCCGCGTTGGCGAAGGCGACGACGTCGGCTTTCGAGCTCTGCGCCTGAAGGGCGAAGGAGGAGAAGTCCGCGGTGTTGGTCGGATGCTTGACGCTACCGAGCACCTTGCCGCCCATCTCGTTGATGAAGCGCGTCGCGTCCTTCTCGAGCTGCTGGCCGAAGGCGTAGTCCGCGGTGATGAAGTACCAGGACTTTCCGCCCTCCTTGATTACGGCGGAGGCCGTCACCTTTGACAGCGCATAGGTGTCGTAGGTGAAATGCACGGTGTTCGGGCTGCACAGCTCGTCGGTCAGCGAGCTTGCGCCGGGGCCGGAGAGCAGCGCGATCTTGCCCCGTTCGCGCACCATGTTGTGGACGGCGATCGCGATACCGGAATTGGGAATGTCGACGACGGCGTCGACCTTGCCGTTGTCGAACCAGCCGCGGACGATCTGCACGCCGACGTCGGTCTTCATCTGGTGGTCGGCGCTGATGATCTCGATGGGCTTGCCGAGCACGGTTGGCCCGAATTCCTCCACCGCCATTTTGGCGGCTTCGACCGAGCCCGGCCCGCTGTTGTCGCGACCCCAGCTCGACAGATCCGTCAGCACGCCGATCCGCACGGCGTCGTCGGAGACTTGCGCGGTGGCCGCAGATGTTATGGCAGCCGAAGTCATGGCCGCGAGCATGGCGCAGGCCAGAAGCCCTCTCATGGTTGTTCCCTCTCTTTTATTGGCCGCTGGCGCGGCTGCAGGTTCGGGGACAGATTAGATAATGGCGAACAAATTTGTCAATGTGAATGGCGGCCATCGCATTGGCCACGATACCCACTTGGAATATTGGGTAGGCATCATGGGAGCAGCGGGAGTCTCCGGGCGGAGAATCGGTAGCGGCGCACGTGGTGCGGGCGAGCGCGGCGGCTTGGCGGCGGACTCATCGATCGGGACAAAAAAAGTCCGTCAGCCCTCTTGAAACCGACTTACGATTTTCTAAGTCGTTTTTCGCCGCGAGAGCGGTGTGCCGGATGCCAAGATCGGGTTCGGCACGGGCGCCGGGCCGGTGTTTCGGACCTGTCTGAAATCCCACCTTGCGCTCCTTCGTATCCATCTTGCTCTTTGGAGGACTTGGTTATGAGGACCAGTTTCGACTTTGCGCCCCTTTGGCGTTCCACCATCGGCTTCGACCATCTGGCCGACCTCGTCGACAGCACGCTGCGCCAGGCGACCGAGGACAACTATCCCCCGTACAACATCGAGCGTTCCAGCGAAGACCATTACCGGATCAGCCTTGCCGTGGCGGGCTTCGGCGCCAGCGACATCACGGTGACGGCTGAGCAGAATGCGCTCACGATCGAGGGCCGCAAGCCCGAGACCGCTGCACACGAATATCTGTACCAGGGCATCGCTGCCAGGCCGTTCCGGCGCGTGTTCAACCTCGCCGATTATGTCCAGGTGAAGCAGGCCTCCTTGCAGGACGGGCTCCTGATCATCGACCTGGTCCGCGAGGTGCCGGAAGCCATGAAGCCGCGCCGGATTCCCATCGCGGGCGGCACTCCTGCGGCATCGCAGATCGAGCAGAAGAAAGCAGCATAATCGCTCAATCCAGTGGCGGAACGCGGCGCGCCGACGTGCGCCCGCGCTTCCGATGCATGAAGGAGAGAACCATGGCTTTTCGTGATCTCATTCCCTGGCCGAGAAACCAGGAGCTTGTGCCAGCGCGCGACAATTTCGATCCTTTCCTGACGCTTCACCGCGAGATGAACCGTCTGTTCGACGACGTCTTTCGTGGCTTCGGCGGGACCATGCCGTCGCAGTTGATGCAGGGGCGGTTCGGCTGGCCGAAGGTCGAACTTAGCGAGACCGACAAGGCGCTGACCGTCTCGGCCGAGCTACCAGGCCTGACGGAGAAGGACGTCGAGGTCGAGATCGCGGGCGGCGTGCTGACTGTCCGCGGCGAAAAGAAGGCGGAGCGCAACGGAGAAGGCAGGTACTTCACCGAGCGCTTCTACGGTGCGTTCGAGCGGCAGATTCCGCTGGAGGGCGTCGAGGAAGACAAGGCCGAGGCGTCGTTCAGGGATGGCGTCCTGACCATATCGCTGCCGAAGTCGGAGAAGGCACGCGAAAGCGTCAAGCGCATCGCGATCAACACGCACTGACATCAAGCGGGCGGCGGCGGTCGGCGCCGCCCTCCATCGTCGACAACCGGTCCCCTGGAAAGGAGCATGAGGGAGGCACGAGCGATGACCAACGCGAACACCACTGCCGGCACTCTTAATCCGCTATTTCATCCCGCGGCCCATTACGATTCGCCTGCCGAAGTCCTGAAGGCGCAGGAACTCTCCGCACCAGAGAAGCGCATCATACTGTCGTCCTGGGCCTCGGATATATACGCGGTCGAATCCTGTCCCGCTCTGCGCGAGATCCCCGGCATGAGCCACACCATCCGGCTCGCCGACGTTCTGGCGGCGTTGCGCAAGCTCGACGGCGACAATGACAATGATGACCCGCCACGCGGAGGCGGCGTTCCAATGCGGTTGCGGCGGCCCTGGGCCGCCGCGGAGAAGCGAGCCGCATGATCCTCACCCACACCGTCCTCGCGCTCGTGCTGCTCGGTCAGGCCTCCGCGGCCTTCGCCGTTCCGTTTCTCGCCATGCACGGCCTCGTCACCGCACCGCGCCACTGAGGCCCATCCGGGCGCGCGACGATCTCAACTCCTGACCACCTCAACGGCAAGCGGCGGCGTCGGGCATCAGCAGAAAGGTGATGCTCGCTGGTGGCAGGCGAACCTGTCCCGGCGCCGTCGCGCGCGCTTCGAAGCGGGGCAGGTCGTCGTTATCCGTCAGCGAGAGCCTCTTGCCGTTCAATTGCACGTCGGTGTCCTGCAGACGCTCCGCTTGAAGCGTGTAGCGCTCGGCCGAACCAGCCAGCGTCACGGAACGTGACTCGTTCCGCGACGTGTTGATGAGGAGTACGGATGCCGCGCCCTTTGTCGCGGCATGGCAATGCGCATAGACGTGGAGACCGGGTGTCGAGGCCATGCCCGGGTCGAGCACGGTCGATCCCATCAACCGGCGCCAGAGCAGCGCGCCCCAGTAATTCGGCCGCGGGCGAAAGGTCCTTTCGTCCAGCAAGCCGTAATCGCTGCCCGTGAGCGTGTTGTGCATGACGACCTGCACGCCGGCCCTCGCAAGACGGCCGAGCTGATCGAGATAGCGGAACGTGTCGAGGAAGGTCGCATCCCACCTGTTGCCGCCGCAGGCGGCATTCGCCGTCTCCGTCAGCCAGATCGGCTTGCCTGGCGCGAATGCGTCGCGCAAGCCGCGGTAGATGTTCAGCGCGGCGTCGGTCCGCGACAGCCAGTCCTCGGACAGCGCCTGCGCCGGATCGTCGTGCACGCCGCAGCGAGCGGAGAGCGTGTTGTAGTGATGGTAGGAGACGCGATCGAGCCCGGGCCCCGTCGCGGCGAGCAGATCGCGCGTGCGAATGCCGCCGGATGAGGACGCGGAGTCGCCTGCGGAGCCGGGACCGACGATGAGCGTCTCCGGTGCCGACCGCCGTATCCACTCGCGAAAAATATTGAAGTCGCGGCCATAGGCCTTTGCGTCATATCCCGGCGGGGGGCCATTGGTCGCCGCGAGGGTCGGCTCGTTCATGAATTCGGCGGCGGCGATGCGGCCACCCAACCGGCGCGTGTCCTCAATGAGACGCTGCGCCTGGTCCGGCGTCCACACGCCGTCCGGGTTGCGGCTGCCGGGACTGACGGCAAAGGACGTCATGATCTCCGCATCGGCGGCACGGGCAAAATCGACGACGCTGCGCCATTGCGCGCGGGTCAGCACGCTGTCGAAGCCGGCGGGTGGCGCGGACCCCGCACCGTCGCGGTCGGCGAAAAACGTCGCATTCGCCCAGGTGCCGCTGATGCGCATGTAGGCGGGCCCGAGCGCCGCGGCGAGCTTGCGCAGGCGCGGGTTGGCGAGATCCACCGGCGGCCGATAGGCATAGCGATCGCGACGCATGTCCTTCTGCGTATAGGGCTTCCAGAACCGGCCGCCCGTCACCTCGACCATCTCGACATTGTAAGATTGGAAGCGGGCGTCGATCGTACCCGATGCTTTCATGCGCGCAGGCGCGATGATGTCTGCGCCATTACCGGTTCCCGGCGACGTCGCGCTGATGAGCAGCGCGACGCCAATCCTCCTGATTGTCTGCATGACGCTCGCCCTGGCCAGGCCTGCTGGAGCACTGATCCTAGCGCGCGATCGGCATGAGAGGGGACCATCGTCGCTCCATGGCCGGGTTCCGCTGGTCGATTGCCTTTTGTTGGCCGGCAAGCGAACCTCGTGCGGCCATATTTGAGCAGGAGTGATTTCCCGTGAGGGAGACACTCCGATGACCAAAGTTCTGATCACCGCGATTGCAATGCTGGCCTGTGTGCCCGCGAGCGCGGTTGCGCAGGAGCGCGCGGGCGATGCAGCACTCGGCGCCGTGTCGGGCGCGATCGTGCTGGGCCCTGTCGGTGCCGTCGCCGGAGCTTTGGTCGGCTACACTGCCGGACCTACGATCGCCCGATCATGGGGAGTGAGAGGTTCGCGGTCGGCAGGACACCGGCAGCCGTCGCGTCGCGAGGCGAGCCGCAGGGCCGGGGCTTCGCCGCGTACGCGCCAGGCAATGGATGCCAACAGCCAGATGAGAGCGGCCGGCAATCCGCCCCCGCCGGTTCAAGCCGCGCCTGCCGTGCCGGCGCAGACCTCGATGCCGCCCGTTCAGGGATTCGACTGAGGTCGCGGCTTCAGGCCGACGCCTTCGGCCGCAGCCGGTCGACCGTTCTTGCGATCAGTGCAGCGACCTCGGTGACTTTCGGTCCGATGCGGAATTCCGGGCCGGCGACGACGACCGAGAGGCGGCGGTCGCCGATGGGCAACGGGATCGCCGCGCCGGCGAGGTCACGGCTGTAATCGCCAAAGCTCTGGCAGTAACCGCGCGCGATCGAGTTGCGCAGTTCGGTCTCCACCGCATCGATGCTGATTGGTGTCGACGGGCCATATTGCTTGAATTCGATCTTGCGGTAGACGGAGTCGCGCTCCTCCTGCGAATATTGCAGCAGCAGTGCGCGGCCGCTGGCGGTCGCGTGGATCGGCACGCGGTGGCCGATGCTGGCAAAATAGCGGATCGCAGCCTGGGATTCGACGACGTCGATGAACACGGCCATCACGCCTGCCGGCGCAACGATCGAGGCGGTCTCGCCGGTCTCCGTGGAGAGGTCGGCGATCAGCTGATGCGTCCAGGGCGGCAGCGGCTCGACCTCCGAGATCATCCGCGCCATCGCCAGCCAGCGCGGCGTCGGATAGAAGCCGGCGCGCGGCCGCGGCTCATAGAGATAGCCCTTCTCCGACAGCGTCGCGAGCAGGTTGAAGGTCGAGGAGCGCGGCCAGCCGAAATGATCGGCGATCTCCGCAAGCGTCGCCGGCTTCCTCGCTTGCGCGAAGAATTCCATGATCTCCAGGACGTTTGCGGCTTGGCGAACGATCATGGCGAGGCTTGTGTCCCGATCTACGGTTGGCCGAGGATCTTCTTCGCGGCGCGAAGATGCGGCTTGTCGATCATCTGGCCGTCGAGCCGCAGCGTGCCGGAATTGGGATTGCTCGCGAACGCCGCGATCACCTTCTCCGCCCAGCTCCGCTCGGCGTCCGTCGGCTCGAACGCCGCATTGACGACGTCGACATGCTTCGGGTGGATCAGCGCCTTCGCCGAGAAACCGTCGCGCCGCGCCGCGCGCGTCTCCTGCTCGAGCCCTGCAAGATTGTCGATTTCGGTGTAGACCGTGTCGATCGGCGCGACCTCGGCCGCGGCGGCCGCCATCAGGCAGAGATCGCGTGCGAGGCGATAGGGGCTGTGGAACACGCCGCCGGATGACTTTTCGGTGGCGCCGAGCGAAGCCGAAAGATCCTCGGCGCCCCACATCAGGCCGGCGAGACGAGGGGAGCAGCCCTTGTAGCTGCCGAGGCCGAAGATCGAAGCCGCGGTTTCCGTCGCCACGCAAACGATGCGGGTCGAGCCGACCTCCGCACCGGTCGCCGCCTCGAGGGCTTCGAGCCAGGTCGCGACCTGCCGGACGTCATCGCCGCCCTGCGATTTCGGCAATACGATGCCGTCGGGCGCGCCTGGCAGCACCGCGGCGAGATCGGCAAGGGTCATGCCGGTATCGAGCGCGTTGACGCGGACATAGAGCTGACGCGGGCCGCGAGAGCCCTTCAGCATCGACAGCGTCAGCGTGCGCGCCTCCGCCTTCTTCTCGGCGACGACGGAGTCCTCGAGGTCGATGATCAGCGCGTCGGCCTTGCCTTCGCTCGCCTTCTCGAATTTGCGCGGGGAATCGCCCGGCACGAACAGCATCGAACGCATCAGACCGGCCTCTTGTGCATCATCGCCATGCGGCGGCATTTGCCGACGATCTCGTCGTTCTGGTTCAAGGCGTGGTGCTCGAACTCGACGATGCCGGCCTTGGGCCGCGATTTGGATTCCCGCACCGAGAGCACCTTTGTCGTGGCCCGTAACGTGTCGCCATGGAAGACCGGTTTTGGAAACGTGACGTCAGTCATGCCGAGATTGGCAACCGTGGTCCCCAGGGTCGTATCATAGACCGTCATGCCGATCATGATGCCGAGGGTGTAAAGGCTGTTGAAAATGCGCTGGCCGAACTCGGTCTTTTCGGAGAAATGCGCGTCGATGTGCAGCGGCTGCGGATTGAGCGTCAGCAGGCTGAACATGGTGTTGTCCATCTCCGTGACGGTCCGGGTCAGCGGATGCCTGAACTCCTGGCCCACGGAAAAGTCCTCGAAATAAAGTCCGGCCATCGCGGTTCCCTCCTCCTATGTCCTGCGATTTGGACGACGCTGCCTTTAAGGCGGCGCCGCAAGATGAACAGCCCTTTGCTCTGCGAGCCGGTCGATCTCCTCAGTCGAGAAGCCGGCCTCGCGCAAGATGTCGCGGCCGTGCTCGCCGAGCGTCGGTGCGGGACCGGCGGCTTCCGGCTGGGTCACGCTCCAGGTGGAGGGCACGCGCATCTGGCGGATGCGGCCCTCCACGGGGTGATCCACCGTCCTGAAGAAATCGACCGCATCGAGATGCGGATCGTTCAGGATCGTCTCCAGCGTGTGCATCGGCATCACCGGAATGTCGGCGCGCTCCAGAAGTTCGCGCCATTCCGCGCTCGTGCGCGTCAGGAAGATCTGGCCGATTTCGGCGTAGATCTCGTCGATGTGCTTGGTGCGCGCGGCGTGGTTGGCAAAGCGCGGCTGCTGCAAGAATTCGGGCTGCCCGATCGCCTCGAAGAAGCTGCGCCAGTGCTTGTCATTGTAGATGAGAACGCAGAGATAGCCGTCGCTGGTCTGGTAGGGCTTTCGATAGCGCGACAACAGGCGGGCGTAGCCGCCATGGTCGAGCGGCGGATCATAGGTTAACCCGCCGAGATGATCGACCAGCACGAACTCCGCCATCGATTCGAACATCGGCACGTCAATGCGCTGGCCTATGCCGGTGCGCTGCTGGTGCATCAGCCCGCCCAGAATCGCGTTGACCATCATCAGGCCGACGATGCGGTCGGCGATGGTGACGGGGACGTAGCGCGGCGTGCCGTCACCGGCGGCCGCCAGCAACGTCGGAATGGCGGCCGCACCCTGGATCAGATCGTCATAGGCGGGCTTTGCGGCATAGGGACCGGACTGGCCGTAGCCGAACGCGCCGACATAAACGAGCGAAGGATTGATCGCGGCAAGCGTCTCGTAGTCGAGGCCGAGCCGCGTCATCGCCTGCGGGCGTACATTATAGACCAGCGCGTTGGCATTCTTCGCCAGCCGCAGCAGCGCGTCGCGGCCTTCCATCTTCTTGAGGTCGAGCACGATGCTGCGCTTGCCGCGATTGGCATTGAGGAACATCCCGCCCATGCCGGGCGTGCGGCCGGGACCGATCTGGCGGACGATATCGCCCTCGGGGTTCTCGACCTTGATGACGTCGGCGCCCATGTCGGCAAGCACCTGGGTGCCGTAGGGGCCCATCAGCACGGAGGTCAGGTCGAGAATGGTGAAGCCGGCGAGCGGTCCCATGAGTCTCTCGTGAAAGTTCATATACGTGGAGTAAGAGTTCAGAAAGTGCAGGTGTCAATTCGCCGCTACCGCCAACTAGCGCATGGGCGTATGCAGGGTTCATATGCTTGACAGATAAATTCACATATATGTACACTTTCCTCAAGCAAGAAGTGAAGCCGGACTGGCGGACAGCAACTGGCTGCCGCACTTCGGCGTGAGGGCACGTCAAGGAGAAGCCAAATGAAGAGAAATCTGGTCTGGGCGGCAGCAGCGTTTGCACTCTCGCTGCCGACCTCGACGCTGTCGGCGCGAGCGCTGGAGCTGAAAGTCGCCGATAGCTTCCCCGCCGACCACTATCTCGTCCGTCTGATGCTCAAGCCCTGGATGGACGATGTCGCCAAGCGGACCAATGGTGCGGTGAGCTTCACTCACTATCCGAACCAGCAAATCGGCAAGGCGGCCGACATGCTGCGGCTGACCCAGTCCGGCGTGGTCGACATCGGCTACATCGGGCCGTCCTACGTCTCGGACAAGATGCCGCTCTCCGAGGTCGCGCAATTGCCGGGCGCGTTCCAGACCAGTTGCCAGGGTACGCTCGCGTATTGGAAGGCTGCACGGGAAGGCATCCTGGCCAAACAGGAATATGCGCCCAACAAGATCAAGCTGCTGATGGCCGTGGTGCTGCCGCCCTATCAGGTGTGGACCGCCAAGCAGAAGGTCGAGACAATCAAGGACATGCAAGGCTTGAAGCTGCGCACCACTGGCGGTGCTCAGGATCTGACGGTACGCACGCTCGGCGCGGTGCCGGTGCGCATGGCGGCGCCCGATGCGTATGAATCGCTCTCGCGCGGCACCATGGACGGGCTGCTGTTTCCCATGGACAGCGTCGCGGCCTATGGGTTGGACAAGCTGGTCAAATACGCGACCGACGGCGTCAGCTTCGGCAGCTTCATCGTCGCCTACTCGATCAACCAGTCGGTCTGGGACAAGCTGCCTGATGACGTGAAGAAGGCGATGGACGCCGCGTCGGAAGCGATCACGCCGAAGGCCTGTGCCGACGTCGACAAGGAGCAGGACGCCACACGGCAGAAGATGAAGGACCAGGGCATCAGCTTCACGGCGCTTTCCGAGGCCACGCGCGCGGAGATGAAGGAGAAGCTCAAGGGCGTTGCGCAGGAATGGGCGGCCGGGCTGGACAGCCGCGGCAAGCAGGCCTCCGCAGCGTTGAAGGAGTTCGAGGGCCTGCTTGCCGCAGGCGGTGCGAAGTAGCGCAGCACGATCGCTAGCTGCGGGATCGAGCGGAAGGGAGACGCCGGAGATGATCAAGCGGGCAACGGACGTGCTCGGCGCACTGGAGCGCGCGCTGACGGTGATCGCCGCGATTGCTCTCTTCGCGATCATGGCGCTGGTGGTGGCCGACGTGTTCATGCGTTACGTCATGAACAGCCCGTTCTCCTTCACCTACGACCTGATCGGGCTGTATCTCCTCGCCGGCGTGTTCTTCCTGACGCTGTCCGATACCTTGCGCGTTCATGCGCATGTCGGCGTGGACATCCTGCTCTCGCGCTTTCCGCCGGCGGGCCGGCGCCTGTCGGAAATCGTCACCGCGATCACCGGCTTGTTCGTCTTCGTCCTGATCTGCAAGGTCGGGTTCGAGCGCGCGCTGGAAAATTACGAGCAGCACGACGTGCTCGCCGGTGCCATTGCGTGGCCGACCTGGATTTCGGCCGCACTGGTGCCGTTCGGCTGCGGCGTGCTGGTGCTGCGGCTGGCGCTGCAGCTCGTCGGCAACGTCCTCAGCCTCGCGTCCGGGCGAGATCTGTTTCCTTTGCCGCCTGTCAACGAGACCGGCGAAGCCCACTCCTTCGAATAACGGCGGCATCGATGACGGTCATCCTCGTGCTCGGATTGCTTTTCCTCCTGCTGGCGATCGGCACGCCGGTCGGTTTCGCTATGGGATTCGCCGGCTCGGTCGGCTTGCTGATGGTCGGCGGTACCGGCACGCTGTTCGGCATTCTCCAGACGGCACCGCTTTCGACGGTGTCGTCCTACGAATTGATCACGATCCCGATGTTCCTGCTGATGGCGGATCTCGTGCTGCTGTCCGGCGTCGCCGACGACATGTTCAAGGCGGCATCCGCGTGGGTCGGCCGGATCCCCGGCGGGCTCGGCATGGCGACCGCGCTGGCCGGCGCCGGCTTTGGCGCGATCTGCGGCACCTCGACCGCGTCCGCGGCGACACTGTCATCGACCAGCCTGCCGGCAATGATCCGCCAGGGCTATGAGCCCAAGATGGCGGCCGGCGTCGTCGCGATCTCGGGGACGCTGGCGATGTTGATCCCGCCCAGCGTGGCGCTGGTGATTTTCGGCCTGCTCGCGGAGGTCAACATCGGGCAGCTCCTGATCGGCGGCATCATTCCGGCGGCACTCGTGACCGCCACGATCATGGCGACAATCTTGTTCCTGGTCTGGCGGGATCCGTCCCGGGCTCCGCGCATCGAGCCCATATCCTGGCGCGAGCGGTTTTCCTTGCTGTGGCAGGTCGGCCCGATGGTGCTGCTGTTCGCCCTCGTCACCGGCACGATCTATCTCGGTGTGGCGACGCCGACCGAAGCTTCGGCGCTCGGCGCCGCCGGGGCGCTGGGAATGGCGATCGTCAAACGCAGGGTGACGGCGGCCTCGCTCTACCGCGCACTGCTCAGCGCCTGCCACGGCACCTGCATGATCGTGACGATCCTCGTCGGCGCCTCGATCTTCGGCTACTTCTTCACGCTCACCCATGTGACCCAGGACCTCGTCGCCTGGATCGGCAGCTTGCCGGCTTCGCGCTGGGTGATCATCACGCTGATCCTGTGCGGCTACATCGTGCTCGGCTCGTTCATGGATCAGATCGCGATCCTGGTGCTGACCGTGCCGATCGTGCTGCCGCTGATCAAGACGCTCGGCTTCGATCCGATCTGGTTCGGCGTCATCAAGATCGTCACCGCCGAGGTCGGCATGATCACGCCGCCGGTGGGACTCAACTGCTTCATCGTCGCGCGTTACGCCAAGCGGCCGGTGGCGGAGGTGTTCCACGGCACTTTCCCGCACTTCATCGCCCATCTGATCGCCATCGCGATCCTGGTGGCGTTTCCCTCGATCATTCTCTGGCTGCCGTCGCAGATGGGGCGCTAGGATCGGAGCTGGCGGCTCCCAAGAAGGAGATCAAGAACATGGATTTCGCGCTCACCGATCAGCAGGAAGCCATTCGCGACGCCATCGCCAAGATCTGCGAAGGTTTTCCGGATGCCTATTGGCTGAAGAAAGATCGCGACGGCGGCTTCCCGCACGACTTCCACAAGGCGCTTGCCGACGCTGGCTGGCTCGGCATCTGCGTGCCGGAAGCCTATGGCGGCTCCGGGCTCGGCATCACCGAAGCCGCGATCATGATGCGCACGATCGCGGAGTCCGGTGCCGGCATGTCCGGTGCCTCCGCCGTGCACATCAACGTGTTCGGGCTCAATCCCGTCGTCGTGTTCGGTACCGAGGAGCAGCGCAAGCGCATGCTGCCGCCGATGGTCGAGGGCTGCGAGAAGGCGTGCTTTGCCGTCACCGAGCCCAACACCGGCCTCAACACGACGCAGCTCAAGACCCGTGCCGTCGCCAAGAACGACCGCTACGTCGTCAACGGCCAGAAGGTGTGGATATCGACCGCGCAGGTCGCGCACAAGATCCTGCTGCTGGCGCGCACCACGCCGCTGGAAGAGGTGCGCTCGCCGACCCACGGCCTCAGCCTGTTCTACACCGATTTCGACCGCAACAGGATCAAGGTCCACGAGATCGAGAAGATGGGCCGCAAGATCGTGGATTCCAACGAGCTGTTCTTCGAGGATTTCGAGATTCCGATGGAGGATCGGATCGGTGAGGAAGGCAAGGGCTTCCAGTACATCCTCGAAGGCATGAACCCCGAACGCATCCTGATCGCCGCGGAAGCGGTCGGCCTCGGCAAGCTCGCGCTGTCGCGCGCCACCGAATACGCCAAGACGCGCGTGGTGTTCAATCGTCCGATCGGCAAGAACCAGGGCATCCAGCATCCGCTCGCGGTGAACTGGGTCGAGCTCGAGGCGGCCTGGCTGATGGTGATGTCAGCGGCCTGGCAATACGACAAGGGCATGCCGTGCGGCGCTGCAGCCAATGCCGCGAAGTATCTTGCGGGCGAAGCGGGCTTTTCGGCCTGCGAGCAGGCCGTGATGACCCACGGTGGCTTCGGCTATGCCAAGGAGTTCCACGTCGAGCGCTACTTGCGAGAAGTCCTGATCCCGCGCATCGCGCCGGTCAGCCCGCAGCTCGCGCTCAGCTTCATCGCCGAAAAAGTGCTTGGCCTCGCCAAATCGTACTAGTCTTGCCTGTGTACTGTTCGGCAGGAACGCCATGAATCTCGCTTACCACCTCCTGCGCGCCGCCAAAGCCAATCCATCCGCGCCGGCGCTGTTGAAGGGATTGGCGCCGGTCGCCGACTACGGCCGGCTCGCCGCGACCGCGGCTTCGCTCGCTGCGTCGCTGCGGCAGCGCCTGGGTCTCGCCAAAGGTGACCGCATCGCGTTGCTGATGAAGAACGTGCCGGATTATGTCGCCTGCCTCTATGCATGCTGGCATGCCGGGCTGGTCGCGGTGCCCATCAACGCAAAGCTGCATCCGCGCGAGGTCGCCTTCATTCTCGACAATTCAGGCGCTGCGCTCGTTTTCGCGACCGAGGACATGGCAAGCGTCGCGTCGGAGGCGCTGGCGCTCGCTACGGCCAAGCCGCGCGTCATCGGGATCGGCTCCGCCGAGCATCGCGGTCTGAAGAACGCTGACGGAATCGCCATCGTCGAGGTGGGGGGAGCGCAGATCATTCCGGAGAGCGGCCGCTTCGAGCCGGACGAAATTCTGGAACTGACGGCGAAGCGCAACGGTATCTCCTTCTTCGCTGCACCGACCATGGTGCGGCGCCTGACCGTCGCGGCGGAAAGTTCGGGCGCGACCGCGCCGGGGCTGAAGACCATCATCTACGGCGGCGGCCCCATGTATGTCGCCGATTGCAAGGCGGCGCTCGGCGTGTTCGGGTCAAAGCTCGTGCAGATCTACGGTCAGGGCGAGACGCCGATGACCATCACGTGCCTGCCGAGATCCATGCATGTCGATACCGGGCACCCGCGCTATGAGGAGCGCCTCGCCTCGGTCGGCATCGCCCAAGGCGTCGTGCAGGTGCGCACCGTGGACGACACGGGACGCGACGTTGCAGCGGATGAGATCGGCGAGATCATCGTGCGCGGCGACACCGTGATGTCCGGTTACTGGCAGAATCCGGACGCCACCGCGGCCACGTTGCGCGACGGCTGGCTCTATACCGGCGACATGGGCGCCTTCGACGCGGATGGCTTTCTCACGCTGAAGGATCGTTCCAAGGACGTCATCATCTCCGGCGGCACCAATATCTATCCGCGCGAGGTCGAGGAAGTGCTGCTGCGGCACGAGGCCGTCGCCGAAGTCTCGGTGATCGGCAGGCCGCATCCGGAATGGGGCGAGGAGGTCGTGGCGGTCGTCGTTCCCGTCGCGGGCAGGGCGGTCACACGCGACGAGCTCGACCAGACGTGCAACGCCTGGATCGCGCGGTTCAAGCGGCCGAAGCATTATTACCTGACCCGTGAGCTGCCGAAGAACAGCTACGGCAAGATCGTGAAGACCGAGCTGCGCACGCTGCTCGGCGAGTCCTCCGCGCGCCTCACGCCGATGACCTGAGGTGGAAATGCCCGAGCGCGCGGCGCCGGTCGACTATTCTGACCTGATCCGCGAGGACGATCTCGTGGTGTGCGGCCAAGCGACGGCGGAGCCGGTCACGCTGACGGCAGCGCTGATGGCGCAGGCGGGGCATTTGCCTCCGTTCCGGATGATGGTCGGACCGATCTTTTCGGACACGTTCCCCGCGGCCTGCGCACCCAACGTGGCGTTCCAGAGCTACGGCGTGATCGGCAATGCGCGGCGGCTCGCCAGGGCCGGGCGGCTCGACGTCATCCCGAGCAATTACAGCGCCTTCTGTGCCGAGTTCGCTGCGCGCCGTCACAAGGCCGACGTCGTTCTGGTGCAGCTTGCGGAAGCCGGCGACGGACGGCTGAGCGCCAGTCTCTCCAACGACTACGTCATCGCCGCCGCGCGCGGCGCGCGTCTGGTCATTGCCGAGATCAATCCGGATGCGCCGTTTACGTTTGGAGCGGAATGGCCCGGCGAGGTGCCGATCCATATCCGCGTGGCCGCGCGCCGGCCGCCCCTCGAACTGGCCTCGACGCCGCCCGATGACATCTCCCGGCGCATTGCGGCGCATGCGGCGAACCTGATCGCCGATGGCAGCACGCTTCAGTTCGGCGTCGGGCGGATCCCGGACGCGATCCTGTCCTCGCTGTCCGATGCGCGCAATCTCGGCATCCATTCCGGCCTGATCAACGAGGCCGTCGTCGATTTGATCGAGCGCGGCGCGGTGACGAATGCGCAGAAGGGCGTCGATGCGGGGATCACGGTCACCAACCAGGTGATCGGCACACGACGGCTCTATCGCTTCGTGCACGAGAACAAGGCGGTTGCGGTGCGGCCGACGTCCTACACACACGGCCAGGACGTATTGGCACGCATCAACCGGCTGGTCGCGATCAATTCGGCGCTTCAGGTCGGGCTCGACGGCAGCGTCAATTCCGAGACGCTCGATGGCGTGCCGATCGGTGCGATCGGCGGCCAGCTCGACTTCGTGCGCGGGGCCAACGCCTCTCGCGGGGGCAGGGCGATCATTGCGCTGCCGGCGACGGCCTCCGATGGGACCAGCCGGATTGTCGCCAATGTCGAGACGGTGACGACGCCGCGCGCCGACGTCGACGCCATCGTCACCGAATGGGGGATTGCCGAGCTGCGCGGTTGTGGCCTTTCCGAGCGGGCGCGCCGCATGATCGCGATCGCGGCGCCCGAGCACCGCGATGCGCTGTCGGCGCGGCTCCGCGAGATGTGAAATTTCGCCCCCAAGGCGTCGCCCGCTATTCGGAGGCGATCCGGTCCATCGCCATGGCGCGCAGCCTGGCGCGCTGGATCTTCACGCCGTTGGCGCTGTCGGTGACGGGGAAGGCATCCATGAGATAGATGCGCGCCGGCACCTTGTAGCCGGCGAGCCGCTCGCGCAGGCGCGCGATCAACGTCTCCTGCATTGGCGGCTGCCCTGCCGGGATCACGAACGCGACGCAACGTGCCTGGCCGTTCAGATCGACTGCAACCACCTGGGCGTCGGCAACGCCCGGACATGATTTGAGCTCGTCCTCGATCTCGCCGGGCGCGACGAGGAAGCCGCCGAGCCGCATGGCATCGCCCGCGCGGGTCTCGTACACGAAGGAACCGTCGCCGCGCAGCCGGCCGATGTCGCCGGTGCGGAAGAACCCGTCCGCGGTGATTGCATCGCGCGTTGCATCCGGATCATTGAAATAACCGAGAAAGCGTGACGGCGCGCTGATCTCGATCTCGCCGGAAACGCCGAACGGGGCAAGCTCGCCGGTTTCGGTGTCGCGCACGCGCACCTTTGCCTCGAGCGACATCGGCCAGCCGCCGCCCTCGATGCGATCGGCAAAGGCGTCGCCGGGGCGGGCGATCGAGAACAGGGCTTGTACCTCGCTCGAACCGTAGAGGCCGTACAGCGGCAGGCCGCGCGCCTCGGCCTTCGCGGCAAGCTCGCGCCAGCCGGGCTGGAACGCGGCGAAGCCGCAGACTTCCAGATGCGGGAATGGGCGCGGCGCATCGGTGAGGGCGAGAATGCGCCGGAACATCTCGTCCGAGCCGAAGGCGTGCGTGATCCTGCTCTCGCGCAGGATTGTCAGGGCCGGTGCCGCCTCGAAGGCGTCGAGCACGTGGACGGTCGCGCCTGCCGCGACGAAGCCGAGCAGGCTCGTCATGCCAAAGGTGCCGCAGAACGGCAGCATGGCGAGCAGCGAGTGGCGCTGCGGATCAAGCTGGAGCGCGTGAGCGACGGAGGTGGCGTGCGTGGCCAGCGTCGCTTGCGAATGCGCGACGAGTTTTGGTCCTTTGGTCGTACCTGACGTGGTGTAGAGCAGCACGGGCAGGTCGACGTCGTCCTGTATCGGAGGCGCCGCCGGATAGCGATTTTCGAAAGCGTCGAAGCGGACACAGGGCCAGTGCGCCGGGATCGCATCCGCGCCGACCACCGCGAGCCGTTGCAGCGCTGGCACTTCGTCCTTGGCGACGTCCGCGAGAATCGCGGCAAAGTCGATCGAGCGGAATGCAGCCTCGACCACCATCAGCTTGGCGCCGGACAACCGAAGCAGATGCGCGACCTCCGCGCTACGGTAGCGCGTATTGACGGCAGCGACGATGGTACCAAGGCGGGCGGCGGCGAAGAGCAGCGCGATCCATTGGATCCGATTGACCAGCCAGACCGCGACCACGTCGCCCCTGCCGATGCCTTGCGCCGCAAGCCAGGCCGCGGTCTGCTCGATCCTCGCCGAGAATTGCGCGCGCGAGACCGGCGTGCCGTCGAAGACGAAGGCGGGATCGGCGGCGAGCTCGGCCCGGATCAGCGATTGCAGCGAAAACGCCTTGGCACTCATGGCAACCGGAGTAGCCCGATCGAACAAGCCTGTCTACTTGGTGCCGAACATCCGGTCGCCGGCATCGCCCAGGCCGGGCACGATGTAGCCGTGGTCGTTGAGCCGCTCGTCGATCGCGGCGGTCCAGATCGGCACGTCGGGATGCTCGCCCTGGAACTGCACGATGCCCTCGGGCGCGGCCAGAAGGCATACGAAGCGGATGTCGCGGGCGCCTCGGGCCTTGAGCAGGGACGCGCCGGCGCAGGCCGAGTTGCCGGTCGCCAGCATCGGGTCCATCAGGATCACGGTGCGGTCGGACAGGTCCTGCGGCGCCTTGAAGTAATACTCCACGGCCTGCAACGTCTCGGGGTCGCGATAGAGCCCGATATGGGCAATGCGCGCCGACGGCATCAGCGCCAGCATGCCGTCGAGGAAGCCGACGCCGGCGCGCAGGATCGGCGCCAGCGTGAGCTTCTTGCCGGCGATCTTCGGCGCCCGCATCGGTGCGATCGGCGTCTCGATCTCGACCAGCTCCAGCGGCAGGTCTCGCGTTACCTCGTAGCCAAGCAGCATCCCGATCTCGTTCAGGATCTCGCGAAAGCTCTTGGTCGAGCGGTCCTTCTCCCGCATCAGGGAGAGCTTGTGCTGGATCAGGGGGTGGGCGACGACGTTGACGCTGCTGGTGCTCATGAAACCGCTCTACACGGTTCCCTGGAATTGCGCCAGATCGGCCGGGTCTTAAACTACCCTGCCTTCCTGTGCCGCGCCGTCGAACGGTGCGCTTTCTTCTCAGTTCGCCGCCGCCCGGTCGCACGGCGGGCATGCGACTTCGCAGCCGTCTTTTTCCCGCCGCCGCGTCCCTTCAGGCTCTGCTTCAGCGCGTCCATCAGACTGACGACATTGCTCGGCCGCTCCTCGGGCTCCGGCAGTTCGATTTTCTTGCCGCTGGCCTTGCGTTTCACCAACGCCTTCAGCGCGTCCTCGTACTCGTCCTTGAACTTGCCGGGGTCGAAATGCGCGGCCTTGGAGTGCAGGATATGGCCGGCGAGCTCGACCATGTCCTTGGTGATCTTCGGGCTCTTGATGTCGTCGAAGAACTGGTCCTCGTCGCGCAGCTCGTAGGGGTAGCGCAGCGTGGTGCCCAGCAGACCCTTGCCGAGCGGCTCGATCGCCATCATGTGTTCGCGGTTGGTGAGCACGATCTTGGCGAGCGCCACGCGCTCCTGGTCCTTCATGGCGTCGCGGATCACCGCGAACGCGTCGACCGCGGCCTTGCCGTCTGGCGCGATGTAATAGGGATGGTTGAGGTAGCGCTGGTCGATCTCCTCGCTCGGCACGAAGCTTTCGATGTCGATGGCGTGGTTGCTCTCGATCTGGACCGCCTCGAGCTCCTCCGGCTCGATCTCGACATATTTGCCCTTGCGCAACTCGTAGCCGCGCCCTTTTTGGTCGCGCTCGACGACGTCGCCGGTTTCGGTATCGATCATCTGCTGCTTGAGCCGATTCCCGGTCTCACGGTTGATCAGGTGAAACCGGGTCTTCTCGGCTGCGGTGGTTGCGGGGTAGAGCACGACCGGGCAGCTGACCAGCGACAGCTTCAACGTTCCCTTCCAATAGGCACGCGGGGCCATTTCATTCTCCAGTGTTTTCAAGGCGTTTTGGAACCCCAACCGTCCCACCGGGTTTTGGTTCCGGGCGGGACTTTTGCCGTGATAGGCTTGAATGCCGAAAGAGAAGCGGGACCGGTCGTGCTGCAGAAACTCTCCACTTATCGACAGAAGCGAGACTTCGGGAAGACGCCCGAGCCATCGGGCAAGACCGCAGTGGCGCCATCGAAGCAGCGGCGCTTCGTGATTCAGAAGCACGATGCGACCCGTTTGCATTACGATCTCAGACTCGAGTTCGACGGCGTGTTCAAATCCTGGGCGGTGACGAAGGGGCCCTCGCTTGATCCGCACGACAAGCGGCTGGCGGTCGAGGTGGAGGACCATCCGCTCGACTATGGTGATTTCGAAGGTACCATTCCCGAGGGACAATATGGCGGCGGCACGGTGATGCTGTGGGACCGAGGCACCTGGGAAGCGGATGATCCGGAAGCCGGCTTCAAGAAGGGCGATCTGAAGTTCACGCTGCATGGCGACAAGCTGCATGGAAGCTGGGTGCTGGTGCGCATGCGCAACCGCGGCGGCGAGAAGCGGACCAACTGGCTGCTGATCAAGCACCGCGACGAATTTGTCCGCGAGGGCGCGGACAACGACATTCTCGATGAGGACAAGTCGGTCGCCTCCGGCCGTGCGATGGAGCAGATCGCCGAGGGCAAGGGGCGCGCGCCGAAGCCGTTCATGCTGAAGAAGGACGCCAGGTCCAAGGCCGACGCGGTCTGGCAATCCAACCGGGCCGCGGAAGCCAAAGGGCAGACGGTCAAGCCGGCACCGCGAACGGCGTTGAAGGCTCGCACGCCGGCGGGCAAGAGGGCGACGACGGCGGCCCACGCGAAGAAGGTTTCGGAGATGCCGGACTTCGTTGCGCCGCAACTCTGTACCCTGGTCGATCGGCCGCCGGCCGGCGAGGGCTGGTGCCACGAGATCAAGTTCGACGGCTATCGCGTGCAGCTCCGCGTGGAAGACGGCGAGGCCACGTTGAAGACGCGCAAGGGCCTCGACTGGACCGGCAAGTTCGCCTCCATTGCCAAGGAGGCGGATGCGCTGCCGGATATGATGATCGACGGCGAGATCGTTGCGCTCGACCACAACGGCGCGCCGAACTTCTCTTCGCTGCAGGCGGCGTTGTCCGACGGCAAGACCGAGGAGCTCATCTTCTTTGCCTTCGACCTCCTGTTCGCGGAGGGCCAGGACTACCGCCGGCTGCCGCTTGGCGAGCGCAAGGCGCAGCTCAAGAAGCTGCTGGAAGCGCGCAAGCGGAAGTCAAGCCAGATCCGCTACGTCGAGCATTTCGAAAGCGGCGGCGAAGCGGTGCTGCGATCCGCCTGCAAGCTCGAGCTCGAAGGCGTGGTGTCGAAGAAGCTGGACGCGCCGTATCGCTCCGGCCGCACCGAGAGCTGGGTCAAATCGAAATGTCGCGCCGGCCACGAGGTAGTGATTGGCGGTTACAAGACGACCAACGGCAAGTTCCGCTCGCTGATGGCCGGGGTGCAGCGCGGCGATCATCTCGCCTTCGTCGGCATTGTCGGGACCGGCTTCGGCGCGGACAAGGTCAAGCGCATCATGCCGTCCTTGAAGGCCATGGCGGCCAAAGAAAGTCCCTTCGGCGGCAAGAACGCGCCGAAGAAGAGCCGCGAGGTGCACTGGCTGAAGCCGGAGCTCGTCGCCGAAATCGAGTTCGCCGGCTTCACGGCCGACGGCAATATCCGTCAGGCCGCGTTCAAGGGCCTGCGGCAGGATAAACCCGCCGAGGAAGTCGAGGCGGAGACGCCTGTCGACACCGAGCTCGCCGAGCCTACAGCCAAAAAAGTGGCGCGCACGAAGGCCGGTCGGCAGTCGGAGCCGGTCGCGCAAAATGCCGAGGTCATGGGTGTCGTCATTTCCAAGCCGGACAAGGAACTCTGGCCCGATGACGGCGAGGGTGGTGTCGTCACCAAGCTGGACCTTGCCCGCTATCTCGAAGCCGTCGGCGAATGGATGATCGTGCATCTCAAGGGTCGTCCATGCTCGCTGATCCGCGCTCCCGACGGCATCAAGGGCGAATGCTTCTTCCAGCGCCATGCCATGCAGGGGCAATCGAACCTTCTGGAGCTGGCGCGGGTCTCCGGCGACCGTAAGCCGTACTTGCAGATCGATCGGATCGAAGGGCTTGCGGCCGTGGCGCAGATCGGCGGTGTCGAGCTGCATCCCTGGAATTGCGCACCTTATGCCTATGACACGCCGGGTCGGCTGGTGTTCGATCTCGATCCCGCGCCTGATGTCGAGTTTGCCGACGTCGTCGAGGCGGCCAAGGAGATGCGGCAGCGGCTTGGCGACGTCGGCATGGAGAGCTTCTGCAAGACCACGGGCGGCAAAGGCCTGCACGTCGTCGTGCCGCTGCGCCACGGCGCACGCGACAAGGTGAGCTGGAAGGAAGCCAAGGCCTTCGCGCAAGGCATCTGCCAGTGGATGGCCGATGACTATCCGGAGCGCTATCTGCTCAACATGTCCAAGAAGCTGCGCAAGGGAAAGATCTTCCTCGACTATCTCCGCAACGACCGCATGTCGACGGCGGTGGCCCCGTTATCGCCGCGGGCGCGCGCGGGAGCGACGGTATCGATGCCGCTGACCTGGGCGCAGCTAAAGAGCGATCTCGACCCGAAGCGCTATACACTGCGGACCGTACCAGGCCTGCTGGCGCGATCGAAGGCGTGGGAGGGTTATGAGGACGCCGCGACGTCGATCAAGGCCGCGATCAAGAAGCTGGCAGGGAAGGTGAAGTAGGTGGTTTCCGAAACGTCGTTCCGGGCTGCGCGAAGCGCGGACCCGGAATCCAGAGGTTTGTGGCGCGAGATTCCGGGTTCGCGCTTGCGCGCGCCCCGGAATGACTGCCGTGGGCTATATCCTTCCCATCAGCAGCAGGATCAGCAGGATGATGATGACCAGTCCAAGGCCGCCGCCGCCGTAATAGCCGGTGCCGTAGAACGGACCGCCGCCTATGCCGCTGAAGCCGCCCAGCAGGGCGATGACCAGGATGATCAGAATGATCGTACCGATAGACATGCGAATCTCCTCCAGCCCTTTCTCCAAAGGGTCGTTTGCACCTGTCCCGTCGTGCGGGGGCAACCTGCCGCAGGTTTGTTAGTTCCGCCTGCGAGCGGGCGCCCACAGCACCAGCCCGCATGGAACCTTTGCCGGTCTCGCAAGCATAACTATGTGAGGAACAGTCACGGGGCCGCACATGTCAGCACCGCTTGTCGTTTCAATTCCGCATCGTCTCGGCCGCGAGGAGGCGGTGCGCCGGCTCAAGGCCGGGCTTGGCCGCGCCGCCGCGAGCATTCCCGTGATGCAGATCGAGGAAGAGCGCTGGACCGGCGACAGCATGAATTTCCGCATCCGCGCGCTTGGGCAGATCGCGAGCGGTCAGGTCGACGTCGGCGATGATCAAGTCCGGGTCGAGGTGGTGCTGCCCTGGCTGCTGCAGCGCTTCGCCGAGATGGCGCAGGCCACCATCAGAAAGCGTGGGCAGTTGCTGCTGACCAAAAACGGGGGAAAGTAACGTCAGGCGCGCACGCGCGGCCGCGCGGGCAGGATGGCGTTTGCCGTGCGGGCCTCGATGACGGAAGCGGGAAAGTCACGGAAAGACTGCGCGAGCGGCAGGTCGTTACTTCCAAGGCCCGTCGCGGCATAGCCCGTGATATCGACGGTCGCGTCGAATCCTTCGAGCGTGGGCCATTCCCGCCCCGCTTGCGTGAACGGCGCGAACTGACGCCCGACCACGACGATCGCTGCGCTGCGGCCATGGCGGCGGGCGAAGGCAATGACATGATCGGCATGTGCTCCCTGTACCGCCAGTGGCTGGTAGTCGCCTTGAGCGAAGACGTCGGCTAGCTCGTTGCGCAGCCTGAGGAGACGCCGTGTCCAGGCCAGCTTGATCTGACCGTCCGGCCAGCTCTTCATCAGGCCGGTCCAATCCGGATCATCCATCGAGTTCAGCGCCGCGTGTCGCGCGGCAAAGTCGACCGGGCGGCGGTTGTCGGGATCGACCAGCGACAGGTCCCAGAACTCGGTGCCTTGATAGAAATCGGGCACGCCGGGCAGCGTCGCCTTGAGGGTGAGCTGGCTCAACGAGTTCAGCGCACCCAGCAGCGCCACACGCCGGGCCAGCGTTTGCAGTGAATCCAGGAATTCGCCTGATAGTGCGGGATCGAGGACCTTCTCGATGAAGCTCTTGACGCCGTTCTCATAGGCCTCATGCGGGTTCAGCCAGCTGGTCTCTTCCTTGCCTTCGCGCGCGGCCTTCAGCGCATAGGCCTGGATGCGCTCGATGAAATCGGCGTCGACCGGCCCTTGGAGCGACCAGGCCCCGAGCAGGGTCTGGTAGAGCATGTATTCAAACGTCGCCGATGGCGCGCGCAGACTGCCGTGGAGCGCGAGGTGAGGCGCGTTCAGCACCTTCCAGCGCGACACCGCGCTGGTCCATTCGCCGGGAATTTCGCTGAGCGCTGTGATTCGCGCGCGGGCGTCCTCGCCACGCTTGGTGTCGTGCGTGGCGGTCGCCGTCATTCCTTGCGGCCATTCCCTGGCGCGGCCCTGCATGGCCTCGTGGAAGGATGGAACGGTAAGGCCGGTGCTTGCGGGATCGCCACCGACTTCGTTCAGGGTGAGCAGCCGGTGGAACTGATAGAACGCGGTGTCCTCCAGCGACTTCGCCATCACCGGACCAGTGAATTGCTGCACCTTCAGCGCGAAGCGGCGCACGCGCGGGGCGCTGTGCGGCGGATGGCCGGGCTTGAGCAGATCCATGGTCAGCGCGTCGCGCAGGAAATCGAAGATGCCGTCGTCCGCGGCGAACCATTTCGCGCGGGCGTGCGCGATGGTCTCGTCGATCAGCTTGCGATCGTGCGCGGTTGGCGCGCTCGTCGTCAGGTACGTTCGGTACACCGGAAAGTGGAGCACATAGAGCTCGAGAGCCTGCCTCAGGCTGTCGGCAGAGAAATCGCGGGTCGAGTAGTGGCCGTTGGCGATGCGCGCGAGCAAGCGGGTCAACACGGTGAATTCGCTGGTGAGCAGCGTCTCCAGCACGCGGCGCTTGGCGTCCTTGACGTAAGGCGCAAGTCGCGGCGGCCGGTTGCTGATCTGCCGCCAGGTCTCGTCTAGCGCCCCCAGTCCTCTGGCGTCGACCAGCACCTGGGTGATGACGTTCATCCATTCATAGCCGGTGGTGCCCTGAACGCCGGCGAAGTGCGGCAGCCGTTCGTGCTCACACAGGATTTTTTCGATCACCGTGTAGAATGGCTTCGTGTTGCCTTGCGCATCGCGCACCAGCCGGCGCAGGCGCTGGCAATATTGGGCGGGATCGCGCAGGCCATCGATGTGATCGAGCCGGATTCCCTGCAATTTTCCGTCGGAGATCAGCTGCTTCACCAGCCGGTGCGTGGCGGCAAAGGTGCCGGGATCCTCGACGCGCAGCCCCGCGAGCCCGTTGACGTCGAAGAAGCGTCGATAGTTGATGTCGCTGGAGGCGAGCCGCCAGTGCCCGAGCTTGTAGTGCTGACGTTCCAAAAGGTGATGCAGTGCCAGCGTCTGCGCGGGACGATCCTTGGCGGCGCGGTAGGCGGCAAGACCGCGTGCGATGACGTCGGCAGCACCCGCGATCTCCATGAGTTCGGCCTTGAACGCGGGGGCTTCCTTGCGGTTGGGGCGGCGCAGCCCCGTATAGCGTGCGGCGAGCGACAGCAAGCCTCTGCCGGCCTCCGTCTCCGCGGCGTCCGCTTCCTTCACGATCATGCGCAGCATTTCGCCATAGCGCTCCGGCGCGATCGGAAGCCGATGCTCGAAATACCAGGCGGAAAAGCTTCCCTCATCGGGATCGTAGCGCAGCTCGATCTCGCCGCGCTCGAGCGCCTCGCCGTAGGATGCGCCCAGGATCGGCAACAGCACGCCGCCGCGGGCGCGGTAGGGCAGGAGGTCCCAGTCGATGTCGAAGGAGACCGCGTGCGGCGAGGCCTGGCCCCACTCCAGCACGTCCAGCCACCAGGGATTGTCGGCGAAATGCACGCCGACATGGTTGGGCACGAAGTCGATGATGAGGCCGAGGTCGTTCTGCCTGAGGGCCTCGGTCAGCCGCGCGAAACCGGCCTCGCCGCCGAGCTCGGGATTGAACTGGCTATGATCGACGGTGTCGTAGCCGTGGGTCGAGCCCTTGCGGGCCTTCATCACCGGCGAGGCATAGAGATGCGTGATCCCCATCGCCTTGAGATAGGGGACGACCGCGGCCGCCTTGTCGAAGTCGAAGCCCGCGGTGAGCTGAAGCCGGTAAGTCGCAAGCGGAATGGCCGGAGGCATGTCAACCTCCGAGACGCCAGACCACCGACCAGGGCGGAAGCCGCTCGCTGGCGCCGCTACCCCAGATCGGCGTGCCCGCGCTGACATCGGACGTGATGTCCCGGTCCGACAGATTGGCGGTCAGGCGCAGCACCGTCCCGTCGCCCATCCGCCAATGCGCGGTGAGGAGGCCGTTGTCGGCCGCCTCGGCCGCGCCGAAAGTCGCCCCCTTCAATCGCGGCATGATCGCCTTGCGGCGGACCGCGAGCAGCTCCCGCACCAGGGCCAGCCGCGCCTCCTGCGCTGCCGTGCGGCCGCTCCAGTCGAGCACGGCCGATTGCAGCGTGGCCGGATCGAGCGGGTCGGGCACGTCGTCGCCGTATTTCTCGTAGGCCCAGGCATACTCCTGCTTGCGTCCCTTGCGGACGGCGTCGGCGAGTCCGCCTTGGAAATCGCAGAAGAACGGGAAGGGCACCGTCGAGCCCCATTCCTCGCCCTGAAACAGCATCGGCACCATCGGCGCGAGCAGGGTCACCGCAAGCGCCGCTTCGATCTGCTGCGGCGATGCCAGGCTTTCGAGCCGATCGCCGAGCGGACGGTTGCCGATCTGATCGTGGTTCTGCAGGAAGTTGACGAAAGTCGCCGTCGGTAGTTCGCCGCTCGGCTCGCCCCGCGGTTTCTTGCCCCAGAACTCCGAGACCTCGCCCTGGTAGACGAAGCCGGAGGCCAGCGCGCGGGCGAGATCGAGGCGCGGCGTTTGATAATCCGCGTAGTAACCGGCGAGCTCGCCGGTCAGCATCACGTGCCAGACGTGATGATAATCATCGTTCCACTGCGCGCGATATTTGCCGTTTGGTGGATTCTGCGCGGCATCGAGCAGGCTGGCGCGATTGTCACCGTTCTCCAGCACGAGATGGATGTGCCGCCCCGTCGCCCTGGCGAGCTCGCCGGTGGCTACGCTGAGGTCCTGCAGCATCGACTGCTCGCCGGGGACCGCCATGATGTGATTGGCGGCATCGAGCCTCAGTCCGTCGAAACGGTAATCGCTGAGCCAGGACAGCGCATTCTCGACCGCGAACGCGCGCACCTGTGGCACGCGATAGTCGATCGCACTGCCCCAGGGGGTGTGCGCATCGGTGAAGAAGGCCGGCGCATAGCGGCCGAGATAATTCCCTTCGGGGCCGAAATGATTGTAGACCACGTCGAGGAAGACCATCATTCCGCGCAGATGCGCCTCGTCGATCAGCGTCTTCAGGTCTTCGGGACGGCCATAGGCGCCATCGGGCGCATACCACAACACACCGTCATAGCCCCAGCCGCGGCGCCCCGCGAAATCGGCCAGCGGCATCAGCTCCAGCGCGGTGATGCCGGTTGCGGCGAGATGATCGAGCTTGTCGATCATGGCGCGGTAAGAGCCTGCGGGGGTGAAGGTGCCGACATGGGTCTCGATCAGCACGGTCTCTTCCCATGGCCGGCCGCGCCAATCGCGCGCACGCCACACGAAGGCGTCGTGATCGATCACCTCGCTCGGGCCGAACACATCCTCGGGCTGGAAGGCGGAAGCCGGATCGGGCACGTCGATCTCATCGTCGATCCTGAACCTGTAGAGACTTCCGGCGGTGAGGCCGGCAATCTCGGTCACGTACCAGCCATCCCGACGGCGCTGCATCGCGTGTCTTCGGTCGAGCAGGAGGTCGACACGGCGCGCGGCAGGCGCCCACAGGCGGAACGACACGCCATCCTTCGTCGGCCTCGCGCCGAAGGATGGTCTCATAGCGCCCCCGCGAAGGCGAGCACGGAGCGCGGCGGCGCCTTGCTGTCGCTCCCGGGCAGGAAGTCGATCGAATTCAGCTTGGCATCCGTCGTGTTCAGGATCTGCTGCCAGCTCTTGTATTCGGTCATCTTGGGCAATTTGAATGCGATCTCTTCGGGAGCGGCGTTCAGTACGATAAAGATCGCGGCGCTGCCCGGTTCCATGGGCCCCATCACATAGGAGAGGAACCTGCCTTCCGGAAATTTCCAGTCGCTTTCCGTCATCTCGTCGCCGGCCGGGGTCAGCCACAGCGCGCCGTAGGACAGGCCGTCCGCAGGCCGTCCGTCGAGCCAGCGATGGCTGCGAAGCTGCGAGAACCGGCGGCGGATGTCGGCGAGTTGGGCGACGAAATCGATCATGTCGTCGCCCTCCTTGCCGAGATTGTCCCAGCCGACCCAGCCGATTTGGTTGTCCTGGCAATAGGCATTGTTGTTGCCGGATTGCGAGTTGCCAACCTCGTCGCCGGCGAGGATCAGCGGAACGCCCTGCGCCAGCATCAGGCAGGCCAGCACGTTCTTGCGAAGCTGCCGGCGGAGGCCGAGGATTTCCGGATCGTCGGTCGGTCCCTCCACACCGCAATTGTTGCTGTGGTTGTCGTTGGAGCCGTCGCGATTGTCCTCGCCGTTGGCCTCGTTGTGCTTCTCGTTGTAGCTGAAGAGGTCGGCGAGCGTGAAGCCGTCGTGGACCGTGATGTGGTTGATGCTGGCGCGCGGCCGCCGTCCGTCATGGTTGAACAGGTCGGAGGACGCCGTCATGCGGCTGGAGATGTCGCCGATCAGGCTGCCTTCGCCGCTCCAGTAGCGGCGCATGGCGCTGCGATAGCGATCGTTCCATTCCGACCATTGCGAGGGGAATGCGCCGACCTGGTAGCCGCCGAGGCCGAGATCCCAGGGCTCGGCGACGAGCTTGACGGTCGCCAGCACCGGATCCTGCCGGATCGCGGTCAGGAACGAGCTGCCGCGATCAAAGCCGTTCGGGCCGCGTGCCAGCGTGGTGGCGAGATCGAAGCGGAAGCCGTCGACGTGGCAGACCTCGACCCAGTAACGCAGCGAATCCATCACCATCTGCAGCACGCGCGGATGGGCGAGGTTCACCGACGAGCCGCAGCCGGTGAAGTCGTCGTAATAGCGCGGGTTCTCGCGATTCAGCCAGTAATAGGACGCGTTGTCGATGCCGCGGTAGCACAGCGTCGGGCCGAGGTGATTGCCCTCGGCGGTGTGATTGTAGACCACGTCGAGCATCACTTCGATGCCGGCATCGTGCAGGCGCGCCACCGTGGTGCGGAAGGAGTCGAGCGCGTTGTCCTGGGCGTAGCGCGGCTCGGGCGCGAAGAAGGAGAGGCTGTTGTAGCCCCAGTAGTTGGCGAGCTTCTTCTCCACAAGGATGCGGTCGTCGACGAAGCTGTGCACCGGCAGCAGCTCGATCGTGGTGACGCCGAGCCTCCTCAAATGCTCGATCATCGCCGGCGAGGACAGGCCGCCATAGGTGCCCCGCAAATTCGGCGGCACGTCGTCGCGCTTCTGCGTCAAGCCCTTGACGTGCGCCTCGTAGATGACGGTGTCTTCCCAGGGGATGTTGGGACGGATCTCGCGGCGGCCCCAGTTGAAGGTCTCGTCGACCACGACGGCCTTGGGCATGCCGCGGGCATTGTCGCGCCGGTCGAAGGACAGATCCTCGCGTGGGCTCCCGGTGCGATAGGCAAAATGCGCATCGCTCCAGACCAGACGTCCCGCGAGCCGCTTGGCATAGGGATCGAGCAGCAGCTTATTCGCATTGAAGCGATGGCCGTGCTCGGGCTCGTAGGGGCCGTGCACGCGATAGCCGTAGAGCTGCCCCGGCGAGACGTCGTTGAGATAACCGTGCCAGACATCCTCGGTCCGCTCGGGCAGCTCGACGCGCTCGAGCTCGCGGCGGCCTTGCGCGTCGAACAGGCAGAGCTCGACCTTGTGTGCGTTGGCGGAGAACAGCGCGAAATTGGTGCCGCGTCCGTCCCAGCTTGCGCCGAGGCGTGCAGGCGATCCAGCAGTCAGGCGCATGTGTCAGCTTTCCGGAACGAGGAAGATCGCGGCGAGCGGCGGAATGGTGAGGCGGAGCTCGGGCGTCTTGCCTTCAACGGCATGAACTTCGCCGATGTTCCCGACATTGCTGCCGCCATAGTGGGCGGAATCCGAGTTGAGCACTTCCTTCCACTTGCCGCCAAACGGCACGCGAACGCGATAATTCTGATAGACGTTCGGCGAGAAGTTCACGATGACGAGACAGCGCGCGTGCTCGTCAAATCCCTTGCGCAACCAGGCGAACACGTTGCGGTTGGCGTCGTCCGTGATCAGCCATTCGAAGCCGGCATGGTCGCAGTCCATCTGGTGCAGCGCCGGCACCGCGCGGTAGAGCCGGTTGAGGTCCCGGATGAGCGCCTGGATGCCGGAATGGTATTTGTATTCGAGCAGGTGCCAGTCGAGCGACTGGTCGTGATTCCATTCGCGGCTCTGCGCGATCTCGGCGCCCATGAACAAGAGCTTCTTGCCGGGATGGCCGAACATGAAGCTGTAATAGGCGCGCAAATTCGCAAAGCGCTGCCACTCGTCGCCGGGCATGCGACCGAAGATCGAGCGCTTGCCGTGCACGACCTCGTCATGCGACAGCGGCAGGATGAAATTTTCCGAGAACGCGTAGTGCAGGCCGAACAGGATCTCGCCGTGATGGTACTTGCGGTGGATCGGATCCTTGCTGATGTAGTTCAGCGTGTCGTGCATCCAGCCCATGTTCCACTTGTAGCCGAAGCCAAGCCCGCCGAATTCGACCGGTCGCGAGACCTGCGGCCAGGCGGTGGACTCTTCGGCCGCCGTGGTCGCCTGCGGGAAGCGGGCGAACAGTTCGGTGTTGAAGCGGCGCAGGAAGTTGATGGCCTCGATGTTCTCGCGGCCGCCATACTGGTTCGGGATCCACGCGCCGGGCGGCCGGCTGTAGTCGAGATAGAGCATGGACGCGACCGCATCGACGCGCAGCCCGTCGATGGCATAGCGCTCCAGCCAGAACAGCGCATTCGACACCAGGAAGTTCGTCACTTCGGTGCGGCCGTAATTGTAGATCAGTGTGCCCCAGTCGAGGTGGCGGCCCTGGAGCGGGTTGGCGTGCTCGTAGAAGGCCGTGCCGTCGAAGCTGCCGAGCCCGTGCGGATCGTCCGGGAAGTGACCGGGCACCCAGTCGAGCAGCACGCCGATGCCCTCGCGGTGGCAGGCATCGACCAGCGCGGCGAAATCGTCAGGGCTCCCGAAGCGGCTGGTGGGCGCATAGAGGCCGGTCGGCTGATAGCCCCATGAGCCGTCGAACGGATGCTCGCTCACAGGGAGGAATTCGAGATGGGTGAAGCCCATGTCGCGGGCGTAGGCCGGCAGCTGCTCGGCGAGCTCGCGATAGGTCAGCCATTCATTGCCGTTCTTGCGACGCCACGAGCCGAGATGGACCTCGTAGATCGACATCGGCGCGGACAGGGCGTTGATGCCGTCAGGTGCCGGGCGCGGCCGCGGCAGATGCGCCTCGTCGAAGACGATCGAGGCCGTCTTCGGCCGTACTTCGCTGGCAAATGCCAGTGGATCGGATTTCAGCGGCAGCAGGTGGCCATGCGGCCCGATGATTTCGAACTTGTAGTGATCGCCAGTCTTGGCGTGCGGAATGAACAATTCCCAATAGCCGGCGCCACGCACCCGCATGGGATGGCGCCGTCCGTCCCAGAAATTGAAATCGCCCACCACGGACACGCGCCGCGCGTTCGGCGCCAGCACGACGAAGCCGATGCCGTCGATGCCGTCGAGCCGCATCGGATGCGCGCCGAGCTTGTCGTAGAGGCGCTGGTGGGTACCTTCGCCGAGCAGGTAAAGGTCGAAATCGGTCAGGATCGGCGGAAAGCGGTAGGCATCCTCGAATTCGACGACGTTGCCGCCGAATTTCGCGCGCAGCTGGTAGTGCTTCGAACCGTTGGGCAGGGCGCCGATGAACAGCCCGGCATCGTGCACGCGGTCGAGCGGCGCGATTTCGCCGTGCTCGCCGACTGCCTCGACATTGGAGGCCTCGGGCAGAAACGCGCGCACCACGCTCTTGCCGCCCTCCGGATGCAGCCCGAGATAGTGAAAGGGATCGGAGTGGCGGCCCTCGATGATCGCATAGGCCTCGGCAGGCAGTTTAGGCATGGGCTTCGCTCTCGGTGCTGGGCAGAATGCGAAGCAGTCCGGTGAGCGGCGCATGGAGCCCCTCAGGCCGGTGGGACAGCTCGTACTCTACTTCGTCGAAGGCGTGATCAAGCAGGAAAAACTTTAACAGGCCTTCCGCGGATTGCCGGTCCTCCGGCCACAGCCGCCGATCGGTCATGGCTTCGCGATAGGCGGACAGAAAGGTTGCGGCGGCTCGCTCGCGCCATTCGTCGAGTGCGGCCGTGAGCCGGCCTTGTTCGTCGGGGGCGCCCGTGAGCGCGCGGCTCAGCACTGCGTTGACCGAAAGATCGATCGAGCGGATCAGGCCGGCGACATCGTGCGCGGCAGGCAGCTTGCGCCGCCTGTCGGCCAGCGGCAGGCGCGGATCACCGTCGAAGTCGATGATGAAGATATCGTCCTTCACGATCAGAGCTTGCCCGAGGCGGAAGTCGCCATGATGACGGATGTTCAACCCCTTGATATCGGAAGGCAATAGCGCATTCAGGTGGTCGGGCAGGGATCCGCGCACTGCGGCGATCCGGTCGATCAGGGGCCGGTCCGCCTCGCGCAGGCCCTCGCGGCTGTCGACCAGCCGCTCGAAAACGCGCTCGGCCCGCGCTTTGAGGTCGGATACAAGTCGTTTGACGTGCGCGGGGCCGATCGGCTCCGGGGCGAGATCGTCCGTCTTCGCCGCGGCCAGGGCGACATGCATCTCGGCGAGCCGCCTGCCGATCTGCGCGATGAAGTGCAGATAAGGTGCTTGCCCCTGGGTCTCGCGGGGCGCTTCGTCCGCCGACAACACGCGCTGCTCGTCGATATAGCGATCGAGATAGCCCGTGGTCACGGTCCAGCCATCGCCCTGATTCTCGACATAGGCGTGCAGCACGCCGAGCGCGCTGCGCCGATCGCCCTCGACCAGTTCGACGCTGCCCAGCAGCGCCGGCGTGTTGGCAAAGCGCGCGACCTCGGTGAGATAATGGCCGATCTCGATCTCGGGACTGATGCCGCTTTCGAGCCGGCGATAGATCTTGGCGACGTACTGGTTGTCGACCAGCGCGGTGCTGTTCGACTGCTCGATTGTGCGGATGCGCTCGGGCTCCTTGATGGTGTAATCGGCCAACCGGCTGGTCGCCTTGAACTCGAGCCGCAGATTGTTCTCTTCCACCACCAGGTTCTGCGTCAGGTTGCGCAGGAACAGGCCGATGAAGATCTGGTCGGTCGCCACGTCGAGCAACGTGCCTTCGCGCGCGCCTTGGCGCACAGCGGCGAGCGCCCTCGGGTTGAAACGTTCGCGGTCGAAGCGCACCCACTCGATCTGCATCGGTAGCACGTAGCGGGTCCCGGCATCCTGCTGCCCCGTCTCGAAGAACGCGATCCAGGGCCTGTTGTCGCCGATATCGCAGAACGGCACAGCCGAGGTCAGCGTGGTCTTGATGTGCTTGGGATTGTGCTCGGGATACCATCGCGTCCGGGACAGGAATCCCGGCAGCACGTCGCGCTCGAACACGCCGCGCTCGCGGGCGAGCGACACCCAGTTCGAATTGACCGGCACCACCAGGGTCTCGAATTCCGGCACCGCGCGCGGCGTCACCGGCTCGGACTTGTCGCGCTCCGTGAGCTGGAACCAGTAGAAGCCGTAGGGGCCCAGCGTGATCATGTAAGGCAGTTCGCCGATTGCGGGAAAGCGGGTGCGGCCGAGCATCTCCTGCGGGATGCGGTCCTTCCAGGGCGACAGGTCGAGTTCGGTCGCCTGCGCGGCGCGCGACAAATTGGCGACGCACAGGATCACCTCGTCGCGATATTGCCGGACATAGGCGAGCACGGCCCGGTTGGCCGGGCGGATGAAGGTCATGGTGCCGCGGCCGAAAGCGAGCGTCGATTTGCGCACCGAGATCAGCCGTTTGGTGGCGCTGAGCAGCGATGACAGGCTGCGCGACTGCGCCTCCACGTTGACCGATTCGTAGCCGTAGACCGGGTCCATGATCAGCGGCGCGTAGAGGCGCGCCGGGTCGCAGCGCGAGAAGCCGCCGTTGCGGTCCGGGCTCCACTGCATCGGCGTACGCACGCCGTTGCGGTCGCCGAGATAGATGTTGTCGCCCATCCCGATTTCGTCGCCGTAATAGATGATCGGCGTGCCGGGGAAGGAAAGAAGCAGCGAGTTCATCAACTCGATCTTGCGCCGGTCATTGTCCATCAGCGGCGCGAGGCGCCTGCGGATGCCGACATTGATGCGGGCGCGAGGATCGTTGGCGTAGGTGGTCCAGAGATAGTCGCGCTCGACGTCGGTGACCATCTCCAGCGTCAGCTCGTCATGGTTGCGCAGGAACAGCGCCCATTGGCAACTCGCCGGAATGTCCGGCGTCTGGCGCAAGATGTCGGTGATCGGAAAGCGGTCCTCCTGCGCGATCGCCATGTAGATGCGCGGCATCAGGGGGAAGTGATAGGCCATGTGGCATTCGTCGCCACGGCCGAAATATTCCTGCACGTCCTCCGGCCATTGATTGGCCTCGGCGAGCAGCAGCTTGCCCTTGGAGTAGGAGTCCAGCTCCTGTCGCAGGCGCTTGATGATCGCATGGGTCTCGGGCAGGTTCTCGTTCGAAGTGCCCTCGCGCTCGCAGAGATACGGAATGGCATCGAGGCGGAAGCCGTCGACGCCGGCATCCAGCCAGCGCTTCATCACCTGGACGAGCGCGCTGACCACGCGCGGATTGTCGAAATTGAGATCCGGTTGGTGCGAGAAGAACCGGTGCCAGTAGAACGCGCCGGCCTCGTGATCCCAGGTCCAGTTCGATTTCTCCGTGTCGGTGAAGATGATGCGCGTGCCCAGATATTTCTGGTCGGTGTCGCTCCAGACATACCAGTTGCGCGCGCTCGAACCCGGATGGCTGCGGCGCGCACGCTTGAACCATCGGTGCTGGTCCGAGGTGTGGTTGACGACAAGCTCGGTGATGACGCGCAGGCCGCGCTTCTGCGCTTCCTGGATGAAGCGCTTGAAATCCTTCATCGTCCCGAAATCGGGGTTGACCGAGCCGTAGTCGGCGATGTCGTAGCCGTCGTCGCGGCCGGGCGAGGGATAGAACGGCAATAGCCACAGGGCGGTGACGCCGAGCTCCTGAAGATAGGGCAGCTTCTCGGTCAATCCGGCGAAGTCGCCGATGCCGTCATTGTTATTGTCGGCGAAGGCCTTGACGTGGAGCTGGTAGATGATGGCGTCCTTGTACCAGAGCTCGTCCACGATCTCGGCAGCCTCGGCCTTCTTGGTGTCGACGGAAGATAGAACATTCATGGCGGGCCCCCTTACGCCAGGCAGCGGAACAGGAGCGCCGGATCGCGGTCGGGATCGATGCGCAACCTGGTCCCGCCCCATTCGATGCGGGACCGTTCGCCGGTGAGGAGGTTTTCGAGTGTCGTCACATGGTGTCGCGGCCCGCCGGCGTCAACGGTGACGTCGCCGAGCGGCAGCCAGCATTCGCGCAATTGACGCGTGAGCGCAATCACGATGACGACGGTGTTGGCGGGCTCGGCCGCCTCCTTGACGAAGGCGATCGTCTCGCCGTCTTCGACGCCGAGAAAACGCAGATTCGCCGTTTGCTGAAGCGCCGCATTGCCGTTGCGGATCCGGTTGAGCCCGGCGATGTAGGGTTTGATGTTGCCGGACCGATCCCAGTCGCGTTGCCGGATCTGGTACTTCTCGGAATCGAGATATTCCTCGGCGCCGGGGATCGCCTCGTGTTCGAGCAGCTCGAACCCGCTGTAAATGCCGTAGCTGCCCGACAACGTCGCCGCCAGCGCAATGCGCGACTTGAACGCCCAGGCCTCTCCGCTCTGGAGATGATAGGGCAGCAGGTCGGGCGTGTTGACGAACAGGTTCGGACGATAGAAGTCGCGCTCGGGATAGCGCGTCAGCTCGCCGAGATATTGCTCCAGCTCCGACCTCGAGGTGCGCCAGGGGAAATGGGTGAAGGACTGCGCAAAGCCGAGCCTGGCGAGGCCCTTCATCAGCTTTGGCCGCGCAAAGGTCTTGGAGAACAGGATCACCTCGGGATGCCGTCGGCGGATGTCGCGGATCAGCCAGTCCCAGAACGCGAGCGGCGTGGTGTCATGATTGTCGATGGCGAAGATGGTGACGCCGTGGTCGATCCAGAACAGCATGACGTCGCGAAACGCGTTCCACAGCCCCGCCCTGTCGATGGAGTTGAAATCCGGGACGACGATATCCGAAAAGGGACCATCCGCCGTCTGCACCGAGCGGTCCGGCCGCCATTTGAACCATTCGGGATGCTGCGTCAGCCAGGGATGGTCCGGCGAGCATTGCACGGCGAAGTCGAGCGCGAGCTCGAGACCATATTCCAGGCAGGTCGCGACCAGTGCGCGAAAGTCCTCGATGGTGCCAAGTTCGGGATGCAGCGCGTCGTGGCCGCCCTCGGCGGATCCGATCGCGTAGGGCGAGCCGGGTTCGCCCTCGATGGCCACCGGCGCATTGTTGCGGCCTTTGCGGCGGCTGCGGCCGATGGGATGAATCGGCGTGAAATAGAGCACATCAAAGCCCATCGCCGCGATGTCGGGCACGCGCGCGATGCAGTCGCGGAGCGTGCCGTGCTGGCCGGGAATCCGGCTCTGGCTGCGCGGCATCATCTGATACCAGGCGCCAAACCGCGCCTTGTCGCGGTCGACGGTCAGCGGGAAGGGCTGTGAGCGGGTCAGGTCAGGCCGGGACTGACTCTCGGCCATGGCATCGCCGAGCTCGGTTGCAAGCAGCGAGGTGACATCGCCGGTTTGAAGATAATCCTCGCATTGCCTGACGATGACGGCAGCGACGGCCTGCCGCGCACCGTGCGCTTTGGTCAGGAGCCCGGCACCCTCGATCGCGTCGAGACTGACATCGGCGCCAGTGCGCTGCTTGCGTGCGACCCTGTGGGACCAGGTGGCGAATTCATCGGTCCAGGCCTCGATCGCATAGACGTACTGGCCGGGCTCTATGGGTGTGAATGCGCCGCACCAGCGGTCATTGCCATGATGGATCATCGGCTCGCGCCGCCAGTCACGGTCCCGCTCGGGGCGCCAGAGCAGCGCGGCCCCGACAACGGCGTCGCCATCCCGGTAGACATCGGCCCACACCTCGACGCGATCGCCCGCGATCCGCTTCACGGCGAAACGGCCGCCATCGATCGCAGGATAAACGTCTTCGATGAGGAAAGCGCTGCCGGCTGCGGCACTTTCGACAGTTTGAATTGTCTTGTTCACGGTGATGCCATTGACAAGAAAGCAGGAGCCCGTTTCCCTTGTCGGGAACCTACGCTTGATACCTATATAGAAAGCCGTTTGTGTGTCATTAGTTCCCGCCGGGAACGGCAGGCATGGTTCGTGAGTTGCCCCTGACTAACGCCTTCCGCTGCCTCATTAAAGTCGATGCCCCCGGCAAAAGGGTGGCCTGCAAGCTGCGTGCCGAATGGATCTTTTAGCTCAAGCCCGGATCAAGGGCGTTCAATCCGAATTCGTCGACGCCCTCGGAAAGCTGCGGGTCACCGATCCCGTGGCCCTGAAGTCCATCCTCGACGCCCTGCCGGAGAAGCGGGTATACCGCTTCGTCAGCGGGCCCGTCGTGGTTCGCGCCCTGGGGCATCCGCGCACGGAATTGACAGCGATCGGCGCCCCGCCGCTGAAATGGAAATTGACCGCAAACGGCGAATTGATTGCCGGCGGCGAGACACGCGAGCCCGTGATCGCCTGGCCCGCCGGTCTGCCGCTCGGTTATCACCGTTTGACACTGACCGATGCCGAAGGTGTGACGGAAGAGGTGCCGATGATCGTGGCGCCCGAACGGGCCTTCGGCGGCGATTTCGACCGTGGCTGGCTGCTCGCCGTGCAGCTCTACAGCGTCCGCTCGGATCGTAATTGGGGCATCGGCGATTTCACGGACCTCGCCGATCTGGTCCGGCTCGCCAAGCAGCTCGGGGCCGATGGCGTCGGGCTCAATCCGCTGCATGTCCTGTTCGACGACCGCCCGGCCGATTGCAGTCCGTATTCGCCAAATAGCCGATTGTTCATCAACCCGCTCTATATCGACGTCGAGGCGATTCCGGAATTCTCGCCGGACCTCGTGCCCGATGCGGCCCCGACCGCCGCCCGTCTGCGCGAAGGCGATCGCGTGCCCTATGCCGATATGGCGGCGTTGAAATGGCTGGGCCTGCGCGCTGCCTTCAATAGCTTCGTGACCAGCGCCAGCGAGGCGCGCCGCAAGGAATTTGACGGCTTCCGCGCCGCCCGCGCGCCGCTCTTGTCCCGCTTCGCCTGCTTCGAGGTGCTGCGCCACCGCTTCGCTGCGCCGTGGTGGGAATGGCCGGCGCAGTGGCAGCAGCCTGACGAGGCCAAATGCGCCGAGCTGCGCAATGGCACTGACAAGCGCGAGGTCGAATTCGTCGAGTTCGTGCAATGGACCGCCGATGCGCAACTGCATGCCGCCAAGGAGCTCGCCAGCCAGCTCGGCATGCGCGTCGGGCTCTATCTCGACGTCGCCGTCGGCGTGCAGTCCAACGGCTTCGATGCCTGGAACGAGCAGATGGCGATCTCGCGCCATCTCGCCGTCGGCGCGCCGCCCGACGTGCTCAACACCATCGGCCAGGACTGGGGCCTTGCAGGCTTCAACGCCGGCGGTCTGGAAGCGCAATCCTTCGTGCCGTTCGCCGACATGCTTGCGGCTTCGATGCGCCATGCCGGCGCGATCCGCCTCGACCACGTGCTCGGCCTGAAGCGGCTCTACCTCGTGCCGCGCGGCTTCAAGCCGGATAACGGCGCCTACGTGCAGATGCCGTTCGAGGCGCTGCTGGCAGCCGTGGCGCGCGAGAGCGCGATCCACAAATGCATCGTGATCGGCGAGGACCTCGGCACCGTGCCGGAAGGCTTTCGCGAGATGATGCAGGATTTCGGCATCTGGTCCTATCTCGTCATGATGTTCGAGCGTGACGATGCCGGCCACTTCCGCAACATCGACCATTACCGGCCCAATGCGCTCGTCACGCTGAACACGCATGATCTGTCGACCTATGCCGGCTGGCGCTCCTTCAGCGACCTCAGGATGAAGCGCTCGCTCGGGCTCGATCCCGGCGAGAACGACCAGGCGCGCTGGGACGCGCTCGGCAGGCTCGACGAGATCCTGAACCAGAACGGCATCAGCGCCAACGACCTCTATTCGGTGCTGGCCTTCCTGTCGCGCACGCCGTCCCGGCTGCTCGCGGTGTCCATGGAGGATCTGCTGGGCGTGATCGATCAGCCCAACATTCCCGGCACGATCGACGAACATCCGAACTGGCGCCAGCGCCTTCCCGTCGCGCTCGACAAGATCTCTGCCAAGATCGATCTCGCAGCTTTGAAGGCCGCGACGCGGGAACGTTCGCTGGCCGGCGGGAGTTGACGCGCGAGGAATTCCAACGGCTAGTTTGCAGGCTCGCACGACATTGTCTCAGAGGATCGAAGATTATGCGCTGATCGGCGATTGCGAGACCGCTGCGCTGGTCGGGCGCAACGGCTCGATCGACTGGCTGTGCTGGCCGGCCTTCGATTCCGACGCCTGCTTTGCCGCCATCCTCGGCACGCACAGGAACGGCCGCTGGCTGATCGCACCGAGTGAGGACGCGACCAGCACCTCGCGGCGTTATCGCGGCGAGACCCTCATCCTCGAAACGCGTTTTGAGACGAAGGGCGGCACCGTCGCGCTGATCGACTTCATGCCCCCGCGCGGCAAGGCGTCCGATATCGTGCGGCTGGTGCGCGGCGTCGACGGGACGGTGAAGATGCGGATGGAACTCGTGATCCGCTTCGGCTTCGGCACCGAGATTCCCTGGGTGCGGCGGATCGACCATTCCCTGATGGCAGTTGCCGGCCAGGACATGACTGTGCTGCGCACGCCGGCGAAGACCCGCGGCGAGGACCTGACCACGGTTTCCGACTTCGAGGTGAAGGCCGGCGAGACCGTGCCGTTCGTGCTGACCTACGGCCCCTCGCATCTCGAGCCGCCCGCGCCGATCGATCCGGAGAACGCGCTCCGCGAGACGGAGGAATTCTGGAAGGACTGGTGCAGCCATTGCACCCGCGACGGCGACTATCGCGACCTGATCCTGCGCTCGCTGATCACGCTGAAAGCGCTGACTTTCGGTCCGACCGGCGGCATCGTCGCGGCGCCCACCACCTCATTGCCGGAGAAGCTCGGGGGCAGCAGGAATTGGGATTATCGCTTCTGCTGGCTGCGCGACGCCACCTTCACGCTGCTGGCGCTGATGAACTCGGGCTATACCGAGGAAGCGTCGGCCTGGCACAATTGGCTGTTGCGCGCCGCCGCCGGCTCGCCCTCGAACATGCAGATCATGTACGGCATCTGGGGCCAGCGGCGGCTGCTGGAATGGGAGGCGAACTGGCTCGACGGCTATGAGGGGGCACGGCCGGTGCGCATCGGCAATGCCGCGCACGCGCAACTCCAGCTCGACGTCTACGGCGAGTTGGTTGACGCCTTCCACCAGTCGCGCATGGCCAAGCTCGAGCTCAACGAGGAGACCTGGAGGCTGGAATGCGCCGTGCTCAATCATCTGGCCGAAGTCTGGGACCGGCCCGATCACGGCATCTGGGAGCGGCGCGGAGAGCCGAAGCACTATGTCTTCTCCAAGGTGATGACCTGGGTCGCCTTCGACCGCGGCATCAAGAGTGCCGAAACCTTTGGCTTCAAGGCGCCGCTCTTGCACTGGCGCACCTTGCGCGAGGCCATTCATCGCGACGTCTGCAACAAAGGATTCGACGCGGAGGAAAATGCCTTCGTCGAGTCCTACGGCTCCAAACTGCTCGACGCCAGCGTGCTGCTGCTGCCGGCCGTCGGCTTCCTGCCGCCGTCGGACCCACGTATCCGTGGTACCATCGCAGCGGTCGAGACATGCCTGATGCGCGACGGGTTCGTGCTGCGGCATGATCCGCGCGAATTGCCCGCCGGGCAGCCGCCACTCGAAGGCGCGTTCCTGGCCTGCACATTATGGCTGGCTGATGCCCATGTACTGTCGGGAGATCTCGAAAAGGCGCAAGCCTTGCTCGATCGCGTGGCCGGCATCGCGAACGACGTCGGTCTGCTGGCTGAGGAATACGATTCAGTCGCCCGGCGTCAGACCGGCAATTTCCCGCAGGCGCTGACCCACATCGCGCTGGTCAACACCGCGCACAATCTGTCGGCGGCGCGGCAGGAGAGCGAGAAGCCGGCGGTGCAGCGGTCGAAGTAGCGAGCGATGACTTTGATTGAGACGGCAGGGCCGCCAAGCGGCACCATAGAGCCTCATCCGACCCCATTCCGCTTCAAGATCATCTCCATCGCCTCGGCAAAACCGTCCTGCTCGTTGGTCGCGGTGACGTGGGTGGCCCGGTCTTTGACATTGTCGGTGGCATTGCCCATGGCGATCGAGACGCCGCTGATTGCGAACATCGCAAGGTCGTTCTGCATGTCGCCGATGGTGGCGACGGCGTCGGTCGCAAGGCCCAGGCGCTTGGCCATGGCCTCGACGAACGTGCCCTTGTTGAAGCCGGGCGGGGTGATGTCGAGATAATAGGTCTGCGAGCGCACCGCGGTGGCCTCGCTGCCGAGCGCTTCCTGCATCGCCTTCTCGCAAGCCTCGAGGCCGGCGGCATCGGCGCTGGCGCCGACGATTTTGCACGCGCTCGCGAAATAGGGCAAAAAGTCTCCTACGACAGTTGGGTCAGATCGGATCGTGTGCTGCTCGTGCGCGACGTAGCTGCCGTTCGGGTTGTCGATCAACCATTTGTCGTAAGTAAAGAGCCAGATGTCGGCGCCGAACTCGCGAAGGATCTGCAGGGACCGTTCGGCCGCGGTCGCCGGAATCAGGTGCTGCTCGACCGGCCTCATCTCGGGATCGACGATCGAGGAACCATTGAACGGACCGATCGGCAGCCAGAGTGCCAGCGGCTCGATCAGGAACCGCATGCCGATGGCGGGACGGCTGGAGGTGATGGTGAAGCCGATGCCGGCCTGGTGCAGCCGCTGCACCGCGGACCTCGCACGCTCGGTCAGCGTCTTGTCCCTGGTCAGCAGCGTGCCGTCGACGTCGGAGACCACGAGCGAGATCTTGGTCATGGCAGGACCTAACGTTCCTCTTGTCTCAGCGTTTCGCGCCGCCCAGTTTCAGTTGCCGCACGATGCCGTCTACGATCGCCTCCACGGTTTCGTCGATCGAAACGGTGATGACGTGTTCGCCCGCCTCCGGCGGCTCCAGCGTGTTGAACTGGCTCGTCAGCAGCCCGGGAGGCATGAAGTGCCCCTTGCGGCGCGTGAGCCGTTCGGCGATCAGCTCCTTGGTTCCCTTCAGGAAGACGAAGCGGACGTCGTCTCGTCCGCGCAGCAGCACGTCGCGATAGGTGTGCTTCAGCGCCGAGCAGGCGATGATGATGTGCTCGCCGCGTCCGCAGACCCGCGCGATCTCGTCGGCGATGGCGTTGAGCCAGGGCCAGCGGTCCTCGTCAGTGAGCGGATGGCCCGCCCGCATCTTGTCGACGTTGCTGGCGAGGTGAAAGTTGTCGCCGTCCTCGAAGCGCCAGCCGAGCCGCTCGCCGAGCGCCTCCGCAACCGTGCTCTTGCCCGAACCCGACACGCCCATCACGATCAATGCACAAGGTGCTTCATCCCCCGCCACGAATGTCCTCCGGAAGCGCGGCCTGGTCGACCAGCCAGACGGTCTCGCCATTCGAGCGCGCGCGTAACGCCGGCAGATTCTCGCCATTGACGAGGCGCGTCAAGATCGCCTGCTTGTCGTGCCCGGCAATCTCGAACAGCATTTCGCGGCAGGAGGCCAAAGTGGGCAGGGTGAGCGAGACCCGCGGCACGAACGGCGCGACATTGGCCTTGGGGACGCCGACGACCCAGCGCTCGGTCTCCTCGATTGCGGGATAGCCTGGAAAGAGCGAGGCGGTGTGGCCGTCCGGCCCCACGCCCATCAGGACCAGATCGAACAGCGGCCGCGCCGGATCGAGCTGGTCCGCGCCGTAGAACGCATGCAGCTCGCGCGCATACGCTTCGGCGCTCTCCTCGGGAGTTTCAGTCGCGGTTGGAATCGGATGAATGTGGCTCGAGGCTGCATTGCGATCGAGAAACGTCGCGCGCGCGACCGCCATGTTGTTGAGCGGATCGCTCTCGGGGACAAAGCGCTCGTCACCGATGAACCAATGCACGCGCTCCCACGGGATCCTGCCGCGCCAGGCATCGCTACCCAGCAATTGATAGAGCTTCTTCGGGCTGGAGCCGCCGGTCAGGCAGATCGCGATGCGGCCGGGATTGGCTGCGATCCTTGCCGTCACCCGTTCGGCCGCGGCCTGGGCGAGAGCCTTCGCGTCGGCCTCAACGATCAGTTCCGGCTGGCCCGCCGCTGCCATCACGAAAACTTCCGCCAGCTTCGCCCGTCACGCCGGAGCAACTCGTCGGCGCAGGCCGGCCCGTCGCTGCCGGCTTGATAGGTCTCGATGCCGTTGGTGCCCGCGCTTTTCCAGGCGTCCAGGAACGGTTGCACCGCCTGCCATCCAGCCTCGATGCCATCGGCGCGCTGGAACAGGATGTTGTCTCCGATCATGCAATCATAGATCAGCGTCTCATAGCCGGTCGAGGGATCGGCGCGGAAATAGTCGCCGTAGCGGAATTTCATCTCGACGCCGTCGATGGTGATGCTCGGTCCCGGGATCTTGGCATTGAACTGCAATTCGATGGTCTCGGTCGGCGCGATGCCGATGGTGAGGAAGTTCTGCGAGAGGCGGTCGACCGCCGTGCCTGAGAACATCGACAGCGGGGCCTGCTTGAACTTGATCGCGACTTCGGTGCGCTTATGGCCCAGCGCCTTGCCGGTGCGCAAATAGAACGGCACGCCAGCCCAGCGCCAATTGTCGATCATCAGTTTCAGCGCGACAAAGGTCTCGGTGGTGCTGCCGGGCTTGACGTCGTGGGTCTTGCGGTAATCCGGGATCTCGTCGTCGCCAATGCGGCCCGCGAGATATTGCGCGCGCACCGAGTTTTTCAGCGCTTCCTCCTGGTCCGGCTGCTGGATCGCAGTCAATACCTCGGCCTTCTCGGAGCGGACCGAATGGGCGTCGAAACGCGCCGGCGGCTCCATCGCGACCAGCGACATCAGCTGGAACAGATGGTTCGGCACCATGTCGCGGAGCGCACCGGTGGCATCGTAGAAGCCGCCACGATGGCCGACGCCGAGCTTCTCCTCTACCGTGATCTGGATGTGGTCGATGTGGTTGCGATTCCAGATCGGCTCGAACATGCCGTTGGCAAAGCGCAGCACCAAAATGTTCTGCACCGTTTCCTTGCCGAGATAATGGTCGATCCGGTAGATCTGGTGCTCGTCCATGATCTTCAATAGCTCGGCATTCAGCGCCTTCGCCGAGGCGAGGTCGGTACCGAATGGCTTCTCGACCACCAGCCGCCGCCACGCGCCGTTCTCCTTCATCAAGCCGGTGCGGCCGAGCTCGCGCGCGGTTGGGGCGAACGCGGCCGGCGGGGTGGCGAGGTAGAACAGGCGGTTGCCGCCGGTGCCTTGCGAGCATTCCAATCCATCGAGATGCTCGCGCAGGCGGTCGAACGACGGCGGGTCCTTTGCGTCGGCCTCGACGAACGTCACGCATTGCAGCAGTTGCTTGGCGATGACATCGTCGACCGGGCGTGCCGCGAACTCGTGCAAGCCCTGCATCAGATTGTCGCGGAGCTCATCGTCGGTTTGCGGCTTGCGGGCCACACCGACAACGCAGAACTTTTCGGGCAACAAATTCTCGGCGGCGAGATTGTAGAGCGAAGGCATCACGAGGCGATGGGTAAGGTCACCGGTGACGCCGAAAATGACGAAGGCGCAATTTTCCGGCTTGCGCTTGGCTTGCGGGTCTTTTGTCACGAACGATTGGCCCTTCGCTTTATGGCTTTTTATTTGGGCTTCGCAGCGCCCGGCTGCTTCGGCTCCTTGTGGCCGCCAAACCCCGCACGCATCGCGGAGAGAATTTTTTCGGCGAAGGTGTGTTCGTTGCGGGACCGGAAACGTGCGTAGAGCGCCGCGGTGAGGACCTCGGCCGGCACGGCCTCGTCGATCGCCGCGTTCACGGTCCAGCGTCCCTCGCCGGAATCCTCGACAAAGCCGGAATATTCCGCGAGCGCCGGGCTGTCGGCGAGCGCGGTCGAGGTGAGGTCGAGCAGCCAGGACGGAATCACCGAGCCGCGCCGCCATACCTCGGCAATATCGGCGAGATCGAAATCGTAGCGGCGATCAGCCGGCAACGTCTCGATGTTGGCATTCTTGAGAATGTCGAAACCTTCAGCATAAGCCTGCATCAGGCCGTATTCGATGCCGTTGTGGATCATCTTGACGAAGTGGCCGGCGCCTATGGGGCCGGCATGGATATAGCCCTGTTCGACGCGGGGATCGCGGCCCTCGCGTCCTTCCGTCCGCGGAATGTCGCCGGCACCGGGCGCCAGCGCGGCGAAGATCGGATCGAGCCGATCGACCACCTGTTTTTCGCCGCCGATCATCATGCAATAGCCGCGATCGAGCCCCCAGACGCCGCCGGAGGTGCCGACGTCGACGTAGTGGATGCCGCGCGCCTTCAGAGCCTTGCCGCGGCGGACGTCGTCC
Organism: Bradyrhizobium diazoefficiens; assembly: GCF_016616425.1. Taxonomy (NCBI): domain Bacteria; kingdom Pseudomonadati; phylum Pseudomonadota; class Alphaproteobacteria; order Hyphomicrobiales; family Nitrobacteraceae; genus Bradyrhizobium; species Bradyrhizobium diazoefficiens. The sequence continues at coordinate 1,825,984 of NZ_CP067101.1, forward strand.
TGCCAGAAGGTGTTGCCGCCGTCGATGATGACGTCGCCTGCCTGCATCACGCCGGCGATCGTGTCGATCGTCGTCTCGGTAATGCGTCCGGCAGGCAGCATCACCCACGCCGTGCGCGGCCGCTCGAGTTTCGAGATGAATTCCTCGAGCGTCGCCGAGCCGACTGCGCCGTCGGCGGCAAGACCTGCGACGGCCTTGGCGTCCTTGTCGTAGACCACGGTCGAATGGCCGTGGCGCATCAGGCGGCGAACGATGTTGCCGCCCATTCGGCCGAGGCCGATCATGCCGAGTTGCATCTGCAATATTCCTTCAGTTCAGCGCGTCGTTAAGCGCCGCATTGAGCGCGGCGAGACCTTTCTTGAGCCCGCCCTTCAGATGCACGCGCAGCGCGCGCCGGCCGCGTTCCGTCAGCACGTCGAAATCGCCGCGCGCCTGTGCCGCCTTGATCAGGCCGAAGCTCGCCTTCTGGCCCGGTACGGCCAAGTCCTTGGCGTCGTCGGCGGTGATCTGAAGGAACACGCCGCTGTCCGGTCCGCCCTTGTAGGCCTGCCCCGTGGAGTGCAGGAAGCGCGGTCCGAACTCGGCGCAGGTCGCAACATGCCGCTTCTCGCGCACCCCTAACCGCATGGCCTGGAGTGCATCGATCGTGGCCTTGTCACGCGCGATGTAGCCGAGCAGGGCGACATAATCGCCATGACTGGAACGCGACAGATGCGCCTTGAGCCAGGAGGTGAGGTCGCCGTTGGCGCCGGCGGCGCGCAGCGCTGTCGCGTTGGCTTCGTCGGTGTAGAGATCGGCCTCATCGGTGCTGACCACCGGCTGCTCTTCCGGTAGCGCGCCGGTCTTCTCAAACGAGGCGGTGAGCTCGCGGGTCTTGATCTTGGCCGCTTCCACGTCCGGTTGGTCGAACGGGTTGATGCCGAGGATCGAGCCCGCCACCGCCGTCGCCATCTCGAACCGGAAGAACTCCTGGCCGAGATGGTCGATCGACTTCATGACGATGCGCACCACGGGATGGCCGGCCGCTTCGATCGCGGCAAGCTTGGAGTCGTGCGCGGCGTCCGCCTCGCCTTCGATGCGGATGTCGATGAAGAAGCGGTCGTTGCCGTAGACGCCAGGCTCGCCCAACGGCTCGCCCTCGATCGGGATCAGGCCCTTGCCTTCCTTGCCGGTCGATTCCGCGATGAGCTGCTCAGCCCAGGCGCCGAAATCAGCGATTTTCTTCGACGGCAGGATGGTCACCTTGTCGCGGCCTTCGAGGCCGGCGAGGCCGATGGCGAGGCCGAGCTGCACACCAGGATTTTCACTCGGCGGCACGTCCGGTCCGCAGGAGCGGGCCATCGCCAAGGCATGCTTGACGAAGGTCTTGACGTCGATGCCCGCCGTTGCGGCCGGCACGAGGCCAAACGGCGACAGCACCGAATAGCGGCCGCCGATCGAGGGCTCGCCATGGAAGATGCGGGCGTAGTTGAGGCTCTTGGCCGCCTTCTCCAGCGACGAGCCGGGATCGGTCACCGCGATGAAGCGATGGCCGGTCCTCACCGTTGGCCCGACCGCCTTGGCGGCCTGCTCATGAAAATAGTCCTTCATCGCGTTCGGCTCGGTGGTGCCGCCGGATTTGCTCGACACGATGAATAGGGTGTTGGCGATGTCGATCCTGGCCTCCATCGCCCGCACCTGCGCCGGATCGGTGGAATCCAGCACGTGCAGCTTCGGGAAGCCAGGCTTCTTGCCAAAGGTCTCGGCCAGCACCTCGGGGCCTAGGCTCGATCCGCCCATGCCGAGCACGACGGCATCGGCGAATTTCTGGCCCTTCACGCGGCCCGCATAGTCCTCGTAATCGGCGACGTCGGCCTTGGCTGCGCTGTCGAGCCAGCCGAGCCATTTGTCCTCGTCGGCGCCGGTCCAGACCGACTTGTCGCGCTGCCACAGCCTGCGGATCTTTGCGGACGCCCGCCATTCCTCCGTGCTCTTGGCCAGCGCCTCGCCGAGCCCGTCGCCGAGCGAGAGAAGCTGGCGGTCGAGCGCGGGTCCGAGCACGGTCGCGCGCTTGTGGGCGACGGCGCCATAGAGCTTGTCGGCGGCGTCCGCAAACAGCTTGACGCCGTCCTTGACGAGCTCCTCGGTGATAGCATCAAGCGAGACACCGGAACGCTCCAGCTCTTCCAGCACGGCCCTCGCGTCGTCGACGTTCTCTTCCAGGCTGTCGCGCAGCTTGCCGTGGTCGCGGAACGCGTCCAGCGTCGCCGGCGGCATGGTGTTGATGGTGTCGGGGCCGATCAGCTCCTCGACATAGAGCACGTCGCTGTACTCCTTGTTCTTGGTGCCGGTCGAGGCCCACAGCATGCGCTGCGGCCTGGCGCCCCTGGCGGCGAGCTTGTCCCAGCGGGGACCTGAGAACAGGCGCTTGTAGTCCTGGTAGGCAACCTTGGCGTTGGCGATCGCGACCTTGCCCTTGAGCGCGGCAAGCCGCTCCTTCTCGGATGGGTCGTTGGCGCGGGCGATCTTCTCGTCGAGCTGCTTGTCGACGACCGAGTCGATGCGGCTGACGAAGAAGCTCGCCACACTCGCGACCCGCGAGGGGTCGCCGCCGCCGGCGACGTATTTTTCGAGACCGGCGATGTAGGCTTCCGCGACCTTCAGATAGACGTCCCTGGAGAACAGCAGCGTGATGTTGATGCTGACGCCATCGCCGATGAGCGCCTCGATCGCCGGCAGGCCTTCCGGCGTCGCTGGCACCTTCACCATCAAGTTCTTGCGATCGACGTCCTTCCAGAGCCGCCGTGCTTCAGTGACCGTGCCGGCTGTGTCCATCGCGAGATAGGGCGAGACCTCCAGGCTGACATAGCCGTCGCCCCCCTTGAGGCGGTCATAGACCGGGCGCAGCACGTCGGCTGCGTTCTGGATGTCCTCGACCGCGACGGCCTCGAACAGGTCGGCCACGGTCCGGTCGCCGCGCTTCAGCGCCTTGCCGATTGGAGCGTCGTATTCGTCCGAGCTGCCAATTGCCTTCTCGAAGATCGAAGGATTGGAGGTAACGCCCTTGACGCCGTCGGTGTCGATCAGCCGCTTCAGGTCGCCCTTGGCAATGAAGCCACGCGCCAGGAAGTCCAGCCAGACCGCTTGTCCGTGCATTTCCAGTTCTTTGACGGGATTCATGATGCTTATTTATCTCCAAGCCTGCGGGCGAGGGGTTTCCGCGCCGGTCCTGACGCACTATCCTCTAGCTTACATGCTCCCGGGAGGGAACCAATCAAGGGTACAGACGTCATACCCTCCAGTGTAACTCCGTCGCGATCATGGCGATCCGTGCGGCAGTAGTCGTTGTTGCGTAATAAAATTCTTGGCCGAAGGTTCGGCCGAGTCTCGTTGCGTAGCGTAACGTCGGCCGCTTCGCCTGGTCAGCCAGTGGCTGCGCGGAGTGCCGTCGGCGGATTCCGGTCCGTCTGGTGCATCGTGGCTCGGTCGCGAATGGCCATGCTGGCATGCACGCCCATCATGAAGGTCGGGCCTTTGCTGTCTCGTCAGCAACCGGTCGCGCCGGGCTTTGCGATGATGCTCCCCGCCGAGCGGGGACTGGTCGTGGTCATTACCCCCTACGGCATCCGCGATCTCCGCATCGGCAATGAACTTCTGCCGTGGGAGTCGATCGCGGAGATTTCGGCGGAAAAATGCCGCGGCCACGAAATCATCGCGCCGAGGCCGACGCCGGGTTTGCAGCGGCAGCTCTGCAGCATCTGCAATCTGGCCCGCCATGCGCAGAACAATCCTATCGCGATCCGGTCGGAGGACTTGGCGACCGATTTTCATGGATTGCTGCGCGCTTGTCGCGACTGTCACAATGCTGCCGGCACGCCGCGCACCGCATTGCAGCAGGAAGATGAACGCGGCGCTCAAGGCTTCGCCGTACAAGCGTCATAAGATCGCCGCTCGCAGATCGCTATGCTGCAACGCCGGATGGACTCATCCCCGGTAACGCCCGGATGTTGCGACCAAGTGACATTTTCTGGAAATGAGCCAAGATAGACAGAGATTCGCACAAATTGCAGGCATGTGCCTGTTCGTAACTCAACGAGTGCCTACGTTGTGCGTTGCGTCGTGTTGGCACCCGGGTGTCCAATGATCGTCATGTGCTCACGCTGATTCGAACGGCCTGAGGAACGGTCCGGTAACTGCTTTCGTTTCAGCTTGTAGCGGAACTCACGCGGAGAGGGATCATGTACAACGATTCTCTATTCAACGCTTTCGCTAAGTCGTTCGAGGCGAGAAGCCAGCACGACATGTCGATGGCGGAATATCTGGAATCGTGTCGAAGCGATCCCATGAAATACGCGAACGCGGCCGAACGACTGCTAGCGGCGATCGGTGAGCCCCAGACGATTGACACGGCCAAGGACCCACGCCTTGGCCGTATTTTTTTGAACCGCACGATCCGTACCTATCCGGCCTTCGCCGGCTTCTACGGCATGGAAGAAACCATCGAGCGCATCGTTGGCTTCTTCCGCCATGCGGCGCAGGGCCTGGAAGAGCGCAAGCAGATCCTCTATCTGCTCGGCCCGGTCGGCGGCGGCAAGTCCTCGCTCGCCGAGCGGCTGAAGTCGCTGATGGAAGTGCATCCGATCTACGTGCTCAAGGCCGGCGACGAACTCTCGCCGGTGTTCGAGAGCCCGCTCAGCCTGTTCGATCCCGATCAGCTCGGTCCGATGCTGGAGGAGAAATACGGCATTCCGCGCCGTCGTCTCACCGGCCTGATGAGCCCGTGGTGCTACAAGCGGCTGGAAGCCTTCGGCGGCGATATTTCTCAGTTTCGCGTCGCAAAGATCCAGCCGTCGCGGCTGCGCCAGATCGCGATCGCCAAGACCGAGCCCGGTGACGAGAACAACCAGGACATCTCCTCGCTGGTCGGCAAGGTCGACATCCGCAAGCTCGAGACCTACGCGCAGAACGATCCCGACGCCTACAGCTATTCCGGCGGCCTCAACCGCGCCAATCAGGGCGTGCTCGAGTTCGTCGAGATGTTCAAGGCGCCGATCAAGATGCTGCATCCGTTGCTGACGGCGACGCAGGAGGGCAACTACATCGGCACCGAGAACATCGGCGCGATCCCTTTCACCGGCATCGTCCTCGCGCACTCCAACGAAGCCGAGTGGACGAGCTTCAAGGCCAACAAGAACAACGAGGCGTTCATCGACCGTATCTGCGTGATCAAGGTGCCGTACTGCCTGCGCGTCACCGAGGAGCAGAAGATCTACGAGAAGCTGATCCAGGGCTCCGAGCTTGCGTCGGCGCCTTGCGCGCCTTCGACGCTGGAGACGCTGGCGCGGTTCTCGGTGATGTCGCGCCTGCGCAAGCACGAGAATTCCACGGTGTTCGCCAAGATGCGGGTCTACGACGGCGAGAGCCTGAAGGAATCCGATCCGAAGGCGCGCAGCGTCCAGGAATATCGCGATGCCGCCGGCGTCGACGAGGGCATGGACGGCGCCTCCACCCGCTTCGCCTTCAAGGTCCTGGCCGCGACTTTCAATCACGACCCTCAGGAGGTCGCCGCCGACGCCGTACACCTGATGTACGCGCTGGAACAGGCGATCCGCCGCGAGCAGCTTCCGGAGGAAACCGAGAAACGCTATCTCGAATTCATCAAGGCGGAGCTCGCGCCGCGCTATGCAGAGTTCATCGGCAACGAGATCCAGAAGGCCTATCTGGAATCCTATTCGGATTACGGCCAGAACCTGTTCGATCGCTATGTCGACTATGCCGACGCCTGGATCGAGGACCAGGATTTCAAGGATCCCGACACCGGCCAGCTGCTCGATCGCGAGCTTTTGAACCAGGAGCTGACGAAAATCGAAAAACCGGCGGGCATCGCCAATCCCAAGGACTTCCGCAACGAGGTCGTCAAATTCTCGTTACGGTCGCGGGCCCAGAACGGCGGCAAGAATCCGACCTGGACCTCCTACGAGAAGATTCGCGACGTGATCGAAAAGAGGATATTCTCGCAGGTCGAGGACCTGCTTCCGGTCATCTCCTTCGGGTCGAAGAAGGACGGCGAGACGGAGAAGAAGCACGGTGAGTTCGTCGCACGCATGGTGGAGCGCGGCTACACCGAGCGTCAGGTTCGCCGGCTCGTCGAATGGTACATGCGGGTGAAGCAGGCCGGTTGAGGCGGATGGGAGGCGAATGGTAAAGTGCCCATTCACATTATTGACAGGCGCCTGAATCCAGGCGGCAAGAGTCTTGAGAACCGCCAGCGGTTCTTGCGTCGGGCCAAATCCCTGGTGCAGGGCGCCGTCAAGAAGACTTCGCAGGAACGCGACATCAAGGACGTCCTGGAGGGCGGTGAAGTCACGATCCCCCTCGACGGCATGCACGAGCCGCGCTTCCGCCGCGAGGGCGGAACGCGCGACATGGTGCTGCCCGGCAACAAGAAGTTCATCGAGGGTGACTATCTCCAGCGCTCCGGCCAGAGCGGCGCCAAGGATTCCGGCCCCGGCGAAGGCGACAGCGAAGACGCGTTCCGCTTCGTGCTGAGCCGCGACGAATTCGTCGATCTCTTCCTGGACGATCTCGAGCTGCCGGATCTCGCCAAGCGCAAGATCGCGCAGACCGAGAGCGAGGGCATCCAGCGCGCCGGCTACACCACATCGGGCTCGCCCGCCAACATCTCGGTGAGCCGGACGGTAAGGCTCGCGCTCGCCCGCCGCATCGCGCTCAAGCGTCCGCGGAAGGAGGAGATCGAAGAGCTGGAAGCTGCGATCGCCGCATGCACCGACGAGGACGAGCGCGAGGTGCTGCTCGCCCAGCTCGAAAAGCTGAAGGCGAAGACCAGGCGCATTCCGTACATCGATCCGCTCGACATCCGCTACCGCCGCTTCGAGACGGTGCCGCGGCCTGTGGCGCAGGCCGTGATGTTCTGCCTGATGGACGTCTCCGGCTCGATGTCCGAGCACATGAAGGATCTCGCGAAGCGCTTCTACATGCTGCTCTACGTATTTCTCAAGCGCCGCTACAAGCACGTCGAGATCGTTTTCATCCGCCACACCGATCGCGCCGAGGAGGTGGACGAGCAGACCTTCTTCTACGGACCGGCCTCGGGCGGCACGCTGGTCTCCAGCGCGCTGCAGGCGATGCACGAGATCGTGCGCGAGCGCTTCAACCCGTCGGACTGGAACATCTATGCCGCGCAGGCCTCCGACGGCGACAATTCCTATTCCGACGGCGAGCTCACGGGGCTCCTGCTGACCGACAAGATCCTGCCGGTCTGCCAGTTCTTTGCCTATCTCGAGGTCGGGGAGTCCGGCGGCAGCGCCTTCGATCTGTCCGACTCCTCGCTCTGGACCCTCTATGAGCGCCTGCGCAACAGCGGCGCACCGCTCTCGATGCGCAAGGTCTCCGAGCGCAGCGAGATCTTTCCGGTGTTCCACGATCTGTTCCAGCGCCGCGAAACCGCCCAGGAGAAAGCCGCTCCATGACGGAACGATTGTTCGAAGGCGCAGATTGGGATTTCCACACCTTGCAGCGCATCACCGATGCCTGTGAGGCGGTGGCGATCAGGGATCTCGGGCTCGACGTCTATCCGAACCAGATCGAGGTCATCACCACCGAGCAGATGCTGGATGCCTATTCCTCCGTTGGCATGCCGTTGTTCTACAAGCACTGGTCGTTCGGCAAGCAATTCGCTTTTCACGAGGCATCCTATCGCAAGGGCCTGATGGGGCTCGCCTATGAGATCGTGATCAACTCCTCGCCCTGCATCTCCTACCTGATGGAGGAGAACACGGCGACGATGCAGACCCTGGTGATCGCGCACGCGGCCTTCGGCCACAACCACTTCTTCAAGAACAATTATCTGTTCAGGCAGTGGACCGACGCCGACGGCATTCTGGACTATCTCGATTTTGCAAAGACCTACGTCATGCAATGCGAGGAACGCTACGGCCGCGTCGAGGTCGAGCGTACCCTGGATGCCGCGCATGCGCTGATGTCCCATGGCATCGACCGCTATCCCGGCAAGAAAAAGCTCGATCTGCGCGCCGAGGAGAAGCGGGCAGGGCGCCGCCGCAAGCACGAGGAGGAGGTCTTCAACGACCTCTGGCGCACCGTGCCCAAGGGCGCGGCCAAGAGCCGGTCCGCGCTCAGCATCGAGCGCCGCCGCAAGCTGCTCGGACTGCCGCAGGAAAACCTGCTCTATTTCCTGGAAAAGAGCGCGCCGCGGCTCGCGCCCTGGCAGCGCGAGCTGCTGCGCATCGTCCGCCATATCGCGCAATATTTCTATCCGCAAAGCCAGACCAAGGTCATGAACGAGGGGACGGCGACCTACGTCCATTATCGCATCATGACCAAGCTGCACCAGCAGGGCCGCATCTCCGACGGCAATTTCCTCGAATTCCTGGGATCCCACACCAACGTGGTGTTCCAGCCCGAATTCGACGATCCGCGCTTCTCCGGCTTCAATCCCTATGCGCTCGGCTTTGCCGTGATGCAGGACATCGAGCGCATCGTCACCCAGCCGGAAGACGAGGATCGCGAGTGGTTCCCCGACATCGCCGGCAAGGGCGACGTCATGGGCGTGCTGCGCGATGTCTGGGCCAATTACCGCGACGAAAGCTTCATCGGCCAGTTCTTGAGCCCCAAATTGATGCGGCACTTCCGCATGTTCCATCTGCACGACGATCCCGAGGAACGTGCCGGGATCCGGGTCGATGCCATCCATGACGAGCGCGGTTTCCGCCGCGTTCGCCGCGAGCTGGCGCGACAGCACGATGTCGGCTTCATCGATGCCAATATCGAGGTGATCGACGTCGATCTGTCCGGCGACCGCCGCCTGATCCTGCACCACCACGTCATCAAGGGCTCGCAGCTCAACGAGACCGATGCCAAGCGGGTGCTGCAGCATCTGGCCGATCTCTGGACCTACGATGTCTCGCTGATCGAGGTCGATGCCAACGACAAGGTCTTGCGCGAATACGTCGTGAGCCCGCGCCCGATTACGGCGGCGGCTTGAGGGACACCGTCTGCGCGGTAACATGGCGGGATGCGCATTGATGTGCCCTCGCCCCTTGTGGGAAAGGCAGCGATGCCGGCAGACACAAGCTCGCTGGGGTGAGGGGTATTTCTCCGCACTTTCCCGTGCCGATATAGACCCCTCATCCGGCGCTTCGCGCCACCTTCTCCCACAAGGGGAGAAGGGAAGGCAATCGTGGCTGCACCACGGCTGTTCTACGCCGATCGCTTCGCCGGTTTCTTCTTGGCCCTGGACGCGTTCAACTCCACGGCGGCCCGAATGAGCGCCTTCAGAGCCTTCTCGTTGATCTTCTCGCCTTCGCGGATATCGATGGCGCGCCGCACATTGCCGTCGAGACTGGAATTGAACAGCCCGGCCGGATCGTCCAGCGCCGCGCCCCTGGCGAAGGTCATCTTCACCACGGCCTTGTAGGTCTCGCCGGTGCAGATGATGCCGTCGTGCTCCCATACGGGAACGCCGCGCCACTTCCATTCCTCGACCACCTCAGGATCGGCCTCCTTGATCAGGGCTCGAATCCGCGCGAGCGTCTCGCCGCGCCAGTCGCCGAGCTCCCTGATCCTGGCGTCGATCAGCTTTGAGGGGGAAGGCCCATTCGCGTCCTTCGTGCTGCTCTTCTTGGCTGTCTCTGCCTTCTTCATGATCTCGCCTTGTTCAAGCATTGCTGCGGCTGAGATAAGGCAGCGCGAACAAATATAGCCCGGTGACGAGCAAGGGAATCAGTGGGACGAGCGCGAGCAGTCCGATCCAGATCGCCTGGAGCTGCATGGTCATGGCGACGATGTTGGCGATGACGGCGAGGGTGAAGGCGATCGACAGCCAGCGATGAATCTGCCGAATCCATATGTTCGTGCTCATTGGGTCCTCTTCTACGAATGATTGGACTAGACACTGGCAGACGAGCTAGTCAGCCCGCGCCAGCACCTCCTCCAGCTTGGCCAAGAACTGCTTCCAGCCGGCATGCGCGCCGCCATAGGCCTGCTTCTGGGTCGGGCTGAAGCCTGCCTGCTCGACACGCAGATGCGTGCCCGCGCTCGTCGGCGTGAGGGTGAAGGTCACGATGCTCTTGAGGGCGAAGGCGGCGTCCTCATGCGGGAAATTCCAGGTGTAGGCGAGCGACTTCTGAGGCTCGATGGTGAGCACCTCGCAGTCCAGCACGCCGCCCCATTCGCCGCGCAGATTGAAGCGATGACCGACCGATGGCTTGAAATCGTTCTTCATCAGCCATTCCTCGATCAGATGCGGCTGCGTCAGCGCGCGCCAGAGCCGCTCCACTGGGGCGGCAAACTCGCGCTCCACGATGACTGAACGCTTCTCGGTCGTGGCCTCGGTCATTGGTCCATCCTCTTCAGGAGATCGTCGAGTGCGTCGAGCCGGTTCTGCCAGAAGGAGGCCATCTGGCTGGTCCAGTCGACCAGCGGATTGAGCGCGCCGGGCTGCGCGCTGTAATGAGTCTGGCGTCCCTCATGGCGGTCGCGCACGAGGCCGGCCTGCTTCAGCGCGCCGAGATGCTTCGAGACCGCCGGCTGGGAAACGCCCGATCGCACCGTCAGCGCTCCGACCGTCTGCTCGCCCTCCCGGCACAGCCGCTCGAAGATGGCCCGCCGGGTCGGATCGGCGAGCGTCCTGAACAGGAAATCGGCGGTGGGCGACATGAAAAATCCATAACCAGAAAGTTATGGATAAACCCATAACCATGAAGTTATGGGTGAGTCAAGGGTGACGGGGAGATATGATGCTCGCCTGAGCAACCCTACGGCCGCAAATACAGATATCCCTGCGACTGCAGCTCGGCGAGGCGAACCACGCCGCCTTTCTCTGCGCTGACAAAGCCGGGCAGCAGATCCTGCAGCGTGACATTCTGCGCCTTCATCGTGTTGCCGCAGGCGGCAAGCTCGATGCCGTCCTTGGAGAATTCCCCGACACGCTTGCTGACGTCAGGTTTGGCCTGCGTCGCGTGGAATGCCTTCAGCGCTGGCCCGTGGATCACCAGCGCGATCGTCACACGGTCGGGGCCACCGACGCCGTCGATGTGGTTCTGGATGTTGCCGAGCACGAAATTGACCTTCTCGGCGTCGCTGAGATGGTAGACCACCTTCAGCTTGTTGCCGGTGCCCGCTTCTGCCGCGGCCTTCGCGCTGGAGGCGCCGAGTGCCGCGCCCAGGGTCGAGACGGCGCTCCACAACATGTTCCGACGGTTCATGGCGATCTCCTTCGATTGAGCCGCAAATTGCCGGAGACATATCATTTGTGACGGAGCGCGGCGAGTTCCTTGCGGTCGGCCACGAGCGAGGCGCACTCGCCGTTGTCGGTGCGGTCGAGCCGGAAGATCCTGTCGTCGGCGCCGGAGACCAGCGATTCCTCGGCGTCGTCGTCCGGCTTGTTGTTCTGCCAGACCCTGATCCGCGCAAGCCGCACGATCGCCGACTTGTCGTCCTTGGACAGTGCAACGCCGATGCCGCCGCCTTCGCAGTCGACGCCGCAGCCAAGGCGCACCTCGTCGCCATTCTTGGTGAACACGGTGTGGCTGCAAGAGCCGCTGGAGTCGAAATCGCTGCTGCGATGGCGGTACCTGAAGCCGAGGCGGAAGGAGTTGTGCAGCTGCTTGTCCTCCTTGTCGTACTCCGCCGAGATCAGCAGCTTCATCGCGGCGACCTTCTGCTTCGGATGCCGCGCCAGGTGCTCGGCATCGTAACGGCGGACGAAACAGGCGTAGGCCTCGCTGCCGGGCGTGCCCGCATACATGCGCGCGTTGAAGGTTTCGGCCTCGGCCTTGCCGGCCTCGCGGACGTCGTCGCCGTCTTCGGCGCGGGCGGCGCTGGTCAGCGCAGCCAAAGTAAGAGCAGCAAGGATGGAGAGCTTCATGGCGGCCTCGCGAAGCAGGACAGAACTGCTGTCTGTTAGACGCTGGCGAGGAGCACCGCGTTCAACGCTTCGCAAGTCGCTTGGTCAAACGTGGTGGCACGGAGTCAGGCGGCGGCTGCTCGGCGAGCCTTAGTCACTGATGGAGCCGAGTAGGTTCAAGTGGTTCTGCGCCTTCATCCTTCGGAACTCGATGTCTGCAACTGCTGCAACATTGTTTCGGTTCGTCAATGTGGTAGCCTTCCCAGACGACTGCCTTTGGCAATCGGTAAGCTGGGGCTGCCTTGCAAGTTTGTGGAGTCCCCCGCATGGGCGAAATTCGCAACTTCAGATCCGGCAATCAGGATGAGCGGCCTCCACACGGCCCCATGCCTCGCCGTCTTGCGGCGATCATCGTCGGCGACATCGCTTCCTACAGCCGCATCATGGAGGCCGACGAGGAGGGGACGCATGCCCGCGTCAAGCGGATCGAGCGCGACCTCATCCAGCCCAGCATCGTCGAGCACCACGGAACTCTGGTGAAGACGACCGGCGACGGTTTCATCGCGATTTTCGATAGTCCTGTTGAGGCCGTTCGCTGCAGCATCGTCATCCAGCAGAACCTCATCGGCCGCAACGCCTCGCTTCCGAAGCATTCGCGGCTCGAATACCGGATCGGGGTCAATCTCGGCGACGTGATCGTAGAGCCGGACGATGTCTACGGCGATGGCGTCAACATCGCCACGCGCATTGAGGGCATTGCCGAGCCCGGCCAAGTCTACATCTCGGGCGCGATCTACGAGCAGATCAAGCATAAGGTGGTGTGCGGCTATGAATCGCTTGGGGATCGCAAGGTCAAGAACATCACCGATCCGGTGCGCGTCTATCGCGTGCTGCCGGATGCAGATGCGGTCGGCAGGACGCGAAGCCGGCGCGAGAGCGTCCTGATCTTCCTCCTGGGCATTACAGTCCTGATGATTGCCACGGGCTCACTTTGGTATTTGTTGCTGGTGCAGCCCGGTAGGATCAACGAGCGGGTCGCCACGCCAACCGCTTCTCCGGCCGCGCCACCGATCCCGCAGCCGTCGCCGCGCGAGGCGGCGACGCAGACGCCGCAACCATCTCCGTCATTGGCTTCCGCCCCGCCGTCGCCGGTGCCCAGCCCATCGGCGACGCCGCTTCGCGAACCCGAGATGATCGCCATCCGCGGCGGCAGCTTCGCGATGGGAAGCAATGACGATCCGACCGAACGGCCTGTCCACCAAGTCACGGTCAAGCCGTTCTCGATCGGAAAATACCCGGTGACGGTGCAGGAATGGAACGAATGCGCCGCCGCCAAGGCGTGCGGATTCACCGCCACCGGCAAGGACGATACGCCCGTCAGCAATGTGAGCTGGACCGACGCACAGCAATATGTCGTCTGGCTCGCCCAGGCGACGAAGAAGCCCTACCGGCTTCCGAGCGAAGCCGAATGGGAATATGCGGCGCGCGGCGGAACGCACACCAAATACTGGTGGGGCGACAAGCTTCAGCCGGGCATGGCCGCGTGCAAGGATTGCGGTGATCTTGCCGCCGAGCAGCCGGCCAAGGTCGGCAACTTCAAGCCCAATCCATTCGGGCTCTACGACATGGGCGGCGCCATCGATCAATGGGTCGAGGATTGCTGGCACAGAACCTATCAGGGCGCACCCGGCGACGGCTCGGCGTGGACCAGCGGCGACTGCTCCTCACACGTCCTGCGCTCGGGCTCCTGGAAGAATGATTCAAGATATGTGCGGCCGTCCAATCGCGACGGTTACGACACCAATGTTCGCTACCCGACGCACGGATTCCGCCTCGCGCTCAGTTCTTAGGTGCTGGAGTAGGCTTGATGAAAACCATCTGCTGTGTCGCTCTGGCGGTTGCGCTTGCATTGCTGCCGAGCGGAGTTTTTGCGCAGGGCAAGCCCGCCCCAAAAGAAGCAAAGCTCTATTTCATCACGCCGCATGACGGGCAGAAGGTTCGCGGCGGATTCTGGGTGCGGTTCGGCTTACGCAACATGGGTGTGACGCATGCGGGCGACGACTACCAGAACGCCGGTCATCATCACTTGTTGGTCGACGTCAACGATCCCATCGATCTAAAGGAGCCGATCCCGCAAGACAAGTCGCACCTGCATTTCGGTGCGGGGCAGACCGAAACCTTCCTCGAACTTCAGCCAGGGACTCACACCCTGCAGCTGGTGCTCGGCGACGCCAAGCACTATCCGTTCGTACCGCCGGTGGTGTCGGAGAAGATCACGATACGCGTCAGGCCGCTTGCCTCGGCGCGGGGCAAATGATCACCGTAGGCTGGCGTTGATTTTGTCCAGCACCGCCGAACCCGGGCACAGCGTGTCCGCCTCCAGGGTATTGAGCGGCGTCTCGACCGTGTTGAGGTGCTCGTGCAAATCTTCCGCGTCAGGATCGACATAGAGCAGGCCGGTGACGATCTGTCCCTTGGCGGCGTGCTTCTGCAGGAACGTCTGGGCCCCTAACCGGTCATGCGGATCATAGTCGGCGTCGATCTTGCGCAGCGCGATCTTGCTGCCGTCATGCTGCTCGACCACTTGCACCGTGCCCGGTGCGTAGTCGACGGCGATCGGATCGCGGCCGACCAGCACGTCGAGCCGGTTCACGGCGTCATTGTGCTCGCGGACATAATCGAAACTCTTGGTCGAGCCGGCGTGATTGTTGAAGGCGATGCAGGGACTGATGACGTCGATGAACGACGCGCCCTTGTGGCGGATCGCCGCCGCGATCAGCGGCACCAGCTGGGTCTTGTCGCCCGAAAACGAGCGTGCAACGAAGGTGGCGCCGAGTTGCAGTGCGATCGCGACGAGATCGATGGCGTTGTCGGTGTTGGTGACGCCCTTCTTGGACTTCGAGCCGCGGTCGGCGGTCGCGGAGAACTGGCCCTTGGTCAGGCCATAGACGCCGTTGTTCTCGACGATATAGGTCATGTTGACGCCGCGCCGGATCGAGTGCGCGAACTGGCCGAACCCGATCGAGGCGGAATCGCCGTCGCCGGAAACGCCGAGATAGATCAAATCGCGGTTGGCGAGATTTGCGCCAGTCAGCACCGAGGGCATGCGGCCGTGCACGGAGTTGAAGCCGTGCGAATTGCCGAGGAAATAGTCCGGCGTCTTCGAGGAGCAGCCGATGCCGGAGATCTTCGCCACGCGGTGCGGTTCGATCGAGAGCTCGTAGCAGGCCTCGATGATCGAAGCCGTGATCGAATCATGGCCACAGCCGGCGCACAGCGTCGAGATCTTGCCCTCGTAGTCGCGATGCGTGTAGCCGAGCTCGTTCTTCTTGAGGCCCGGATGATGGAATTTCGGTTTTGCGATGTAGGTCATGACACGGCCTTGCGGAGCGGGGTCACCTTGAGGTGATCCTGGTGGTCGCCAATGGCTTTTGCGATGAAACGGGCGGTGATCGGCGAGCCGTCGTAATGCACGATCGGCACGAGGCGGACCGGATCAATGCCGTTCTCGTTGACGATGAGCTGCCGGAGCTGGCTGTCGCGGTTCTGCTCGACGACGTAGACGAAGTCGTGCTCGGCGAGGAAGCTCGCCACGCTCGAGTGGAACGGGAAGGCGCGGATGCGCAGGCGATCGAGCTGATGCCCCCGCGCTTCCAGGAGGCCGATGGCCTCGTCCATCGCCGGCGAGGTTGAGCCGAAATAGATCACGCCGTATTTGGTCGGCCGTTCCGCATTGGCCTGCAGCGGCCGCGGCACCAGGTCCTGCGCGGTCTCGAACTTTCGGACCAGACGCTGCATGTTGTCGGCATAGACCGTGCCTTCCTCGGAATAGCGCGCATAGCGGTCACGTGACGTGCCGCGGGTGAAGTAGGATCCCTTGGTCGGGTGCGTGCCGGGATAGGTGCGGTAGGGAATGCCGTCGCCGTCGACGTCGAGATAGCGGCCGAAGTCGCGCCCTTCCTCCAGCATCTCCGCGGTCATCACCTTGCCGCGGTCATACTGCTTGGCGTCGTCCCACTTCAGCGGGCGGCAGAGCCGGTGGTTCATGCCGATGTCGAGGTCGAGCATCAGGAAGATCGTGGTCTGCAGCCGCTCGGCGAGATCGAACGCCGCCGCCGCGAACTCGAAGGCTTCGGCCGGGTCTTCGGGGAATAGCAGCACATGCTTGGTGTCGCCGTGTGAAGCATAGGCGCAGGCGATGATGTCGCATTGCTGGGTGCGGGTCGGCATGCCCGTCGAAGGGCCGGCGCGCTGGATGTTCATGATCACGGCTGGAATCTCCGCGAAATAGGAGAGGCCGATGAACTCGGTCATCAGCGAGATGCCGGGGCCTGACGTCGCGGTGAAGGCGCGCGCGCCGTTCCAGGACGCGCCGATCACGATGCCGATCGAGGCCAGCTCGTCCTCGCCCTGCACGATGGCGTATTTCGCCTTGCCGGTCTCGGGATCGTGCCGATACTTCTTGCAGTGCGCGGTGAAGGCCTCCGCCACCGAAGAGGATGGCGTGATCGGATACCACGCGCACACCGTCGCACCGCCATAGACGGCGCCAAGTGCGGCGGCGCTGTTGCCCTCGATGAAGATACGGTCGCCGACCTTGTCGGATTTCTTCACCCGCAGTCCGAGCGGGCACTTCAGATTCTGCAGCGCCCAGTCGCGGCCGAGATGCAGCGCGTGAACGTTGGAGGACAGGAGCTTCTCCTTGCCCTTGTACTGCTCGCCGATCAGCTGCTCGATCAGCTTCGGGTCCATGTCGAGCAGCGCCGAGAGCGCACCCAAATAGATGATGTTCTTGAACAGCTGGCGCTGGCGCGGATCGGTGTAGGTCGAGTTGGTGATGGCGGTGAGCGGCACGCCGATCACGGTGATGTCGTCGCGGAATTTGGTCGATGGCATCGGCTTGGTGGAATCATAGAACAGATAGCCGCCGGGCTCGATGCCGGCGACGTCCTTGTCCCAGGTCTGCGGGTTCATCGCCACCATCATGTCGACGCCGCCGCGGGCGCCGAGATGGCCGTGTTCCGTCACTCGCACCTCGTACCAGGTCGGCAGCCCCTGGATGTTGGAGGGGAAGATGTTGCGCGGAGATACCGGGACGCCGTGGCGCAGGATCGCGCGCGCGAACATCTCGTTGGCGCTGGCCGAGCCCGAGCCGTTGACGTTGGCGAAGCGGACGACGAAGTCGTTTACGCTGCTGATCGGCTTTTTGTCGGGCATGTCGAACCTGCGTAAGTCATCTCGATGAAATATTTCTGCATGTCCCAGGCGCCGGTGGGACAGCGCTCGGCGCACAGCCCGCAGTGCAGGCAGACATCCTCGTCCTTCACCATCACGCGCCCGGTCTTGAGATCCGAGGAGACGTAGAGATCCTGGTCCGGATGCGGCGAGGGCGCCTTGAGGCGCTGGCGCAGATCGCTTTCCTCGCCATTACCGGTGAAGGTGATGCAATCCATCGGACAGATGTCCGCACAGGCATCGCACTCGATGCAGAGCGAGGTCGAGAACACGGTCTGGACGTCGCAGTTCAGGCAGCGCTCGGCTTCGCCCAATGCCAGCTTGACGTCATAGCCCAGTTCGACCTCGGCGCGGATGTCCTTCAGCGCAATCACCTTGTCGCGATGCGGGACCTTGAAGCGCTTGTCGTTGGAGATGTCGTTGTCATAGCTCCATTCGTGGATGCCCATCTTCTGCGATGAGACATGCACTTCAGGCAGCGGCCGCTCGGTAATGTCCTCGCCCGACAGCATCTTGTGGATCGACAACGCGGCGTCATGGCCGTGCGCGACCGCCCAGATGATGTTCTTCGGGCCGAATGCAGCGTCGCCGCCGAAGAACACCTTGGGATTGGTGGAGACGAATGTCTTGGGATCGACCTTCGGCATGTGCCATTTGTCGAACTCGATGCCGCAATCCTGCTCGATCCAGGGGAAAGCGTTCTCCTGGCCGACCGCGACCAGCACGTCGTCGCATTCGATGGTCTGGTCCGGCTCGCCGGAGGGAACGAGGTTGCGCTTGCCCTTGGCGTCGTATTCGGCCTTGACCTTCTGGAAGGTGATGCCGGTGAGCTTGCCGTTGTCGTGGACGAAGGCAACCGGGACCAGGAAGTTGAGGATCGGAATGTCCTCGTGGAGCGCGTCCTCCTTCTCCCAGGGTGACGCCTTCATCTCCTCGAAGCCGGAGCGGACGACGACCTTGACCTCTTCGCCGCCGAGCCGGCGCGCGGTTCGGCAGCAATCCATCGCGGTGTTGCCGCCGCCGAGCACGATCACCCGCTTGCCGATCTTGTCGGTATGGCCGAACGAGACCGAGGCCAGCCAGTCGATGCCAATATGGATATTGCCTGCGGCTTCCTTGCGGCCGGGAATGTCGAGCTCGCGGCCGCGCGGCGCGCCGGAGCCGACGAAGATCGCGTCATATTTCTCCGCGAGCAGCGCCTTCATGCTCTCGATGCGGTGACCGCCTTTGAAGTCTACCCCGAGGTTGAGGATGTAGCCGGTCTCCTCGTCGATCACGGAATTGGGCAGGCGGAATTTCGGGATCTGCGTGCGCATCATGCCGCCGGCTTGGGGATCACCGTCGAACACGGTGCAGTGATAGCCGAGCGGTGCGAGATCGCGCGCCACCGTCAGCGAGGCCGGTCCGCCGCCGACGAAGGCAACGCGCTTGCCATTCTTCGGCGTGGGCTTCGGCAGGCGCTGCTTGATGTCGTCCTTGAAGTCGGCGGCAACGCGCTTGAGGCGGCAGATCGCAACCGGCGTTTCCTCGACGCGGCCGCGCCGGCACGCCGGCTCGCATGGACGATCGCAGGTGCGTCCCAGGATTCCGGGAAACACGTTCGATTTCCAATTGATCAAATAGGCGTCGCTGTAGCGGCCCTGGGCGATCAGTCGGATGTATTCGGGAACCGGGGTGTGTGCAGGACAGGCCCATTGGCAATCGACCACCTTGTGAAAGTAGTCGGGGGCCGCGATATCGGTCGGTTTCATTCCTACCCTGTCCGCGCAGGCTCAAAGACCCGGCGGCCTTTAGCTTGGCGGACGCTTAACGCGCGTCGATCTGGTTTCTGAATGACGTCATTGGGTTAGCTTATTAGAACCGCTCCCAAGTACAACGGCAAATTTTCGCGATTGCCGCCTTTCATGGGAGCTACGCGCGCACGGCATTGACGCCGCACGCGAGATGCGTGCGGTGCAGCATGTTGCGATGCGAATGAGCGCACTAGCTGCGTGCAATGTCGCTCTTGGCGAGGTCCCACATCAGGCAGTAAGTGCCCACGGAGATCGGAAGCGGGAAGGGCGAGGCGGCAGGACCGGTGAAGCTTTCGGCGATCACGGCCGAGACCGCACCGACATGCGTGCCGTCGATCAGCACGAACCAGTCGCGCGCGCCTTCGTTGCGCACCGCCGGGATTTCCGCCGTCGCGCCAGACAATTCTGGTTCGCTTTCGAGCAGATGCATCGAGATGACGCCGTCGCGCTTCTCCGGCATCAGCTTGTCTTGCAGCGCATCACGCCATGCCGCGGCATTGTCGGGCGTCGGCCGCAGTCGCACCACGCCGAGGGCGGCCCCGCGTCCGGTGCCGTTGCTGACGGTGATGCGCGCGACGACGCGCAGCATGTCCTTGAAGCGCGCCATGCTCTGCCGCGACCAGTCGGTCGGGCTCGCGAGCCGTGAGCGGTAGGCGGGGCTGTCGAGCACGTCGAGCGTCGCGGTCGAATACAGACAGAGATATTTGGGATTGGCGGCATGCGCGACATAGCGCCGCGCCTCGAGAAATCCGTCGATTGCGACGCGCTCTTCCAGATGCTCGCGATCGTACCAGCGGTTGAAATCGGCCTCATCGGCCGCGTCGATGTTCATCGACGTCAGCAGCATGCCTTTCCCGGCGAGCGGCATTGTTCTTGTCCTTCCTTGCAGACCCTCATGGTGAGGAGGCGCGCAAGCGCCGTCTTGAACCATGAAGACCCCCGCTATCGCATCTCGGCCTTCATCCTTCGAGACGCGCGCAAAGAGCGCGCCCTCAGGATGAGAGGATAGATATCTAGCGCCGAATCTTCGACGCGAGGTCCGCGATCGACCTCATGACCGAATCCCTCACGCCGGCATCATAGAGCGAATGTCCGGCCTCTTCCACGATCCGAATCTCGGAATCCGGCCACACCTTCGCGAGCGCCTGCGATGTCTCAGGAGGGCACAACAGATCGTAGCGGCCCTGCACGATGATACCGGGAATGCCGGCCAGGCGTCCGGCGTTCCGCAGCAACTGGTCCTTGCTCATGAAGCTGTTGTTGATGAAATAATGCGCCTCCATGAACGATGTCGCAGGCAGCGTGCGCCAGACGTTCAGTGACGCGAGGTCCAGCCGTGTCTTTGCCGCCTTGTGCTCGGACAAGGCGCGCTCGGTATCGTGCCAGGCACGCGCGGCTGGACCATGCACGGCAGGATCGGCATCGAGGATGCGACGCCAATAGGCGTCCACCGGCAGCGCCCGCTCTTCCAGTGGCAGCACGCTCAAGAAATCCTCGTAGAGCGCGGGATAGAATTGCGACAGGCGCGAGGTGAAGGCCGTCTCGACCTCCGCCCGCGTACCCAGGAAGGTCGCGCGGAGCGCAATGCCGGAGACGCGCTCGGGATGCGCCTGCGCATACGCCAGCGCCAGCGTCGCGCCCCAGGAGCCGCCGACCACCATCCAGCGGTCAAAGTCGAACTTCTGGCGGATCTTCTCCATGTCCGCGATCAGATGCGCCGTGGTGTTGTGCTCGCGCGATCCCTTGGGCCGGCTGCGGCCGCAGCCGCGCTGGTCGAACAGCACGGCACAGAACCGATCGGGATCAAACAGCCGGCGATGGTCGGGCTGGCAGCCGCTGCCGGGCCCGCCATGCAGATAGATTGCGGGGATACCGTCGCTGCGGCCGACACTTTCAACATAAAGCTCAAAGCCGTCGCCGACGTCGAGCATGTCGGAGGTCAGCGGCGCAAAGGGGTCGGCGCGTCTGGCGGATGCGGCCGCGTCGGCGTCAGGTCCCATTCTCGGATTCCAGGGTGCCGCCGGCGAAGTTGCGGTAGAGGAAGCGGTTGGTCTCGCCCTCGGCCTCGCGCTCGGCCTGCTTGAAGATGGTCTCGTGCAGCGGCGACAGCGCGCAGGCGGGATCGGTATTGGCGGCATCGCCCGTCAGCGCGAAGGCCTGGCAGCGGCAGCCGCCGAAATCGATCTCGCGGAATTCGCAACTCTTGCACGGCTCCTTCATCCAGCCGGTGCCGCGATAGCGGTTGAAGGCTTCCGAGTTCTGCCAGATCCAGGCGATCGAATGGTTGGAGCGCACGGATTCGAACTCGAGCCCGGTGATGCTTTCGGCGGCATGGCACGGCAGCACCTTGCCGGCGGGCGAGATATTGAAGAACTGCCGGCCCCAGCCGCCCATGCACTTCTTCGGCCGCAACGCGTAATAGTCGGGCACGACGTAGTCGATCGCAAGCGTGCCCTTGAGCCGCTCGCGCGCCTCCTCGACGAGGCGGGTGCATTCCTCCAGCTGCGCCACCGTCGGCATCAAGGCGGCGCGGTTCTTCAGCGCCCAGCCGTAATACTGGACATTGGCAACCTCGAGCCGATCGGCGTCGAGATCGACCGCCATCTGGATGATCTCGGGGAGCTGATGCAGGTTCTGCCGGTGCATCACGGCGTTGACGGTGAGCGGCAAATCGAGCTCGCGCGTCCATTTCGCGACTTCGAGCTTCTTGCGGTGCCCGCCTCTGTAGCCGGCAACGCGATCGGCGAGGCCCTCTTCGATGCCCTGGAAACTGATCTGCACATGGCAGAGCCCGGCATCCGCGAGTTCGCTCAGCCGTTCGCGCGTCAGCAGCACGGCCGAGGTGATGAGGTTGGTGTAGAGGCCGACATCGCCGGCATGCTTGACCAGCTCGACGAGGTCCTTGCGCGCCGTCGGCTCGCCGCCGGAGAAATGCACTTGGAGCACGCCGATCTCGGCGAGCTCGCTCAGCACCTTCTTCCATTCCTCGGTGGTCAGCTCCTTGCCCGAGCGGTCGAGCTCGACGGGATTGGAGCAATAGGGACATTGCAGCGGGCAGCGATGGGTGATCTCGAGCAGCACCGCGAGCGGAATGCCGAACGTCTCCGCCGTCGAGCGCTGCTTCTCCAGCACCGCGAGACTGTCGCTCGTCTCGGGCGGGATCATGGGATTGCCGAGCACGTCGGTCATGACGTCTTCTCCCGGGCCTCGGTGAGAAACCCCTTGTCGGCGAGATCCTGCAGCATGACGATGACGTCGGCGAGGATCGCCTCGCGCGGCGCGGCGTATTTCGCCGCCAGCTGATCGGACACGTCGCCGACATTGCGCTTGCCGTCGCAGAGCTGCAAGACCTCGACTGCGATCTCGTCCGGGGCCAGCACGCGTTCCGGGGCCAGGATCACCCAGACTTGTCGCGTCTCGTCGTATTTCAGCTTGGCATGCCGCGGCAGCACGGGACGGCTCGCCTCGCTGACGCTGATGTTCCGCGGCCCGGCCATCACTGTTCCTCTTCAGCTCGCTTTGGGCACGAACGCGCCCGGCGGAATGTGGCCCTCGACATAGGCGTGCTGGAGCGCGTCCAGCTGAACCCACAATACGTTGGTCTTGAAGATCAGCGCGTTGCAGACGGAGGCGCGCTGCTCCGGCGTCGTGGCATGCGCCTTGACGTAGTCGAGCGCAAAACCGGCATCGCGCGGCGCCTGCGCCAGGCGCCGCTTGAAATAGCTCATGATGTCGGGATTGACGAAGTCGTAATGCTCCAGCATGCCAGCGATGCGCTCTTCATGCAGGTTCGGCGCGAACAATTCGGTGAGCGAAGAGGCGATCGCCTCCAGCGGGCTTTTTTCGCGACAATAGTGGACGTAAGCCTCCACCGCGAAGCGCGTCGCCGGCAAAATGCCTTCGGTCGATTCCACGTAAGCCGTGTCGAGCCCGAGGCCTTCGGTCAGCTTCAGCCAGCGCTCGATGCCGCCTTCGGAGCCGGCATCGCCGTCATGGTCCTCGATGCGATGACGCCATTCCAGGCGCGTGGCGCGGTCGCGGAAGCGCGAGATCACCACCGCGTCCTTAATCGGAATCGTGCTCTGGTAATAGTAGCGGTTCAGCGCCCAGGCCTGCACCTGGCCCTTGTTCAACTTGCCGCCGTGCAACAGCTTATGGAACGGATGCAGGCTGTGATAGCGCGTCGCGCCGATATGGCGCAGCGTCACCTCCAGCTCCTCGGCCGAGTTGAGCTTGATGTCCTTGCCGATCGAGAGCGCAGTCATTCCAGTCAGTGATGCCGCAGTCACAGCACGATCTCCATTCCATCCGCTGGTATCTGCCAGCCTGCCTCTTCTGCGGCCTTGCGCTCGGGGGAAGCGGGCAGCAGCGCCGGATTCGAGTTGTTGATATGCAGAAATATCTTCCTGTCGATATTGAGGTCGGCAAGCCGCGCGATGGCGCCATCCTCGCCGGACATGGCGACATGTCCCATGCTCTTGCCGGTCTTGTGGCCGAGCCCGCACCTGATCATCTCGTCGTCGCGCCACACCGTGCCATCGAAGAACACCAGCGCCGCGCCGTCGATCTCCGCCTTGAGCGCATCCGTCACCTCGGCGCAGGCGGCGATGAAATAGAAGCACTTGCCGGTCGACTTGTCGGTGACCTTCAAGCCCAGCGTATCGCCGTCGCCGGTCTCGCCGCCCGGATGCGCTTTGCCTTCGAGATACCAGGCGGACTTCCCCGGCACCGCGAAAGGCAGCACCTCCAGTCCGGAGCGCCCACCATCCGGTAGTCGCGGCTCGAATAGCTCCTGGATAGCGATCGGCTGGCGCCGCACGTGCTTCTCGTTCAGCACGTTGAAGATGCTGTTGCTGCGCAGGATCGCCAGCACCTTGTCATGCGCATGGATCGTGAACGGCGAGCTCTCGCGCATCGACAGCAGGCCTGCGACCGCGTCGACTTCGCTGTTGGTCAGGATCACACCCGCAATCGGCGTATGGCGCAGCGCTCCGGCCTTGGGGTGCAGTTGCGGCGTGGCATTCAATTGCTGGCGCAGGTCGGGGGAGGCATTGATCAGGAACCAATGCTCGCCGTCGCCGCTGAAGGCGATCGAGGCCTGCGTTCTCAAAAGCTCATGGCCGTTCTTCCGGGCCGCCCGGCAGCCCTCGCAGCCGCAATTCCATTGCGGCACCCCGCCGCCGGCTGCGGCGCCCAGGACGACGACGCGAAGCATGATCCGTCTCCTGGAGGTAAACGTCGCCAGGTGGATCTCAGGCCGACACAGTTCGTATCTTCCGGAAACCTATCGTGACCGAAAGAACGAGGGCCGAAAGATCCACCTGCGCAGAACGCAAACTCGCCAATCGCTTACTTGCGGGTGGCGCTCACATACATGTTGATCTCCATGCCGCAGGGCACTTCGACGATCTTCGGGGCTTTCCATGCCATTTCGGCTCTCCATTTTTGCGAATTCGGACGTATCCGCCCGCCCGCTAAGTTAATGCGGTCCGAGAAGTTCGCTAGTGAAATTTTCCCGCACAAAGGTAGTAGGCCTGCAGAATTGGTGCACTGCAAATAAAGCGTATTGCAGTCGTAAAGATGAGCGAATGACATCAAACCGCCGATAGGTCGTGATCACTGTCGGGATAAACCAGTTGTGAGTATGGAACGGCTTCCAATCGGCTACAGGCGACTCCATTGGATCAGGCATGCCCAGATATTTCTTCAACACCCGTATCGGCGACGAATTGATCGTGGATCCTGACGGCGAGGATCTGCGCAACCCCGATCGCGCCTGGAAGGTCGCCCGCCAGATGATCCTGGAGGTCCTCAAATCGGAAGGAACCCAACCGGCGCTACTGGAGGCGGTCATCGAGGTTACCGACGCCGACGGCGAGATCGTGCTGGAGTTTCCCTTCACCGAGGCCCTGCTGGATATGCCGGACCAGTCCGCGACGAGGCATTAGCCTGTGGCCAACCCCACGGTCCCTCTCCCCGAGAGGTGAACGGCCCTTCGCCCCTGCGAAATCCGCATGGCTTTGCCGCGTTCCCGGCGTTAAAAGACGCCGGTCATACGGAGCAAGCCATGCAAGATCTCTGGCGCCTGTCGGCTGCCGACCTCGCCACCCTCGTCAAATCCAAGAAAGTGTCCGCCAGGGAGGCGGCCAAGGCCGGGCTCGCCCGGCTCGACGCGGTCAATCCCCAACTCAATGCGGTGATCGACCACCGGCCGGACGACGTGCTCAAGCAGGCCGACGCCGTCGATGCCGCCATCGCGCGAGGGGAGGACCCAGGCGTCTTGGCGGGCGTGCCCGTCACCATCAAGGCCAATGTCGACCAGGAGGGGTTTGCCACCACCAACGGCCTGAAACTCCAGCGCGACCTGATTGCGCGCGAGGACAATCCGGTGGTCGCCAATTTCCGCAAGGCCGGCGCCGTCCTGCTCGGCCGCACCAATTGCCCGGCCTTCTCCTACCGCTGGTTCACCACCAACCTCATTCACGGCGACACCAAGAACCCGCGGGATGCCGCGCTGACGCCGGGTGGCTCATCCGGCGGCGCCGGCTCGGCGGTCGCGGCCGGCATCGGCCATATCGCCCACGGCACCGACATCGCCGGCTCGATCCGCTATCCCGCCTACGCCTGCGGCGTGCACGGCCTGCGCCCCACCCTCGGCCGTATCCCCGCCTTCAACCCGGCGCTGCCGGAGCGCCCGATCGGACCGCAGATCATGGCGGTCTCGGGCCCGCTGGCGCGCACCGTCAACGATTTGCGCATTTCGCTCGCCGCCATGTCGGCGCGCGACATCCGCGACCCCTGGTTCGTGCCGGTGCCGCTGGAAGGGCCTGCGCGGGACAAGCGCGCTGCGCTCTGCCTCAATCCGGGCGGGCTTGCCACCGCGCCGGAGGTGAAGGCGGCGGTGAGCGATGCCGGCAAGCGGCTGGAGCGCGCAGGCTGGACCGTCGACGTCATTGAAGACACGCCGCCGATGCGTGAAGCGGTCGAGTGGCAAATAAAGCTCTGGCTCGGCGACGGCTATGAGGCGCAGCTCGAGATGGCCGAGCGCGAGGGCGATCCCGGCGCACTGGCGTGCCTGCGCGGCAACCGCGACAGGGTCACGCCGATGGACCAGGCCAATTACGCCAAGGCGCTGACCCGGAGAGCCACGCTGACGCGCGAATGGATGCTGTTCTTCGAAAAATATGCGGTGCTGCTGACGCCGGTCTCCGGCGAGCTGCCGTTCCCGGATCATCTCGACCGCAAGGACGACGAATCCTTCAAGCGGGTCTGGGAGGCGCAGCTGCCGCAGATTGCGATTCCCTTCATGGGATTGCCGGGTCTCGTGGTCTCCACCGGTCTCGTCGGCAAGGCGCCCGTCGGCGTGCACATCGTGTCCGGCCGGTATCGCGAAGATCTTTGCCTGCTCGCAGGCGAGGCGATCGAGGCGGGCGGCGTGCCGCCGTCGCCGATCGATCCCGTGGTCTAGCGATGACCGCCATCTACGACTTCAAGGCCAACTCGCTTGCCGGCGAGGAGGTGCCGATGAAACGTTTCGAAGGGCAGGTGCTGCTGATCGTCAACACCGCGAGCAAATGCGGCTTCACGCCGCAATATCGCGGCCTGGAGGATCTCCATCGCGATCTGTCTCCGCGCGGCTTCTCCGTGCTCGGCTTTCCCTGCAACCAGTTCGGCGCGCAGGAGCCGGGGCAGGCGAGCGAGATCCAGGCGTTCTGCTCGACCAATTACGACGTCACCTTTCCCCTGTTCGAGAAGATCGACGTCAACGGCGCAAATGCGCATCCTCTGTATGAGTACCTGAAGCGCCAGCAATCGGGCCTGCTGGGCGCCTCCATCAAATGGAATTTCACCAAATTCCTGGTGGACCGTGCCGGCAAGGTGGTCGCGCGCTACGCACCGACCGCACGGCCCGAAGGATTGCGGACTCAAATCGAAACACTGTTGTGAGCGAGACAATCATGAGCGACGAATTTCCGGACCGCCTGTCGGTCGATCCGAATAGTCCCTACTACAACGCCGACATCCTGTCGCGCGATGTCGGCATCCGCTTCAAGGGCGTCGAGAAGACCAATGTCGAGGAATACTGCATCAGCGAAGGCTGGGTCCGCGTCGCCGCCGGCAACGCCAAGGACCGCTACGGCAACCCGCTGACCATCAAGGTGCATGGTCCGGTCGAGCCGTATTTCAGGGATAAGAAATAAGCGCGCCGCGCTCTCTCCTCGTCATTGCGAGGAGCCCTTGCGACGAAGATCCAGAGTCTTTCCGCAGTCACAGTCTGGATTGCTTCGCTTCGCTCGCAATGACGAAAGTGAAAGGCCAAAATCCCATGTCCGTCCGCATCGTCGACGTCCGCGAAATCACAAGACCGATCTCCTCGCCGATCCGCAACGCCTATATCGACTTCACCAAGATGACGACGAGCCTCGTTGCGGTTGTCACCGACGTCATGCGCGACGGCAGGCGCGTCGTCGGCTACGGCTTCAATTCCAACGGCCGCTACGGGCAGGGTGGCCTGATCCGCGAGCGCTTTGCCTCGCGCATCCTCGAAGCCGATCCGAAGTCGCTGCTCGATGAAGCCGGCAACAATCTCGACCCCGACAAGGTCTGGGCCGCGATGATGACCAACGAGAAGCCCGGCGGCCATGGCGAGCGTTCGGTCGCGGTCGGCACCATCGACATGGCGGTGTGGGATGCGGTGGCGAAGATCGCCGGCAAGCCGCTGTTCCGCCTGCTTGCCGAGCGGCACGGCGTGATCGCCAATCCGCGCGTCTTCGTCTACGCCGCCGGCGGCTATTACTATCCGGGGAAAGGCTTATCGATGCTGCGTGGCGAGATGCGCGGCTATCTCGATCGCGGCTACAATGTCGTGAAGATGAAGATCGGCGGCGCGCCGATCGAGGAAGACCGCAAGCGTATCGAGGCCGTGCTGGACGAGATCGGCAAGGACGCGCAGCTCGCCGTCGACGCCAATGGCCGCTTCAACCTGGAAACCGGCATCGCCTACGCCAAGATGCTGCGCGATTATCCCTTGTTCTGGTACGAGGAGGTCGGCGATCCCCTGGACTACGCGCTGCAGGCCGCGCTCGCCGAGTTCTATCCCGGCCCGATGGCCACCGGCGAAAACCTGTTCAGCCACCAGGACGCCCGCAACCTGATCCGCTACGGCGGCATGCGCCCCGACCGCGACTGGCTGCAATTCGACTGCGCGCTGTCCTATGGCCTGTGCGAATACCAGCGCACGCTGGAGGTGCTGAAGACCCACGGCTGGTCGCCGAGCCGCTGCATCCCGCATGGCGGCCACCAGATGTCCCTCAACATCGCCGCCGGCCTCGGCCTCGGCGGCAACGAAAGCTACCCCGACCTGTTTCAACCCTATGGCGGCTTCCCCGACGGCGTCCGCGTCGAGAACGGCCACATCGCAATGCCCGATCTCCCCGGCATCGGCTTCGAAGGCAAGTCGGATCTCTACAAGGAAATGAAGGCGCTGGCGGAGTAGGGCGCCTGGCGCGATAGCCGCTCCACATTCCGTCATTGCGAGCGCAGCGAAGCAATCCAGAATCTTTCCGCAGGCGTCAGTCTGGGTTGCTTCGTCGCAAGAGCTCCTCGCAATGACAGTGGAAAGAGCCTCGAAATCATCTCCTTGGTTGTGATACCTTTGAACGCTCTAATCGATCGAGCGTGATCATGAAACAGCCCTGCGTGTACATGTTCGCCAATCGCCGCAACGGGACGATCTACACGGGCGTCACGTCCAATCCACCACGCCGCGCTTTCGAACATCGCGAAGGACTGGTGAAGGGTTTCTCGTCGAAGTACGGCTGCAAGCTCCTCGTCTGGTACGAACTGCACGCGACGATGACCGACGCGATAGCGCGCGAGAAGCAGATCAAGGGTGGCAGCCGGGCGAAGAAGCTCGCGCTGATCGAGAGCGTCAATCCGAACTGGACTGATTTGTACGAGACGCTGATCTGACCGGCGGCAGTAAGTCGTGAGGCGCCGCCTCATCCTCCGTCATTGCGAGCGCAGCGAAGCAATCCAGAATCTGTCCACAGGGGCAGTCTGGATTGCTTCGTCGCAAGGGCTCCTCGCAATGACGGTGGAGCGCGAGCAGGTCGTCCTACGACAACCGCATGTCCAGCAGCCGCCGTCCCTCGCCCTTCAGCAGCTTCTTCACCGCGCTGGAGGCCACGACCTCGCCGTCGTTGGCGTAGGCTTCGTGGTTCTTCTCGATGTCGTCGAGACGGTAGAGATAGTTGACCATCACGCCGGCGGACTCTCGCAATCCCTTCGGCGAGAGGTCGCCCAGCCAGTTGATGCGCTCGAGCCGGGCGCCGTTGCCGAGATGGAAGCGCGCGACGGAGTCGATCAGCTTGCCCTTCGGCGTGCGCGCCTTGAGGAAGTAGTGCGCCGCAAGCGGCTCGATCAGGCCGCGGAGCAGGCTCGTGGTCTCGGGGTTCTCGAACCATTTGGGATCGTCGAGGCGCTTCAGCATCTCGCGGTCCTCGTCCGACAGCGGCAGGTCCTTGTCCTGCTTCAGCCATGGCATGAAGCCCGGCACCGGCGACAGCGTCACGAAATTGTCGAGCTTCGGCGTCTCGCGGCGCAGCTCCTCGACCACCTGCTTGATCAGGAAGCTGCCGAAGGAGATGCCGCCAAGGCCGCGCTGGGTGTTGGAGATCGAATAGAACACGGCGGTGCGGGCGCGCTCGATCGGGAGATGCTGGCGGTCGACCGCGAGCAGCGGGGCGATCGCACCCGGGATCGTCTCGGTCAGCGCCACCTCGACGAAGATCAGGGGCTCGTCGACCATCGCCGGATGGAAGAAGGCGTAGCAGCGGCGGTCGACCGGATCGATGCGGCGGCGCAAATCGTCCCAGTCGGAAATCTCGTGCACGGCCTCGTAACGGATGATCTTTTCGAGGATGTTGGCCGGGGTCGACCAGTCGATCCTGCGCAGCACGAGAAACCCCCTGTTGAACCACGAAGACAGAAGATGCGAGATGTCGCGGTCGAGCGCGGCGAGATCGGTGTGCCCGTTCATCATGCCGAGCAGATCGGCGCGCATGGCGACGAGGTCGGCGGTGCCGCCGGGCGCGCGGTTGAGCCGGCGGATCAGCTCCTGCCGCCGCGGCTCGGAGGCGAAGTGCAGCGAGCTGGCGTCCTCGTCACTGGGCTTGGCGCGCCATGTCTCGATCGCCTTGGACAGGCGCTCCCGATCGGGGCCGAAATCGCGCACCAGTCCGTCGAAGAAGGCGCGGCGCCCGGCGGCGTCCAGCTCCCGGTAGATGTCGAGCACCTCACGCGCCATCGCGGTGCCCGAGGCTTCGCCCCGGCCCGAGAGCAGCGCATCGCAGAGCTCGATCAGCCCGTCGGAATCCCGTCTGGTATTGGCAGAATCGCCACGACGAAGCAGCGTGCGGCCGCGCTCGGAGATGGTGGCGAGCAGGTCGGAGAAGAAGGCGTTGGCCATCTGGGCTTTCGTGTCCGTTTGTGCGTTGCGGAAGCTTACACGGGATTTAAGCGGAAGCCGATCACAATCAAGCAGGCGAGTTTGGCAACCTCGGCAAATTGGCCCGATGCTGCGAAGCCAGATGATGCTTCGGACGTGGGCTGTCGAGTGCCGATCGGAAGCGGTTTGCCCGAGCTGTGACCGCCGGTTTTTGACCCAAAGCGGCACTGCCGAACGCACGGGGCGATGTCCGCGATCGAGGTCAAGGCGGAAGTGCCATTCGCGCTGTCTGGGATCAGGGCGCGGGAGCTTATCCCGATCGCAAAGGCGGAAAACGTGAAAACATGCGCGCCGTCCATAGTTTATCCGGGGAATCCCAGTTATAACCATCCCAAAGCTCGGACTAAGAGCACGCAAATCGTACAAAAGTGCGAATAGAGCGACACAGGGAGGGAACAACCGATGACAAGCGTGACTCGCGTTGCGTCTGCAACGATCCTGGCCGGCGTCATGGCATTCGCCATGGCGACCAGCGCCAGCGCCCAGAAGAAATACACCTTCGGCTACGATCAACCGCATTCGACCGCCTATGGCGTTGCCGGCGATATGTTCAATGCCAAGCTCATGGAATTAAGCAAAGGCACGATGGGCATCGATCAATTCCCCGGTGCGCAGCTCGGCCAGGAGCCGGTCATGCTGCAGAAAATCCGCACCGGCGACATTGATTTCATCATCACGTCGACCGCCAATGCAGCCTCGGTCGCGCCGCAGGCTGGCATATTCTCGGAACACTTCATCTTCCGCGATAAGGGCCATCTGAGCCGGGTGCTCGCCGATCAGGCGGTGACCAAAGAGTTCAAGGCGATGATAGCCGACTCGGTCAAAGGCGCACACGTGCTCGCCCTGATGACCATGGGTCTGCGCAATATGTATTCGAAATTCCCGATCAACTCGGTCGCCGATGTCAAAGGCAAGAAGATCCGCGTGCAAGCGACCATGACTGAGGACACTTTTATGCCGGCTTACGGTTTGCAGCCCGTGCACATGCCGTTCGGCGAGGTCTACACCTCACTGCAGACCGGGGTGGTCGATATCGCGGAGAATGGGGTCAATGTCTACATGGCCAACAAGCACTACGAAGTGGCGCCGATACTCAACATAACCGAGCACGAGGCCAACAATAATTGCATCTGGGTGTCCGACAAGGTCTGGAACAGCCTCAGCGACGAACAGAAAGCCTGGGTCGAAGCCGCCGCCGCCGAGGTTTCTCAAAGGGAGCCTGCCCTGGCTCTAAAGCTGGAAGAGGAATCGGCTGCCAAGCTCAAGAAGCTCGGCGTGGCTGTCAATGAAAAGGTCAACAAGGACGGCTTCATGGACGATGCCAAGCCGATCCAGGACAGCATCTCCAAGCAACTCGGACCGCATGCGGTCAAGCTGCTGGAACTCGTCCGCGCGGTGAAATAAGCAAGTCGTGAGTTGAGCGTGGGCGGCGGTGTGAAAAGCGCCGCCGCCCGGCTCACTTCCTGGGTGCGAATCTGCTTCCAATCCGAATAGCCACGCCAACGCCGGGGGAGGACGTCTTGGACAAGCCGCCGCTCGTGATCGCGCGCCATCGACACCTGAAGTGGCGCGCGCTCGATCCGCTGGAATACATCCTGATGGTGCTGTGCGGTCTGTCGATCGCAAGTTTTACCTTGTCGGTGTTCCTCGACGTGCTGACGCGCCAACTCGGCGTTCCGTTGTTGTGGCTTCAATTGGTGACCACCGGCTTTTTCGGCTGGGGCGTGTTTATCGGCATGGCGACGGCGACGCGCCGGCTCGATCATCTCAATCTGGTTGAGATTACCAAGGTGATGCGCGGGCCGAAACGCACCTTCATGGAGGTTGCCAACCGCCTGGTCGTTCTGGCGGTCGCGCTGTGCATGCTGGTTTTCGGGATACAGAACGTCTTCAACGACATGGGAAGCTTTCGCGCGCCGTCATTGATCCCGCTCTCGACCTATACGGCCAGCGTTCCGGTCGCCGGCGCGCTCATCACCCTGTTCATGATCGAACAACTGGTCAATGGCTGGCGTAATGGCTTTGAGGGCCCCGAAGATTTGGACGATCTGGTAGAGATCGTGAAATGAGCCACGGCACAATCCTTCTGACGATGATCGTGTTGTTTCTGGTGTTCGGCTACATGGGTGTGCCGGTGGCCTTCGCCTTGATGGCAGGTGTGCTGGCGGCCTGCATGATGACGCCGATCAGCATCCAGTCGATGATCGGCCAGATGTTTCACGGCATCGATAGCGAAATTCTTCTCGCGGTGCCGTTCTTCCTTTTGGTCGGCGAATTGATGACCTCGGCTGATGTCACCAACCGGATGATCCGGTTGGCGCAGGCAATGGTTGGGCACATGCGAGGCGGGCTCGCCCAGGTCGTCACGCTGTTCAGCATGTTCTTTGCAGGCGTGTCCGGCTCTTCGACCGCAGACGTCGCGGTGCTCAGTCGCACGGTTGCGCCGGAAATGGCCAAAGAAGGCTATGACCGCGCTTTCACGGCGGCCTTGATTGCCTGCGCCTCGACGATGGCCAACCTCATTCCGCCGAGCATCATGGCGGTGGTCTATGGCGCTACCGGGAACGTCTCGATCGGCGGCCTGTTTCTGGCCGGCATCGTGCCGGGCGTGCTGATCGGCCTTGGCTTGATGGTCTATTCGTATTTCTTCGGTCCGGCGGGCATGCGCAAGCCGCGCGCCTCAATGAGCGAACTTTACCTGGCCGCCAAAGGCTCAACCCTGCCGATGATGACCCCGCTTATCATCATGGGCGGAATTCTGACGGGCTGGTTCACGCCGACCGAAGCCGGCATGATCGCGTCCGTCTACATTCTCGTCGTTCTGATTCCGTTTCTGGCGCGCGGTCACATCCGGCATCTGCCCCGCGATTTCGTCTACACAGGTTTGCTGTATGCCATTCCGCTGGCGCTGGTGGCGGCGGCGTCCGCCTTTGGCTGGATGCTGGCTTACCTGCGCGGGCCCGATATCATCGCCGGCTGGATCGAGCTTTACGCTGGCACCGACAGCCGTATCATCATGCTACTGCTGGTACTGGTATTCATCATCATCGGCGATTTCATGGACGCAGTTCCGGCGATCATCATCTTTATGCCGGTCGTCATCAAGCTCAACGAGATTGGTGACATCAAACCGCTGCACATGGGTGTCGTGATCATTACCACGTTGGTGTTCGGGCTGATTACGCCGCCATACGGCCTGTCGCTTCTCGTGTCGTCGAAATTCGTCGGCGTACCGTTCTCGCGCGCCATGTATGCGTCGCTGCCGATTTATATGGTATTCTTCTTCGCGATCGGCGCCACGGTGCTATTCCCTGACCTGGTACTGTATCTGCCGAAGCTGCTACTGCCGGAATCGATCGGCTGCTTCAAGGGCCCGGCTGGAGCCTATATCTGCCCGCCATAGACAACGCCGCGTGACTGGCGTTCCGGGATAACGCGGGCATGGCCTGCCGTAACCGGAGTCTCCGCATCCGAGGTCTCGCGAGCCTGTCGGTGCGCGATGACGGCTACGCCTTCCCCGCAAACTCCGTCGGCGTCCGCCCTGTCACCTGGCGGAACGCGGCCGAGAAAGCCGGCACGCTGGCATAGCCGAGTTGGGTCGCGAGCTGCTTCACCGACACGCTGGCATCGGTCGACAGAAGCTGAATGGCTGCCGCGATGCGGGCGCGTTGGCACCAGCTCTTGAAGCTCAGTTGCGTCTCCGTCGAGAACAGCCGCGACAGCGTGCGCGCGGACGTTCCGACCTCGCGCGCCAGCGTGTCGATGTCGTGCAGGCCGGTGGGATCGTCCAGCACGATCATCGCGGCGCGCCGGCAGCGCACTTCGCGCGGCAGCGGTACGAAGGTCGCGGAATCCTCGGCCTGGTGCAATTCCAGCATGACGAGGCGAACCAGCAGCTCGGTGCGCTCCTCGGTGTTGCGGGCGTCGAACAAGGCGAGGATCGCCTGGTTGAGCAGCGGCGAGACCCGCACCACGAACTCCCTGGTCAGTCCCTCATAGCGCTTTTCGCATTTCAGCCAGGGCAGGTCGAAGTACAGCGTGCGCATCTCGATGTCGGCAAGCAGATCGATGGCGTGCTCGAGCCCGGCCGGGACCCACACCGCCCGGTCCGGCGGCACCAGCCAGCGCCCCCCGGGCGTCGTCACCTGCATCGTGCCCTTCGCCGCATAGATCAGCTGCGCCTCGCGGTGCAGGTGCGGATCGATCCGCATGCCCTTGGGATAGTCGCGCGCGACCAGATGCACGCCCGCGGGCGAGCGATGGTTGCCCCGGACCTCCCGGAGGATTGGCGTTTCGACGACAGTCATTGGCAGCATCCCGTCACGGGGAGGACATATAACTGATTTCGGAGCAGGAGAGGATTCCCGTATGAACAGCCCCCGCCGGGTGATCAGTTTCGTCAACGCAGGCCATTTCATCGACCATTATTCGATGCTGATCTTCGCCGCCGCCGTGATCATCATGGGCCCGGCGCTCGGCATGGCCTATTCGGAACTTTTGCCTTACGCGACGCCGGGCTTCGTTGCCTTTGGTGCCGGCTCCCTGCTCACCGGCTGGCTCGGGGACCGCTGGAGCCGCCGCCACATGATGCTGATCTTCTTCGTCGGCATTGGCCTGTCCATGATCGCGGTCGGCTTCGTGCAGACCCCGGCGCAGCTCGGCACGGCGCTGTTGGCGATCGGCGTCTTCGCTTCGATCTACCACCCCGTCGGCACTGCGATGATCGTGTCCTATGCCGACCGGCTCGGCCGCGAGATGGGGATCAACGGCGTCTGGGGCAATCTCGGCGTGGCTTCCTCGGCGCTCGTCACCGGCGTGATCGGCCAATATCTCGGCTGGCGTTCTGCCTTCATCGTCCCGGGCGTGGTCACGATCCTGATCGGCGTCGCCTTTGCGATGTTGGTCGTGCACGAGGACCGCAAGGGCGCCAGGCAGGCGGCGGCGCAGGCGCGCGTCGCCAAGCAGGACATGTGGCGCGTGGTGCTGTCGCTGCTGATCGTGGTGATCGCGATCTCCACGACGTTCAATGCCGTCACTGTGGCGCTGCCGAAGCTGTTCGCCGAACGGCTCGCGGACCTGACCAGGAGCCCGGCGCTGCTCGGCGTCATCGCGGCCTGCGTCTACGTGTTCGGCGCGATGACGCAGTATACGATCGGCCGGCTGCTCGACCGCTATTCGCTGAAGACCGTGGCGCTGCCGCTGTCCTTCCTGCTGGCGCCGTTCCTCTATCTCGCCGCCAGCCTGAACAATCTGCCGCTGATCCTAGTCTCGATCGGCATCGTCATGGGCGCGTTCGGGCAGGTCACGGTGAACGATGCCATGGTCGGCAAGTACACCAGCGAGGAATGGCGCTCGCGCGCCTACGCCGTGCGCTATTTCATCGGCTTCACCGCGGCGGGCGCCTCGGTCGGCCTGGTGGCCTGGCTCTACGAGCAGGGTGGCTTTGTCACCATGCTGCACGCCTTTGCCGCGCTCTGCCTGCTCGCAATCGCCGCCGCAATCATCCTGCCGCGCGAGATCAGGACGCCGGCGGCTGTTTGAAGTCTGGTGTCCCGGACGCGCTGCAGCGTGCAACGCCGCTGCGCGGAGCCGGGACCCCAGCGGCCGCGAATTCCTGTGTTTCGCATGGGCCCCGGCTCTGCAGCGCACCGAAGTGGCGCTGCGCTGCGTCGGGGCACAGAGGGGAGACGGTAATTACAGGGATGCGGCGGCCGGCCGCCCATGCCACCCATCGTGTCATTCTGCCCGTGTTTTGCCCGACGGAGCAAGTCGATTCGGTAATGACGAAATATTCTTGAGCATTTTCAAAGCTATCTCTACTGTGCATGGGGTTGTTTTCGCACTTTTTGTTCGTGCCCCCTCAATCCCGCCGCACGCGACGGGAACCCGCCGCACCTGCCGTGGGTTCTATCCCGTGGCCCCGACAGCGGGGCGGGTGAAGGGGGAAAGACACCTGCATGCCCAGGCGCCTGCTTCAACCGGTCGGCCTTGTCTCTGCGGCGCTTGTCCTCACCACCTCCGCGGCCGGCGCCGAGGGCGGTCAATCGGCCGGCCCGTCCGAATTCCTGCTGGTGGCGCAGATCGCGCTGCTGATCGCCGTCGGCCGCGGTCTCGGCGAGCTCATGCAGCGGGTTGGCCAGCCCTCGGTGATCGGCGAACTGCTCGCCGGCATCCTGCTCGGGCCGTCGCTGTTCGGCTGGGTCTGGCCGGAGGCGCAGCATGCGATCTTCCCCAAGACGCCCGAGCAGAAGGCGATGATCGACGGCATTGCCCAGTTCGGCATCCTGCTGCTGCTGCTTCTCACCGGCATGGAGACGGACCTCAAGTTGGTCCGGAAGGTCGGCAAGGCCGCGATCACAATCTCGATTGCCGGCATCCTCGTGCCCTTTGCCTGCGGCTTCGCGCTCGGGGAGTTCCTGCCAGACGCGCTGCTGCCCAATCCGCAAGCGCGCCTGGTCGCTTCGCTGTTCATGGGCACGGCGCTGTCGATCTCCTCGGTGAAGATCGTAGCCGTCGTCGTGCGCGAGATGAATTTCATGCGCCGCAATGTCGGCCAGATCATCGTCGCGACTGCCGTCATCGACGACACCATCGGCTGGGTCATCATCGCCGTCATCTTCAGCCTCGCCTCGCAAGGAACGCTCGACGTCGCCTCGGTGGCGAAAGCCGTGCTGGGAACGCTCGCCTTCCTCGCCGTCAGCTTCACCATCGGGCGCCGACTGGTGTTTCAGCTCATCCGGCGGGCCAACGACAACCTCGTCAGCGCGGCGCCCGTCACCACGGTGATCCTGCTGTTGATGAGCGTCATGGCGCTGATCACGCATCTGATCGGTGTGCATACCGTGCTCGGCGCCTTCGTCGCCGGCATCCTGGTCGGGGAATCACCGATCCTGACGCGGCAGATCGACGAGCGTTTGCGCGGGCTGATCTCCGGCTTCTTCATGCCGGTGTTCTTTGGCCTCGCGGGCCTCAGCGCCGATCTCTCGGTGCTCCGCGATCCCAATCTCCTGATGCTCACCGGCCTCCTGGTCGTGATCGCCAGCGTCGGCAAGTTCGGCGGCGCCTTCGTCGGCGGCACCGTGGGCGGCCTCAGCACCCGGGAGTCGCTCGCGCTCGCGAGCGGCATGAATGCCCGCGGTTCAACCGAGGTGATCATCGCGACCATCGGCCTCTCCATCGGCGTGCTGAGCCAGAACCTGTTCACGATGATCGTGACCATGGCCATCGTGACCACGATGGCGATGCCGCCGATGTTGCGCGCGGCGCTGGCCAGGCTGCCGATGAACAAGGAGGAGAAGGAGCGGCTGGAGCGCGAAGAGTTCGAGAAGCGCGGCTTCGTCGCCAATCTCGAGCGCCCATTGCTTGCGGTGGACGAAAGCGTCAACGCGACCTTTGCCGCCCACATCGCGGGCCTGATCGCGGGCATGCGCGGCCTGCCGATCACCGTGCTGCATATCGGCATGCGGGCTAAGGAGCAGGAGAAAGGCCGCGGCGAGGAAGAGAGCCACGAAGCCGTGGTGAAGAGGGCCGCCGAGGCGGTGTCCGCCAACAACGACGAAGACGCCGGCAGCGTCGATGTCGTCACCCGCGCAAGGCGCGTGGAGCTCGGCGAGACCATCGCCGACGAGGCGCGCAAGGGCTTCGATCTCCTGGTCGTCGGTGTCGACAAGGTCACCGTGAGCAAGGACCGCTTCGATCGCAAGATCGACGATATCGCCGCGGAATTCGAAGGGCCGCTTGCGATCGTCGTGGCCAAGGGCAAGCATCTGAAGCAGCCGATGCCCGACGCGCTCAACATCCTCGTTCCGGTCTCCGGCAGCGGGATCTCCAAGCGCGGCGCCGAGATTGCGGTCGCGCTGGCGCAGGCCGGATCAGGCTCGCTCCGGGTGATCTATGTCGCGACGACGCGCGACAAGGGCGCGCAGCGCGGTGCCTCCCGCGGCCTCGGCCAGGAGGCTGGTATCCTCAAGGACGCCAGCGATCTCGCCGCCCGCTACGACGTCGACATCACCACCACGCTGCGGGTGAACCGGGCGCCGGAGGCCGCGATCCTGCGCGAGATCGACACCACCGATGTCGATCTCGTCGTCATGGGCGTCGACCGCATCCAGGCCCATCATCTGTCCTTCGGTGGCGTCGCCGACGCGGTGCTGCGGCAGTCCAAGGTTTCGGTGCTGCTGGTGTCGAGCGGCGAGGCGCGGCAGGCTCCGGCGGA
Organism: Bradyrhizobium diazoefficiens; assembly: GCF_016616425.1. Lineage (NCBI taxonomy): Bacteria > Pseudomonadati > Pseudomonadota > Alphaproteobacteria > Hyphomicrobiales > Nitrobacteraceae > Bradyrhizobium > Bradyrhizobium diazoefficiens. Next base: position 1,864,599 of record NZ_CP067101.1, read on the forward strand.
GAAGGCCTGAGCAACAGCACGCTCTCTCACCGCCGTCATTGCGAGGAGCGAAGCGAGGAAGCAATCCAGACCGTCACCGTGGAAAGATTCTGGATTGCTTCGCTGCGCTCGCAATGACGACGGTGGCCGATAGCCGCCGTCTACTTCACCTCCGCCACCTTCTCCGCCTTCACCACCTTCTTCGACGCCCGCCAGTTCTCGAAGCGCTGCACCACCACGAAGAAGGCCGGCACCTGAACACGGATGCAGCGCAGTACTGCGCAGGCGGGCTCGTCAGAAAATTTTGCCTGCACAACTGCGCAAAGTGTCTCTTGCGTCAAACTGACACAGCTCTGTCACCCGTGATGTTTAGAATAATTTCCGATCGTAAACATTCTTTACCTTCGGGGCGTCAAAAAAATGAAAACGAGACTTCTGACGACGGCTGCGATTTTCGCGGCCGCGAGCGCACTCGCATGCACTCTTCCCGTCCTCGCGGACGATTTCGGTCGGGACCTCGATCGCGGCGGGGACAAGGGTCACCATCGGCAAAACATTCACACCGAGACGCCGATCAAGCACCTCGTGATCGTCTTCAACGAGAACCGCTCGTTCGATCATTACTTCGCGACCTATCCGAATGCCGGCAATCCCTCGGGCTCGATCCGCTTCGTGCCGAAGCCGCATACGCCGAAGGTGAACAATCTCGCCAACGCGGACCTCTTGGTGAACAACCCGAACAACAACCCGGCCAACGGCGAGGGCGCGACAGATCCGTTCCGTCTCGACCGCACGCAGGCCAACACCGCGTCGCAGAACCACGCCTATACCGCGGAACAACAGGCCTATGATAACGGCAAGGCTGATTTGTTCCCGAAATATACCGGCCGCGGCACGTCGGGCGGCGTCGGCGCGTTCGGCACCACCGGCCAGGTCATGGGCTATTTCGACGGCAACACCGTCACCGCGCTCTGGAACTACGCGCAGCACTTTTCGATGAACGACAACGCCTACACCGACACCTTTGGTCCGTCGACGGTCGGCGCGCTGAATGTGATTTCGGGCCAGACCAATGGCGCGGTGGCGGTGCTCGGCAATGCAGCAACGCAAATCATCCCGGACGGCCAGGGCGGCCTCACGGTGATCGGCGACCCCGGTCCGGCCTATGACCGTTGCAGCACCCCGGGCTATACGACGCAGGTCACGATGAACGGCAAGAACATTGGCGATCTGCTCAACGATGCCGGCGTCAGTTGGGGTTCGTTCATGGGCGGCTTCGATCTTTCCGTGACAAACACTAACGGCACGACCGACTGTGCACGCAGCACGTTCTCGACCGTCACCGGCGCCGCCAAGGCGGACTATGTTCCGCATCACGCCTGGTTTCAGTACTACAAGTCGACCGCCAATTGGACCCATGCGCGGCCGAGCTCGGTCGATGCGGTCGGCCACACCTACCAGAAGGACGGCAAGACCCTCGATCCCGCCAATCACGGCTACGATCTCGAGGATTTCTATGCGGCCGTGAAGGCAGGCAATTTCCCGGCGGTGTCCTACGTCAAGTTGCCGGCCTATCAGGATGGCCACGCCGGCTATTCTGATCCTCTCGACGAGCAGCAGGGAACGGTCGAGCTGATCAATTTCCTCCAGAAGCAGCCCGACTGGCGTGAGACGGCCGTCATCGTCACCTACGACGACTCCGACGGCTGGTATGATCACGCTTACGCCAAGCCGACCAGCGCCTCCTACGATCCGACCGCCGATCAGCTCAACGGCTCCGGCCAGTGCGGTCTCGGCGTCACCAAGCAGCCTCAACTGAACGGCGTCGGCGGCAAGCCGGTGAACGGCCGTTGCGGTCCCGCCACCCGCGTGCCCTTCATCGTGATCTCGCCCTACGCCAAGACCAACTTCGTCAGCCACACCGCCATCTCGCAGGCTTCGGTGGTGCGGTTCATCGAAGACAACTGGCTGAAGGGCAAGCGTCTCGGCGGCGGCTCGTTCGACGCCAGCAGCGGATCGATCATGGACTTGTTCGACTTCGATCATGACCACAGCCATGACTTCCGGACCGATGCGCTGTTCCTCGATCCGACTTCCGGCACAGTGATCACCAGCCCGCCGGACGAACACCACCACCACTAGTCCAACGGGACGTAATGATGCACAGCCGCACTTTGTGGCTCCTCGGCGCCGGCCTGCTCACGCTGGCCGGCGCCGTCTTTGCAGCCGAGGCGCAAGGGCTCGCGGATGCGAGTGCCGTAGGCGTGAATCCGAACCCGGTTCATCTCTATCGCCCGACGGTCGCGCCGCTCTCGGCCATGGCGCTGCTCGGCAAAGAGATTTTCTACGACGCATCGCTGTCGTCCTCCGGCGCGCTGTCCTGCGGGTCCTGTCATAGCCCGGATCACGCTTATGGCCCGCCCAATGACGGCCCGGTCATGCTCGGCGGCGCCAACCTGTCGCGGCAAGGCGCACGTGCGGTGCCGTCGCTGACTTATCTGGAGCGTCAGCCGAATTTCAGCATCGGTCCCGACAAGGGTGACGACGACAACGTCATCGACCTCGCGCAGATGGCCGCGCTCGGCCAGCAGACCGCGCGCACGACCAAGACCGCGGGTGGCACCGGCGGGTCTGCGAACATCGTGCCGCAGGGCGGCCTGTTCTGGGACGGCCGCGCCGACACGTTGCAGGATCAGGCGCTGTTCCCGCTACTCGACCCCAACGAGATGGATGGCGGCAGCGCCGAGATCGTCGCAGCCAAGCTGCGCCGTGCGCCTTATGTGCAGCGCTTCGTCGAGCTGTTCGGCGCCGGCGTGCTCAGGAATCAGCGGCTCCTGATCGCGGAGGCGATGTTTGCGGTGGCGCGCTACCAGGTGGAGGAGGTCAGCTTCCATCCCTACACCAGCAAGTACGATTACTGGCTCGAAGGCAAGGCGCGGCTGTCCGAGAGCGAGCTGCGCGGCCTGCAAGTGTTCAACGATCCCGACAAGGCCAATTGCGCCGGATGCCATACCTCCGCGCCGACCCGCGACGGCCTGCCGCCGCTGTTCACGGATCATCAGTACGAAGCCCTCGGCGCGCCGCGCAATGCCGCGCTCGCCAATAATGGCGATCCCAACTATTCCGACCTCGGCGTCTGCGGCCCGCATCGCACCGACCTCCCGGAGCAGACGCAATATTGCGGCATGTTCCTGACGCCGACGCTGCGCAACACGGCAACCCGTCACGCCTTCTTCCACAACGGCGTCTTCCGCAGCCTCGAACAACTGCTCGACTTCTACAATTTCCGCGACACCAATCCGGACAAGGTGTTTCCGCGTGCAGCCGACGGCGCGGTGCGGAAATACGACGATTTGCCGCAAAAATATCACGTCAATGTCGACGTCAGCGATCCGCCGTTCGATCGCCACCCCGGCGACAAGCCGGCGATGACGGAGCAGGACGAGGCCGACATCATCGCCTTCCTGAAGACGCTGACGGACGGCTACAAGCCGGAGCCTTGAGGGCGTCGCAGCGCGCGTCATGTGGCGGCGGAATTCGTGGCGGCAATCGCTGACGTTCGCTCGCGGCGCAGGCGGCGGCCGTTCAGCACCATGCCAACGAGAGTCTAGCGCACCGGCAGTTGACAGCTCGCCAACATCAAGGGGAGGGCGACCACGAGAATGGTCGCAAATTTGCGCAGCCACGGCCGGTCCGGGCTGGAGCGTCGTGGCCGCCCGACCGCTCCGCAGGCACCCGATCCCTCAGCGCCCCTTCATCTCCGCATATTTTGCCATCGCGCGTTCGAACTTCCGGTTGAACAGCCACATCGCGGCGAGGATCTCGCGGAAGCTTGCCGAGGTGCGCGCCCGGTCGGCCTGCCCGAACGCAAGGATGCTGTTGTTGCGCAGGTGCTTCATGATTGCAGGGCTGGATATCCTGTAGTTCAGGAGATCGCCCGACTTGAGTGCGGACCGCGTCGGGCTCGGCACGATCTGGATCAGCTCGAACAGCTTCATCTGGTCGATCGGGTCGGGCAGCGTCTTCACGATTCCCGGGATATCGCGGAACACATCCGCATGCGCATTCATCAGGCCGTCGCGCACGCCGGTCCAGTGGTTGAAGCGGTGGTCGGTGCCGCGGGCCCGCGCCTCCTCCCTGTCGTCGCGCGCACCGAGTGCTGGATCGATCGCCGCGATCGCGCCCTTGATGGCCTGCCATTTCCTGCGGCCGTTGCGGTCCTCGGACGGGCCGGTCTGGAAGCTGCCCATATAGGTGTTCGAGCGTCCGTTGCGGACGTTCTGCTTGCCGTTGGTCTCTGCAAAGAACAGCCCGAGGCTGATGCGCCCTGCAGCGTCCGCGTGATCAGGCGCAAGCCCCTTGGCGCGCGCAATCGCTGTGGCGAGATCGACGACGTCTTTGAAGGGTGTCGCCGAGTTCTGCGCATTGGCGGGCGGCGCCTCCATGATATCGAACAGCTTTCCGTATTCGTCGACCAGCGGTTCGATATCGGCGTCGAAATAGGCTGGAGGAATCTCGAACTTGTTGGGCCTGCCGATCCGCGACGGCATGGCGTCGGTGAGATCCTTGTAAGTGCTGATCACGGCGACGCGCGCGAGATAGAGCGCCTGTCCCGGCAGGTTCGGCAGCGGCTGCTTCGCCTCGATCTGGCGCCGCCGCTCGGAGAGCACCGACTTGAACTCGGCGAGCGCGCGGTCATAGGCGGCGAGCGCCTCCGATTGCTTCGGCGTGAGCGCGCGCTGTCCGAGGGCGGGCGCTGCGACGAAGAAGGCAACGGCCGCAAAAACTGTGGCGCCAAGTCGTCTGTATCCCATGGCCGGTCCCCGTCGATTCGTTGGCCAGCAAGATCGTAAGCATCGGATGCAAGGGCTGGCGAGATGCAAATCCCGCCCAGCCGCAATTCTTGCCCTTACGTGGCCGGGTCGTCCGGCGCCGTGGCCAGGAATTTCGCATAGGCATCGGCGTCCGGTCAGGACACAGGAGGCGAAAAGGACTGCGGCCGTCACGACGCCCTGTGCGGCCATCGCGACAGCCGCGAGCCGCACCGGTCCGAGGCTTCAGTCGGAGTGAAAGGGCCGCGCATACTGGTTATGCGGTTGACAGCCGTATTTGGTCATGATCGTTCGAACTGAAATCAGGAGTGTATCATGTCCCCACCACTCAACCGCATCAACAGCGACGAACGCCTGCCGGCGCAGGTGGACGTCGTGGTGATCGGCGGTGGCGTCATCGGCGTGTCCGCGGCCTATCATCTGGCGAAGAAGGGCCACTCCGTCGCGCTTCTCGAGAAGGGGCATGTCGGCGGCGAGCAGTCGAGCCGCAATTGGGGTGGTGCCGCCAGCAGGGGCGCGCGCGTGAGGAAATTCCGCTCGCCCGCGAGGCGCTGCGTCTGTGGGAGGACATGCAGAACGATGCCGGCGTCGATGCCGGCTTCCGCCGCACCGGCGTGCTTTTCCTGACCAAGAGCAAGGACGAGCTCGCAAGCTGGGAGCGGTGGGCTGCGGTCGCGCGCGAGATGCAGGTCCACTCCACCGTGCTGACCCCGGCCGAGGTCGCCGAGCGCCTGCCCGGCAATGCCGAGGCATGGGTCGGCGGCCTGCACACGCCGAGCGACGGCCGCGCCGAGCCGTCGATGGCCGTGCCGGCGCTCGCCACCGCCGCGCGCAAACATGGCGTCACCATCCATCAGGGCTGCGCCGCGCGCGGGCTGGAGACGCAAGGAGGAAGGGTCAGCGCCGTCGTCACCGAGAAGGGCACCATCCGCACCCAATCGGTGCTGCTGTCCGGCGGCGCGTGGTCGTCACTGTTCTGCCGCCGCCACGGCATCGAGCTGCCGATCGGCCTCGTCAACGCCACTGCGTGCCGGACCACGCCGGGACCGGAGATCACGTCGGGCGCGCTCGGCACCGACCTCTACTGCATCCGCCGCCGCCTCGACGGCGGCTTCACGCTGGCGCTGCGCAACCGCGGCACGGTCGAGCTGTCGCCCGATCTGTTCCGTTACGCACGCACCTTCTGGCCGACCTACCAGCATCGCAGGAACGGACTGAAACTCTCGTTCGGCAAGTCGTTCTTCGACCAGATCGTGCGCGGCACCAGTTGGAGCTTCGACAAGCCGTCGCCGTTCGAGACCGAGCGCGTGCGCGATCCGGAGCCCGACATGTCGCTGGTCGATGCCGCGCTGGCCTCACTGATCAAGGCGAACCCGGATCTGAAGGACATCGAGATCGCGGAAGCCTGGGGCGGCACCATCGATTGCACGCCCGACACGATCCCGGTGATCTCGCCGGTCGATGCCATGCCCGGCTTCTTCCTCGCGACCGGTTTCTCCGGTCATGGCTTCGGCATCGGCGCTGCCGCCGGCAAGCTCGCCGCCGACCTCGTCACCGGCGCGACGCCGCTGGTCGATCCCGTGGCCTACAGCCACAAGCGCATGATCGACGGCCGGCGCCTGACGCCGGTCAGTCCGTTCTGACAGGCTTGGAGGCGTCACGGGTCTCCAAGGCCGACATGTCGATCCCTGAGGGCAAGATCAACCACGGCGGCCGGAGAGCCATGTCCTTGTCACGATTAACCTTTGGCGCCGGTGACGCGCCGATGCCGTCTGCCACGCCGCACAGATATTGTACGCGCCCGCACAGCCGCATCGACATCTAGCCGTGAACAGGTGCGTACGCGGCCGTTCGGCTGATTCGGACGCGATTCGTTCGGGCCGCGTTCCGAAGGTTAAGGCGGAGCGCGGCGCCGTTGCATTTTGGAACAGATCCAAAGCTTCAGGCGGCGCCGCGCTGCCTCACGCGCGGCAGGCGCCAGCCGATGACGGTCGCCTCGACCGCAATGCCCGCTTCATGGTTCTGCCAGCGTCCTTCGACATAGCGGCAGGCGAACGGCAGTTGGTACGTTCCGCTGTGGTCCTCGCATAGCACTTCGAGCGCCAGGCCCGGCGGTGGTTCTCCGGCGCCGTCGAATTCCGCCAGTCGTCGATCGCGCGTTGCCATTCCAGAAATCTCCCCTAAACAAAGCCGCGGAAAGAGCGCCCACTTCTTCCGCGTGCGGTTCACTGCTCCCCCTCCGAGGGAACGGACGCAAGCTCAACGCGAGAATGCGGTACGAGTGTGGTAGCCTCATCCGGCTGTGCGCAAACAGCGCACATTGCCGTGATCGATCGGACGAGGAACCTTTCATGCTGCTTCGAAACGCCGGCATTTGTTTCGCGATGTTGCTGCTCGCCACGCTGGCGCATGCGTCGGTGCACGCGCAGGACGTGCCCGGCATCGAAATCTGCACGGTCGAGAAGACCATGGAGCGGCGCACCAGCTGCCTGCAGAGCAATGTCGACTTCCTGCAGAAGACGATCACCAGGCTCACGCTCGATCACCAGCAGAAGCTGGATGCCGCGGCTCGCCAGATCGACGCGTTGAAGACGAACCTCGCCGGCCTGCAGAAGACGCTCGCCGATCTCCAGGCCGCCCAGGCGAAGACGGCCGAGGATCTGAAGAAGAAGCAGGACGCGCCGCCGGCAAAGGACGCCGCGAAATAAGCGCGCCGGTCACGTCACGCGATATCGCTCCATCACGCCGCGATCAGGCTCGTAGCCGAGCCCGGGGCCTGTCGGCACCGCGACGTGGCCGGTGGCATCGCTGTCCGCGCGGCCGCCCCAGAGGCAGGCCTCGCGCTTGAGATAGAACATCTCGACGAACCCGTCGTCGCGGGTCGCCAGGAGATGCAGTGTCGCAAGCAGGCCCGGACCGAAATAGGGAGAGTGCGGAACAATCTTGACGCCGAGCCGATCGGCGAGCGCGGCGATCTTCAAAAATTCCGTGATGCCGCCGACCTTGATCACCGAAGGCTGGGCGTGGCTCACCGCGCCCGCCTCCATCATCTGACGGAATTGAACTTCCGTGCAGGCATTCTCGCCGGCGGCGATGTCGAGCCCGCCCCTGCTGCGGACCTCGGCCAGTGCGGCAAAGTCTTCCGGTGGCCAGACCGGCTCCTCCAGAAACATCGGTCGCGCGTCCCGGCAGGCGATCGCGAACGCGATCGCCTGCTCGGCCGTCAGCGGGCAGTTCATGTCGACCATCAGCGGGATGGTCGGCCCGATCGCCTCTCGTGCGGCGAACACCGCAGGCGTAGTGGTCTCGTGCAGCTTGATCGCGCCATAGCCGAGCGCGCGCGCCTTGCTGCATTCGGCCGCGATATGGTCGGGCGAGCCGATCCGCAGCAGGCTGGCATAGGCGGGAATGGCCGTGCGCCTGATCTCGCCGAGCAGGCGATGCACGGGCACGCCCCGGGCCTTGGCAGCAAGGTCCCAGAGCGCGATGTCGAGCCCCGAAATCGCGAACATGGTGATGCCGTAGCGGCCGAACAGATGCAGGTTGCGCTGGATCTGCTCCATGACCGCGGGAATGCCGGCCGCATCGGGAACCTTCAGCCCACGGGCCTGCGGTGCGATCATCTCCTCGACGGCACTGCGCGTGGTGCGCGGACAGACATAGGCGAAGGCGTCGCCCCAGCCGGTCAGTCCGGCATCGGTCGTGACCTCGACGAGCACCATGTCGAGGGCCGTGATCGCGGACGCGCCCTGGCGAAAGCTCGCGACACCGGCGTCATAGGGGATGCGGATCTGGTGCGCCCGCACATCTGTGATCTTCATGATGCGGGTTTCCTCCGTGCTTTCTGATGGGCGGTTCTGGGGAGTGTAGCCGCGAACGGCAGGGCGTTGCCAGTGGCCATTCCCGGACTATCCTCGCGAAGGACAGCAACGCCGATCAAGCGAAGCCGGTGGTGACAGCGCATCATCGCCGCGCTTCGAACGAGGGTCCGAACCGCCATGAACCCTGCCCAGCGCGCGCTCTGGTACATCGAGAGCCATCTGGCCGAGCCGATGACGCTCGACGAGATCGCTGCGGTTTCCGGCGTGTCGCGGTTCCACATCGTGCGGGCGTTTGCCGCGGCCGTTGGCCTGCCCGTGCTGCGTTACGTGCGCGCGCGGCGGTTGACGGAGGCGGCACGCAGCCTGGCAAAGGGTGCGCCCGACATCCTGTCACTGGCGCTGGAGGCGGATTACGGCTCGCACGAAGCATTCACCCGCGCGTTCCGCGACCAATTCGGCACCACGCCCGAAGCGGTCAGGGCGGCAACGTGCGTCACCCACCTCAAGCTTCAGGAGCCAATCCTCATGGACTCCACCATGCTCGACCATCTTGATCCGCCGCGCTTCGAGACCGCGCGGGCGTTTCTCGTCGCCGGTCCGGGCGAGCGCATCTCCTGCGACAACGGCGCCGTCATTCCCGGCCTCTGGCACCGTTTCCATCAGGATGTCGCCGACATTCCCGCGAGGATCGGACAGGTCGCCTACGGCGTCTGCTGCAACGGCGACGACGCCGGCAATTTCGACTACATCGCAGGCGTCGAGGTTGCCGATTTCTCGGACCTGCCGCGGCGCTTCGCCCGCATCCGCATTCCCGAGCAGCGCTATGCGGTGTTCACGCATGCCGAGCACGTCGCCTCGATCCGCCGCACCGTCAACACGATCTGGAATCGATGGCTGCCGGCATCCGGGCTCGAGGCCGCGGATGCGCCGAATTTCGAGCGCTACGACGAAAGATTCGATCCGGCGACCGGCGATGGCGGCTTCGAGATCTGGGTGCCGGTGAAGCAGTAGCGCGCAACGCTGGCATACCGTCCCGCTTGCTTGGCAAGCCCTGGCGACTTTGTCATAACCGCAGGCAAATCTTGCGTGTGGGGCCCGTGCCGGACATCCCGTGCAAGCCATAACAAGCAGCCGGGAGGGTCTTCAAATGTCCAACGTCCGCGTTCTCGCCACCGACCTGGAATTTCCCGAAGGGCCGGTCGTGATGCCGGACGGCTCGGTGGTGCTGGTGGAAATTCGCGGCCAGCGCCTGACCCGTGTCTACCCTGATGGCCGCAAGGAGATCGTCGCGAAGATTCCGGGCGGCCCCAACGGCGCCGCCCTCGGCCCCGACGGCAAGATCTACATCTGCAACAATGGCGGCTTCTCCTGGATCCCGACCCGCAACATGATCATGCCGGGCCCGCAGCCGGACGATTATCTCGGCGGCTCGATCCAGCGCGTCGATCTGCAATCCGGCAAGGTCGAGACCGTCGTGACCAGATGCGGCGAGCACGATCTGCGCGGGCCGAACGACCTCGTCTTCGACAAGCAGGGCGGCCTGTGGTTCTCCGATCTGGGCAAGCGCCGCGCGCGAGAGATGGACGTCGGCGGCATGTATTACCTCAAGCCCGGCATGGCCGAGCTCGTCGAGATCGTGCACGGCGTGCTGCCGGCGAACGGCATCGGGCTGTCGCCGGACGAGAACACGGTCTACATCGCGGAGACGCCGACGGGCCGGCTCTGGGCCTACGAGCTTTCCGCGCCCGGCACGCTCAAGCCGCGCGACGCGATCTATCGCGGCGAGCGCGGCAAACCGATCTGTGGCCTCGGCGGCTACCAGATGTTCGACTCGCTTGCGGTCGAAGCAAACGGCAATGTCTGCGTCGCCACCCTCGTCTCCGGCTGCATCTCGGTGATCGCGCCCGACGGCACGTTGGTCGAGCAGGTCCCGACCGGCGACCGCGTCACCACCAACATCGCCTTCGGCGGCCCCGAGTTGAGGACCGCCTACATCACGCTGTCAGGCAAGGGCGAGCTGATCGCGATGGACTGGCCCCGCGGCGGATTGCCTCTCAATTTCCTAAACAAGTGAACGGTGCTATTGACCGTCATTGCGAGCGAAGCAACACCCAGACCCTCACCCTGAGGAGCGCGCCCTTCGCGCGCGTCTCGAAGGGCGAGGATCCGGCAGTCCGGCTGTCTCGCCGCACAATGACGAAGGAGAGACTTCAATGCCCTGGCCCGATCCCGTCACCCTGCGCGGACAGCACGCCCGTCTCGAGCCGCTGTCGCATCAGCACCGTGAGGCGCTGGTCGAAGCCGTGAAGGACGGCGAGCTGTCAAAGCTCTGGTACACGGCGATCCCGCTGCCGGAAAACATGGGCAAGGAGATCGACCGGCGCTTAGGGCTTCAGGCCGCCGGCTCGATGCTGCCGTTCACCGTGTTCGATGCCGGCGGCAACATCGTCGGCATGACGACCTACATGAACATCGATGCCGCCAACCGCCGCGTCGAAATCGGTTCGACCTGGTATGCCAAGAGCGCGCAGCGCGGCCCGCTCAACACGCAGTGCAAGCTGCTGCTGCTGACCCACGCCTTCGAGACGCTGAACTGCATCGCGGTGGAATTCCGCACGCACTTCTTCAATCACCAGAGCCGCCGCGCCATCGAGCGTCTGGGCGCCAAGCAGGACGGCATTCTGCGCAGCCATCAGCTCGCGCCGAACGGCAGCTTACGCGATACCGTGGTCTACAGCATCACCGCAGCCGAATGGCCGACGGTGCGGACGCATTTGAACTATCAACTCAACGACAAACCGCGCTAACAATGATGTGCACCGAACTGGCCGCGCGCTCAATCACCTCTCCCATGGGGAGAGGTCGCGCCGAAGGCGCGGGTGAGGGGACCGGTCTCTCGTGGGACCAAGACCCCTCACCCGATTTGCACTGGACGATGCTGCGCATCGCCAGGTGCAAATCGACCTCTCCCTCCGGGAGAGGTGTCGGCGTGCGCGGCTGCAATTCAATCAACTTCACGACACGCCGGGGGCGGATGAATGGATAGATTTGATTATGTGATCATCGGCGCGGGCTCGGCCGGTTGCGTGCTCACCAGCCGACTGAGTGAAGACCCCAACACCAGCGTCTGCGTGCTCGAGGCGGGTCCGAGCGACTGGCACCCCTACATCCATCTGCCGGCGGGATTCATCAAGACCTTCCACATGAAGAGCATCAACTGGGCCTACCAGCAGGAGGTAGGGCCCTGGACCGGCGGGCGCAGCATCTACGCGCCGCGCGGCAAGACGCTCGGCGGCTCCTCCTCGATCAACGGCCACATCTACAACCGTGGCCAGCGCATGGATTTCGACACCTGGGCGCAAATGGGCAATCGCGGCTGGGGTTATGCCGACGTGCTCCCCTATTTCCGGCGGCTGGAGAAACGCGTGGGGGAGGGCGAGGACATCTATCGCGGCCGCGAGGGCAAGCTCACCGTCACCACCATGAACTGGCGCGATCCGCTCTGCGAAGCCTTCATGGAAGGCGCGGTGTCGCTCGGCATTCCCCGCAACCCCGATTACAACGGCAAGACCCAGGAGGGCGTCTCCTACTGCCAGCGCACCATCGACAGGGGTTTGCGCGTTTCCGGCTCGACGGCGTTCCTCAAGCCGGCGATGAAGCGGCCGAACGTGCGTGTGCACACCCATGCACACGCGACCGAGATCATCTTCGAAGGCAAGCGCGCCGTCGGCGTGCGCTACATGAAGGGCGGCCGCGGCGGCACGCCGGTGGAGGTGCGCGCCAACAAGGAGGTGATCCTGTCCGGCGGCACCTATAATTCGCCGCAGCTCCTGCAGCTCTCCGGTATCGGCTCGCCCGATCTCTTGCAGGCGCACGGCATCGAAGTGCGTCACGCGCTCCCCGTCGGCGAGGGCCTGCAGGACCATTACGCGCCGCGCACGGTGGCGCGCGTCAAGGACATCAAGACCATCAACGAACTGCGGCGCGGCTTCTCGCTGTGGATCGAGGCGATGAAATGGGCAACCGCCCGCCGCGGCCTGCTCTCGCTGTCGCCGACCATGGTCTATTGCTTCTGGCATTCCGGCGAGACCGCGGAGAGCTCCGATCTCCAGCTCACCTTCACCCCGGCGTCCTACAAGGAAGGCGTGCAGGGCCAGCTCGAGGACGAGCCCGGCATGACGGTGGCCTCGTGGCAGCAGCGCCCGGAGAGCCGCGGCTATGTCCGCATCCGCTCCAACGATCCGTTCGCGCCGCCGATCATCCAGACCAATTATCTCGACGCCGAGCTCGACCGCCGCGTCATCGTCGCCGGCATGAAGCTCGCGCGCAGGCTCTTGAAGAGCGCGCCGCTCTCGCCCTATTACGCCTACGAGGATTTCCCCGGCCCCAACGTCAACACCGACGAAGAATTCCTGCACGCCGCCACCGAGCGCGGCACCACCACCTTCCACCCCGGCTGCACCTGCCGCATGGGCCCGGCGGATAGCACGTGGGCGGTGGTGGACGACCAGCTCCGTGTCCACGGCCTCGAAGGCCTCCGCGTCATTGACGCCTCCGTGATGCCGCGCATGATCTCGGCGAACCTCAATGCCTCCACCATGATGATCGCCGACCGCGCCTCCGACCTTCTCCGCGGCAAGCAGCCGATGGAAGCCGCGCGGATTCCGGACGCGGCGGTGGCGTGAGGGCACTTTCGCCTCTCCCCGCTTGCAGCCGCTTGCGGGGAGAGGCCGGATCGCATCAAAGATGCGATCCGGGTGACTCTCCGCGAGTCATCACTGTCCGGGAGAGCTTGCGCGTATATTGTAGTTACAAAATGTATTTGACGTGGCCATAAATAGTAGCTACAATACAAGTAATGAAAATCGTCTGGGATGAGCCGAAGCGACTTGCCAATCTCGACAAGCATGGGTTGGATTTCGCCGACCTCAACGAGACATTTTTCGACAACGCGCTGGTCGTTCCCTCGCATAACAAGAGCAAGCGCTGGGTCGCGGTCGGCGTAAGCATCAGCGGCGTCATCGTGGTCGTATTCGCCCGGCTGGGACGCGAAGGCGTCAGCATTATCAGCGTGCGACCGGCAAGCCGTAGCGAAAGGAAACTCTATGCCGAACGCTAGGAAGAGATCAGGCTACACCAAAGAGGATCTGCGCGCGGTCAGCGATAACCCGGAGCTGACAAAGGCGGATTTCGCCAAGGCCAAGCCGTTCTCTGAAGTGTTCCCTGACCTCAGCGCGTCCATCCGGAAGGGCCGCGGCCCGAACAAGTCGCCGACAAAAAAGCTCGTCTCCTTGCGCCTCAGCCCGGAGGTGGTCGAGCACTTCAAGTCGACCGGGCCGGGCTGGCAATCGCGGATCGACGAAACCTTGCGCAAGGCAGTCAAGCGCAAGGCGTCGTGAGTGGGAACGATGCTATTCAAGTCGGATGTTTCGACCGGCGAATGCGAAGGCAGGAGAGGTGGGTTGCGCTGACGCTAACCCATCTTACGAGTTGATCATCCAACGGACATAAATCCGATGCAGGACGCAGGCGACGTGCTTGAACGGCTGGAGCGCTGGTATGCGGCTCAATGCAATGGAGATTGGGAGCACACCTACAGCATAACGATTGAGACGCTGGACAATCCCGGCTGGACTTTCAAGGTGGAGCTTAGGGACACATATTTGTCCGGCCGCACTTTCGAAGAAATTGAGAAACCGCAATCAAGCGATCACCGGGAATTCTTCCATTGTAGCGTGAAGGACGACGTATTCGCGGGTGCGTGTCCTCCCAACAGGCTTCGCGAAGTGGTCGCGATCTTCCTGCGCTGGGCCGAAGCGCCGCCGGTGGAGCAGGTCGACGAGCCCGCGAGGTAGTCCGAACTGCCGCCCCGTCGGGCAAAACACCCGCCACCCTGTCAACCCCTCCTCGTAAAAATATTCCGCTTTACCGAAATTCGGAATTGCGGCATACACCGCCACAGCCCGGCCCGACGAAGAGGGGCGGTTCGCGAGTCGTTCGAAACGCGGGCCGGGTTGCGGTGGACGCGGCAGCGTCGGCACGAGATGGGACGGGCAGGGCGGGTAGTCCCTGTGAGCCCATAACCCGCGTGCGGACGAACGGCGCTGAACGCGTACGGCAAAACCGTGTGGTCCTGGCCGTCGTTGCTACGGTCAAGTTTCTGCGAAGGTGCGAGCGAGCCCAACCGGGCAGACTGCATCATGAATTCGCGGGGCGAGGGAGGCCAGAACGAACTCGGCTCCCGGGAGATCACGGCATAAGCCGTCCGACCATCGCGCAGGGAAGGCCGAGTGTTCGGCTACACCTGTATGCTGCTGTGCGGTTCTTCTGCGTGTGCCTTTCGCGCAGCAGACCGCGGGTGCGAGTTGGCACCCGGCCTTCCCTGCGCCCTCTGTTTGAAGAGGGAGCGAGATTGAAGCAAAGCTCGGGCGAGATGAGCCGCGAGAATGCGAAGGCGTGTCTGCGAGGTCGTAGCGAGGTCGTAGGATGGGTAGAGCACTTGCGAAACCCATCATGTTTCGGCGCGGATGACAGTGTGATGGGTTTCGCTTCGCTCTACCCATCCTACGAGCTGTAGCCCCACGCTCGCTGTCATCGCCCGGTTCATTCAGCCGGGCGATCCGGCTATTGAATCGAGGGGCCGGGGCGTACTGGATTCCCCGCCTTCGCGGGGAATGACACCAATGTTGGGACGACAGCGGAGCGCTATCGCAGGCGAGCCTGCGCCTCACACTTCCCGTCGGCTCAAAAACGCCAGCCGCTCGAACAGATGCACGTCCTGCTCGTTCTTGAGCAGCGCGCCGTGCAGCGGCGGGATCAGTTTTCGCGGATCCCGTTCCCGCAATTGCTCGACGCTCATGTCCTCGTTGAGCAGCAGCTTGAGCCAGTCCAAAAGCTCGGAGGTGGACGGCTTCTTCTTCAGGCCGGGCACCTCCCGCACCTCGAAGAAAATGCGCAGCGCTTCCTCGACAAGGCGCTTCTTGATGCCGGGGAAGTGGACGTCGACGATGCGGCCCATCGTGTCGGCGTCGGGGAATTTGATGTAGTGGAAGAAGCAGCGGCGCAGAAAGGCGTCCGGCAGCTCCTTCTCGTTGTTGGAGGTGATCATCATGATCGGGCGCTGCCTGGCCTTGATCGTCTCGCCGGTCTCGTAGACATGGAATTCCATGCGGTCGAGTTCGAGCAGCAGGTCGTTCGGGAATTCGATGTCGGCCTTGTCGATCTCGTCGATCAGCAGAACCGGGCGCTGCTCGGCGGTAAAGGCCTCCCACAGCTTGCCGCGCTTGATGTAGTTCTTGATGTCCGACACGCGGGCATCGCCGAGCTGGCTGTCGCGCAGGCGCGACACCGCGTCGTATTCGTAGAGGCCCTGCTGCGCCTTGGTGGTGGACTTGATGTGCCAGGTCAAAAGCGGTGCGTTCAGCGCCTTCGCCACTTCCTCCGCCAGCACCGTCTTGCCGGTGCCGGGCTCGCCCTTGATGAGGAGCGGGCGCTCCAGCACGATCGAGGCGTTGACGGCGACCTTGAGATCCTCGGTCGCAACATAGTCCTTGGTGCCGGTAAATTTCATTGCGCGTCCTTCATTGGTCGTCGGCCGAAGCGGTCCTCGGTCGCGACATGGGAACGGCCGCTCGCGGCGGCCGTTCCTGGTTCAGTCAGGCTTTCAGACCCGTTTTATCAGCGAAAGGATGACCAGCACAATCACCGCGCCGATCGTGGCGTCCACGATGGCGCCGACCGTGCCGGTGGCAAGCCCGATGTGGAGCTGCGGCAGCACCCAGCTCGCCACCAGCGCACCGACGATGCCGATGATGTTGCCGACCAGCCCAAATCCCGCCCCGTGGACAATCTTGCCGGCGAGCCAGCCGGCGATCGCGCCGATGATCAGTGCTGCGAAAATTCCCATTGCAAACGTCCCCAAAACAACCGCTTGAGGCGGTCAATTTCAGGGCAGAAAGCCTCCCGGTCCAGGCTCGAGCAATGGCCTGCGCCCCTTGACGTTCGCCACCCGACGGGCAATCTGTCACCCATGTTCCTGCAATTCTTCACTTCTCTGCGCGACGCGCAGGTCCCCGTGACGCTGCGCGAATACCTCACGCTGATGGAGGCGCTCGACGCTGATCTCGCGGACTACACGGTCGAGAACTTTTATTACCTGTCGCGTGCCTCGCTGGTGAAGGACGAGCGCAACCTCGACAAGTTCGACCGCGTCTTCGGCACAGTATTCAAAGGGCTGGAAAACCTGCTCGACGCCATGGAGAAGGCGGAGATCCCCGAGGAGTGGCTAAAGAAGCTCGCCGAAAAGTATCTGACGGAAGAAGAGAAGAAGCAGATCGAGGCCATGGGCTGGGACAAGCTCATGGAGACCTTGAAGAAGCGCCTCGAGGAGCAGAAGGGCCGCCACCAGGGCGGCTCGAAATGGATCGGCACCGCCGGCACCTCGCCGTTCGGCGCCCACGGCTACAATCCCGAAGGCGTCCGCATCGGCCAGGAGAAGAACCGCAACAACCGCGCCGTGAAGGTGTGGGACAAGCGCGAGTTCAGGGATCTCGACGGCAATGTCGAGCTCGGCATCCGCAACATCAAGGTGGCGCTGCGCCGCCTGCGCAAATTCGCGCGCACCGGCGCGCCCGACGAGCTCGACCTCGACACCACGATCCGCGAGACCGCCAATCACGGCTATCTCGACGTTCACATGCGTCCCGAGCGGCGCAATGCGGTGAAGCTGCTGGTGTTCTTCGACATTGGCGGCTCGATGGACGCGCATATCGAGCAGGTCGAAGAGCTGTTCTCGGCGGCGAAGAGCGAGTTCAAGCACATGGAGTATTTCTACTTCCACAACTGCCTCTATGAAGGCGTATGGAAGCAGAACAAGCGCCGCTTCACCGACCGCACGCCGACCTGGGACCTGCTGCACAAATACCCGCACGACTACAAGATCGTGTTCGTCGGCGATGCCTCGATGTCGCCTTACGAGATCATGGTGCCGGGCGGCTCGGTCGAGCATGTCAACGAGGAGCCGGGCTCGGTCTGGCTCGACCGCATCATCCGCACCTATCCACATGCGGTGTGGCTGAATCCGGTCGCACAGAAGCACTGGGACTATTCGGAATCGACAACTATCATCAAACGCATCTTCGCCAATCGCATGTACCCGATCACGATCGAAGGGCTGGAGAGCGCGATGAAGGAATTGACGCACTGATGCCTCCCGTCGTCATTCCGAGGCGCGACGCAGTGGCGAACCCGGAATCCATCGGGCCGCAACGTAGATGAATGGATTCCGGGTTCGCGCTACGCGCGCCCCGGAATGACGACAAGAGGGAGAACCACATGCCCCAAAACATCACCCACGGCATCAAGGCGCTGATCGACGAGGCCAATGCCGAGATCGAGACGCTCAATGCCAGGGACGCCATCGAGATTTCCGCGAAGGGCGACGTCGTCATCGTCGACATCCGCGACCCCCGCGAGATCGAGCGCGACGGCCGCATCCCTGGCGCGTTCGCCTGCACCCGCGGCATGCTGGAATTCTGGATCGATCCGCAGAGCCCGTATGCAAAACCGATCTTCCAGGAGGACAAGAAGTTCGTCTTCCACTGTGCCGGCGGCTTGCGGTCCGCGCTCGCGGCCAAGACCGCGCAGGACATGGGATTGAAGCCCGTCGCCCACATCGCCGGCGGCTACGCCGCCTGGCGCGACGCCGGTGGCCCGGTTGAGAAGTGGGAGCCGAAGAAGAAGGGATGAGGGGTGCTCCGCCGCCGCTCCAATCTCGCTGTCATTCCCCGCGACCCGGCTACGCCAAGGCTTCGCCGAGGTTTCGGTCTCGGGCGCGCCGAAGCTTTAGCGTAGGCGGCAAGCGGGCAATCTAGTACGCCGCGGCCTGTCGGTTGAATCACAACCGTCTCGGAGTACTGGATCGCCCGGTCCCGGCTCCGCCAAGGGCTTCGCCGGGCACCTCGGTATTGGGCCGGCGAAGCGTCAGCGAAGACGGCGAGCCGGGCGATGACTGCAGATTGTGACGCGCGCGCTCTCTACCTCGCTTTCATTGCGCACGCCCCGGAATGACAAGGAACAACGAATGACCGCCACCGATCCCCTCGTCTCCACCGAATGGCTCGCCACCCACATGGGCGAGGCCAACGTCAAGATCCTCGATGCCAGCTTCAAGCTGCCGGGCGTGCTGCCGCTGCCGAAGGACGACTATCTCGCGGCCCATTTGCCCGGCGCCGTGTTCTTCGACGTCGATGCGGTGTCGGATCATTCCAATCCGCTGCCGCACATGTATCCGAGCGCCGAGCAGTTCGGCCGTGACGTCGGCAATCTCGGCATTGGAAATAGCGACACCGTCGTGATCTACGATGCCGGCGGGTGGGTCGCAGCGCCGCGCGCGTGGTGGATGTTCCTGGCCTTCGGTCACGGCAATGTGCGCATCCTCGATGGCGGTCTGAAGAAGTGGCGCGCCGAGGGGCGTGCGACTGAAAGCGGCGAAGTGAAGCCGAGGCCGGCAAGCTTCAAGGCGAGCTACGATTCAAGGCGCGTGCGCAGCATGCAGCAGCTGATCGCAAACGTCGAAAGCCGGGCCGAGCAGGTGATCGACGCCCGCGCTGCCGACCGCTTCGAGGGCCGTGCCCCGGAGCCGCGCGCGGGCATCCGCTCCGGTCATATCCCCGGCGCCCGCAACGTGCCCTACAATCTCCTGTTCGATGCCGCGACCGGCACGATGAAGCCGCTCGACGATCTCCGCGCCGCCTTCGCGAACGCCGGTGTCAAGTTAGATGCCCCGATCGTGACGAGCTGCGGCTCGGGCGTGTCGGCCGGCGTGCTGACGCTCGCGCTCTATCGCCTGGGCATCACCGACACCGCGCTTTATGACGGCTCGTGGTCGGAATGGGGCCAGGAAAAAGGCCCGCCGATTGCGACCGGGCCGGCATGAAGCGCGTCAGCGCGTTCGTGGCGTTGTTGTAGCGAACGCCGGCTGCTGCTGACCGAACGGATCAAGCTGCTGCTGCTGCTGCTGAGGCGGCGGACGCCGCACCACGCGCTGCCGCTTCTTGGCCTTCGCCTTCGCCTTGCGCTTGGTCGCCTTGCTCTCGGATGCGCCGCTGTCAGCCTTCTTGCTGTCGGACTTGATATCAGCCTTGATATCGGCCTTGGCCTTCGCCGGCGCATCCGTTGCGACAGTCGTTGTCGGCCCGTTCGGTGTGGCCGCCTTGGCCGCGGCGATGTCGAGCGCCGAGGAGGCCGGGACCGCACTGGGGGCAGCGGCTGGCGGGTCGCCGGCGGTTGCGACATCGGCAGGCTTGGCTTCTGGGATCGATGCCGCGTTGTCGGCAGGAGTAAGCGTGTCGGCGGGGGTAAGCGTATCAGCGGGTGCTGGCTCGGTGAGTTGTGGCGTGGTTTCGGCTCTGGCCGGTTCGACGGCCGCCGCTTGCTCCGGCGGCGCAGTGACCTGCGTCGGTACGTCGTCAGCCTCGGTCGTCAGCGCGGCGGCCTGCTCGGGTTCGCTCTCCGGCAGTCCAATGGTCGGCACCTGGTCGCGCAACGACGGCTCGGGCTCGGCCCGCGGCTCCGGCTCGGCCGTCACCTCCGGCTCCGCGCGGAGCACCGCGAGCACGGACTGGGCCGGCTCGGAAGCCTGCGCGAACCGCTGCTCCGGCGGGCCGCTCCGCCAGGAGGGGTCGTTGGCGTACTGCTCGTGGCTCGCCCGCAGCAGCGCGGCGGCACCCAGGCCGAACACCAGGATGGAGCTTGACAGCAGGATCGCGGCAAACAGGAAGCGAAAGCCGGGAAGCATCGAGAGATTGCAAATTTCCGCCCCGGCGGCGTGGGGTGCCGGGGCCCATGAGCCATCTGAACGCGGTGACGGTACTGTTTGCCGTGTTCGCCACGCGGGAATCGGAAGCTCAAATTGGCGGCGAATCGGGCTGATTCGAACATACCGCAACGATTCCGACCCGTTCTCTTAAATTCGGGGCCGACAACTCCGGCAATCCACGGCGCAATGCGATTTCCGCCCCGTGATGCAACGGGGCAACGGTAGTCTTGCGGATCACAAATCGGCAAATCCGGCGCAAACAAGCCTGATATGTCTTGAATGTGCCGCTATCTTCGGTCATCTGGCCGTTAACGGTCCGGACGGGGCCCGGGGACTACATAGAGCGATGATGATCAAACATTTTCTGACGATATGCGCTGCCGCAACAGTCGCTGCGGCGGGAACCTCGCTCGCGCAGGCTCAGAGCTATCCAGTTCAGCAGGCGCCCAGCTATGGCGCCCCGAGCGAATATCGGCCCGGCGACCGCACGCCAAATTTCGACGCGCTCGAAGATGACGACGCGATGCCGCAGACATCGCTGCCGCCGCCCGGTCCGGCCGACGATCTGCACTACGGCCGCCCGGCCGGCACGCCCCCGGTCTACTCGGCTGCGCCGCCGCAGGGTCCGGTGATGTCGCCGGATGATCCGCGTTACGGCCGCCCGGCTGGCGCACCGGTCTATTCGGCCGCCCCGCCGCAGGGCCCCGTGATGTCGCCCGACGATCCCCGCTACGGCCGCCCCGCCGGTCCGCCGCCGGTGATCTATGCCAATCGTCCGGGCCAAGGTCCCGACCAGGCGCAGGCCCCCACCAATGATGGCCTGCGTCCGCCGGAGGCCGTTGCCGGTCCCGCCGCGACCGGAACGGTCCAGGCCGGGCAGCCGCCTGCCGGCGCCAATGGCGGGCCGGTGACGATCGCGTCGCTGCCGCCCGAGGAGCAGCCCGATGCCGCACCGGCGCAATTGCCGCCAAACCTGCGCCGCCAGGAGGTCGCCTTCCAGACCAAGGAGCCGGCCGGCACCCTCGTGGTCGATACGCCGAACACCTACCTCTATTACGTGCTCGGCAATGGCCGGGCGATCCGCTACGGCGTCCGTGTCGGCCGCGACGGTTTCACCTGGACCGGCGTGCAGAAGATCACCCGCAAGGCCGAGTGGCCGGACTGGCATCCGCCGGCCGAGATGATCGAGCGCCAGCCCTATCTGCCGCGCTTCATGGCCGGCGGTCCCGGCAATCCGCTCGGCGCGCGCGCGATGTATCTCGGCTCGACCGTGTACCGCATCCACGGCACCAACCAGCCTTCGACCATCGGCAAGTTCGTCTCGTCAGGCTGTATCGGCATGCTGAACGAGGACGTCACGGACCTGTTCGATCGCGTCAAGGTCGGCACCCGCGTGGTGGTGCTGCCGGGCGGCCCGCCGCCGGGAACGGCGACCGCCTCCGCAGCGCCCACGCCCGGTGCCGCCGGTCCGGCTCCGATCGCCGCCCAGGCCGGTCCGGTCCCGGGCACGCAGCCGACTGTGGTGCCGCCGCTGCCCGCTCCGGTCACCGTGCGCTGAGAGCTCCGCGAAATCTGGTAGAGCGAAGGGCGTGCCATCGGCGCGCCCTTCATCATTTCAGGCCAGCTTGCGGGGCAACTCGCCGCCTTTGGTAAAGGCATCGATCGCCTCGACCATCTGGCCGTAATGGATGCGCAAGCCGTCCTCGGTGGCGTAGCCGAGATGCGGCGTCAGCACGAGGTTGTCGAGCCTGCGGAAGGGATGGTCGACCGGCAGCGGTTCGACTGCGAACACATCGATGCCGACGCCCGCGATCTTGCGCTGCTGCAAGGCCTCCAGCAACGCCTGTTCGTCCACGATCGGCCCGCGCGCGGTGTTGACGAGAAAGGCCGTCGGCTTCATCCGCGCCAGATCGGCAGCGCCGACCAGCCCGCGCGAGCGCTCGCTCAGCACCACATGGATGGTGACGATGTCGGCCTTGGCGAACAGCTCCTCCTTGGTGGCGTAGCCGACGCCGGCCTCCTTGCATTTCTCCGGCGTGAGGTTCGGGCTCCAGGCGATCACGTTCATGCCGAACGCCTTGGCAATCCCGGCCATCCTGCTGCCGAGCTTGCCGAGCCCGAGGATGCCGAGCGTCATTCCCTCGATCTCGACCCCGGCAAAGGTCTGCCAGGGCTCGCCGGCATGCATGCGCGCGTTCTCGCGGCCGATGCCGCGGGTCAACTCCAGGATCAGGCCCATGGCCAGGGGGGCGGTAGGATCGCGGGAATATTGCGTGCCGCCGATGACGATGCCGCCGGCCTTGGCGGCCTCCATGTCGATCGCGGCGTTACGCATGCCGGAGGTCAAGAGCAGCTTCAGCTTCGGCAGCTTGTCGAACAGGCTCCTGGGGAATGCGGTGCGCTCGCGCATCGCGCAGATGATCTCGAAATCGGCCAGCGCGCTTGCTGCGGCCTGCTCGGACGCGAAGGGATGGCTGAACACGGTGACGTCGACGCGGTCGGACAGTCTCTGCCAGTCGGCAACGTCGAGCGCGAGGTTGAAATAGTCGTCGAGAATTGCACAGCGCAGCCGGCTCATCAGCGTTCATCCATGGCGAGAGGTGAGGGCGCAAGCGGGCGCCGTCGTCGGAACCAGGCCATGGTTGCGCGCATCACGCTTGTGCGCAAGCAGCTTGCGTCTTCAAAAATCCGACAGGACAGCGGCGCCTAGAGGTCGCGGGGCTTCAGCCGGAACGGCGCATCCATGCCGTGCTTGGCGCGCCAGGCGGGGCCGGGGCCGCGCATGTAGTGCAGTTCGGGGCGGTAGGGATTGAAGGCAGTGGTGAAGAAGCGCTTCCAGAACCGCTTGATCTCCGTGACGAACGCGGAGGTGCTGCCGGCTTCGGCCGGAACAGGAAGAGAATTGGTCTCGATCAGAGCCATGATGCGGCCTCGCTGTGCTCCCGTTCATTCTGAGCGGTGGCGCTGTTTCCGCGCGAAACCGAGCTTTGGCCCGATTTGTTAAAAGATGGTTTCAATTGTCCGGATCGGTGGCCGGATGGTGTCCGTCCCGTATTCAAGCGTGGTGAACGGATGGAAAACGTTGCCCTTTGGGGGCGGGATCGCTACATCGGCGGCAAGCAAATTTCCTCAAATCGAAGGTTTCACGGGACCGATGGCGCGCCAGTTCATCTATTTCATGCAGGGCCTGACCAAGAGCTATCCGACCCGGAAGGTGCTCGATAACATCCATTTGAGCTTCTATCCGGACGCCAAGATCGGCGTGCTTGGCGTCAACGGCTCGGGCAAGTCGACGCTGCTCAAGATCATGGCCGGCCTCGACAAGGAATACAGCGGCGAGGCCTGGGTCGCCGAAGGCGCCCGCGTCGGCTATCTCGAGCAGGAGCCGCACCTCGATCCCAAGCTCTCGGTGCGTGAGAACGTCATGCAGGGCGTTGCCAAGCAGAAGGCGATCCTCGACCGCTACAACGAATTGGCGATGAATTATTCCGAGGAGACCGCCGACGAGATGACCAAGCTGCAGGACGAGATCGAGGCCCAGGGCCTCTGGGATCTCGACAGCAAGGTCGACCAGGCCATGGACGCGCTGCGCTGTCCCCCCGACGATGCCGACGTCACGAAGCTTTCGGGTGGTGAGCGCCGCCGCGTCGCCCTGTGCCGTCTCCTGCTCAATCAACCCGAACTCTTGCTGCTGGACGAGCCGACCAACCATCTCGACGCCGAATCCGTGTCGTGGCTGGAAGGACACCTGCGCAACTATCCCGGTGCGATCCTGATCGTCACCCACGACCGTTACTTCCTCGACAATGTCACGGGCTGGATCCTCGAACTCGATCGCGGCCGCGGCATCCCCTACGAAGGCAACTATTCGTCCTGGCTGGTGCAGAAGCAGAAGCGTCTGGAGCAGGAGGGACGCGAAGACGCCGCGCACCAGAAGACGCTCGCCCGCGAGCAGGAATGGGTCGCGTCATCGCCGAAGGCGCGCCAGGCCAAGTCCAAGGCGCGCTACCAGCGTTACGAGGAGCTGCTCAAGCAGGCCAGCGAGAAGCAGACCCAGACCGCGCAGATCATCATTCCCGTTGCTGAGCGGCTCGGCGCCAACGTGGTCGATTTCGAGGGACTGAGCAAAGGCTTTGGCGATCGTCTGCTGATTGACAATCTTACTTTCAAGTTGCCGCCCGGCGGCATCGTCGGCGTGATCGGCCCCAACGGCGCCGGCAAGACCACACTGTTCAAGATGATCACCAAGCAGGAAACGCCGGACAGGGGCACGATCACGGTCGGCGAGACCGTGCATCTCGGTTATGTCGACCAGTCGCGCGATGCGCTCGACGGCAAGAAGACCGTGTGGGAGGAAATCTCGGGCGGCAACGAGCTGATCCTGCTGGGCAAGAAGGAAGTAAATTCGCGCGGCTACTGCTCGTCATTCAACTTCAAGGGGGCGGACCAGCAGAAGAAGGTCGGCGCGCTCTCGGGGGGTGAACGCAACCGCGTGCACCTGGCAAAAATGCTGAAATCCGGCGCCAATGTCCTGCTGCTCGACGAGCCGACCAACGATCTCGACGTCGACACGCTGCGCGCGCTGGAAGAAGCGCTGGAGGATTTCGCCGGCTGCGCCGTCATCATCAGCCATGATCGCTGGTTCCTCGACCGCATCGCGACCCACATCCTGGCCTTCGAAGGCGACAGCCATGTCGAATGGTTCGAAGGCAACTTCCAGGACTACGAGAAGGACAAGATGCGCCGGCTCGGCCAGGACAGCATCATTCCGCACCGCGTGAAGTACAAGAAGCTGACGCGGTGACCCCGGCATGATGCGGCGGGCGCTCATCGTTGCGGTGATCGTGCTCACCTGCGGCTGGTCGACCGCCCGCGCCGCCGACGCCGCCTTCACCCAGTTCATCGCCTCGCTGTGGCCGGAGGCGCAGGTCGCCGGCGTCTCTCGCGCAACGTTCGACGAGCAGACGCGCGGGCTTGAGCCGGACTACAAGCTGCCCGACCTGATCCTGCCGGGACGCCCCGCGCTGGGTGCGCCGTCGCAGGCCGAGTTCGTGCAGGTGCCGGCCGACTATCTCAAGGAAGCCTCGATCGCGCGGCTTGCGGGCGAGGGGCAGCGGCTGCTGCAGAAATATCGCACCTCGCTGGGCGAGATCGAGAAGAAGTCCGGCGTGCCGGCGACTGTGGTCCTCGCGATCTGGGGCCGCGAGACCGATTACGGCCGCTACACCTTGCCTTACGATCTCGTCCGCGTGCTGGCGACGCAGGCTTATGTCGGGCGCCGCAAGGACACCTATCGCAACGAGTTCATCCTCTCGTTGAAGATGCTGGGCGAGGGCGTGGTGACGCGCAAGGACATGCGCTCGTCCTGGGCCGGCGCCACCGGGCTGACGCAGTTCCTGCCATCCGAATATTACAAGCATGGCGTCGATTTCGACGGCGACGGCCGCATCGACATCTGGCACTCGGTGCCGGATGCGCTGGCCTCTGCTGCGCAGCAGCTCGTCAACAAGGGCTGGCAGAGCGGCCTGCGCTGGGCCTATGAGGTGCAGGCGCCGGCCAAGGTCGATTGCAGCATCGGCGTGCCCGAAGTGACGAAGCCGATCGGCCAATGGCTGCGCGAAGGTTTTGTGCCGGTGCGCGGCGCGAGGCTGAGCGCGGCGGAGCAGGCGCAGCCGGCCTCGCTGCTCCAGCCGGAGGGCATCTATGGCCCGTCATTCCTCACCACGAAGAACTACTTCGTCATCAAGGAATACAATTTCTCCGATCTCTACGTGCTGTTCGTCGGCCATCTCAGCGATCGCATGACGAGCCCGCTGCCGTTCGCGACGCCCTGGTCGGCCTCCAGGCAGTTGCGCACGAAAGACGTCGAGACCATGCAGCGCAGTCTCGCGCGCGCCGGGCTCTACAAGGACAAGATCGACGGCAAGGCCGGCATGCAGACGCGTGCGGCGCTGGGCGCTTACCAGAAATCGGCAGGCCTCAAGGTTGATTGCTGGCCGAGCGAAGAGGTGCTGCGCGCAATCCAGGCGGCGCGATAGCGCAGGAGCAAAAGAAAAAGCCCGGCCGAAGGTCCCGGCCGGGCTTCGATCGCGGCGCTTGTGAGCGCCGCGCGATCAGATCAGTAGCAGACGCGGACCGGGCGGACGACCCAGCCGTAGCCGTCCCAATAGCGCTCACGACGCCAGTAGCAGGGCGGGGGCGGCGGGCCGGGCTCGGCCACGTAGACGGGACCGCCATAGGCGGGACGGCTCGACGCAATGGCGCCGCCGACGATCGCGCCGCCAATCAGGCCGGCTGCGATGCCGGCGCCGATGCCGTCACCGGCTTTGGCGGGCGGGGTGGCGGTTACCAGCGAACCGGCGACCGTCGCAACCGTGAGGGCGGCAACTAAAGTCTTCTTCATGCTCAGGGCTCTCCTGGGAGATGGGTACCTCTTGGTAAGAGGCGCCCGGGGTTCAAAGGTTCACGCACGCTCTGATGGAATTGGTCTTGCAGCTAGGAAGCGCGCAAATGGTCAATCCACGGTAAACGCGGACGGAGCTGTGACGAGAAAAAGCGGTGTTTTTCAGGCCCGGAGATGAACGATCTGTCCGTAGTGAACCGGTCCAAACAAACCCGCCCCCCGTCGCCTCAGCCGCAGACTCTGACGCGGCGGACGCGCCAGGCATAGCCGTCCCAGAAGCGCTGCTTCTGCCAGACGCAGCCGCCGCCGTAATAGTCGTCGGCGACATAGCCGGGGCCCGGCGCGTAGTAGCGGGGCGGATAGTAGCCGGGTTCGTAATAGCCGGGGCCGGGTCGGTAGTAACCTGGTCCGTAGTAATACGGAGAGGCCAGCGCGCCGCCGACAATGGCGCCGCCGATGATCCCGGCCGCCACGCCCGCTGCGACGCCGCGCTGCGCATGGGCCGGCGTCCCGGCTGCAAGGGCCAGGGTGGCAACGGCAGCGACTGCCAGGAGCAACTTCTTCATTGGCTTGACCTTTCGTGCAAACTCGGGGGAACTGTTCGCGGCAGAGTTCCATACTTCGCTTGAATGATCAATGAACGGCACATTTGCCGGATGCGATCGGTTATGGCTGGTCAACCCACCTCCAGAACCGCGGCCGACACTCGCGCCGGCGCTGGTGGCGACTGTTGGGGGCGGCGGCAGCGCCACCTATACGGGGACGAATGACGGCTTCTCGCCTGGAAGCTGATCTTCCGGCGACAGCTCGGGCAGCGCAACTGACGGCGGCAGCTGTTCCAGCAGCGATAGCGGCAGTGGTGGCGGGGATTGCGGGGGCGGCGGCGACGGCGGTGAACGCGGCGGCGACTAGATCCGCTCTAATCTTGATCCAGCGCAACGCTGGATTTTAGAGCCGTTCTAGACTGTTAGTGGGCCAGTTTGGAATAGCTTCAAATACCGCTTTTTCCTTTTGCATCCGGCCGGCCCGTTAAATATCGATGATGGCGCATCACCAAAGGGCTTACCGCTTCCATGATCGTTTGTTCCTGTAACGTGCTGAGCGATGACGACATCCGCGCCGCCGTCGCCGAGTCCGACGACGCTGTGCGCCATGCCAAGCAGATCTATGGGTGCCTCGGCTGTAGCGCCGAATGCGGCCGGTGTGCGCGGACGATCAAGACCATCATCGACGAAGCCCTTGGCCCCTGCGCCCAGTCCTGCTGCTCAGGCTGCCCGCACAGCCACACCGTGGCTGCCAATGACGAGATGACCGAGCCCGCGCAATTCGCCCTCGCAGCCTGCTGAGTTTTCGGCCAGCCTTGCTGAGCTTTTCCCGGCTGCGTCTTCGTCGCCGGTTGCCCTCATACGCAAACTGACTTAGAAGCGTTCTAAACTCGGTGAGGGCCGATTTGGACTGCAAGAGCTGGAGTGAATCATGCAGGGCGACGCAAAAGTTATCGATTATCTCAACAAGGCGCTGCGTCACGAACTGACTGCGATCAACCAGTACTGGCTGCACTACCGCTTTCTCGACAATTGGGGCCTGCTCGACATGGCCAAGGTCTGGCGCAAGGAATCCATCGAGGAGATGGAGCATGCCGACAAGCTCACCGCGCGCATTCTGTTCCTCGACGGCTTCCCGAACATGCAGGTGCTCGACCCCTTGCGCATCGGCCAGAACGTCAAGGAGATCATCGAGTGCGATCTCGCCGCCGAGATGAGCGCGCGGGCGCTCTACCAGGAAGCGGCGACCTACTGTCACGGCGTCAAGGACTACGTCACGCGTGACCTGTTCGAGAAGCTGATGAGTGACGAGGAGCACCACATCGACTTCCTCGAAACCCAGCTCGACCTGATCGGCCGCATCGGCCTTGAGCTCTACACCCAGAAGCATGTCGGCGGGCTCGAGGGCGAAGGGCATTGAGCACCGGCTCCGCCCTGTCCATCCGCCACGGCCGGGGCAGGCCCGGGCATGACGATCCATTTGCGGAACGAACGCCCGCCTACAACTGCGTCTTGTAGAGCTCCTCTACGATCTCCTGACTCTGTGGCTCCCCAAGACCGGTCTGCTCGTGGATCATTTCGACGATGCTCGGCATCACCGAGCGCTGCACCTTCTCCGGCGACCACAGCTTCGAGCGCATCAGCGCCTTGCCGCAGTGGAAATAGACCTCGTTGACGGCGACGTTCAGCACCGCGCGCGGCGGCTTGCCGAATTCCACCATCGCGGCGAGCAGGTCCGGATCGGCCGACAGCGTGCCGCGTCCGCCGACGCGTAACGTCTCGTCGATTCCTGGGACGAAGAACAACAGATGCACGAAGCCCGAGCCTTCGACGACGTTGCGAAAACTGTCGATCCGGTTGTTGCCGGAGCGGTCGGGCATCAATAGCTGATTGGGACCGGCGACGCGGACGAAGCCGATGCCGCCGCCGCGTGGCGAGGCATCGACGCTGCCGTCCGCACCCGACGTCGCGAGCACGCAGAATGGCGACATCTCGATGAACTTCTTCGCATGCGCATCGATCGCGGGACGCGCTTTCGCGATCACGCGCGGGCTCGGCTTGGCATAGATGGTGGCGAGGTCTTGGGCGCAAAGATCGGTCAATGGCGTGCCTCCGAAACGGCTTTGCGGCAAGCTACCCGATCGGGCCGCCTGCAGCCAACGAAATCCATCGCGCTATACCTCATCGCGTGTCGTGCCATTGGCGCGTGATCGTCCCGCGCGCCGATTCGTAGCGTTGATACGATCAAGCCCGAGCTGCTAGCGCATTGCACGCTCAAAATAATATGCGGCGCAAAGGGCGCTGCACATGAATGCGTTGCGATATGACGGCGCGCATCTGGCGATCTACATCGCTCGCTGCGGCGCGGTTTGCAGCAATTGCCTGATATGCTCGCTGTAGAATTTTGCATTGCCGGTGGTGCCGTGCCCGCGCGTTTCGGCGCTCGCCGGAATCAGGTACAGGTGCCCGTTCTTGACCCGCTTCATGGCAGCGTCCGTGACGCCGGTCTCCGGCGGGTTGCGCTCGTCGTCGGCGGAATTGATCAGCAGCAGCGGCGCTTCGATTGCCTCCAGCTTCTCGCCGGCATTGTAGTCGTGCGAGGACTCCCACTGATAGACGAAGTCGTTGGCATCGGCCGTGATCGGCGTCGCCAGCCGGTGATCGACGATCTTGTCGGCCTTGGCCGCGGTCGGCGCCTGCGATTGATAGGCCAGCGTTCCGCCGATGCTCGCGATGCCGTAGGCGGTGATGGCATATTTCATCATGCGCGGCTGGCTGGTGTAGTTGCCGCCGTTGTAGCTCGGGTCGTTGCGGATGGTGTCGAGCATGATCCGCCGCAGCATCCAGTTGCGCGACGCCATTTCGGTCGGCTGCGAGGCCATCGGGATCAGCGCGTCCATCGCCTTTGGATATTTCTCGCCCCACAGCCAGGTGTGCATGCCGCCCATCGAGTTGCCGATGACGAGCCGCAGATGCTTGACGCCGAGGCCCTCCGTCACCAGGCGGTGCTGCGCTTCGACCATGTCGTCGTAGTCGTATTTCGGGAAGCTCGTCTTCATCCCGTCGGACGGCTTCGACGATTTGCCATGGCCGATGTTGTCGGGAATGATGATGAAATACTTGGACGCATCGAGCGGCTGTCCCGCGCCGAACAGTTCGCCGGCAAAGGCAGGCGTCAGCATGCTTGCGCTCGATCCGCCGGTGCCATGCAGCACCAGCACCGCTTGGCCTGAGGGCTCGCCGACGGTGGTGTAGTGCAGCTTCAGCTCCGGCATGGTCTCGCCGGTGTGGAACTTGAAGTCCCTGGCGATCCAATCGCCCTGTTTGGGGGCGGGATAATCAGCCGCCAATAAAGGTGTCGAAAAGGACAGCAGGACGGCCAATAGCGCGGCGCAGGAAGCCCTCATGTTTCTCTCCCAATTGCGGCTCATGGTCGGTGGCCGCGTTGCGGCGAAACTTAGCAGAAGTGCGGAGAAGGATGTAGGATTTCGGCTCCGCCGATCGTCTTCAAGCGAACATCCGGAGAGACCCTGCATGTGCCGCAACATCAAGACGCTGTTCAACTTCGAGCCGCCGGCGACGGAGGATGAGATCCACGCCAGCGCGCTCCAGTTCGTGCGAAAATTGTCCGGCTTCAACAAGCCGTCGCAGGCCAACGAGGCGGCGTTCGACCGTGCGGTGGCAGAGGTCTCGGAGGCCGCGCGAAAACTCCTGACCTCGCTGCACACCCATGCGCCGGCGCGCGATCGCGAGGTCGAGGCGGAAAGGGCGAAGGAGCGCTCGCGGCTGCGCTTCGGTTAGGGGCTCCGGCAACTCGTTCCGTGATCTGGCTCACGGAAAAGGGCGTCTTACTGCGCGATGATGTTCGCCGGGATTTTGACAGCCCGGAGCAGGACCATGAGCCGCCCCCTTCTTCCTCTGAAAGCAGGTGCCATCATCTTTACGCTGCTATGGACAGCGTGGATGATGTGGTGGAGCGGTTCGTTCTCGAGCGCGAACGTGATCATCCTGGCCCTGTGCGGCGCCGCGGTCGGCTATCTCTGGTATCGTGCCATGCGCTGGCAGTTCGAGCGCATGGGCATGCTGCCGCGGCGCGAGGACCGGACGAAATAGACCCGTCTGCTAGCCCTTGCCGTGCTTCTTCTTTTTCTTCCGTTTCCTGGGCTCGTCGCCGTCGGCATCGTGGCTCTCGTGGTCGACGCTCGGCTCATCGGTCTCCTGTACGGCGGCCTCCAGCGCTTCGCGCTCGGCGGCTTCGCGCTCGCGTTGACGGCGGCGCTCGTCCCAGGCGTCGAAGAGCTGCTCAAGCCACGGCAGCACCTGTTCGATGGAGGGCAATTGACCGGGCGGCCCCGGCTCGCCGCGCGGGCCTTGCGGCCCTGCCGGCCCCTGCGGTCCGACAGGTCCCTGCGATCCGGCTGCCCCGCGCGGGCCGATTTCGCCCTGCTTGCCTTGCGGACCGGGCTTGCCCTGAGGTCCCGCCTTTCCGATCGGTCCCGGCTTGCCCTGCGGTCCCGGCTTGCCGCGCGCGCCATCGGGCCCGCGCCGGCCAGGATGCCCCTGCGGTCCCGGCCGTCCCGGCTCGCCCTGTCGTCCGCGCGGCCCCTGAGATCCCTGCCGTTTCTGTTCGTCTGCCACGCCACTGCTCCCTCTCACGGAAGCAAGCTACTTAGCGGCGTTTGGCGACGGCAGCAATTCCGCCCGGGCATCTCACTGCGCGTGATCAACATCGATGGCGCGGCCGCCGTGTCATTGATTGCCTGTCGCCACAACCACAGCAGCGACCGATGCGCGCGGT
The DNA here is from genome assembly GCF_016616425.1 of Bradyrhizobium diazoefficiens. Classification (NCBI taxonomy): domain Bacteria; kingdom Pseudomonadati; phylum Pseudomonadota; class Alphaproteobacteria; order Hyphomicrobiales; family Nitrobacteraceae; genus Bradyrhizobium; species Bradyrhizobium diazoefficiens. The sequence goes on from NZ_CP067101.1 coordinate 1,896,795, forward strand.
ATGGAAGATCATTTGCCTGCCGGCGGTTATCTTTGCGGCAGCGCTCGGCCTCGCTCACCTGCTGGTGCCTGATGTCGTACCCGTCGGCTATGCCGACGAGCCGCAGCCTCATGGGCCGTTCTGACAGCCTTGGTGCTGCGCGCGATCGAGCTGACCGCGGCATGGGTCGCGATCATCGCGTTGGCACTGCTGGCCGGCGCGAAATTGCGGCAGATGTTCCGGCGCACGGCATCGCGCGCAGGACGATCGCCGACCTGCGCGCTAATCCTGGTAGGCGGGCACTTCGATGCCGGAGGCGGCATAGATCCTGATCTTGTTGCGCAGCGTGCGCACCGACAGGCCGAGCACGCGGGAAGCGCGCGTGCGGTTGCCGTCACAGCGCGCCAGCGTCTGGAGCACGAGCTCGCGCTCGACCTCGTCGACGGTGGCGCCGATCAGCAACGGAACGATCTGGTTTGGGGCAAGGAATTGTGCGCCCGGTTCGGACGCGGCGACATGCACAGTGGTCATCAACATACTCCCCGATCAACGCCCGCTTCCATCGTTGGAAGCGGATCGAGAACAAACGACCCCCAAGCCGTAGATCCACGGTGGTCGGGTTTGGTTAATGAAAAGTTAATTGCCGGCCATCGCACCAATTGACCTTGCGAATGCCGCGAAGCCGCCGCGATTGGTGCGAGGTGCATCGTGATGCGGACCCTTCTGGCGCCGTCAGGCCGCGCTCACACCGTCCGGTAGCCGCCATCCACCATCACGATCGTTCCCGTGACATAGGCCGACAGATCCGACGCCAGGAAGATCGCAGGTCCGACGATATCCTCCGGCTTGCCGGTGCGCGCCAGCGGCGTGTGATCGACGAAGGCCTGCACCAGCGCCGGATTGGTGGCGCGCACATTGGCGTTGATGTTGGTCTCGATGAAGCCCGGCCCGATCGCGTTGACGCGCACGCCTTCCTTGCCGAGCTCGACCGCGAGCGCCTTGGTGAAGCCGAGGACGCCGTGCTTCGACGTCGTATAGGCCGCCGAGCTCGGCGTGCGCAGATGCACGAAGGACTGGATCGAGCCGATATTGACGATGCGGCCCTTGCTCGCGCGCAGCGGGCCAAGGAAGGCCTGAGTCGTGTTGAAGACGCCGTTGAGGTTGAGCGAGATGATGTCGTTCCAGTCCTTCGCCACCGTCTCCGTCTCGGCGGTGAAGGCGTTGCGGCGGGTGATGCCGGCATTGTTGACGAGGATCGAGACCTGCCCGACCTTATCAGCGATTTGCTTTGCCAGCGCGAAGCAGTCGTCGCGCCTGGTCACGTCGAGCGCAAAGCTTTCGGCCTTGCCGCCCGCTTTCCGGATCTCCTGGGCGGCTTCAGCGACGGTTTCGGCGTTGACGTCGAGCAGCACCACCTGCGCGCCCTCGCGCGCATAGCCCGCCGCAATCGCCCGGCCGATGCCGGAACCGGCGCCCGTGATGACGGCGATGTGGTTTGCAAGCAATGCCATGACATTTTCCTCCCGATTTCGTTTCCAAGTTTCACGAAACGCTAACTCGAAATTAAGGGGTCGGAAACGGCAGCCTTGGCATACTGATCTCGATTGCTAAACGTTGCGCGCATGATGGAACGGCTCGATACCCGGCTCGACTCTTGGAAACTCGCCCTCGAGCGCCTGCGCTCGGCGCAATCCGCCGACTGGGCCGAGGCGGGCCGGCTCGTGGCCGAGATCGCGCGGATGAGCACGGATACCATGCTGCGCCAGGCCGCCGAGCAGGCGCTTCCGGTCTTGCGCCAGGTCGTCGACAATGACGATCACGGCGTCACGCTGGCGGCCCAGCGCCGTCTCGGCGTGGTGCTCGACGTCGTCCACGACCTGACGGCGCCGCGCTTCGGCCGCCGCAACGCCAGGCCGAAACAGCTGTCCAGCGAGGATCGCGCCCGCAAGATGCTCGGCCTGCCGCTCGCAGTGCAGCTCACCTGCGAGGACATCAACCAGGCCTATCGCCGCGCGGCCAAGGGCATGCATCCCGATCACGGCGGCAGTGCGCAAGCCTTCATCGATCTCGCTGCCGCACGCGACGTCCTGATCCATCCCGGCGCGCACAAGGACGCGTGAGAGCGTCTCCGCGTCGGCTCACTCAGTGATATCTCGTAGGGTGGGCAAAGGCGCAAAGCGCCGTGCCCACCATCTTCGTCACGAGAGGAATTGGTGGGCACGCTCCGCTTTGCCCACCCTACGACATCTCGGAAACTAAAAGCGGGCGCGCAGGAGAATGCGCGGTGGACAAGATGTGAGTAATTCCGCCGGCCGGTCAGGGTCAAAAAGGACGCACGGGAAATGCATGATGGGGCAAAAGCTGAGTTCTGCAAAAACGAAGATGGGCGGATCGCTCGCGCGACCCGCCCTTGCAATCCGCGTTGTCGCGTGACGCTTACAGCGTGCAGCGGCGCTCGCCGCGCATCTTGATCTGGAGGTCGGAGGCCTGCTGGAAGGTCGGGAACGGCTTGCTGACGACCTTGTAGGTCGACACGCCCCATTGGAACGGCTTGTACTTCAGGTCCTCGTTCCAGACCTGGCAGATGCCGGTGTTGTCCCAGCGGATCACGTAATAGCCGACCTTGGCCGAGGCCGGCACGGCAAAGAGGGAGGTGGCGATGCCGGCAACGGCACAGAGCGCGAGAACGCGACGCATGAAATATCTCCTTGTGGGGACGGGGGATCCGAAAATTCGTGCGGTAAAAGCAGGTCCTTTGCAAGCCGCGGAGCGGCCGTTCACGGACATGTCAGACCGAGCAGGGCACTTGGTTTGGCGGAGTGCCCGGCAAGTCACACGCACGGGCGCGGCCTACTTCGCCAGCGAGGCGACCGCCTCGATCTCGATCAGCATCTTCGGATCGGGCAGGGCCTGCACCACGCATGTGGTCCGCGCCGGATAGGGCGGCGGGCCGAAGGCGCCGGCATAGAGCGCATTCATGGCGGCGACGTCCGAGGCGCGGGTCAGCAGCACGTTGACCTTGACGAGGTCGCGGATATCAGCGCCGGCCTCGCCCAGCATGCGCTTGATGTTGACCACGACATTGGCGAACTGCGCCTCGAAGCCGTCGGGCAGCGCACCATTGGCGTCGAAGCCGGGAATGCCGGAGACGAACAGGAGGTCGCCGGTGCGCGTGGCAAACGACAGCGGCGGCGCCTTGATATGCGGCGGGGGCGCGAAATGCTGGATCGGCATGGGATCACCTCGGATGCGGTCGATGAGGCCTGAGCGTAGCGGCAGGCGAGGGGCGCTCAAACCAAAAAATGCGAAAACAACCCCATGCACAGTAGGCATGAGCTGGAAAACATTGAATTTTTCAGAATTCGGGAAGAGCGAAATTTTCGCTTGCTCCGTCGGGCAAAACACCGGCAGAACGGCATGATGGCGCGGTGCCGGTGCTATGGCCCCACACTTCGTCGTCATGTCCCGGCTTGCCACCTTCGCCAAGGCTTCGGCGGCCGAGCACCCTTTGTGGCCCCGGCGTAGCCTTGGCGGCCGGGACCGGGGCATCCAGTACGTCGCGGCCTCGCGGCTCAATGACGACCGCCTCTGGAATACTGGGCGCCCGGGCCGGGCGATGACAGCTGAATGTGCCGCTGCACCTTGCGCCTCGCCCCATCATGTTGCCGCCGCGATCCATCGGATAGATTCGCTGCGTCTGATTCGAATCCCCCCAAAAAACAGCCCCCGGAGACATCCATGAAGCTCGCTTCCACCCTTCGCGCCACGCTGGTCGCGCTCGCCGCCCTGGCCGGACTTTCGACCGCGGCGCAGGCCGACAGCGGTTTCGTGACGCTGACGATCTACAAGGCGGGCTGGATCATCGGCGGCTCCGGCGGCTCGGGCGTGTTGAACTTTCACGGCCGCACCTATCGGCTCTCGACCGGCGGCCTCGACTATGGTCTCGTGTTCGGCGGCTCCAAGACCGTGCTGCGCGGCCGCGTCTCCAACATCAACCGTCCCTCCGACGTCGCCGGCGTCTACGGCGCCGCCGGTGCCGGCCTTGCGGTCGGCCGCGGCGCCCGCGCCATCGTGCTGACCAACCAGAAGGGCGCGGTGCTGGAGTTGACCGGCACGCAGGTCGGCCTGATGGCGAACGCGGATCTCAGCGGCCTTGCGATCACGATGCGGTAGGGTTGCGTGGGGTGGGTTAGCCCTGCGGCAGCGCGAAGCGCGGTCCGCAGGGCGTAACCCACCTCTTCTGTGTCCGCGGGAGACAGAGTTGGTGGTTACGCCGAGCAGATGCGCTTCGCGCATCTGCAGGGCTAACCCACCCTACGAACGCGACGCCGCGGTGAACACCGCCAGTTGCGCATCGAACGCCCGCCTGAAAGCCGGCCGCGCCTCGCCGCGCGCGACATAGGCGGCGATATCGGGATACTCGTCGAGCAGGCCCGATGTGTTCAGGCGGCGCAGCACCGTCACCATCATGAGATCGCCGGCGCTGAACGCGCCGTCGAGCCAGTCGGCATCACTGATGTGGCGGGACAGTTCGCCGAGCCTGGTACGGACGCGATCCTGCAGCATGGGCAGGCGCTCCGCGTACCAGCTCCTGTCGCGCTCGAACAGCATCGCCATCGCGAGCTCGACGATCGGCGGCTCCACCGTGCTCAGCGCGGCGAACATCCACGCGATCGCCCGGCTCCGCGCATTGGCATCCTTCGGCAGCAAGCCATCGTGGCGCTCGGCGATATGCAGCACGATCGCGCCGGATTCGAACAGCGTGAGGTCGCCGTCCTCGAGGGTCGGGATCTGCCCGAACGGATGCAATGCAAGATGCGCCGGCTGCTTCATCGCAGTGAACGAGACCAGGCGAACGTCGTAGGGCTGGCCAACCTCCTCGAGCGCCCAGCGCACCCGCATGTCGCGCGCGTGGCCCTTGCCGCGGTCGGGCGAGGATTCGAAGGCGGTGATGGTCGGGGGCATGTGAGGCTCCGGGGGTGGTCGTGTTGGCTTGCCGAGGACGAACGACGAGGGCCGACTCCGACAGCCTATTTGTCTTGCCAGTAGGATGGGTAGAAGCGTAGCGAAACCCATCGCTCGGCACCCGCGGCGGCCAATCCTCATGGTGAGGAGGCGCGAAGCGCCGTCTCGAACCATGAAAGGCCCGCATCTCGTCCGCAGCCATCCTTCGAGACGACCGCTTCGCGGTCTCCTCAGGATGAGGTCTGTGGTTGTTGAACCTCCAGCGCAGCGATCCACTTGGCCAGCTGCTGCCACGGCTCCAGCGACCAAGTCCCCGACGCGGCGCCCGACGGCGATGGCAGCACGAAAATCTCCGGCTGGCCTTCCTCCCGCTGCTGCCGCCCGAGCGCAATCCCGCGCGACGGCCGGCCGTAGAACAAGCTCGCCGCCTTCTTGCTCGTGAACGCAACCGTCTTCGGCCGATATTGTTCGATCTTGGCCCTGAAGCCTGATACGTCGATCGTCTCCGCCGCGATCTGGTGATCCATCCCGGCGCCCGTTTTGGAGAGATCGGTAAAGCCGATCCCGAGCGCGATCAGCGATGCAAACTCGTCCGGCTGATAGCGCCGCGGCGTGATCCCGGCCTCATGAATCGCGCGCCAGAAGCGGTTGCCGGGATGCGCGTAATAGTGCCCGAGCTCCGCCGAGCGCATCGAGGCGGCGGTGCCGACGAAGACGAGGCGGAGGTCGGGACGGAGCTGGTCGGGAAGGCGATGGGCTTCAAGCAAGTCAATCGTCCGTGGCTACGCTTACTCGTCCGTCCTGCGGGCCTCGCGGCCATGCCAGATCCGCGTAATCAGGGTGTCCTGCGACTCCGCCAATACGGCATACCGCACGATGTAGCCGGATGCGCCAAACCGGACCACGATCTGGCGAAGCTCGGCATCTTCGGTCTGCATTCCCAGATTGGGAAACTCCTCCAGCCGCTCGACCGCCCGCCAGATCGACGCGAGCGCGCGTTGCGCGGCATCGGGGCTATGTTGATCGAGAAACAGGCGCAATCGCTCGACGTCCTCAACGGCGTCGGGCGAAAGCAGGATCATCCGATCCTGCGCACCGCCGGCCGCGGCAGCTCCTTCGCCGAACCCCAGCTCGCGACCCAGTCCTTCACCTCGCCGAGCGGCACTGCGGCCCGGGTGTTTTTGAAATCATCCAGCCGCCGGCGATCCTCGGCGATGTCGGGGCCGGCGATATCGACCACGGAATCGAGCAGCGCAACGGCTTCCGCGAGCACGGCGGCGACATCCTGCCCGCGCTCGTCAGCCATCTCGCGCAAACGCGCATCGGTTTCGGCGTCGATGTCCAGCGTGCGACGAATGATATTCATGCCATCAGGATAGGCGCGGAGGAGGATTTTGTCGAGGCGCCCGTCTTGGAGAGATCGGTGAAGCCGATGGCGAAATCGATCGGGCTAGCAAACTCGCCCGGCTGATAACGCCGCGTGATCCCGGCCTCATGGATCGCGCGCCAGAACCGGTTGCCGGGATCGGCGTAGTAGTGCCCGAGCTCGGCCGAGCGCGTCGAGGCGGCGGTGCCGACGAAGACGAGGCGGAGGCCCGCGCGGAGCTGGTCGGGGAACTGGATCGCCGCACGGCCAAAATGCGCGACATGCGAGATCAGCTCCGAACAACAATAGCCGGCGGTTAAGTGCCTCCGCTTCGCAAAATGGCCGGGATTTTTATCCCGGCCATGAAGTGTGGACAGCGAGAACTGATCGGCGCCCCTCACAACACCCGATTACTCTCCTTCACCTTCTCCGCATCCAGATACACGCTTGAGCCCATCTCCTTGAACTTCGCGCTCATCTGTCGCATCCCGTCCTCGGCGGTGCCCGCCATCGACATCCCCACCGCCGCCGGATCGTTCAGCGTCGCCGCGTAATCCCGCACGTCCTGCGTGATCTTCATCGAGCAGAATTTTGGGCCGCACATCGAGCAGAAGTGCGCGACCTTGTGGGCTTCCTTCGGCAGGGTTTCGTCGTGGAAGTTCTTGGCGGTGTCGGGATCGAGGCCGAGGTTGAACTGGTCGCTCCAGCGGAAGTCGAAACGGGCGCGAGACAGCGCGTCGTCGCGCAGCTGCGCGGCGGGGTGGCCCTTGGCGAGATCGGACGCGTGCGCGGCGATCTTGTAGGTGATGACGCCGGTCTTGACGTCGTTGCGATCGGGCAGGCCGAGATGCTCCTTCGGCGTGACGTAGCAGAGCATGGCGCAGCCGAACCAGCCGATCATGGCCGCACCGATGCCTGAGGTGATGTGGTCATAGCCCGGCGCGATGTCGGTGGTCAGCGGTCCCAGCGTGTAGAACGGCGCCTCGCCGCACTCCTTGAGCTGCTTGTCCATGTTGATCTTGATCTTGTGCATCGGCACGTGGCCGGGGCCCTCGATCATGACCTGGCAGCCCTTGTCCCACGCGATCTTCGTGAGCTCGCCGAGCGTCTCCAGCTCGGCAAATTGCGCGCGGTCGTTGGCGTCGGCGATCGAGCCCGGACGCAGGCCGTCGCCGAGCGAGAATGAGACGTCATACTTGCGCATGAGATCGCAGATCTCGTCGAAATGCGTATAGAGGAAGCTCTCCTTGTGATGCGCCAGGCACCACTTCGCCATGATCGAGCCGCCGCGGCTGACGATGCCGGTGACGCGGTTGGCGGTGAGGTGGATGTATTGCAGGCGCACGCCGGCATGGATGGTGAAATAGTCGACGCCCTGCTCGCACTGCTCGATCAAGGTGTCCTTGTAGAGCTCCCAGGTCAGCTGCACCGGATCGCCGTTGCACTTCTCCAGCGCCTGATAAATGGGAACGGTGCCGATCGGCACCGGCGAGTTGCGCAGGATCCATTCGCGGGTGGTGTGAATGTTGCGGCCCGTCGAGAGGTCCATCACGGTGTCGGCGCCCCAGCGGATCGCCCACACCATTTTCTCGACCTCTTCCTCGACCGACGATGTCACCGCCGAGTTGCCGATATTGGCGTTGATCTTGGTCAGGAAGTTGCGGCCGATGATCATCGGCTCGAGCTCTGAGTGGTTGATGTTGGAGGGGATGATGGCGCGGCCGCGCGCGATCTCGTCGCGGACGAACTCCGGAGTGATGAAGGCGGGCACCGAGGCGCCAAAGCTCTCGCCGTCGGCGAGCGCCGCTTCGGCGCGCTCGAGCTGCTGCTTGCGGCCGAGGTTCTCGCGCGCGGCGACGTAGATCATCTCCTTGGTGATGATGCCGGCGCGGGCGAATTCGAGCTGGGTGATCTTGTGGCCGTCGAGGCCGCGTAGCGGCTTGTGATAGGCCGAGAAGGCGCGCGCGGCCTTGTCGGTGGAGACGCTGCCGTTGTCCTCGGGCTTGATCTGCCGGCCCTCATATTCCTCGACGCCGCCGCGCTCCAGCACCCATTGCTTGCGGTTGCGGGCGAGGCCGGCATTGACGTCGATGGTGACGCCTGGGTCGGTGTAGGGCCCCGAGGTGTCGTAGACCGGCAGGTTCGGCTCGCCGGCGCCTTCGGAGAGGATGATTTCGCGCAGGGGCACGCGCAGGTCGGGCGCGGCGTCGGGCGAGGCGAAGATTTTTCGCGAGGAGGGAAGCGGGCCGGTGGTGACGGCGGGAACGGTCTTGTCGGGATTGGAGCGGATGTTCATGGGATCCTCCGGTTAATTCGTTGTGCGTGCGTTGAAGCGACGGCGGTGAATTCTTGCTACGTCATTGCGAGCGCAGCGAAGCAATCCAGAAATGTTTCCGCGGAAGCAGTCTGGATTGCTTCGTCGCAAGGGCTCCTCGCAATGACGAGGAGAGAGCGGGAGATGCATCACGCCGCCTCCGTGGACAGGCCGAGCCATTGCCGCACGCGGGCATCCGGATCGGGGTTTTGCGTGATGTCGCTGACCACGGCAATGGAATCCGCGCCGGCCGCAAAGATCTCCGCGGCGTGCTCGAACTTGATGCCGCCGATTGCGACCAGCGGGATGGGGCTGATGCGCTGCTTCCATTCGGTGATCTTGGGAATGCCCTGTGGCTCGAAGCGCATCGATTTCAGCGTGGTGAAGAAGATCGGACCGAGCGCGACGTAATCGGGCTTTGCGGCCAATGCGGTCGCAAGCTCGGAAGCGTCATGGGTGGAGATGCCGAGGAGAAGGCCCGCCTCGCGGATGGACTTGAGGTCGGCGTCGGCGAGATCCTCCTGGCCGAGATGCAAATATTTCGCGCCGGCGACGATTGCGGCGCGCCAATAGTCGTTCACGACCAGCCTGGCCTGCGTGCCCGCGGTGATCGCCAGCGCGTCGGTGACCATCTGCAGCGCCTGCCCGTCGTCGAGATCCTTGACGCGCAGCTGAATGGTGCCGACGCCGAGCTTGGTGAGCCGCTCGACCCATTTGAGATTGTCGACGACGGGATAAAAGCGATCAGGATACGGCATGCCAGAACGGGGTCCCAACGACAGGGGTGGAAGGGGAGGCGAAGTCGCGGGCGTTCATCAGCCCGGCCTCGTAAGCGGTGCGGCCGGCTTCGACGCCGAGCCGGAAGGCTTTGGCCATCGCGACCGGGTCCGCAGCCTTGGCGATCGCGGTGTTGAGCAGCACGGCGTCATAGCCGAGCTCGAGCGCATGGGCGGCATGCGAGGGCGCACCCAAGCCGGCGTCGACCACCAGCGTGACGTCGGGCAGGCGTTCGCGCATCAGCCTCAGCGCATCGCGATTGGTGATGCCCTTCGCGCTGCCGATCGGCGCCGCCCACGGCATCACGACCTTGCAGCCGGCGTCGACCAGGCGGTTCGCGACCGAGAGATCCTCGGTGCAATAGGGGAACACCTCAAAACCGTCCTTGATCAGGATGGCGGCGGCCTCGACCAGGCCGACCACGTCGGGCTGCAGCGTGTCGTTGTCGGCGATCACCTCGAGCTTGATCCAGGACGTCGCAAACAATTCACGCGCGAGCTTTGCGGTGGTCACGGCTTCGCGCACGCTGCGGCATCCCGCGGTGTTCGGCAGAACGGTGACATCGAGCTCGCGGATCAGCTTCCAGAACGCATCTCCGGTCTTGCCGCCGGCGGATTCGCGGCGCAGCGACACCGTGACGATATTCGAGCCGGAGGCGCGGATCGCGCTTTGCATGATCGCAGGCGAGGGATAGAGCGCGCTGCCGATCAGCAGGCGCGAGGCGAAGGTCTTGCCGTAGAAGGTCACCATGTGGGAGGTGTCTCCTTGAATGGCGGTGTCATCCCCGCCACCGGGTCTCGCCTTCGGCGAGCCCGATGACAGGCTCCAGCGGGGATCCAGCACGCTGCGGCAGTGCGGCTGGAATCGTGAAGCCGCGGCGTACTGGATTGCCCGGTCAAGCCGGGCGATGACAGCGGAATGTTTGGCGCGCGCCGGGGCGACAAATGAAATGCGCAAGCATTCATCACCTCACCCTCCCTGCCGCGGCGTGATGATCTCGATCTCGTCGCCGGCTTTCAGCGCGGTCTCGGCCCAGCGGCTTTTCGGCACGACATCGTAGTTGAGCGCGATCGCGAAATGGGTGCCCTCGTAGTCGAGCTCGGCGAGCAGCGCATCGACGCTTGCCGACCTCACCTCGCGCCGCTCGCCGTTGACGGTCAGAAGCATTGCATCACCTCGTTGTCGATCTGGCCGCGCTCGACATAGGCAAGCGTCAGCTCGGCGAGCGCGGGGGCGATCAGGAAGCCATGGCGGTAGAGGCCGTTGACGGCGATCGTGGTGCCGCGAATGCCGATGCGCGGCAGATTGTCGGGATAGGCGGGACGAAGCCCCGAGCCGAATTCGACGATGCGCGCTTCGCCGAATGCCGGGTGCACCGCGTAGGCCGCGCCCAGGAGCTCCAGCGCCGAGCGGACGCTGACGCCGGTGTCCTCGGCCTCGATCGAGGTCGCGCCCAGCATGAACAGATTGTCCTCGCGCGGGATCACGTAGAGCGGCCAGCGCGGATGCATCAGCCGCACCGGGCGCGCAAGCTGCACCTCGGCCGTCTCGATCAGGATCATCTCGCCCTTGACGCCGCGAAGCTCGCCCTGCTCGTCGCGGGCACTGATGCCGCGGCAATCGATCACGATGCCGTCGAGATCATTTGCCGTGACGTCGCTGGAGAACCTGATGGTGCCGCCGGCGGCGCGGATGCGCTCGTGCAACTGCGGCAGCACGCGGCGCGGTTCGACATGGCCCTCGGCCGGGAAGAACAGCGCATCGCGGAAGCGGCCCTCCAGCGACGGCTCGAGCGCGGCGAGGCCGGCGGCGTCGAGCCGGCGGTGGTCCTCGGTCATGCGCGCAAAACGCTCGAAGTCATTGCGTTCGCGCGGATGGGCGACGACGAGCGAGCCGTTGAACGGCGTGTCGGGCAGCTCGCGCCGCCAGATATCAAGCGAGCGCAGCCCCAGGCGGCTGATGATGGGTTCGGCGGCCTCGGCCTCGCAATAGGGCGCGAGCATGCCACCGGCCCAATGGCTGGTGGCGTCCGTCATCGCCTCGTCACCGCGCTCGTGCAAGGTCACGGCATGGCCGGCCTGCGCGAACAGCAGGGCCTGCCAAGCTCCCGCAATGCCCGCGCCGATGATGGATACCGGTGAATCCGGTCGCTTGGTCGTTTGCAACATCCCTGTCCCTTCGCCGGCATGACCCGGATCAGGTTCAAAGGGTCACCGCGGACTTGGGCAGCCGATCTTGGGCGGCCGTGCCCATTTAGCGGTATCTCAGCTCCTCCTCGGAGCACCCCTCGGAACGGCTGTAATGTATGCCAGTGACGGGCTGTGTCAACGCGTTAGGTGGGAACCCGACATGCCCCGGACGCAGCGCATCATGCAGGAGTGCTCTGTAGAGCCGGGGCCATCCTGATGTGGGAATGCTGGGTCCCGGCTCTGCGCAGCAACGCCATGCGTTGCAGCGCGTCCGGGACACGTGCGGTTACTTCGAGGCCTGCGCCCGCGCGTTGCGGACGCGCTGGGCCAGCTTCCTGTGCGGAGCTGTGCCGAACATCGGCTGCGGGTTGCCGTTCGGCTCGAGCCAAATCTGACCCATATTGCTCTGGCCCATATTGGTTTCGCCCATATTGGCGACCTGGACAGCCTCCTGCCGCTGGCGCTTGGCGGCGTAGTAATAGCCGCCTGCGAAATAGCGAATGGCCCGGGCATGGTCGCCATTGGCGGCGCGATAGGCGCCGGCGAGGTACTTCACTGCATAGGTGAGGTTGGTGTTGGGATCGCGCAGGCCGGCGGCATCGCCGGTGTAGCCGACCCCGCGGGCGGTCGCGAGCTTGATCTGCATCAGCCCGATGGTGCCGCCGCGGCCGACGAGGCCGGGACGATAGCGGCTCTCGCGCATGAT